>DUCS01000010.1 GCA_012959695.1 Cycloclasticus sp.
CCGTTTTTCATAACAAGTATCAGGTCCGCTTTTTCTATGGTTGATAAACGATGAGCAATGACTAGAGTTGTTCGGTCTTTCATAACGGTATCTAAAGCGGCTTGTATATTTCTTTCAGATTCGGTATCAAGTGCTGAGGTGGCTTCATCTAAAATCAATATAGGGGCATCCTTTAATAGGGCGCGAGCAATGGCAATACGTTGGCGTTGGCCGCCCGACAGTTTGACACCATTTTCGCCCACCATCGTGTCCCAGCCTTCAGGCAGTGCGTCTATAAATTCTTTTGCATTGGCATTTCTTGCTGCCTGTTTTACTTCCTCTAGTGGCGTGTCCCTAGATGCACCATAGGCAATATTGTTGGCTATGGTGTCATTAAATAAGGTGACATTCTGTGTAACGAGTGAAATATGCTGGCGCAGGTTTTTCAATGTGTAATCGTTTACATCAACGCCATCGAGAAGGATTTCTCCTTGTTGGTGAGTATAAAAACGTGGAATAAGGTTAGCCAAGGTTGTTTTTCCGCTGCCCGATTGCCCAACTAACGCTATCATCATGCCCGGCTTAAGATCGATATTTATATCTTTCAGAGCGGCCTTAGTTGTACCTGAGTACGTGAAGCTCATGTTTTTAATTTCGATATGACCTTTAATATGGTCAGTTGTGTGCTTGCCTAAATCTTCTTCAGCATCCGTATCAAGAACTTCAAAGATACTCTCTGCACCTGCGATACCTTTTTGGATCTTGGCGTTAACTTCGCTGAGTTGCCGAATAGGTTTGGGCATTAACCCGGCGGCTGTAATATACGCGACAAATTCCCCAGGCGATGCGTCGGTCATAAACAGCAAAGCTAAATAAATCATTAATGCGAGAGCTGAGGCGACAATCAGCTGTAATGTAGGTGTGTTAATAGCACTTGTTTGAACCATTTTCATGGCTTGTTTGAAGTTAGAAAAGCTGGCTTGCTTGAAGCGTCCTTTTTCGTATTCTTCACCACCAAAGCTACGTACAACGCGGTAGTTGTTAATCAGTTCGGATGAGACATGGGTGATGTCGCCCATGGAAGTTTGGATGCGTTTGCTGATAGCTTTAAAGCGTTTGCCGGCATAGCTGACGAGTAAGCCTATAATCGGCGCTATAGCAAGAAATACAAGTGATAAGGCCCAGTTCATGTACAGCAAGTAACCGAGTAGGCCGATAACAGTAAGGCCTTCTCTGACAACGACTTTAACGGCATCCGTTGCGGCAGCGGTTACCTGTTGGACGTTGTAAGTAACCCGTGAAAGTAGGTGCCCTGAATTATGGTCATCAAAATAAGCATTGGGTAGCGTGGTGTATTTGTCGAATATTTCACAACGTAAATTATGCACAACGTTATTCGCAACTTTTGCAATGTAATAACTACCAAGAAAGGAACCAATGCCTCTAAAAAATACAATACATATGGTGGCTAAGGGGACCCAGTAAATTTCTGTTCTTTGTTCAGCTTGTAAGGAGTCGACTAAGTATTCCATTAATGCCGCTAGCGCAGGTTGGGTCATGGCAAAAATTAAAAAACCGACAAGGCTGATGGCAAAGGGCTTCCAATAAGGTAAAACATATTCCATTAGCCTTAAGTAAATCTGAAGGCTACTGTTTGGGTTCGTTGAACTGTTTTGTTTGGCTTTTGTGCTCACGTTTTAGTCTTTTTGCTTAGGTATTTAATATTTTAACGCATAGTAAGGGTACTCGCAGGTTGATTAAGGGTAAAATAAAATTTTACTAAACGTGACATATTCGATCAGTTTTTTATGCATTTAGCTTTTGCACTCTACAAATATTTTCCTTACGGTGGCTTGGCGCGCGACTTTATGCGAATTGCAAATATTTGCATTGAAAAAGGACACTCGGTTGACGTATACGTCATGGAATGGCAGGGCGAGTTGGTGACGGGTTGTAATGTGCATATCCTTTCCCCGAATGGTTGGAGTAACCATGCAAGAGTGGCTAGTTTCCATCGGCGATTTGCTGAGAGGTTGGAGCATGAACAATACGACGTTGTCATTGGTTTTAATAAAATACCTGGTGTTGGTGTGTATTATGCGGCGGACCCTTGTTATGTAGACCGTTTTACAGATGCTTCGTTTTTGGAAAAACTGAACCCGCGGTATCGTTTTTATGCGGCTGCGGAAGAGGCTGTTTTTGGAATGGATAGTGAAACAGTTTGCCTGATGATTTCAGATGTGCAAACGGAGTTATTTAAAGAACATTACCATACGCCAATGGAACGATTAGTGGCATTGCCACCCGGTATCGATTTAAATCGCCGTAAATCAGTAGACGCACAACAACGTAGAAAGACATTCCGTAAGAAGCTTCAGTTAGCTGAAAATGAAATTCTTGTTCTAATGGTGGGGTCGGCCTTTAAAACAAAAGGTGTTGATAGGGCGATAAAGGCAATTGCAATATTGCCTGAAATGTTACGGCTAAAAACGCATTTGATGGTTGTTGGTGAAGGTGATGCTGGTTCATATGAGCATTTGACAAATGGGTGTTGCTGATCATGTTCACTTTATGGGTGGCCGATCGGATGTACCTGATTTCTTATTAGCTGCAGATTTACTGGTGCACCCTGCAAGAAAAGAAAATACCGGCACGGTTATTCTAGAGTCAATGGTTGCTGGTTTGCCGATGTTGGTGACTGGTGTATGTGGATATGCGAAACATGTGCGAAAGTCTATGGCGGGTGAGGTGTTACCGTTGCCATTCTCGCAAGTAGCATTAAATAGGGTGTTAGAGAAGATGCTAATGTGTGATAAGGATAAATGGATAAACCATGCGCTTGAATATGCAGATAACGAAGATTTATATAGCATGCCAGAGAAAGCAGTAGAGGCGATTGAGAAAGTTGCGGAGCGTCTAGTCAATGCCTTCTGAGGTTTCCCAACAGTTCGAGAAAGATTGGGGTGGCCTTCCTAATTTTGATGAATTAATGGCGCTTGATGGGGAAATGTATCGACAAGTTGCGCGTCGTAAAACGTTTAAATTCGACTTAAATGGCAACGAATATTTTGCAAAAATTCACAACGGTGTCGGCTGGCGTGAAATTATCAAAAACCTTGTGCAAGGGCGCAAGCCTGTTTTGGGCGCAAGAAATGAATATGACGCAATCTATGCGCTAACGAAGTTAGGTATCAAAACAATGACGTTGGCAGCTTATGGGCAACGTGGTTTCAATCTGGCCGAATTAGAGTCGTTTGTTATTACTGAATCACTTGAACCCGCGATTAGTCTGGAAGACTTTTGTGCTGATTGGGCGGTGAATAAACCCGAGCGCCGCTTGAAACACGCTTTAATAAAACGTGTGGCGAGCATTACACGTGAACTGCATGAAAATGGGATTAATCACAGAGACCTGTATATTTGTCATTTCTTATTGAATGAAAGCGAGCTTCAATCGCTAATAGACCTTAGTGAGCTGCCATTGTATTTAATTGATTTACATCGCGTGCAGATTAGGCCAAAAACACCGCAAAGGTGGCTGATAAAAGATTTAGCGGCGTTGTATTTCTCGAGTATGGATATTGGCTTTACTAAAAGAGATTTTTACCGATTTGTTCGTGAATATTCAAAAAACTCGTTGAAAACAGAGTTTAGAAATAATAAAGAGTTTTGGATTAAGGTGGAAAAGAAGGCGCTTCGTCTATGGGCTAAACATCTGAAATATTAGTGTTTTTGTATTTTAGGCGGACGCCTTGGCAGGTGTTTTGAAATGTCCGAAAAGAGTTTACAGGCTTCTTCTCTTGTCGCGGTTTGGCCGAGGTATTGGCAGAGCATGCGGTAAAGTTGAGTGGTGGTGAAAAAGGATAATGCTTTGCGTGTTAAGCCGCTCAAATTAGCTACTTTGAGCCGATAATTCAAATAACGTAGTTGGATGCCTCGTAGACAATCAATCCATATGGGCGTGTAAATACCCCTTTTTTCTTGAATGAGGATGTCGCCATTTTAAATCAAGGTGGAAAAAGCCGTTAGCATGAGCTGCTCTTAGCTGGTTATAGATTTGCTTCTTTAAACTATCTAAAATAATAAGGCGCTTATGGTCTGGCATCTTCAACAGAGCGTCGGTAAAAACTCACTAATCGGCATCGTGTTGGGTTGCTCTTTCGTTACGATGCAAGCGATTTTTAACCGCTCAAAAGAACGCTGTTCGTATAGGGCAATGGTATCTAATGTCGAAATATAAATTCTTTAAGGCGTTGATAATTAATGAGCTTGTTGGCGGCCTTACTCCGTCGAATGAAAAATACCCAAGGTTTTTTAGCATGGTTGTAACGCTTGAAATAAACCGCTCTTTTAGTTGAAGGTAACGTGATTTTGATACAGGTAGTGATTCCTCGGAAATAATGTCACCATTATTGAATGAAGCCCAAGCAGCCGGGTTACCTAAGCCAATAGTTGTCAATATATGTTGTTCTTTTGGCGTAACATTTAATCGAGTACCGTGAAATATATACCGATATAATGAATGACTTAAAGACATTAAATAGCCAGGGAGATAGTTTAAGAGATGCCTTATATAGCTGAAAAATGGCGAGATATACTTGTATTTAATGGCTTAGATACACATGAGAAAATCTGGGCTTTAAAAGCAGATTGGTTTGAAGAGCCGAATTATTGCCGGGGTGGCTGGAGTGGTGTTTCGCGTATTGAGTTGAAATTACCATTGGGGGGTAAAGTGGGCGTGTTTCTAAAGCGGCAAGAGGATCATGTGACCCGATCGATGTCTCATCCCATAAAGGGTATTCCTACATTTTTTCGAGAGTTTAACGTTATTCAGTCTTTTCAAGATTGTAATATCCCTTCTCTAGATTTAGTGTTTTTTAATCAATGGAAAGAGGAAGGAAAAAAGCGAGCATGTATTATGACCGAGGAGTTAGCAGGGTTTATTCCGCTGTCTTCAGATGACTATAAAATAGGCGGTACGCTTCTTCCTAATGAAGAACAAAAGGTATTACTTTTTACTAAAATCATTGAATTAATGCATGCGATGCATCGGCATAATTTTCAACATGGCTGCCTGTACCCTAAGCATGTTTTTGTAAAGAATTTATCTACTGGTGGGTTCGATGTGCGGGTTATAGATTTGGAAAAGGTAAAAAAAGTGGTCTTTAGGGAGCGGGCTGTATTAAGAGATTTAGATACACTTTTACGTCGATCTAATGACTGGAAAGACGAAGATAAGTTGCAGTTCTTTAAAATGTATCAAAAAGAGAATGAGCTTAGCCAAGCGTCGGAAAAGCTTTGGGAAAAGTTGAAAAATAGAAAAAAACAACATTAACAAAGCAAGGCGTTTTTTAGCTTGAGTGAAGCTATGACTCTTGTGTGTTAGCGATAATAGTCTGAATAGTTTGTTTTATTTTAAGCGCATTATTTTCATTAAGCTGACTACGTGTCATATAAGCGGTGGTAAACGCTTCAAAGTGGCTTTGAATTAACTTCTTATCTTCTTGATAGCGCAGAATATGCTCAAAGTTTCGTTGTCGTAAGCCGATGTTTAACGTGTGACGTTTGATTTGCATATCAGAAATATCGATCAAGCCTAAGTTACCGTTAGGTAACACCAGGATGTTTTTAAAATGCGCAGATCGAAAGTAAACGCCTTTGTTGTGTAAGGTTGCGATGAAGCTGCCAAACTGTTTGTAGATATCTTCAACCAGCGTGTTCGATTGAGTTAATACGTCGCGCAGTAACTCTCCCTCTAGTCGTTCATAGATAACAATATGCCGTTTTATACTGCCACACCAAACCAACCGATTGATGCTAATAGTGGGGATGCCAAGCCGCGTCAATTTTTTTGCATTATCCACAAAGCGAATAGCATAAGGCTTGAAAAGGGCGGTAGAAAAAAAACGCTTACGACGAAACAGTTTTATCATTTCACCTTTTTTAGTATCAAGAACCTTTAGTCCAAAACCGTCTTTTTCAATAACCTCAGCGTCTTTAATCAGGCGCTCAAACTGCTCATGACTGATTTGTTCCATTAGGCGTCAATGTCAGGAATTAGGTTGCTTTTTAAGTGAGAAATTTGGTCTTTAATAAAAAGTCGACGCTTTTTAAGGCGGCGTATTCGCAATTGGTCAGGGTGTGTTTCTTCGGATAAGTGGTCAATTATATAGTGCAAATCTTGATGCTCTTGATTGAGCTCAATAATTCTAAACGCTATTTGGTCATCCGGAGTTAATTTCATCTAAATTTGAAGCTACTGCATTGAATATGCAGTCATGGTACAGCATACTTGGAGCATGGCTAACGATTATAAAATGCTACTACGGTTATTTCTCGACCTTTGTTTAATAAAGAAAGGTCCGCAAGATGTACCTGATAATACGATGTTAATGAAAATTGTATTTTTTACCTACTTTATGTCGGGTACAGTTTTATTATCTGGCAACATTCCAATCATTGACGCCGTTATTCAGGCTTTAATAGATACGGTTCTAATTGGTTTGTTTATGTACGTTTTGGTGAGTTTCTTTTCTGTGCCGAATCGCTTTAATCAATCATTGATTGCTATTTATGGCAGTGGCGCCTTGATAACCGTATTCAGCACCCCCTTCATATTTTGGGTGCAAACATTATCCAATAACGAGCAGCCAACGGGTGCGGCTGGTTTGGTGGTTTTTTTGATCGTGTGTTGGAGTTTTGTGGTTATGGCGAATATTATCAGAGAAACGATACGTAAAAACCTGTCGACCTGTTTGTTGTTAACCTTTTGTTATCTGTATTTGTCGTATCAATTGATCAATATGTTGTATCCAATTGAAACTGCTTGATAGAACTTAAGAGCGACTGATATGGTTGCTCAGTGCCACAAAGTTATCGATACTGAGTGCTTCAGCTCGTGCGCTTGGGTTAATCCCAACGGCATTAAAGGTATCATCGTTACAGATTTTTTTTAAGGTATTCCTAATGGTTTTACGACGTTGCGAGAATGCGGTTTTAACGACGTTCTCAAATAATTCCATATCGTCAATTTGATAGGGTTGTTCAGCGTGGGGCGTTAATCTGACGATGCTCGACATCACTTTTGGCCGCGGGTGAAAACATTCAGGGTCTACATCAAACAAAGCTTCAACACGACAATGGAGCTGAATCATAATGCTGAGTCGACCAAATTGTTTGCTTCCCGGCTGAGCTTGTAATCGATTAACAATTTCTTTTTGCAGCATAAAGTGCATATCTTGAATATGCGACGCTTGGCTCAATAAATGAAATAACAGCGGGGTCGAAATGTTGTAAGGCAAATTTCCTATAATTCGTAAAGGTTTGTTGTTGTCGAGTGCTGAAAAGTCAAAGCTTAATGCGTCTGCGCTGTGTAATGTGAAACGTTTAAGGTGCGAAAATCTGATTTTAAGTCGCTCAACTAGATCTCTATCTAGCTCAACCACATCAAGTTGACAGTGAGTATCCAATAAAGGTTCGGTAATAGCACCTTGGCCGGGACCAATTTCAACAAGGTGGTCGCTAGGAGTGGGGTCAATCGCCATCACTATTTGATGAATGATACGACTATCTTGTAGAAAGTTTTGACCGAAACGTTTACGAGCTTTATGTGGTTTGTTCACTGTTATATTTTGATGCGAGTTGAATTGCCATAATGAGTGCGGATTTTAAACTACTGGCGCTGGCTTGTCCTGTGCCAGCTAACCCAAGAGCAGTGCCATGATCGACAGAGGTGCGAATTATAGGCAAACCAAGGGTAATGTTGATAGCTTCGCCAAACCCGGCATATTTAAGCGTAGGTAGACCTTGGTCGTGATACATGGCGAGAATAACATCGTGATTCTTTAGAATGGGTGGATTGAAGGCAGTGTCGGCTGGTAAGGGGCCGGTTAATTTAAATCCCTTTTCCCGTAAAGCGTTGAGGGCTGGAATGATCGTTTCGAGTTCTTCTTGGCCGATATGACCGTTTTCACCTGCGTGTGGGTTTAGTCCGCAAACGGCAATACGTGGAGATTGGATAGCGAATTTTTTTTGCAAGTCATGGTGAAGTATCGTGATGACGTTTTGTAATAAAGGGCGAGTGATAGCTTGGCTAACGTCTTTAAGTGGTAGGTGCGTTGTGGCTAAAGCGACTTTAAGTTTTGTTGTTGCCAGCAGCATCACAGGGAAGCCGCCGCAGACCTCAGCAAAAAACTCTGTGTGCCCAGAAAAAGCAATACTGGCTTGGTTAATGATGCTTTTCTGTACGGGGCCGGTAACAACGGCGACACAAGTTTTATCCATGCACAATTGAGCCGCAGTCCTCAGTGTTTCGATAACATAACTGGCATTACGAGCATCCAGTTTTCCAGAATGCTCTTGGTTGGATAGCTTAACAGGGAGTACCTTTAAAATACCTGCGCGATGGCCGCTAGGGGGCTGGCTAAGGTCGACAATTTGAATATTGATATCCAACCCTAGCTGACTTGCACGTCGCTGTAGCAAGTCGGGATCGGCGATAAAAATAAGCTCACAAGACCAGTCTTGAGCGCAAATTTGCAAACAGATATCCGGGCCAATACCTGCGGGTTCGCCAGGGGTAATAGCTATTCTGGGTATGTGCACTTGTTAATTAAAGGATGTGCGGAAAAGTGCCTAGTTTTTTAGGCGGTATTCGACATAAGCTTCGTCACGCAGCTTTGTCAGCCACGATTCAATGGCAGCATCGGCTTTACGTTTCTGCAGCTGTGAACGTGCTTGAGCTCGGCGCATTAATTGCGTGTTATCTTGATCTTCGCGCTCTAACACTTGTATTAAATGCCAGCCAAATTGGGTTTGAACCGGTAAGCTTATTGCGTTTATTTCTAATGCATTCATTGCTGTTTCAAATGCAGGAACCAAGGCGCCAGGCTGAACCCAATCAAGGTCGCCTCCGCTAATAGCGGAGCCCCTGTCTTCAGAGTTGGCCCTTGCTAACGTCGTGAAATCCTCACCATTTTCAAGTCGTTCCTTAATATTAAGCAGGCGTTCTTGAGCAATCTTATCGCTGACTAGCGCATTAATTTTTATAAGAATATGTCGCACGTGTGTTTTGGTCACCATGACTTTTTGTTGACCGCGCGTTTCAAATAATTTAATGATATGAAATCCGCTGGGGCTTTGAATGGCAGCAGAATGTTCGTCTGTTTGCATTTTCTCAACGTAAGGGGTTAATAATGAGGGCATTTGCGCGAGCTTCATCCATCCTAGGTCGCCGCCTTCAAGTGCGTTGTTGGCGTCAGATTGGGCAATGGATAAGGTAGAAAACTTTTTGCCGTTATTTAAAGAACTAATAATGCCATCAGCTTTGCTCTTGGCTTTTTCTATTTGTTTTGGAGAGGCGTTTTCAGGTGTTGCAATGAGGATATGGCCTAAACGGTACTCTGTAGATTGATCGCCTTGGTTTTGTTCTAGCAGTTTCAAGAAGCTCGCTACTTCTTGTTCAGAGACTTTGACTTCATGATGAACGTAGCTTGATTGAACTCGTCTAACTAACATCTGGTCGCGAATAGATTTTTGAAACGACTTTAATGTAACGCCGTCTTTTTGTAGGACGTCTAGGAATTTCTCGGGCGATAGCTTATTAGCGTTTGCAATGCGATCGATTGATGCTTGTATATCCGCGTCTGAGATTTTCATTGCACTACGTCGTGCGATTTGCAGTTGCAGTTCGGTAATAATCATTCTATCGAGAACGCGCATTTCAATGTCGTCTCGTGCTATGGAGGCGCGTTGTTCAGCAGGTAAACGCTGGTACATTTGTTTGACTTGTTCGTCTAGTTGGCTCTGTAAAATGAGGCCTTTATCAACGATAGCGATGATTCTGTTTACCGAGTTTTGTCCTAAGCCCTGGATAGAAAATAGGCTTAAAAATAGTATGACTGGAATATAGATTGAGAGCTTTAATTTTTTCATATTATGCAAAGTAAAATATAGAACCAGGCAGCTACCTGTATGTTCTAGGTGGGAGTCGTGAGTGAAAATTATTGTTCAGGTGTTTGGTAACCTAAGATGCCTTCTTCTAGGAATGAATCTAATTTTTCACCGAAGCTGGTTAATCCTTTAAGTTCAAATTGGAAGAATATACCTTCCTTAGGTTCTTCATCAAATGCATCGTTAACGTAACGCCTCGCAATAACTCGTAGGCGCCAACAACAAGTGTCTTTTTCAAGCCCAATAAATGTGTCGAGTGAGAGGTTGTGTTCTTCAGAATAATTCCAGCGGCCGACGGTGCTCCACCCTTTGGAAAGGGGCCACTTGAACGATAAGTCGGTTTGTTCAATATCGTTGGAGTTTCCGTTACCGTCAACGCTGCCTTCATAACGTGAACGGTAAGTTGCGTTGAATAAGCGGTTTGCACCATCTCGGTAGTGAAAGCCCAAGGTCGCTTTTTCTGTGTTACCAGCATGTGGGTCGTATTGTATTGCTGAGCGCGCAGACCAAGTATTCGTTATTTTTGCAGAGAGTTCTGCTACAAGACTGGATGTGTTGTCATCTATTACATTATTATCAGGCGTTATATCGTTACCAAGCGTATCTGTTACTGTTTCTGTAAGGTCAACATTAAGGTCATCAAAGTAAACAATAGTACCAATGCTCGCTCTTAAACGTTCGCTGCCTGTTTCAGATTCAATAAGCCGTGATGTGACGGCGAGAGTTAACTGGTTAGCATCGGCGACTCTGTCTGCACCTGAGAATCGATTTTCTCTAAATAATTGATTAAAGCTGAAGTCGTATTCTGATGTGTCAAACAAGGGTATGTCATTTTGGTTTTTGTGCGGCACGTATAAGTAATAAGCGCGTGGTTCAAGTGTTTGAATCATGCCACCTGCAATGTTTAAATCTCTCTCGAAGAAGAGGCCAGAGTCAACAGATAAGATAGGTAAGGTTCTGCTTTGATGGCTATCAACGCCAACTGCTTGGTCATTTAGGCGATATTCTGTGTGCCTTACACTAAGCCTTGGGGTAATAAAACTGCCGGGTGTGTGGAATGGAATACTAATGCCAGGGTGTATGTCTAAACGCTTGGCATCTACATCAGCACTGTGTTCGAAGTAGACAAATTCGTTGCGCATATCAACTTTTGCAATATCGAATACTTCTGTCTCGTGCAGTTTAAAGAGCACTTGCGGTAAGCGGCGATGAGGTCTTGAGGCGCTAGATATAGATTCATCAATGGAGTCGTAGTTGTCTAACTTAGTCAATAGCGTCCAATTGTCAGCACGGTAGTTTAGACTGGCTTGGCTGCGTAAATAACGGTCGCTTGATGCGCTTAGGCTGTTACCGAAGTCTTCTAAGTAGTCATCATCTGAAATGTAATTTAGGTCAATATCGGATGTAAGACGTGAAGATAAACGAGTTTTATCTTGCAAGCTGAACTGACCTCTTAGGTCGTTTACATCTGTATCGTCTAAGATTCCTGCAGCGACTTGGCCTTCACTGTTGTTAGATAAATAACGAAACTCACCGCCTAACATCAAGCCGCGATCACTCATGATGCGTGGCGTTATAGTGGCGTCATAATTGGGTGCAATATTCCAATAATATGGGATAGAAAGGTCAGTACCCGTGGTGTCGGAATTGCCAAAGGTTGGCGCTAATACACCAGATTGACGCCTATCATCAATAGGGAAACTGATATACGGCGTGTAAAGCAAGGGGATATCAAAGACTTCAACCCATACGTCACGCCCAGTACCACGGCCAGTTTCCTTATTAAGCTCTATGCTTCTAGCTTGAAGCTCCCAATCGTTAGAGCTTGGCGCGCAGGTTGTGTAAGTTACATTGGTTGACTGAGTTATGTTTCGGCTAATTAAGTTGGTTTCTTGAGTGGTGCCTCGTGCGTGCGTGTTTTCAAGAATAAATTGATTATTTTGGAATTGGCCTGTGTCGTCGCTAAGTTGAAGTTGAGCTTGGTCGCTGTGTAAAGCGAAACCGTTTTCTTGATAGAAAACATCGCCCGACGCAGACGCTGTTTGCTGTTTGTTATTAAACGTTACCTGGTCAGCAGTAATGGATTGGTCAGCACGTGTAACTAAAACATTACCTGTAAATTTCGCATCGCTTTTATTAAGGATTTCGGCGTAATCTGATTGAATGTCGACACTTGCATTTAGGCGGTTTTGTTGGATAGCGTTTCTGCTGTCACGTTGGCTTTCTGTTGTGACCTCGCAGGTATCCCAAGGGTCAACTTTTAGTTGCTTAACCATTTGATGGAATAAAGCGTTACTTCTAATTCGATCAACGTTCTGAGCGGTGATGGGCGTATCGTCTGCAATACTAGCAATTTCAATGGTTGTAGGCGCACTGGTTTGGGCGCAATCCCAGGTGCCGTTCTCTCCTGCTTGGCAGTCCCATGCGCCAGTTTTATTTAGTGACGTTACCTTAATCGGGACTTTAGTTGCTTGTTTAGGTGTGGATTTGCGAACCAGCTGAACACGAGGAACGGATGGCTTGCTTGTTTTGTTTGTAGTAGCGACATCGGTTGTTTTTTCGTCAGCCGGCGGCTCGTTGTTTGTATTAACTGCTTTGGCAGCAGGTTCGGTTGATGCTGAGCAGTCCCAGGTTTCCCCATCGTTCGCAAGCTTACAATCCCATTGAGAATCACTGTAGCCAAATGACTGTGATGAAGCGAATAAGAGAGCTAACCCCGCAATAAAATATGTATAAGAACTGTTAATGGTGACGCCTTTTTATTTGTGTCTAACGTAGGGTGTATAAAATCGCATAGAATGATGTTTTCTTCAATGATACTTTAGTGTTTTTTCGTTATATTAACACGCGTGTCAAGCGTGAGCGAATTTGGATAAGGCGAATGGTTCAATATGGTAGTGGATGAACGTAAGCAACTTTTAATAACGTGGTTGCAAGGTGTTTTTGGCACGGATAAATTTAGTTGCGAGCCGGCATCTAGCGATGCAAGTTTTAGGCGGTATTTTCGTGTGATACTGGCTGATGAGTCGTTTGTGGTGATGGATGCGCCGCCAGAAAAAGAAGACTGTACATCATTTATTACGATTGCGACGTTGTTGTTTGAGCAAGGTATTAATGTGCCCAAAATATTTCATCTGTCGTTAGAAAAGGGCTTTTTGGTGTTGAGTGATTTAGGCTCGGAAAATTACTTAGATGATTTGAACGATGAAACGGCTGATAAGCGATACGATGATGCGGTTCAGGCATTACATAAAATGCATCGTTTACCCACATCTGAGCTTGATATTCCTATGTACGATTCAGGTTTGCTGCAGCAAGAAATGGGTTTATTTGATGAGTGGTTTGTCAGCCGTTTGTTGGGCGTTGAATTGTCCGTAGCAGACAAACAGACATTGGCATCGGTTAAAAGTTTATTGAGTGAATCGGCCTTAGCGCAGCCACAAGTATTTGTTCACCGAGATTATCACTCAAGGAATTTAATGCTGACAACAAAAAACAATCCGGGCGTGATTGATTTTCAAGATGCTGTTATTGGGCCGATTACTTATGATTTAGTGTCTTTGTATAGGGATTGTTATATCGAATGGGCGGATGAGAAAATTTACACGTGGCTTGACGAATTCATTCGGCAGCGAAAAAAGCAAGGCCATGCCGATGAATTTGATAGAGCACAATTTTATCAATGGTTTGATTGGATGGGTGTGCAACGTCATTTAAAAGTGTTGGGCATCTTTTCACGTTTATGTTTAAGGGATGGAAAGCCCGGATATTTGAACGACATTCCGTTGACGCTATCCTACGTTATCAATGTTTGTCGTCGCTATAAGGCGTTGGAGCCGTTGGCAGAGTTAATGGAAAGACACGATATTGCGAACAAGTTTGAGCAACGACAAACAAAATAGGGTGGTTGAATGAAGGTGATGATGTTGGCAGCGGGTCGTGGAGAACGGATGGGCAGTTTGACGGAAAACTGTCCCAAGCCGTTATTGAAAGTCGCTGGTCGAAGCTTGATTGAACACCATATTTTGGCGTTAAAAAACCAGGGTTTTAGTGAGTTTGTTATCAATGTTGCCTACTTAGGTGACCAGATTATGGTCGCCTTGGGCAATGGTGAGCGTTTTGGTGTGCAGATTGATTACTCAGATGAGGGCGCGCAAGCGTTGGAAACAGGCGGTGGAATTCAACACGCTTTGCCGCTATTAGGGAAAGCGCCATTTTTAGTTGTGAACGCGGATATTTGGACTGATATTTCTTATACTGATTTCAACATTAAAGCCAATAACAGCATGCATTTGGTGTTAGTAAAAAACCCAGAACATAATCAGGCGGGGGATTTTTATTTAAATGAAGATCAAGTTGTTCAGCATGGGGGAGAGCGATTGACCTACAGTGGCGTAGGTATTTTTACTCCGGCTCTTTTTTCGCAACAAACGGCTGCTATTTTTCCGCTAGCGCCACTTATTCATGACGCCATTTCGCGCGGTGAAGTGGGTGGACAGCTTCACTCAGGCGTGTGGGTTGATGTGGGTACGCCGCAACGATTGGACGACGTAGAGGCGGTATTAAACGCTAGTCAATAACGCCAGAAGCTTGTTGATCTGCGTGATATGACGAGCGTACCATCGGGCCACTGGCCACGTGTGAAAACCCCATCTCATTGCCTAGCCGGGCTAATTCATCAAATTCTTCCGGTGTTACATAACGTTCAACGGCTAAGTGATCTTGGCTGGGTTGTAAATACTGACCTAAGGTCAACATGTTGCAATCGTGGGTACGCAAATCGCGCATGACTTCAAGCGTTTCTTCCATGGTTTCACCAAGGCCTAGCATAATGCCGGATTTAGTTGGCACGTTAGGGTGTGCCTCTTTGTAGCGCTTTAATAAGTTTAGCGACCATTGGTAGTCAGACCCTGGTCTGGCCTTTTTGTATAAACGGGGAATGGTTTCCAAGTTGTGATTAAACACATCGGGCGGTATTTTTACTAACACTTCAACGGCCAAATCCATGCGGCCTCTAAAGTCAGGTACCAACACTTCAATTTGAATCGTTGGGTTTTTAGCGCGAACAGCTTTGATGCATTGAGCAAAGTGATCAGCGCCGCCATCACGTAAATCATCGCGATCTACTGAGGTAATTACCACGTAACGAAGCTTCATATCTTTAATGGTATCGGCGAGTTTTTGAGGCTCGTCTTTATCCAGAGGTTTTGGTCGCCCATGAGCGACGTCACAGAAGGGGCAGCGACGTGTACAAATATCACCCATAATCATAAAAGTGGCAGTGCCATTATTAAAGCATTCGCCTAAATTTGGGCAGGCGGCTTCTTCGCAAACTGAATATAGGCCGTGTGCACGTAATGCTTTTTTGATGGCATTAACGCGTGGGCCACTCGGCACTTTGGCGCGTATCCAAGACGGCTTGCGTAAAATATTAGCTTTTTTCTCAACTTTAATTGGGATGCGCGCTAGCTTTGTTTCATTACGCTGGTGCGTGTCAGGAGTGGATCGTGATGGAGCTTTTAATGTTTCGTTTGTTTCTGACATGGTGTTTTATCTACAAAGTGTTTGGGCCAAGTATCAGTTGACTGTAGTTGAGCTGTGCTTTTAATTCATGCAATAGCACGGCGGCAATATCATTTAGTTGGCATTTTACGCCATGTGCTGACAATTGGGTAACCTCAAGGCCTTGGTACCCGCACGGGTTGATGTAGCTAAACGGCGTTAAATCCATGTTGATGTTAATGCTAAGGCCGTGATAACTGCAACCTTTCTTTACCCGTAACCCTAACGAGGCTATTTTCTTATCGTCCAGATAAACGCCCGGTGCATCTTGGCGTGCGACGGCCGTTAAGCCGTATTGCTTTAACCCAGCAATGGTGATGCTTTCTAGTACGTCGACCAACTCGCGAATACCAATATCAAGACGGTGTAGGTCAAATAAAACGTACATTACCAATTGCCCTGGGCCATGGTACGTTATTTGGCCACCCCTATCTGATTGTACAAGAGGAATGTCGTTGTCGACTAACATGTGCTCGGGTTTACCGCTAACACCTTGTGTAAAGACGGCTGGGTGTTCGACAAACCAAACTTCGTCACCGGTCGTGTTGTCGCGTTGCAGACAGAAGGCCTTCATGGCGCCCCACGTTAATTGATAGTCTTGCTGACCTAATTGACGAATTTTAAGTGTTTGTTCACTCACAGTGACATAAGGACGTGTTCGCAGTCGCTTAGATCTTGATAAATGGCATCCATTTGCTGTTTATTTTGAGCGGTAATGGTCACACTGAGTGAGATGTATTTTTTAGACGTGCTGAATTTTGATTGGACTGCTCTCTTGCCAATTTCAGGCGTATGTCGTTGCACGATGTCGATCACAATGAGACTCAAATCAATGTGTGCATAGCCCATGGCTTTGATGGTGAACTTACAGGGGTAATCCATCAGTTCATTATGAAGCTCTTCAGGTGTTTTATCGGCCATCTTTAGAGCAGCCTAAGTTGTTCTTTAAATTGGCTATAGTGGCTAGCTACTTGTTGCCATACATCGCCCGGTTGGCCCTTGCCCACGGCTTGTCGGTTTAATTCAATAACCGGCATGATTTCTTTCGTGGAGCTGGTCAGCCATATTTCATCTGCACTGAATAGTTCTAGTTCTGATATCTCACGTTCGACACAATCAATGCCTGCTTGCATAGAAAGCTCAAGTACCAAATCACGGGTAATGCCGGGCAGTAAGTGATGGCTTTTTGGTGGTGTGATGAGTCGTTTATTATTAACGATGAACACATTACTGGCAGAGCCTTCGGTGGCAAAACCATCACGCAGTAAAATAGCTTCAGTGCAGTGTTGATCGCAGGCTTGTTGTTTTAATAAAATATTACCCAGCAAGGCAACCGATTTGATGTGGCACCAATCCCAACGAATATCGTCTAAGGTAATGGCGCTAATACCGTTGGCGATTGTATCCAAACTATCGGTAACGATGGGCTGGCACATGGCAAACATTGTTGGTTCGTATTGTTCTGGCAGTTGGTGGTTGCGATTAACGCCGGCACCTCGCGTGACTTGAACATAAACAGACTGGTCGGATTGCGCATGTGGTTCAAGCAGTTTGTTAAGTATCTTCGACCATTGCAGGTCTGTCATCACCGGTTGCATTCGAATGGCCGCTAAACTGCTGTTGAGGCGATCTAGGTGTTGTTGTAATCGAAACAGTTTTCCTGCATAGGCGGGGATAACTTCGTAGACGCCATCGGCAAACAAAAAACCTCGGTCGAGTACAGATATTTTAGCATCAGCTAACGGGAGGAATTCACCGTTGAGAAAGACATTAAGTTGAGACGACACGGCAATACCTTTATTCCAGCATTAATAAAACTTCATCTTTCAATACATCCATCAACGAGCCTTCATCGATGTTATCGAGTGCAATTAAAGGACGTTTTGCAATAATTTCACCTTTTAGCTTAATCACAGCGGTACCAACGCGTTGAGCTTTGTTAATCGGTGCGATTAATTGTGGGTTGATTTCTAAGCTGGCGTCAAGCGCCTTGTATTGATTGCGCGGAATGGTCAGGTGAAGGTCTTTGGCTAAACCGACAGATAATGTTTTTTGAGCGCCTTTCCAAACGCGAGCAGTGTTCAATGACTGCTGAGCTTTGTACAGTAAGTGCGTTTTGTAGAAGCGGTAACCGTAATTTAATAAGGCTTGGTTGATATCATTACGTGCGTGAACGCTATCGGTACCCATGACAACTGAAATGAGGCGCATGTTGTCGCGTACAGCAGATGAAACAAGGCAGTAGCCTGCATCTTCAGTATGCCCCGTCTTAACACCATCTACGCTGCTATCACGCCATAACAATTTGTTTCTGTTTTGCTGTGTGATGCCGTTGAAGGTGAACTTTTTAATGGCATTAATCTTATATAACTCAGGCGATTCGGAAATCAACGCGCGGGTGAGAATAGCGAGGTCTTTTGCTGTGGTGTAATGGTCGTCATCAGGTAAGCCGGAGCTGTTTATAAAGTGACTATTGATCATGCCTAACTCTTTTGCGACTTGGTTCATGAGTTGTGCAAAGGTTGTTTCATCACCAGCAATATGTTCAGCCAATGCAACGGTTGCATCGTTTCCCGATTGGACCAGCATGCCGTGAATTAAGTCGTCAATGGAGACAAATTTATTCACTTCAATAAACATTCTAGAGCCGGGTGTTCTCCATGCTTTTTCACTGATGCGAACTTGGTCGTTTACGTTTAAATTACCATGACGTATTTCACGAAAAACAATTAAAGCCGTCATGATTTTTGTCATGCTAGCAGGTGCCAATTTAAGGTCCGGGCTTTTTGAGGCTAGAACGGTTCCGCTGTGAAAATCAATCACATGGTAGCTTCGGGCCTTTAAATCAGGTGCAGACGGTATAGGTAATGCGGTCGCTTGAGTAGAAATAAAGATGCATAGAATAAAGAAAATTTGTTTCATATGGATGCTGAAATAGAGATTATGAGGGAAAGGCAATTGTATCACGCAAGACAGGGAGGAAAAGCTTATAGATAGACGTTATTCAGTTGTGTAGAGGATGTTATTAAAACCCAGTTCCTGAAGTTGTAATCTGACTAAATCGGCTCGCTTAATTCTAATATAAGGGCCCACGCGGACAAGGTATAGAGGGTCAAGATTTATGGAATTCGATTTAATCGTCACTGGCGCATTTAATTCATTAATAAGACGGCGTTTTAATTTTGTGGCGTTTTCTAGTGATCCAAAAGCGCCAACCTGTATAAATAAGAAGCCTTTATTATCCGAATTAATGGGCGATACAAGAGGGACCTTGCTCGTGCTAAGGGAGGGTGATGGTATAACGAGTTGATTCGGTGGAGATTCTAAAGCAACGGAAGTGCTAGCAAGCGGGTTCAGAACTTTAATTTCCACGTGTGATGTGCCCGTTTTTAAGGTGCCGAGTTTCGTTGCAGCAGCGTAAGACAAGTCAATGATTCGACCTTCGTGAAAAGGGCCTCGGTCGTTGACGCGAACCACAATTTTTTTACCACTGATTAGGTCGGTTACTTCAACGTAGCTTGGTAGAGGCAGTGTTTTGTGTGCAGCTGTCATAGCGTACATATCATACGTTTCACCATTAGACGTTTTGTTGCCATGAAACTTAGTGCCATACCAAGACGCAATGCCACGTTGCACGAAGCCATCGCTAGACGGCATAACATAATAAGTTTTGCCAAACACCTCATAAGAACGTGGGTTACCACCACGGCTTTTTGGCTCAATACGAGGAATAGCGTCAGGGGTCAATTCAAGATTGTCAGGGTGTACTAAGGGCGCACTATCACTGATGAATGGTTTTTGAGAACTGCATGCAGTTATTAAGCAGGTCGTTATTAAAATAAAGAAAAGGCGCATGGTTATTTACGTCTATTTTAAAAAGCCCTTTTTTATTTCTTGCCCCAGTTGATACACCGCCATGGCGTATAAATGACTGTGGTTGTAACGAGTGATCACGTAAAAATTGTGGAAGGTTAACCAAAATTCAGAATGATTTTTTTGTTTGAGTTCTAATAACTTAACGACGGTGTCTCCCGTCATATCTTTAGGTGTTTTGACGTTATGTTCAGCGAGTTGTTTTAAGGTGTTTTTTGGTTTTAATGAACGGTTGAGTAATGTTTTATGCGCATCACCGTTGACGGTTGTTTGTTGTGTGATAAGAGGTAATTTGCTCCAGCCGTGTTTTGCAAAATAATGAGCGATACTGTTAATAATATCGGCATGGCTGTTCCATAAATCTCGTTTGTTATCGCCGTCGCCATCAACAGCGTACGCTCGGTAACTACTGGATATAAATTGGGATTTTCCCATGGCGCCCGCGTACGAACCTTTTGGTTGATATGGGTCGAAGCCTTCTTCGCGGCAAAGTAATAAGAAATGTTCTAATTCACGTTTGAAAAACTTGGCTCTTTTAGGAAAATGAAAACCTAGGGTGGTCAGTGAGTCGAGTACTTTATAAGAACCTGTGTTGCCACCATAGCGAGTTTCTACACCAATAATTGCGACGATAATTTCAGCCGGCACGCCATATTTTTTTGACGCCGCATCGAGCAAGGTTTGGTTTTCTTGCCAAAACTTTACGCCGCCATTGATGCGATTTGGTTTCAAAAAAATGTTTCGATAACTGTGCCATTCCAAGCGCTTTTCGGCAGGGGATGACATGGCCTTGAGAATACTGTCTTTAACGACAGCTTTTTTCAGTAAAGCGGTTAATTCGCCGCGATCAAATTGGTGTTCAGTTACCATTTTTTCTATAAAACCATGGTAAATTTCGGGATTAACGTTGGCTGTCGTTGCGCATGCGTTAAGCGAAGTAATGGAAATGAATGCAGCTAAAAGAAAACGAAAAGAGTTAAATTTCATAACCTGTCCTTAGGAAGATAGTAGTTTTCGGTGAGTGTGTATGGACATTAAAATACCAAAGCCAATTAATAGCGTTACCATTGATGTTCCGCCATAGCTGACTAATGGTAAGGGTACACCAACCACGGGCAAAATACCCGTGACCATACCGACATTTACAAATAAATAGACAAAAAATGTCAGTGAAAGGCTGCCGGCAAGCAGTCTTGAGAAGGTATCTTGTGCCTGTATGGCGATGTAAATAGAACGTATAAAAATCAGTAAGTAAATAGTTAACAGCAAGATGCAACCGATTAAGCCGAACTCTTCAGAAAATACGGCAAAAATAAAATCGGTAGAGCTTTCCGGTAAAAATTCCAATCTCGCTTGGGAACCGTGCATCCAACCTTTACCGTAAATGCCGCCTGACCCAATTGCAATTTTAGATTGAATAATATGATACCCCGCGCCGAGTGGGTCGTTTTCTGGGTTAAGGAAAGTGAGAATACGCTGTTGTTGGTATTCCTTCATAAAACCCCACAACACGGGCGCAAGGCCAGCAGTAGCAGCGATAACACCGGTGATTAATTTCCATGAAATACCCGCTAAAAAGAGCACGGCGATACCGGAACTCGCGATTAAAATAGCCGTGCCTAAGTCGGGTTGCTTGGCTATTAATACAGTAGGAATAGCAATAAATACCGTGGCGAAACCGATATACTTGAATCGTGGTGGTAGGCGCCTTTCCGCTAAATACCAGGCAACCACCATCGGCGTGGCGAGTTTAAGTAATTCAGAGGGTTGAAAACGGAAAAATCCTAAGTCTAACCAGCGTTGAGCGCCTTTTCCCATGTCGCCGACAAACAACACGCCCAGTAGAAGCATTGTTCCCAATATGAATAACCACGGTGCAAACATTTTTAAAATATGGGGTGGAATTTGAGCAACCACCAGCATGGCTAAAAAAGCGATGCCTAATCGCGTCACTTGTCGTTGTAACAGGCCAATGTCTTCGTGACCTGCGCTTAACAAAATGAGAATGCCAATGGATGATAAGCAGATTAATAAAACCAATAACGTGATATCGATATGTAAGCGCTGTAATAGACCAACTTTTCGTTGGTGGTAATGGCTTCGGTTTTGAGTGTGTTGGAAAAACGAAATCATGGTGATGTTGTTATATATTGGTTAAACATTGCACGTGCAATGGGTGCGGCAACTGATCCACCGTGCCCGCCATTTTCTACAATAACAGCAATGGCCAGTTGTGGGTCTTTTGCGGGTGCAAAACTGATGAATAAAGCATGGTCTTTTAGATGTTCTAAAACATTTTCTTCATCATATTTTTCATCTTGTTTAACGCTAAAGACTTGTGCTGTACCCGTTTTACCGGCGATTTTATACGGTGCCCCTTCTTTTATGCGTCTAGCTGTACCGCGTGCACCATTAACAACGTCGTACATGGCGTTAAGAACGATGTCCCAATGTGAATTATTGTTGAGTTCAACCGGCAACGTGGGCATGGGTTTGATGAGGGTGTTATTGATGCGAGCTAAAAGAAACGGCTCGAACGCCGTGCCTCTATTTGCCAAAATGGCAGTTGCGTGTGCTAACTGTAAGGGGGTCGTTAAGTTAAAACCTTGGCCAATGCCGGCAATCAATGTCTCGCCTGGGTACCAGGCTTGATTGCGAGCGCGGCGCTTCCATTCACGTGAAGGCAGTAATCCACTTTTTTCGCCGTTAATGTCTAAGCCTGTTTTTTGCCCAAAACCGAATTTACTTAAAAAACTGTGCATGTGGTCAATTTTAAGGCGGTGTGCAAGGGTGTAAAAATAGACGTCACACGATTGAACAATAGAGTCGTGTAAGTTCATCATGCCATGACCGCCCCGTTTCCAATCACGGTACTTATGTTCTTGTTTGGGTAGTCGGTAAAAGCCAGGGCAGTTGATTTTATCATTCGGCTGGATGGTGTTGTACTCAAGTCCAGCTAGGCCAAAAAATGGTTTGAGGGTTGAGCCGGGAGGGTATTGCCCGCGCAATGCACGGTTGAAAAGTGGGCGTTTAATGGATGATTGCAGTGCCTTGTATGACGCGCTATCGATGCCTTTAGCGAACAGGTTGGCATTAAGGCCAGGTTTGCTAACAAAGGCACGAACAGCCCCGGTGCGCGTGTCAATAGCTGCAATGGAGCCGGTATAGTCGCCGAGCTTATCGTAAGCAATTCTTTGTAAATCAATGTCGAGGTTTAATGTCAAATTACTGCCGGACAAGGGCGGGGTGTGACTTAATATTTTCAGTGAGCGTCCTTGAGCAGTATTCTCTGTTTGTTGGTAGCCCACGTAGCCATGCAATTCACTTTCATACGTTTTTTCAACGCCGGTTTTGCCGATGAATCGAGATCCTCTGTAGTTTACGGGGTTAATCGTCTTAAGTTCTTTTTCATTGATTGCACCGACATAACCGACAACATGAGAGGTGAGCTCTGGGTATGGGTAATGCCTAAGTGGACGGGCTTGAATATCTACACCAGGAAATAGATGCCTGTTGGCTGAGAAGATGGCAACCTCCGTATCATCAAGGCGGTTTCTTAATGGAATACTGGCAAAACGTTTTAATTGTTTGCGTCGTTTTTCAAATAAGGTTATTTCATTCTCAGAAATAGGCAATAACGCGCTTAATTTTTTAATGGTTAAGCTGATGTCGTCAATTTGTTCGGGGACTAATTCGAGGCTGTAACTGGGGTTGTTTTCCGCTAATACGCGGCCATGAACATCAAAAATTAGTCCCCTTACGGGGTTAATAACGGATAATTTGACACGGTTGTTTTGCGCTAGATCCGAGTACTTTTCGTGTGTTTCGATTTGTAGATATGTCAGCCTTGCTATCAGGACAACAAATAATATCAGTACAAAAATAATTAATGTGATTGAGCGCGAAAGGAATAAACGGTTTTCATGCAAAGAACTTTTGAGGTCGAAACTTGTTTTCATTTGCTGCTATTGAACTCTAAACCGTCGTCGAACTAACCGTAGACTTGCAAACACGACAGGCCAAATCATCGCGCTTGTAAAGGCTTGAGTCCAGTAGCCATAATCCGCGTCGAAGTAATGTGTAAACCGACTAATCCACAGTGAAAGGAGTTGCATGATGAGTAAGATTAATAAAATAAAACAAGCCTGCTGCCAAACGTGATAGTTTCGTAAGCGTGAATAAAGCGTTTGGCCCAAAAAAGCAGCGATGCTGAAAATCAAGGCATTTTGTCCTAATGTGCTGCCGGTAAGGACATCAAACAACAGACCTGTTATAAAGCCAGTTCCAACGCTGACTTTGTGTGGTAATGCGATATTCCAATACATGAGAGTTAACAGCGTCCAGCTTGGCATGAAAGTGGCAAATTGGTTTGGCCAGGGCGCAACGCTTAAGCACATGGCGATGAATAATGATAAATAAATAACGAACCCGCCTGAAGATCTAGCGTGCACGGGTAGTGATATGTTCAGGTTTGGTTGGGGCGCCAGATAATAGCGGTATGGGTTCTTGCTTGCTCCAAACTAATAAAATATCGCGTATGCGTTCAATTTTTGCGACTGTTTCAGCTTCGGCGCGCATAAATGCTCCACCTGCTATTGGCGTCAATTGCGTAATGATGCCAACAGGGTAGCCTTTTGGAAATACGCCGCCGAGCCCAGTTGTTGTGAGCAAGTCGCCGATTTTTATGTCGGCGTTATGAGGTAAATACGGGAGGGTTAATATGTTTTTGATGCCACTACCAGAGGCAATGGTTTTTAAGCCGGTTCTGTTAACTTCAATGGGTATGGCGTGATTTGGGTCGGTAATGAGCATGATGGATGATGTTAGCGGGTTTACATTAATAATTTGCCCGATGACCCCGTCTTCATTTAACGCCGTTTGGCCAGCGTATAAATTAAAACGGCTGCCTTTATCAATGACGATGTGTTGCGTATTTTGGTTTTGATTTACGTTGATAAGCTCCGCAGAAATGAACTGTTCACCTAATTTAAATGATGACTCTAGAAGGCTATGCAATCGCGTATTTTCTTTTTCTAATGCCTCAAATTTTTGAAGTTTTGCTTTCAATAATAATGCACTTGAACGTAGCGTACGGTTCTCCTCGAGCAACTCGGCGTGATCACTGGTGCTTTGAGTGAACCAGTCATAAAGCGTGCTTGGTAAATCAACAATAACGAGTACGGGGTGCACGATAAACGAAAGGCTATCTTTAAGCCGAGTCAGTTGGTTGGTTTGATGCGCGAGTAGCAGCAGTGCAATTGAGACAATAACCGCAGCTATAAACCGCGTGTTTGTTGAAGGACCTTTTGTGAAAATAGGTTTTATGAGAACTAACCTTTCTTCTTATTCGAGATCGAAAATATGCGGCCCTTTTTCATTAATCAGCTCCAGCACTTTTCCGCCGCCACGTGCGACGCAGGTTAGAGGTTCGTCCGCCGTACGAACAGGAACACCCGTTTCTTCATGAATAAGTTCATCAAGGCCGTATAGCAAAGCGCCACCGCCCGTTAAGACAATGCCATTTTCAGCGACGTCGGCGCTTAGTTCAGGTGGTGTTTGTTCGAGTGCTTGTTTAACCGCGCTGACAATGGCGCTAAGGGGTTCTTGCAGGGATTCTAAAATTTCATTACTGTTCAATGTGAAACTTCTGGGGATGCCTTCAGCTAAATTTCGCCCAGTCACTTGCATTTCTTTAACTTCTTTAGCGGGGTAAGCCGACCCAATGGTGTGTTTAATTTTTTCAGCCGTGGATTCGCCAATGATGGTGCCATAGTTACGGCGGATGTAATTGATGATGGCTTCGTCAAACCGATCGCCACCCACACGGATGGATTCGGAATAAACAATGCCATTTAGTGAAAGTACAGCAATTTCAGATGTACCACCGCCAATATCTAACACCATAGAGCCGCGTGCTTCGTCAATCGGCAAGCCTGCGCCAATAGCAGCAGACATTGGTTCTTCAATTAAAAACACCTCTCGTGCGCCGGCGCCAGCAGCTGATTCTCTAATAGCGCGTCTTTCTACTTGTGTTGAGCCACAAGGAACGCATATAAGAACGCGTGGACTGGGGCGCAAAAACTTGCCTTCGTGTACCTTATGAATAAAATATTGCAGCATTTTTTCAGTAATCGTGAAATCAGCAATCACGCCATCCTTTAACGGGCGGATAGCGGTAATGTTTCCGGGTGTTCGGCCTAGCATCGCTTTCGCTTCAGTGCCGATGGCAGCGAAGCTTTTTTCCCCACGAATTTTGTCTTCACGGATAGCAACAACAGACGGCTCATTAAGCACAATACCTTGGCCGAGTGCATATATAAGTGTGTTTGCTGTGCCCAAGTCGATTGATAAATCGTTGGAAAACATGCCGCGTATTTTTTTAAACATGAGTAAAAAACGTATAGTGGTGAGTAATTTTGTACTTTAACAACCCTTTACCCCTTTGGGCAAGCCGCGAATTGTGTTAATTTGCACGGTTTTAAAGAACGAATTATATAAAGGGGTCATTCTATGTCAATTCAGTCAGAAGATGTACTGAAAATCGCACATTTGGCACGGTTAGGTATTCAGCAAGAACAGGTTGAAGCGTACACGTCTGATTTGTCGAATATTATGAAATTGGTCGAGCAAATGAATCAAGTGGATACGGCCGGTATTGAACCGATGGCGCATCCGTTGGATCAGTCGCAACGACTAAGGTCTGACGTTGTAACCGAGGTAAATCAGCGCGAAGCACTACAACAAAATGCATCGGATACTGAAGACGGTTTGTTTTTAGTGCCGCGCGTCATCGATTAATTGAGTCATTAAGCCGGTAATAAAATGTATAACAAATCCTTAAAAGAATTATCAAACAGCCTGCAAAATAAAGACATTTCAAGTGTTGAGTTAAGTCAGTATTTTTTAAACCGAATTAAACACTTTGATGGTGAGCTCAATAGCGTTATTACGTCAAATGAAGAGGCGGCGTTGGTCGCCGCGGCTGAGGCAGACAAATGTATTCAGTCTGGCAATGCCGGTCTATTAACGGGTATCCCGCTTTTACATAAAGATATTTTTTGTACTCAAGGTTTAAGAACCAGTTGTGGTTCAAAAATGTTGGATAATTTTATAGCGCCTTACACAGCAACAGCGGTGGGTAAACTTGAGCAAGCTGGCGCGGTGATGTTGGGTAAAACGAATATGGATGAATTTGCCATGGGTTCATCGAATGAAACCAGTTTTTACGGCGGCGTTAAAAATCCGTGGGATTTAAATACCGTTCCAGGTGGTTCGTCTGGTGGCTCAGCAGCGGCAGTGGCAGCACGATTAGTGCCCATTGCCAGTGGTACAGATACAGGCGGTTCGATTCGTCAGCCAGCCGCTTTTTGTGGTATTACCGGCATTAAGCCCACGTATGGTCGGGTATCACGCTACGGCATGATTGCCTTTGCATCCAGCTTGGATCAAGCCGGCACCTTTGCTAAAAGCGCAGAAGATGCCGCTATTATGTTGCAAGCGATGTCAGGCTTTGATGAAAAAGATTCGACCAGCGTTGATAAACCGGTAGATGATTTATTGGCTCACTTGGGTGATTCAATCAAAGGCCTAACGGTCGGCTTGCCGAAAGAATTCTTTACTGATGATTTAGACGACAGCATTCGTGAAACCATAGAAACGGCGATTGATGCCATCCAATCAGCCGGCGCTAACATTAAAGAAATTAGCTTACCGAACATTAATTTGTCCGTGCCAGCGTATTACGTTGTCGCGCCGGCGGAGTGTTCGGCTAATTTATCGCGTTTTGACGGTGTGCGTTATGGCTACCGTTGTGATTCGCCTAAAGATTTAGAAGATTTGTATAAACGTTCGCGTGGCGAAGGGTTTGGCGACGAAGTAAAGCGCCGGATTATGATGGGTGCGTACGTGTTATCCGCTGGTTATTACGATGCGTATTATAAAAAAGCGCAGCAAGTGCGCCGCTTGATTAAAAACGATTTTGTTGAAGCGTTTAAAGGTGTCGATATTATCGCCAGCCCAACAGCGCCATCGGTTGCCTTTTCTGCAGGTGAAAAGAAGGACGACCCGGTGTCCATGTATTTATCCGACATTTTTACCATTGGTGTGAATTTAGCCGGTTTGCCGGGCATGTCAGTACCGTGCGGTTTTATTGATAAAAAGCCGGTGGGTCTGCAGTTGATTGGTAACTACTTCGAAGAAGCAAAATTGTTGAATGTTGCGCATCAATATCAACAATTAACCGATTGGCACCTTGCTGTGCCAGCTGGTTTTGAGCAGGAGGCATAAGCATGCAGTGGGAAACAGTCATTGGGCTTGAGATTCATGCTCAACTTGCAACAAAATCTAAAATTTTCTCTGGTGCATCAACGGCTTATGGTGCAGAGCCTAACACGCAAGCGTGTGCTGTAGATCTGGCTTTACCGGGAACTTTACCGGTACTCAATGAGCAAGCGGTTCGTTTTGCAGTGAAATTTGGTCTTGCTATAGGTGCGCATATCGCGCCGTATTCAGTGTTTGCGCGTAAAAATTATTTCTATCCCGATTTGCCTAAAGGCTACCAAACGAGTCAGTTTGACAAGCCGATAGTCGGTTTAGGTGAGATTGATATTGAAGTTGCAGGTGAAGTTAAAACAATAGGCATCACGCGTGCGCATTTGGAAGAAGATGCGGGTAAATCATTACATGAAGATTACCAAGGCATGACCGGCGTGGATTTAAACCGCGCAGGCACACCGTTGTTAGAAATAGTATCCGAGCCTGATATGCGTTCATCTGCTGAAGCGGTGGCCTACGTTAAAAAAATACATACGTTAGTGCAGTACCTTGGTATTTGCGATGGCAGTATGCAAGAAGGATCTTTCCGCTGTGATGTGAACGTTTCGGTGAGACCAATGGGGCAAGAGGAATTTGGCACGCGTGCTGAAATTAAAAACTTGAATTCATTTCGTTTTATAGAAAAAGGAATAGCGCACGAAGTAGAGCGCCAAATTGATGTGATTGAATCTGGCGGCAAGGTGGCGCAAGAGACGAGACTCTATGACTCCAATAAGGATGAAACTCGCTCAATGCGTTCTAAAGAAGAAGCGAATGATTATCGATATTTCCCTTGTCCTGATTTATTGCCGGTAGAAATAACGGCAGAATTGCTGGATGAAATGCGCGCTGATTTGCCTGAATTACCTGAGGTTAAGAAGCAGCGCTTTCTAGAGCAGTATAAGCTCAGTGAATACGACGCAGATGTATTAACAACGCAACGTGCGATAGCTGATTATTACGAAGATGCGGTTAGTTTTTCTGATGGGGAAACGAAACTGGTGGCAAATTGGGTGATGGGTGAGTTAAGCGCGAACTTAAATCAATACAGCTTAGATGTTGCAGCAAGTCCCTTAGGTGCGGAACGTTTAGGCGGTTTGGTTAAACGCATTGCTGATCAAACCATTTCTGGGAAAATAGCCAAGCAGGTGTTCGAATTTTTGTGGAACAGCGAAGTGACAGCGGATGAAGTGATTGAGCGTGAAGGCTTGAAACAAATGTCAGATAGCGGCGAGTTGGGGAAAATTATCGACCAATTGATGGCGGATAACCCAACGCAAGTAGAGCAATTCCGTGGCGGTAAAACGAAAGTACTTGGTTTCTTTGTGGGGAGCATCATGAAGAAAACGCAAGGTAAAGCGAACCCACAAGAAGTGAATAAGTTGTTGCAAGAAAAGTTGAAAGAATAATGGGGCGTTCGCGTTCTACTGTACGTGATTAAACTAAATTAAGGTTGTTATGAAAATATATAAAGGGTTAAGCGTTGCTGTTCTGTCGTTATTAATGATTGCTTGCGCTAATGTGCCGACTGAAAAGGCTGGTAAAACGAAAATTGCATTAACGCCTAGTGAGCAAGAAGCGGCGAAAGTTGAAAAGCAAATTGCGAGAATCGAAGAGAAGTTAAAAGCCAATCCAACTGTTAGAGGCTGGATTTTAGTTGGTGATGCGCAAATGCATTTGAAAAAATATAACGAAGCTGTTTGGGCCTATAGAGAGGCATATATGTTGAGCAAGTTTGCAGATGGGCCTAGAAGAAAATTAAGACGAGCAGTGGCTTTGGCTGGCTTTGAGCCAGAAAACCAACGTTACGAAGACAAATAATACTGTCTTAGTTTTCGGCCATCCTAAGGGTTATTTCGACGATGTTTTCATCGTGTAAAAGCTTGAAGCAGCGCATTTCAAGAACACCTTTAGTGTTTAGTGAGATGATTAAGTAAAAAGCATCAGGGTAGGTTGAATGTTCAATGTCTCTTGCCGATGGAATCGCTGGTGCAGTTGGGTGCGAATGGTAAATAGCAAATATCTCTTCCTCTTGTTCGCGCATGTTCTTTATAGCAGCTAATTGTTGGGTGGGCTCCATTAAAAATTGTGTGGCGCGGTCTTCGGCAATGTTTTCAACACTGTAACAACTAAACGTTTGGTCCTTAATGCCAACAAAACCACACACCTCGTGTTGTGGTGATAGCTGTGCTTTATGCAGTAGTTCATTAACGAGTTTACGTGGTAATTCGACTTCTTTTGGATGCATAATAGGCTTTATGGCTGGTTGAATTGACACAAGGTTGCGCGAAGGTGGCCTTGTATGTCTTTAAACTGTTGTATGTGCTGATAGCGGTGAGATTCTAACAAAGTTTTAACCGATGTGCTTTGTTCAAACCCATGTTCTAACAGTAAGTATCCATTATCTGTAAGCCAGTGTTTAGCTTGAGATGCGATAACGTTAATATCTTGTAAACCATGCTCACCAGCAATCAAGGCAGTTGTTGGCTCGTACCTTACGTCGCCTTGTTGCAAATGCTTATCTGCCTTGTCAATGTAGGGTGGGTTGCTGACGATAATGTCAAATGTTGACTGGCCTACTTTCTCGAACCAGTTACTTTGTAAAAAATTTACATTGTGGCAATTGAGGCGTTTTGCATTTTGCTTGGCAATGAGTAGCGCGTCACTACTTTGATCCACTGCAGTAACGTGAGCGCGAGGGTATTCTAACCCAAGGCAAATGGCAATTGCGCCGCTGCCGGTACCAAGGTCTGCAATATTAATGGCTTGATGAGTATCGATAGTATTCAAAATGATTTCAATCAGCAATTCCGTGTCAGGGCGCGGGATTAACACGCTAGGGTTTACGTGAAAGGTGTGCGACCAAAACTCCCTCTCTCCAGTTAAGTAAGCCACGGGATGACCATGTCGACGTTGGCTAATAAGGGCGGTGTAGTCTTGTTGCTGCTGATCGGTTAATGTTTTTTCTGGCCAAGCTCGAAAAAAAGCACGGTCTTTCTTTAGCGCATGTGCCAGTAATACCTCACTGTCTAGTGCTGAGCTATCACTACAGGTTAATGCATCGGTTGCGTGGATTAACGCGTCTTTAATGGATAAAGCATTATTCAAGGCAGCGCTCGTTATTCGCCGGAGCCTAACTGAGTGAGTTGTTCTGCTTGGTGTTCTTGAATCAATGGGTCGATGATTTGGTCTAATGCGCCTTGCATTATTTCATCTAGCTTATAAAGCGTTAAATTGATTCTGTGATCGGTCACTCGCCCTTGTGGGTAATTATAGGTGCGAATTCGTTCAGAGCGGTCGCCACTGCCTACTTGTGAGCGTCGAGACTCAGCTTGTTCAGCATCCAGCTTTTCTTGTTCAGCCGCCATTATTCGAGACTTCAACAAAGCCATCGCCCGTGCGCGGTTTTTATGTTGAGAGCGTTCATCTTGGCATTCAACCACCGTGCCGGTTGGTAAATGCGTTAAACGAATGGCTGAGTCTGTTTTGTTAACGTGCTGTCCGCCCGCGCCTGATGCGCGAAATGTGTCGACGCGTAGGTCGCCAGAATTAATTTCAATGTCATCTTTCTCGTCTGCTTCCGGCATGATGGCAACGGTACAAGCTGATGTATGAACGCGGCCTTGAGATTCGGTTTCAGGCACGCGTTGTACTCGATGAGCGCCAGACTCAAATTTTAATTGTGAATACACGTCACTGCCTTCAATGCGAGCAATGACTTCTTTGTATCCGCCGTGGTCACCATGGCTTTCGCTTATAACTTCAAATTTCCAGCGCTTTTTCTCGGCAAAGCGTAAATACATGCGGTACAGGTCGCCTGAAAAGATAGCGGCCTCTGCGCCACCCGTGCCGGCTCGAATTTCAATGAAGGCATTTTTGCCGTCGTTTGGGTCTTTGGGTAGCAATAAAATTTGCAGTGTTGTTGCTAATTCATCAAGTGTTTTCTGGCTTTCTTTTAACTCATCTTTCGCCATGGCCTTCATCTCAGGGTCGCTATCATTTAGCATGGCTTTGGCTGCGTTTTTGTCTTCGAGTGTTGCCAAATAATTTTGATGCGTATTAACGATAGGATCCAGCTGAGCATACTCTTGGCTCAGTGCTCGAAATTTATTTTGATCGCTTTGAACGCTGGGTTCGGCGAGTAGGCCAGCAATTTCTTCGAAGCGCTCAGCAAGTGTATCTAGCTTATGTAGAATGGTTATGTTCACGTTATTTCTTTAAGTTAAACAGTTGTTGGGCCGCAGACAATAATTCACTATCACCTTCAGAGGCGGCTTGTTTTAAAGTGCTACTGGGTGCGTGCAAAATTTTATTGGTTAAATCGTTGGATAACCGTGTAAGCACTCGTTCCGCAGGTTGGCCATTATGTAAGGAAACGAGTGCTTTCTGCAGCAAGCTTTCACGGGCTTGGTTGGCGTGTTGACGTAATTGTTGGATGGTTTGCGACGCATCCTGTGCACGAATCCACGTTTGAAAATGAGAGACTTGTACGTCGATAATGTCTTCGGCTTGCTCGGCGGCTTCGCGGCGTGACTGTAAGCCATCGTCAACGATGTTCTTTAAATCGTCAATGCAATACAGGTAAACATCGCTTAAGTTTCCAACTTCTTTTTCAATGTCATGAGGCACGGCTAAATCCATCATGAACATCGGTTTATGTTTGCGTTTTAAAATTGCAGTTTCAACGCTGCCTTTGCCTAGAATAGGTAGCTGGCTGGCAGTAGATGAGACGATGATGTCTGCTTCGGGCAAATGCTCAGGAATGTCTTTTATTTCAATCGCGTAACCGTTGCCTTGTGAGGCAATGGTTTGTGCTTTTTCTAATGTCCTGTTAGCAACGATTAACCGGCCAATGCCTTGCTCTTTGAGATGTTGGGCAGATAATTCAATGGTTTCACCGGCGCCAATTAAAAGAGCCGTTTGATTTTCAAGGTTACCGAAAATTTGTTGCGCGAGCTTAACTCCCGCAAATGCAATGGATACAGGGCTGGAGCCAATGGTTGTATCGGTACGTACTTTTTTTGCTACTTGAAAGGTATGTTGAAACAGGCGACCTAAGTATTTCCCCAGTGTGCCCGCGTCAGAGGCGTGTTGGTAAGCTGTTTTCATTTGCCCGAGAATTTGCGGCTCACCCAGTACCATTGAGTCTAGTCCGCATGCCACACGTGACATGTGTTTGATAGACTGGTGGTCTGTATGACTATATAAATAGGCGCGAATATCGTGTTCGTTCAACTGATGATGAGTAGCAAGCCAAGCGATGAGTTCATCTGTTTGGTGGTTAGCGATATCACAATAAATCTCTGTGCGGTTGCAGGTCGATAATATAGCCGCTTCTTCAATCGATGAAAGCTCGTTAAGTGATTGAAGTGAGTAACTTAAACGCTCAGGCGAAAATATGAGTTTCTCGCGAATCTCGATAGGTGCCGTATTGTGATTGAGTCCTAGCGTCAGTAACATGCGCGTATGAATTGGTTTACGTCAGGGTAATTGAGTTATTATAAACTTTTTAAACCGCGGTTTGTTTTATTGTTTGTTTGCTAGTGCGTGCTGAATCAGTCAGGTGGGTTGGCGTTGCGGTTAAACGAATCCTTTTGCATTAAGAGATTGAGAGAGATTTAGATGTTGTTAAGAATGTTATGGGTTGTTTTTGTAGTGTCCGTGCTGCCTGCTTGCGCGCACGTACAAAAAGATGAGACGGTCACGCAATCGTTGCCCGTTGACGCCGCTCAAAATAACCAGCAGGTGACGGAAGAGACATCAAATAAACTGAGCAGTCTAAGTCCAGAGCTGCTGTACAGTTTATTGGGTGGAGAAATTGCGGGTCAGCGAGGGGATGTGAATATGGCCTCTGCTTTTTATGTTAATGCGGCGAAACGGTCGCAAAATACAGACATAGCGCTTCGTGCGGCTCAGATTTCGTTGTACAACAAAGATATTGCTGCAGCTAGGTCGGTGGTGGATATTTTGGTGACGGATAAAGGCTTGTCAATTCAAGCAAGGCGTTTAGCGTTGACTGTTTATTTAAGGTCGAGTGACGTTGAAAAAAGCTTGGCGCAAATAAGAACGCTTCTTGAAAAAAGCGATATACCAAGGCGTAATGCGTTGTTAGCCATTGGGGATGTTATTTCGCGCAATGCGCATAAAGATGTTGCGATAAGTATCATGCGAGTGCTGGTGAACGAAAATATTAAAGAAGCTGGTGTTTATCTTGCGCGAGCGCAAATGATGTCCAGCTTTTCGTTATTTGATCAGGCTGAAAAAGACGCAAATAAGACGATTGAATTGGACTCGAGTTGGCAGACAGGTTATGTCCAATTGGCACAAATATTCGAAAGAAAAGGCGAAACAAAAGCGGCTTTAGTTGTATTAAAAGACGCGAGCGAAAAGCTTGAAACCAAACAGTTAATCATGGTGTATGCTCAATTATTAGCTAAAGATAAGCAGTACCTTGAGGCCAAAGAGCAATTTTTATCGTTAGCGCAAAGACAGCAAAAATACCCCGATGCTCGATTTGCGCTAGGGCTTGTGTATTTGAAATTAGATGATGCAAATAATGCGAAAGCAATTTTTGAAAAGCTGTATGAAGAAGACGCTTACCGCTCTAAAGTTGCTTTTTACTTGGGGCGCATCACGCATCATCAACAACAAGATACTGAAGCGTTAGGCTGGTTTGATAAGGTAGAAAGAAGCGAGAACTATGCTTCGGCGCAAGCAACAATCGCTATCATCAAGGCACACTCTGGTGATGTGGAAGGCGCAAGAAGCGTAATACAGCGACTGCGCAACGAATTTTCTGAGGCCACGTCGAGGTTTTATTTGTTAGAGGCCGAAATACTGATGGATGCTGAACAGTACGAGGTTTTGTATACGTTATTAACTGAGGCGGTTATAGATAACCCGGATGATTTGTCATTGAGGTACGCCCGATCTATTGCCGCGACAGAGACCGATCAATTGGCGGAAGCGGAAAAGGATTTATTGTTTGTTCTAGCTAAACAGCCAAAAGATGTAAACGCATTGAATGCGCTGGGTTATACGCTTGCGAGTAAAACATTTCGGTTTAAAGAGGCGCGTCAATATTTAACACAGGCGCTGTCAATACGTCCTAATGATGCTGCTATTATCGATAGCATGGGGTGGCTGAATTACCGCGAAGGCCAATATGAACAGGCGTTGGTGTTATTAGAAAAAGCGTATAAAAAAACACCGGAAGGAGAAATAGCGGCGCACCTTGGGGAGGCACTATGGGTGCTGGGCCGACAAATGGAAGCAAAGGCCGTATGGCAACATGCATTAGAAAAAGACAAAAGCAACCGTTATCTGATTGAAGTGATGAACAGGTTAAAGTGAAGCGATTTATTGTTTGTGCGTTTTTGGCTACGCAGCTGTTTGCATGCGCATCATTGGAGCCATTAAGACAGCAAGTTACCTCGGGGTCTTTTGTTGGCAATTCAGAGAGAATTTTAGCCGTTAAGCATTGGTCGTTGATGGGTCGGTTATCCGTTCGAAATAAGAAAGAGTCGTGGTTAACCAGCTTAAGTTGGAAACATAAAGATTCAATTAATCAACTAACGCTAAGTACCTTGTTAGGCGGTATCGTGGCAACGTTAGCTTATTCAAAGGAAGGGGTTTGGGTGTCCGATTCTGATGGAAATATGCATGAGGCATCTAGTGCTGAATTGCACTCCATGCTGGGATATTCGCCGCCATTACGCCACCTTCATTTTTGGATAACGGGTGTTCCAAACCCTAATTTGATGATTGAAAATGAAGCATCCAATTCGTTAGGCGTTCATTCGTTTAAACAGGACGGGTGGGATGTTAAGTTAGAGCGCTTCAATTTCTTCGCAGATGTGTTTCTACCTACGCGGGTGACGTTATTTAAGGATGAGTTGAAGATTAAGTTGGTGGTGGATGAATGGTCGATGTAGCGTTAGACAATAAAGAGTGGGCCGAACATTGGTGGCCATCTCCTGCAAAGCTTAATCTAATGTTGAATATCAGTGGTCAAAGAGCGGGCGGGTACCATGAATTGCAAACAGTGTTTCAGCTGATTGCTATCTCAGACTGGTTAAATTTCACACCGGTTAATACGGGAGACATTGAGCTGAGCTGCAGTTCTAAAGCGCTTTCAAATGACGACAATTTAGTGCTGCGTGCGGCAAAACTTTTGCAACAGCATAGTGCTTGTCGTGTCGGCGCTAAAATAGTGCTTAAAAAAATATTACCCATGGGGGCTGGCTTAGGTGGGGGTAGCTCGAATGCTGCTACAACGCTAGTTGTGTTGAATAAGGTTTGGAACTTAGGTTATACAACACAGACGTTAGCGAATCTAGGGCGAACACTGGGTGCAGATGTGCCGGTTTTCATCGTTGGAAAGTCGGCGTGGGCCGAAGGCATTGGAGATGAAATCACGCCAATGCAGCTGCCTGAAAAATGGTTTGTGGTGGTTAATTCAGGACATCATTGTTCAACAAGAGATGTTTTTACACATAAGAGTTTGACACGAGATAATCCAGCCATCACAATACGCGACTTTCTTGACGGGCAAGTGCAAAATGTTTGCTTGCCGGTTGTTAGAGAAATGAATCGAGAATTGGACGATATTTATATACAGTTCTCAAGGTTCAGTACGGTTTATATGACAGGAACCGGTTCGAGCATGTTCGCGAAGTGCGACACGCGACAAGAAGCGGTGGCATTGTTAGAGCAATTGCCGGAAAGTTGGGGTAAGTGGGTTGTGAAAGGGTTGAATGAATCGCCTTTGCAGAAGTCGCTTAAGCAGTTTTATATCTAGTAGGGTATAAGTTTTGCTGTAGTGAATAAAAAAGTCCACTTAACTCAGTTTTAAATCTGACAAATTAGGTATAATCCGCAACATAAAGATTGGGGCGTGGCCAAGCGGTTAAGGCACGGGGTTTTGATCTCCGCATCCCAGGTTCGAGTCCTGGCGCCCCAGCCATCTTTATGCAAATCATTGTTACCTTTACTGGGAGTTTAATGTGCTAGATAGTCGCATCATGGTGTTTACTGGCAATGCAAATAGAGTGTTGGCTAACGACATTGCGCATCATTTAAACATTACGTTGGGAAGAGCCAGCGTTGAGATGTTCAGTGATGGTGAGATTATGATTGAAATTGCTGAAAACGTCAGAGGGAAAGAAGTTTTCATCATTCAGCCAACTTGCGCGCCGACAAATAACCATGTGATGGAATTGTTGGTCATGATTGATGCGTTGAAACGTGCGTGTGCTAGCCGGATTACCGCGGTAATACCTTATTATGGTTATGCGCGGCAAGATAGGCGGCCTCGTTCGGCGCGCGTGCCTATTACCTCTAAACTCGTTGCAAAAATGATTGATACAGCCGGCGCAGACCACGTGTTAACAGTGGATTTACACGCCGACCAGATTCAGGGGTTCTTTGATATTCCTGTTGATAACGTTTATGCGTCGCCTTTGTTGCTCAGTGATATTTGGCAAAGGAAAACGGATAAATTAATGATTGTTTCGCCTGATGTGGGCGGTGTTGTGCGCGCTAGGGCGCTGGCAAAAAGGTTAGATGATGCAGATCTTGCGATTATTGATAAACGTCGACCTAAACCAAATCAATCGGAAGTGATGAATATCATCGGTGATGTCAGTGGAAGAGATTGCGTGATTGTCGATGACCTTGTCGATACGGCAGGCACCTTGTGTTTAGCTGCTAAGGCGTTGAAAAATAATGGCGCTTTAAGTGTAAGGGCGTACTGTACGCATCCAGTGTTATCTGGCAAAGCGATAGAGAATATTTCTGGCTCTGTGCTTGATGAGTTGGTTGTAACTGACACCATACCGCTTAGGGCGGATGCGAAAAAATGTAATAAGATTCGTCAAGTAAGCGTTGCAGAGATATTAGCAGAAACAATTCGACGAATGGTTGATGGTGATTCTGTCAGTTCGCTATACGTCGATTAAAAAGTATGGCAAAATATGCTGTTTAGTGTAATTAATTTTTATTTTGGAGAAGTTAGATGAGCACCGGTTTTGAATTAGCGGCAACGATTCGCGAAGATTTAGGTAAAGGCGCGACCCGTCGTTTACGCAAACAAGATATGGTTCCGGCTGTTATTTATGGCGCGGGTTCAGATCCAGTGTCAATAACACTGTCACATAATCAGTTGCTTCACAGTACAGAAAACGAAGCATTTTTCTCGCATATCCTGTCAATCGATGTGGCGGGGAAGAAAGAGAACGTCATTATTAAAGCGTTGCAGCGTCATCCTGCAAAAGCAATTTTAATGCATGCAGACTTCTTAAGGGTCAGCATGAAAGAAAAATTAAAAGTAAACGTGCCTATTCACTTTATTGGTGAAGATGTAGCGCCAGGTGTTAAAGAAGGCGGCGTGGTAACGCATAATTTGGTTGATATTGAAATTGAATGTTTGCCTAAGAATTTGCCTGAGTTTGTTGAGGTGGATATTTCAGAATTAGGTATTGGTGATAGTTTGCATTTGTCAGATATTAAACTTTCAAAAGGCCTAGATATCGTCGCTTTACATCAAGGTGAAGACCATGATTTACAGATTGTAACTATTCAAATGAATAGGGCGGCCTTAGTCGATGAAGAAGAGTCTGAAGAAGAAACAGAGGCAGGCGATGATTCAGCTAGTGAAGAGGAATCAGGCGAGTAATATATGATTTCGTTAATTGTCGGATTAGGTAATCCGGGCGATGAATATAAAAAAACCCGGCATAATGCCGGGTTTTTGTTGTTAGACAGTATCGCGCTAAATTTGGGTCTGTCTTTTTCGTACGAGTCAAAATTTAAGTCAGATGTAGCAAAGGGCATTGTTGGAAGTAAAAAAATTCATCTGATTAAGCCCCAAACGTTTATGAATAAAAGCGGCTCTGCCGTATCGGCGTATGCTAATTATTACAATATATCGGCAGAACAGATATTGGTTGCGCATGATGAGCTGGATCTTGAACCCGGTACCGTACGGTTAAAAAAAGCAGGTGGACATGGCGGGCACAACGGCCTTCGAGACATTATTAGTTGTTTTTCAGCAAAAGGTTTTTATAGGCTAAGGCTGGGTATTGGACACCCGGGTGATCGGAATAAAGTCAGCAATTATGTTTTGAAGTCAGCAAGCCAGTCAGAGCAGGTATTAATAGACTTGTCGGTGGCTGATGCGGTCAGTGAGCTCTCGGCAATATGTGCGGGTGAATTCCAAGAAGTCATGAAGCGTCTGCATACACAATAAAATCTTCGCTGAAGGCATTTTCTTTGTTGACAGCCAAAATCAAATACAAGACAATAGTCGGCTAATTTCGGAGGGGTTCCCGAGCGGCCAAAGGGATCAGACTGTAAATCTGACGGCTCAGCCTTCGGAGGTTCGAATCCTCCCCCCTCCACCAAGATTTGTTGGGTCGAGATTACCGCGGGTGTAGTTCAATGGTAGAACGTCAGCCTTCCAAGCTGAACACGCGGGTTCGATTCCCGCCACCCGCTCCAGTTAGGTGGGTATGTAGGCCCATATAGCTCAGGGGTAGAGCACTTCCTTGGTAAGGAAGAGGCCATCGGTTCAATTCCGATTATGGGCTCCAGTTAACGCTGAGTTCGGCGAAATATACCGTCGGGTATAAAAAAGTGGTTTTGGTATAGAGTGGTTTTTAATTAATTTAGTCTTGAAAAAAGGTGCGTAATGTCTAAAGAAAAATTTGAAAGAAACAAGCCCCATGTAAACGTCGGCACAATTGGCCACGTTGATCACGGTAAAACA
>DUCS01000011.1 GCA_012959695.1 Cycloclasticus sp.
TGTTGTGGTTGCTGGCGCTGCTGACTCTCCAGCACTTCAGTTTATCGCACCTTATGCAGGTTGTGCGATGGGCGAATATTTCCGTGACAAAGGCGAAAATGCTCTCATCGTGTATGATGATTTAACAAAACAAGCGTGGGCATACCGTCAAATCTCGTTATTACTTCGCCGTCCTCCGGGCCGCGAAGCATATCCAGGTGACGTTTTCTATCTGCACTCACGTTTATTAGAACGTGCTTCGCGTATCAACGTTGCTGAAGTTGAGAAATTAACAGACGGCAAAGTAAAAGGCAAAACAGGATCTTTAACAGCGTTACCGATTATTGAAACACAAGCGGGTGACGTATCTGCTTTCGTACCAACTAACGTTATTTCTATTACTGACGGTCAGATTTTCTTAGAAACTGATTTGTTTAACGCGGGTATTCGCCCTGCTGTTAACGCGGGTTTGTCCGTGTCACGAGTAGGTGGTGCTGCGCAAACAAAATCAGTTAAAAAATTAGGCGGTGGCACACGTTTAGATTTGGCTCAATATCGCGAATTAGCGGCGTTTGCTCAGTTTGCATCTGATTTGGATGATGCAACGAAAGCGCAGATTGATCGCGGTATTCGTGTAACAGAATTAATGAAACAAAATCAATATTCACCGTTAAGTGTATCGCAAATGTCCATGTCATTATTTGCTGCCAATGAAGGTTTTATTGATGATGTTGAAGTAGAAAAAGTATTGGCATTTGAAGCGGCGCTACACAGCTACATGGAAAGAGAAGAGGCTGATTTGGTGGCTTCAATTGGTGATGAAGGTAACTACAACGACGACATTATTGCAGGCCTTAGATCTGGAATCGAAGCGTTTAAAAAGACTCAAACCTGGTAAGCGAGAAAAGCTATGGCCGTCGGAAAAGAGATAAAAACCAAAATCGCGAGTGTTCAAAGCACGCAAAAGATTACGCGTGCGATGGAAATGGTTGCTGCAAGTAAGATGCGCAAAACTCAAGAGCGTGTATTAGCAGCTCGTCCTTATGCAAAAAAGATGAGTCAAGTTATTCGTCATTTAGCGCAAGCGAGTTCAGAGTATAAGCATGCTTATTTGTCTGAAAGAGAAGTGAAACGAGTGGGCATTATTCTTATCAGCAGTGATCGAGGCCTATGTGGTGGCTTGAACTCAAATTTGTTCCGTAAATTTGTTAAGCAACTTAAAGCGTGGGATGCCGAAGGTACTGAGGTAGTGATGGCCGCTATCGGCTCAAAAGGCGAAGGCTTTTTAGGGCGCTTAGGCGGTGAAGTACTAGGGTCAGTGACGCATTTGGGTGAAGCACCTTCAATTGAAGATTTGATTGGTGTTGTTAAAACCATGTTGAAAGCTTATGACGAAGGTAAGATTGATCGTTTTTATATAGCTCATAATGACTATGTAAATACCATGACGCAGCAGCCTGAAATCGTGCAGTTGTTACCAGTTTATACAGAAGAATTGGAAGAAGAGTTAACGCATCATTGGGATTATATTTATGAACCAGATGCAAAAGATGTGTTGGACCAACTGTTGATTCGTTACATTGAATCATTGGTTTACCAAGGCGTACTTGAAAACAATGCTTGTGAACAGGCTGCACGTATGGTCGCAATGAAAAGCGCGTCAGACAATGCAGGTGATTTGATCGATGAATTGCAGTTGATATACAACAAAGCAAGACAGGCATCAATTACACAAGAACTATCGGAGATTGTTGCTGGTGCAGCAGCGGTCTAATACAGAATTTTAAATTAAGAATATTGAGGAACTGATATGAGCTCAGGTGTTATCGTTCAAATTATTGGCGCTGTTGTTGACGTGGAATTCCCACGTGATTCTATACCTAAGGTATACGATGCGTTAATAGTAAAAGAAGCAAGTCTTACTCTAGAAGTACAACAACAAATCGGTGACGGTGTTGTGCGTTGTATCGCTATGGGTTCAACAGATGGTGTTAAGCGTGGCTTAGATGTCAGTAACACTGGCGCAGCAATTCAAGTGCCTGTTGGTACTAAAACATTGGGTCGCATTATGAACGTTCTAGGTGAGCCGATTGATGAAAAAGGACCGATTGGCGAAGAAGAGCGTTGGGGTATTCACCGCGTAGCGCCAACATTTGAAGAGCAAGCGGCTTCAAGTGAAATTCTTGAAACGGGCATTAAAGTGATTGACTTGGTTTGTCCGTTCGCAAAAGGCGGCAAAGTTGGTTTATTTGGCGGTGCGGGCGTTGGTAAAACCGTTAACATGATGGAATTGATTCGTAACATTGCGATTGAGCACAGTGGTTACTCAGTATTTGCTGGCGTAGGCGAACGTACTCGTGAAGGTAATGATTTTTATCACGAAATGACCGATTCAAACGTTATTGATAAAGTGTCATTGGTTTACGGCCAAATGAATGAGCCTCCAGGAAACAGACTACGTGTTGCTCTAACAGGCTTAACAATGGCTGAAAAATTCCGTGCTGACGGCAGTGATGTATTGTTGTTTATCGATAATATTTATCGTTACACATTGGCTGGAACTGAAGTATCTGCGCTATTAGGCCGTATGCCTTCTGCTGTGGGTTACCAACCTAATCTAGCTGAAGAAATGGGCGTATTCCAAGAGCGAATTACTTCAACACGTGAAGGGTCTATTACGTCAATTCAAGCGGTTTATGTGCCTGCGGATGATTTGACCGATCCATCACCTGCAACAACATTCGCTCATTTGGATGCGACCGTTGTGTTGTCTCGCCAAATTGCTGAATTGGGTATTTACCCTGCGGTGGATCCATTGGATTCAACAAGTCGTCAGTTAGATCCTTTGGTAATTGGTGAAGAACATTACAGCGTTGCTCGTGCGGTACAAGGCACGCTACAACGTTATAAAGAATTGCGCGATATTATTGCTATTTTGGGTATGGACGAACTGTCAGAAGAAGACAAACTTTCTGTTACCCGTGCACGTAAAATTCAACGTTTCTTATCTCAACCATTCTTCGTGGCTGAAGTATTTACTGGTTCTCCAGGCAAATACGTATCACTTAAAGATACCATTGCAGGCTTTAAAGGTATTATTAATGGTGAATACGACCATATACCTGAGCAATCATTCTATATGGCAGGCACGATTGATGAAGTGGTTGAAAGACACGCCAAAGAAGCAGCGTAATAAAAAGGTACTGAAATGACCATGACAATCCATGTAGACATCGTAAGTGCAGAGGCTTCCATTTATTCGGGTCTTGCAGAAATGGTTTATGCGCCAGGTGAAATGGGTGAATTAGGTATCGCGCCTCGTCACGCACCACTTGTTACGCGTCTAAAACCAGGTGAAATTCGTATTGATACAGGCAGCGAAGAGCTAGATTTCTTTATTTCTGGTGGTATTCTTGAAGTTCAGCCTCATGTTGTTACTGTATTGGCAGACACGGCTATTCGTGCTGATGACCTTGATGAAGCAAAAGCACTAGAAGCTAAAAAGCGCGCAGAAGAAGCGTTAGCAGACAAATCTGCCAACATTGACTTTGCTAAAGCTCAAGCTGAACTTGCTGAAGCTGCAGCGCAATTACAAGCGATTAGCCGATTACGAAAAACACGTTAATTCAGCGATCAATGTAGAAATATTAAGCCCGCCAATTGGCGGGTTTTTTATATCGATTAAGTTGAATTACCCTGAAGATTTTAGTCAGGCTGAATGAAACTTATACTCTTTGGGTATAAACTATCAACAATACAATTATCCTGACTTACATGAATATAAAAACAATTATTCTTGCTGCTGGTAAAGGCACGAGAATGAAGTCCAATAAAGCCAAGGTTTTGCATCAAATAGCGGGTAAGTCAATGTTGCAACTTGTTGTGGAGTCGGTTGATGATTTAGCCGGTGATGTGATTGTTGTATATGGGCACGATGGAGAGCAAGTACAACAGGCGTTACAAGGTTTAGATATCACTTGGGCGGAGCAGAACGAACAGTTAGGAACAGGCCACGCCGTACAACAAGCGATGCCGCAGGTTAAACAAGATGACACCGTACTGATATTGTATGGTGACGTACCCTTAATAAAGCCCGATACACTGAAGAAGATGATCAGCGGTTTGGATAGCAAAACACTATCACTACTCACGGTAAAGCTATCAGACCCTAGCGGTTACGGACGTATTGTTAGAAGTAACGACAATATTTGTAAAATTGTTGAACAAAAAGATGCGACTAAAGAAGAGCAGTTAATTAACGAAGTCAATACCGGCATGATGGCGGTTAATGGCGGCTTATTAGCAGGATGGTTATCTTCGCTTAAGAATGACAACACCCAAAACGAATATTACTTAACTGACGTGATTGAAATGGCGGTTAATGATGGCGTGCAAGTTAAAGCTTTTCATCCAGAAGATGAATACGAAGTACAGGGCGTTAATTCAAAGTCTCAATTAAACCAGTTGGAACGACATTACCAAACTGAATTGGCAGAACGCCTGATGGATGATGGGGCTACGCTCGCTGATAAATCCAGATTAGATGTCAGAGGGAACCTGCAGTTAAAAGGTTTGGACACCTTCATTGACATAAATAACGTGTTTGAGGGTGATGTGAGCTTAGGTGAAAACGTCATTATCGGGCCTAATTGCGTGATTAAAAATGCAGTCATTGGTAGCAATACGGTGATTAAAGCGAATTCAGTGCTCGAAGACTGTATGGTTGGAAATGATTGTAATGTAGGGCCCTTTGCAAGGTTGAGACCTGGCACAAAACTGGCCAATGGTGCGATGGTAGGTAACTTCGTAGAAGTGAAAAAATCAATGGTTGGTGAAGGGTCTAAAATAAGCCATTTAAGTTATATCGGTGATGCTGAGATAGGAAAAGGTGTCAACATCGGCGCGGGGACTATTACGTGCAATTACGACGGCGTGAATAAATTCAAAACGGTGATTGAAGATGGTGCATTTATTGGCTCAGGCACCCAATTAGTGGCGCCGGTTACCGTAGGAAAAAATGCAACGTTGGGTGCGGGCACTACCTTATCAAAAGACGCACCGGGAGATACACTAACCGTGACAAGAGCCAAACAATTAACATTAAAAAGCTGGAAAAAGCCAACAAAGGAATGATATGTGTGGAATAGTTGGCGCGTTAGCCAAAAGGGACATAACGCCTGTTTTGCTACAGGGCTTACAGCGACTTGAATATCGTGGTTATGATTCAGCTGGTATAGCCGTTGTTGATGCTGAAAATGCAGTTCAGCGTAGAAGAACCCAGGGAAAGGTCAAAAACTTAGAAGCGCTAATAAACGAACAGCCTTTATCGGGCTTTTGTGGTATTTCGCATACGCGCTGGGCCACTCACGGCGTGCCGTCAGAAAATAATGCACACCCTCACTTATGCGAAGACATTGCTCTAGTCCACAATGGCATTATAGAAAACCACGAAGAGTTACGTAAGCAACAAATAGAACAAGGACACGAGTTCGACTCGGAAACTGATACCGAAGTAATCGTTCATCTAGTACACGATGAATACAAAGCAGAAGGTGATTTATTTAAGGCGGTGCAGAACAGCATTAAACAGCTTGAAGGCGCCTATGCACTTGGCGTTATAGAACAAAGTAATAATAATCGCTTAGTGGCCGCAAGAAAAGGCAGTCCACTGGTTATTGGTATCGGTGAAGGTGAATATTTTATCGCTTCTGATGTGTTCGCCTTATTAGGCGAGGCGAAAAAGTTTATTTACCTTGAAGACGGCGATATTGCCGACATAACGTTAGAGGGAGTAACTATTTATGACGTTGCTGGCAAGCAAGTTACACGTGCAATTAACGAGACCGAATTAAAGGCGAACAACATTGGCTTGGGGCGCTACCGTCACTACATGCAAAAAGAAATTTTTGAACAAGCTGCAGTTCTTAAACAAACCATTGAAGGTAGAATTGGTAACGGACGTCTGCTTGATAGTTGTTTTGGAGTAGATGCAAACGAAGCCTTTAAAACAATCGAAGAAGTACAAATAGTGGCGTGTGGCACCAGCTATCACGCCGGTGTCGTTGCAAAGTATTGGTTTGAATCGATAGCCGGCATTCCTTGCCATATTGAAGTTGCGAGTGAATTTCGTTATCGCCCGCATATCGTTAATAAAAAGACCTTATTTGTCACCATTTCTCAATCAGGCGAAACAGCAGATACTCTTGCTGCATTACAAGCATCAGCAGAGTTAGGCTATGCGAATACACTATCAATTTGTAATGTGCCAGAGAGTTCATTGGTTCGTGGTTCAGAATGGCATTTAATGACAAAAGCAGGGCCAGAAATAGGCGTTGCATCAACAAAAGCATTTACAACACAATTGGCCGCATTGTTATTGTTAGTTGTCGCATTAGGAAAGCATCACCTAATCAGCAAAAAAACCGAAGTTAATATCGTTCGACAATTAGAAATATTGCCAGAAAAGGTCGCCGAAGTATTAAGGTTAGAACCGGAAATAATAAAGTTTGCCGAAGCCTTCGAAGGTGCAAATAATGCATTGTTCTTAGGCCGTGGTGAGCAATATCCCGTAGCAATGGAGGGTGCGCTTAAACTTAAAGAAGTCTCGTATATTCACGCCGAAGCGTATCCGGCCGGGGAGCTAAAGCATGGGCCACTGGCCTTGGTTGACGAGCATATGCCCATCGTTGCCGTGGCACCAAATAACGACTTACTTGAAAAATTAAAATCAAACCTTCAAGAGGTACAAGCACGTGGCGGCAAGCTATTTGTATTTGCAGATAAATTGGCTTCATTTGAAGAAGCAGAAGGCCTAAGCTTAATCCGCGTGTCTGAAATAGACGACATCATTGCACCTATCATATATACCATCCCCCTTCAGCTTCTTGCTTATCACGTAGCGGTTATTAAAGGCACGGATGTTGACCAGCCAAGGAATTTGGCAAAATCAGTGACAGTCGAATAGACATTTCTTTAATATTGGCTATAAATTAATCAAGCACGCCTTCAAAGAAGGCCTTAACTAAGTTATTAAACGCAGTTTTTTGCTCAACTTGAATCCAGTGCCCACAATGATGAAAAACATGTAACTGAGCATTGGGAATCCTTTCTGCCAAGTGGTAGGCATTATTCAAGGGAATAAAGTAATCTTCACGGGCATGGGTGATGAGCATCGAGTGTTGAATAGATGTTAACTCAGTATCGGACAAAACAAAGGCATCAATAGCATCTTTTGTGCCCCCAGAAAACATCGCCTCGAATTGCACTCGAACATTATCTTGCATAACATTTTTATAGCGCTCTGCGGCTATGCTTCGAACGTTATCGCCGAGGATGGCTGGGTTAAACAAGAACTTTTGTATCAAATTAAATAAGGCTTCTTCAGACGGGTTGTTATAAAACTCCCAGCCTTTAGTTAAACCCTCGGTTGGCGCGAAGGGTGCGCCAACGGGGCCCATTAGTATCGCTTTGTTAAATCGTTCTGGATGCCTGTTTAATAAATGCAGTGTCACGCCGCCACCCATTGAATTACCAATAATATGGGCTTTCTCTATGTCCATAGCATCTAATAAATCAATTTGTTGTTGCGCCCAGATGTCGATCCAATTTGCAGTGCTTTGCGGAGGTGTATCGTGCTGGCTTTGCCCAAAACCGGCAATATCTGGCGCGATGCAATGATATTTATCGGCTAAAAAGGGCAATATGAACTGCCAATTAGACATGGCATTTGCTCCAGGGCCAGAACCATGTAGTAGCAAAATGGCATCGTCGTTAGACGTTCCCGTTTGGTTGACAAGTGTTTGGAATGAGCCTGTTTTAATTAATGTATTTTGCATGTGATTTTGAGTTTTAGAAATAATCTAACAAGTGTTATATTACCAACGGGTTATATATACCATAATTTTATACGGATGTTGCATGATGAGCGTAACCAGTACCCTAAAAAGAAACGTGAGTATCGTTACAAAATACACAACGGTGCCGCTGTTATTGTTTTCAACAACCCCTGTATTAGGTTATTTAGCGGGCGGCGGGGTTTGGTATTGGCTAACGGTATTTGTTTTATTACTGTCTATTGCGCTTGATCCTATTGTTGGCGAAGACCCAGTTAATGCACCTTTAGAAATGGATGCGCAGCTAACGAATAAATTATTTTTTAGGGTAATGCTTTGGCTGTATGTGCCGATGCAGTTTTTAATGACGTTATTTTGTTATTCACTGATAACCCAAACGCCGATGGATGTTTTCCTTACACTAGGTGTGACATATGTGCCGTTGAGTTGGGGAGAGATTATTGGCTTGGCGCTATCTTTATCGCTTGTCACCGGCTTTGGTGCAACGATTGGGCACGAGCTATGTCACCATGGCAACGCCTTTGATAGATTTATGGGGCAGGCCATATTAACGCCGATTAGCATGGCTGATTTTTTTGTTTATCATAACTTTCACCATCACTTAACAGTGGCAACACCGGAAGATCACGCGACAGCGCCATACGGTGAACACTTTTGGCGGTTTGCCTTACGAAGCACAATTAAAAAGTCAATTTGCGCCTGGCAGGTAGAGGCAAAACGCTTAGCTCGTAAAGGGTCGGGTTGGCTGAATGCAGATAATAGAATGATTAGAATTACGATAGCCCAAGTCGCTTGGCTACTTTTGTTATTGATTCTTTTTGGCTGGGCGACGATCCCCTTATTTATTTTGCAATACTTGTTCCCAAGAATGTTACTAGCGACAGCTGATTTTGCTGAACATTATGGTTTGATGAGGAAGCAATTACCTGATGGTAGTTATGAGAAAGTTCGCCCAGAACATGCGTGGGACGACAGCGCGATTATCAGTAGTTTTTATATGTGCCAAATTGACAGGCATTCTGATCACCACACGAACGTTGGCCGGCCTTATCAAGTATTACGGGTGATGGAGAAAGCGCCTCGCTTGCCTTACGGTTATCTAAATATATTATTTGTGGTGATGGTGCCATCAGCGTGGCGAAAATTGATGCACCCGATTATTGAAGAGTTTTACGACACGGCAGATATTATTCCCTATGCATTGCCTAATACATTACCGGAAAGGTTTGTTGAAAGAGCAGTGATTGCGGATATAGGATAAGCGATGTTTTCTTGGCTAGAATTAAAAATACCCCCGCCTGTTGTAGCAATAATTTCCGCAGGTTTAATGTGGCTTTTAACTACAAAGCTTGGATTGTTTAGCGTTGATATTCCAAATAAACTTGTACTGTGTGGCTTTTTAGCAGGGTTGGGCTTGCTGGTTGATTTTGTCGCACTTTGGCGATTTATGAAGGCAAAAACAACTGTTAACCCAATCAAGCCAAATAATGCATCGGCGTTAGTAACATCAGGGATATACCAGTACACACGAAATCCGATGTACGTCGGTAATTTCATTTTTTTAACGGCTTATCTTATTTGGTTAGGGTCCCCCTATAACGTAATCTGTCTAGCGTTGTATGTTTTGTATATGAATGAATTTCAGATTCAGCCAGAAGAGCGCGTATTGCAAAATATGTTTGGGGACGAATATCGGTCGTTTTGCAGTAAGGTTAGACGCTGGATATAAATTTATTTGATGAGTTAAGTCATTGCTTAAAAGTATGAAAAAGGTAAGCTAGAAAAAACGTTAGGAGTAAATATGCCAGCTAAAATTGATTATCACCACCTGATACAAGAAGATAAAATTCACGGTTCGTTGTATACCGATGAAGCTATTTATGAAGATGAGCTAGAGAAGCTTTTTTATAGTAGTTGGGTGTATATAGGCCATGAAAGCGAAATAAAAAAACGCGGTGATTATGTAACGCGTGATATAGGCCGTTCATCGGTCATTATGGTGCGCAATAAAGACGAGAGCGTGAAAGTGATGGTGAATCGCTGCCAACACCGTGGCAACATGTTGTGTAATGAGTCGCAGGGTAATAAGCGCAATTTTACCTGCCCGTACCACGGTTGGGTATTTGGTTTAAATGGTGACTTGTTGGATGTGTCGTATCCCGGTGGTTTCGATAAACCATTAGAAGAGCTTAATCTTGAAGTATTAGTGACGGATAGTTACCGTGGTTTTGTATTTGCTTGCTTTAAAAAGCCAACGATTAGTTTTGATGATTATTTAGGGCACGGGAAAGCGTTAATTGACCGGGCTTGTAATATGTCGCCAAATGGAAAAATTGACCTAAAAGGAGGCTGGATTCGCCAACATTTCGATGCCAACTGGAAAATGTTGCCTGAAAATGACACAGATGGCTATCACGTTAATTACGTGCACCAGTCTTTCGTTATGGCGATTGATTCTCAGTACGGCGACTTTGTGGGCGCTGAAGATAGTATCAAAGGTGTCATCAAAAACTGGGGTAATGGGCATACGGAAATAGACTTTGCACCGGGTTATAAAAAAATGCTCGATTGGCTAGGCTCTACACCCGAAAAGGTAAAAAGCTACGTCGATAGTATGACGAAAACCTATGGTAAGGAGAAAGCGGATCAAATGCTCTACGATGGCCCGCCGCACGCGTGTATTTTCCCCAATTTATTCTTGGCGGAAATGAATATTGTTATCTTTCAGCCGACCGGCGTAAATAGTGCCGTGCAGTGGAGCACGCCGATGTTTTTGGAGGGTGCGCCTGAGTTAGATTTTAAACTACTAAGGCAAAGCGAAGGTGCGCTTGGGCCAGCGGCATTTTTGTTAGCGGATGATGCAACCATTGCCGAGCGAGCACAAAAAGCATTAAGTGCAGGAACGCCTTGGTGTGACTTAAGTCGTGGTTTAAATCGTGAAACTGAAGACAGCGATGGAGTAAAAACATCGCACATGACAGATGAAACGTCTAACCGAGGGTTTTGGCATCATTATCGTGCACTGATGATGGGAGAATTATCATGAGCCAAATAATGTCAGCAGAATTAACAAAGCGGTTGGAAGACTTTGTTATCAAAGAGGCAAAGCTTGCCGATGAGGGTGAGTATCAGGCTTGGGAAGACTTATGGGCGGATGATGGTGTGTATTGGGTGCCTTTAAAAGAAGGCGATGACCCGACGCAGCAAGTGTCACATCTTTATGATAACCGAACGCGCTTAGCAACGCGGATTCGCCAGTTAAAAACGGGTTATCGATATAGTCAGATGCCTATTTCTGGCATGCGTCGAGTTATTTCAAATTATGAGTTTTTTGCCGAAGCAGATGGACGGTACCGGGTTGAGGCAAATTTCTTTTTGCCAGAATACTCAATTCAATCTATCCATGATTTTAGATTGTGGTCAGGGCGTTACATATACACGTTAAGCCCAAGGGATGATGGCTTTCAAATTCACATCAAAAAGGTTTTGTTAGTGAACGGTAGCGAGCCCATTCCTTCACTTGCTTTCTTGATTTAACCATGTCGAAAAAAGCACCGTTATCAGCCATCGTAGGGCTCGGCATGACTGAGTTCACACGAGACTATCAGCTACCTGCTTGGCAATTGGCATCGCAAGCGATTGGCTCAGCGATTGAAGATGCGGGATTAAAGCACGCTGATATTGATGGCTTATTACTGAATAAAAGCCCCTTGGCGGAGCTAAAAGATTTCCCAATGGAGATTCAAGACTACGCGGGTTTAAGTAATTTAAGTTTATTGAGCGTGGTTGAAGCGGAAGGCAGCTCGATGGTGCAAACCATTCAACAAGCGACAATGGCCATTCAGTCCGGCATGGCAACAAAAGTCGTGTGTGTATTTGCCGATACGCCGATACAAGCCAATGTCTCTTCTGGCGATGCGTTTGCCGTAGCAATGCCAATGATGGGACATCTCGGTATAGAAATAGCCAACGGTTTTTACACGCCTATTGCGGCGTATGCGATGGCTGCGCAACGTTATTTGGCCGTGCATAACAGAACCACGGATGATTTGGGCGCGGTGGCAGTTTCAAATAGACGCTGGGCGGAATTAAACGAGTTAGCAAAGTTGCGTAAGCCGCTAACAATGGAGCAATACCGTGCAGCACCTTTTTTAATTGAACCATTAAGAATGCTGGATTGTGCTTACCCTGTTAATGGTGCCATTGCGGTAGTGGTAACAGGAATTGAACAGGCCAAACAATGCCCACAACCGCCTGCGTATATCTACGGCATGGGGCAAGGCCATGCGGGTAATATTAATCGCCGTGGCCATCAACCAGAAATGGATACCGGTGCAAAGCAAGCGGGCGAGATAGCCTACAGCATGGCCGGTATAACGGCGGCTGATATAAATGCCTGCCAGTTTTACGATGCGTTCAGTATTTCTACGCTAATAAATCTTGAGCTTTACGGCTTATGCGAAAAAGGCCAAGCGGGTGAATTTGTTCAAGCGGGTGAAACGTCGCCCGGTGGGTCGCTGCCGGTTAATACAGGTGGCGGGCATTTATCGGGCTATTACTTGCAAGGTGCAACCCCTGTGTCAGAAGCCATTATGCAAATTAGGCAGCAGGCAACTGGGCGACAGCTAGAAAAACTAGACCATATGTTGGTAACGGGCTACGGTGGCAGGATGCAGTTTCACGCAGCACTGATTATGGGTCAACAGGAGGTTCGCCAATGAAATTTGCCCAAGCCGATGTGATTTGGCCTGATATTGAAGAGGTCGCGCGCCCATTTTATGAAGGCATGCAACAAAAAAAGGTAATGATTCAGCAGTGTTCAGCCTGCTCAACTCACTTACCACCGGCCCAAATAGTTTGCGATCATTGTGGTTGTGATGAATTGAATTGGTTAGAAGCTAATGGCTCGGGTGAAATTTATAGTTACGTGGTGTATCACCGAAGTTTCCATCCCTTTTTTGATGATAAATTACCGTATACCGTCGCCCTAGTGGAATTAGATGAAGGCCCGCGTTTGCAGGTGCTGTTTTATGGAGATGCTTGTGTAGTCGGTATGAAAGTACAACCAATATTTACAGATGTGGCTGGTAAACATACCTTGTTAGCTTACCAACCAGCGGAGAATGCTTAATGGGTACGATGCCCAGAGATTTTTTAACGCGTTGTGCAAAAGCCTTGCCGAAGAAGGTGGCATTTTATGATGGTGACAGGGCAAGCACGTGGAGTGAATTAAACCAAAGAGCGAACCAATTTGCTGCGGCGCTACAATCATTAGGCGTTAATAAAGGGGACGTGGTGGCTGTTTTAGCGCACGAACACACAGAAGTGTATGAACATTTTCACGCTTGCTTAAAATTGGGTGCACCACGGGTGGGTATCAACTGGCGTTTTTCAGAGAAAGAAGTGAAATACGTAGTAGATGACGCCAATGTACGGGTTATTTTAGTACAGCAAAACTGCATAGAGCTCATTCAAGGCTTGCGGGAAACATTCAGCGCGAACGGTGTGCTTATTATTGGCTTTGGTGGCACGCATGACTTACCGTTGGATTATGAAACGTTGATGTCAGAGCAGCTCAATAGTTCGCCCGATTTACCTGTATTAATCGAAGACGATATCGTTGCCATCAGCTACACATCGGGCACAACGGGTTCACCAAAAGGTGCCGTGTTATCTCAAAAGGCGTTGCGAGAAGCCATGGTGCATACCGTGTTGAATATCGGTTTAACGTCGGAAGATGTCTGGTTTGCACCTACCTCTTCTGCTTGGATTACCTTTGTATTGGTGTCCATGAACTGCGTGAATGGCATGCCATCCGTATTGCCGAATGGTGATTTTGAGCCGTATCGTTTCTTAGAGTTTGTGAACAAATACAAAGTAACAAGCACCATTATGGTGCCGCTGATTATGCGTCGTCTGATCGAAATAATCGAAGATGAAGGGATCACGTTGCCGAGTTTACGGTTGATTACATTTGGCTCATCACCCGCGACACCACAACTTATTCGTAAAGCAGATGAAGTATTTAATTGTGGTCTAGCCCAGCTATACGGCGTGACGGAAGCAACCGGCGGTTGGATTACCATTATGTCTCCGGAAGATACCAAGCGAGGTTTAGCCGGCGAGGAACACTTACTTAAATCGTGTGGTCGGCCATTTTTACATTTTGATATAGAAATACGTGATGGTGATAACAACATTTGCGCGGCCAATACTGGCGGTGAGATTTGGCTAAAGTCCGACACGCTGATGACCAAATACCTGGGCTTAGACGAACAAACAAAAGAAGCGTTGCAAGATGGTTGGTTGCAAACCAACGACATGGGCTATTTGGATGACGAGGGTTTTTTGTACCTTACCGATAGAAAAAACAACCTGATCATTACCGGCTCCGCGAACGTGTTCCCTAGCATGGTCGAGAATGTGCTCGACGAACACCCGCAAATTAAAGAAGTCGCTGTCGTGGGTGTGCCTCACCCAGAATGGGATGAGGCGGTAGTGGCGGTGATTATTCCTAATGATGCAGATGCGTTTAACCCTGACGAAATTATTGCTTTTAGTAAAACTAAAATGGCAAAGTTTGAAGTGCCAAAAGCCTTGGTGTTGGTGGATGATTTACCAAAGGGATTAACTGGGAAAGTGCTTAAAAAGGATATTCAAGCGATGTTTAAAGATGGCCGTTTGACGGTACCGTGGGAGATCCCCGCTAGTTAGAAGCAATACGTTCCATTTGTTTTGCCAAAGCAAAATCGCGCTCGGTAATACCGCCGGCTTCGTGGGTGGTTAAATCCACCACTACTTTTTTATATACGTTAAACCATTCAGGGTGGTGGTTGGCTTTCTCGGCTAATATCGCTGCTTTGGTCATAAAGCCAAACGCGTCAACAAAATTGGCAAATATAAATTCACGGTGTAGTTTGCCGTTTTCGATAGACCATCCGCTGAACTCATGGGTAAAATTAGCCACTTCTTCCTGTGGCGCAATGGGTATAGTCATTCTGTATTTTTTGAGCCGTCGGTTACTTCTTCAGCATGTCCCATTTGATATAGCAAAAGAATAAAGGCCATAAAAATAATACCGAGGTGCCAAATTAATGTGAAGACATACATCGATTCTCTAGCGATATCCCCGCCAAACCAAGCAATAGACACTTGCGCTAGCCCAACGATTGAAATGGTTCCGCCCATTAGGACAATAAAAACGGTTAACTAAGGAGTTATTTTCTGTATTATTATTTCAAATAAAGGACACAGAAGATGAGCAGAAAAAGACGTAACCATTTACTTTAATGGTCATCTTTATCTCCGTTATGTGATTAACTTAGAATAATTCTATTTTGCTAACTCGTCTGCCAGCTTAAGTAGCAAAGCCGCACCATCACCTCGCCACGCGCTGCCGTGCATGCAGGCAAGGGTGGTTGGCTTTGTTGAGGCCAGTTTTTCAAGCAATGCCCGTTCATCTTTGCTGTGTGAATAATAGTCCATTTGTTGTCTGAACGCCTCACTAGGCCCTAAAATATCGTTCTCTGTTAAGGCCGGTGTGTCGGTTCCGCCTTGAGTGAATAAGTCACCGCAAAACAAGGTGCGGGTTGTTTCTTCCATCAGGTAGCCGCATTCCCACGCATGTGGAAGGTGCGGTGCATCGTACCAACGCACCACGTGTGAACCAAGGTTGATACTTTCACCTTCAGCCAATGGTCGGGGTTCTCTGTCAGCAAGATCGGTAATAGATACCATTGCCGCAACCGTACTGCATAAAGGTTGGGACTGGGGAGCCACAGCGAGCCATTCATTAAGTGAACCGCACTCGTCAGATTCCACGTGAGAAAATGCAATATAGCGGAGTTGCTCGACGGGTATAAGACTCTCAACCGCTTCACGTATCAGCGGAAACATTTTTCGTGGGCCGGTGTGGAACAGCAGCGGTTTATCATCGACTACTAAATACTGGTTGTACGAAAACCCATTGCCGTTTGGAAAATGTACGGGTGTATTAATACGGTAGATACCATCAGCCACTTCTTGTACGTTTGTTCCAGATTCGTTGTTTGTAATGGTCATGATAACTTTCTCCTAATTGATTAAGCCTTTTCAGAATGAGTTTTAAACGCAAGCTTTAACCACGCCGCCGTCCACCCGAATAGCCGCGCCTGTTGTTGCAGATGCAAGCGGGCTACATAAATAAACAACCATGTTGGCCACTTCTTGTACTTCAGCAAAGCGTTTAATGAGCGATGAGGGCCTGACGGATTGAAAGAACTCTTTTTCGAATGTTTCGAAGTCTTGGCCACCGCTAATTTGATTAACAAATTCAACCACGCCTTCGGAACGTGTGGGGCCGGGCAATACGGCATTGACGGTAATACCTGTGCCAGCGCAGGTTTCAGCCAAACCACGGGAAACAGCCAGTAGCGCTGTTTTAGTGGTGCCGTAATGAATCATTTCTTGCGGAATTTGCACCGCGCTTTCACTACTGATGAAGATAATGCGCCCCCAATCTTGTTCTAGCATATAGGGTAAATACGCACGGGATAGGCGCACACCGCTGAGTACATTGACGTTAAAGAACCGCTCCCAATCTTCGTCGGGAATATCCAGAAAGTCTTTAGGCTCAAAAATGCCTAGAGCATTCACCAAGATATCTACAGCAGAGTGTTCGTTCGCTAATTGTTGGCAAACATCGGCATCGGATAAATCACCGGCAAAGCATTCAACGTGTGCTTGTGGATATTCGGTAAGAATTTTTTGCTTGGCCGCGTTTAATTTTGACTCACTTCGGCCATTGATAACGACTTGTGCGCCTTCAGTTGCGAGCGTTTTAGCAATGGCAAAACCTATGCCTTGGCTTGAGCCAGATACGAAGGCCTTTTTGCCAGCAATTTGTAAATCCATTAAACGTTGGCTCCAAGTTTTGCAGCTTGCTCTTTTGCTGTGTTGATAGCTACGCCGACGGTGTCGGGGTCAGCAAGGGTCGGTTCTATAATCACACTGTTAATATCCCTAAAGCCGATGAAACCGAGGGACATTTCTAGGTAAGGCTTTTGGAAGTCCATGCCCTTCGCTTCGGGGTTATTGTATTCACCGCCACGTGAATAAATAGCGGTAACCGGTTTACCGGTGACGAGTCCGAAAAATCCTGTTTCAGGGTCGAAGCCGAATGTTAAGCCGGGCTGGGTAATCACATCAATATAGTGTTTTAGTTTATAAGGAATAGAGAAATTCCACATGGGCACACTGTATAAATAGCAATCGGCAGCCTTAAATTGGTCTGCTAAAGAAACAATTTCTTGCCAAGCGGCCGCTTCTTCATCACTGGGGTTTTGCCCATGTAAAAAGCTATATTTTGCATTGAGCCGCTCGCCATCAAATTCGGGTAGGTTTGCATCCCACACATTTATAGTGGTTACCGTGTTGTCATTTGATGCTGCTTTGAAGGCTTCAATATAGCTATTAGCAACGTCACTAGAGCTTGAACGTTCACCGCGGGGCGATGCTTGAATATAAAGTAACTTGCTCATGATATTTTCCTGTTATTAACCAAATTGATAGGCTGATACATTAACACCCATCACATTGTCTGTGAATACGTTTACACCCGCATCATTGCCAGCGGCGCCTTCGGCTACCATTAGCGGGATAAGGTGTTCCTCACGCGGGTGACAAATTGTTGCAGACGGTGCTTGTGCCCAGTTTGTTAAGCCTTCTTTACGGGCGGTAGGGCTTTTGGTGCAGGTTTTAGTGAGCCACGAATCAAACTGTATTGAGTGACCATCGGGGTCATTGCATTGCATTAAAATCTGCATATTATGGAAGCTGATACCGCTGCCAAGAATGAGTATATTTTCATCTCTTAATGACTGCAGAGCGTCCCCCATTCGTTGGTGAAACGCGGGGTCAAGGCTGCTGTGAAGTGACACTTGAACAACGGGAATATCGGCATCAGGAAACATCACTTTTAAGGGCACAAAGGTGCCGTGGTCAAAACCGTGCTCAGGGTCAAGTTCACTTTTTATATCAGCGGCTGTGAAGAGACTTTGAATTTTATTTGCCAAAGCTGGTGAGCCGGGAGCGGGATAAGTAAGCTCATAAGTATGTGGCGGGAAGCCGTAGTAATCGAAAATTAATTCAGGGTTAGGGTGGCTGTTTATTTGAATAACATCTGCTTCCCAATGCGCAGAAAAAATAACGATGGCGTTGGGTTTTTGTGGCAACGATGTGTGCACATTTCTGAGCCAATGTTCTGTTTTGTCCCAGGTGTCAGCAGCGCCCCGTGTCCAGTCCATAAAAAAACAAGGGCCAGCACCATGTGGAATATACAGCGAAGGAAATTGTTGTTTGTTCATGCGTTAAATCATTTTAATTAGGTGGATTTATGATATATCATCTAATGCTTATAAATCGTAAAAGATGGGCGTTAATATGAGTGATTCAAAAACAAAATTGTCGTGCGTAACAGTAGGGCTTCATTGGGTTGTCGGCATTACGATGATTATTATGCTGACAGTGGGCTGGTATATGGCCGAATTTGAAGAGCACTGGCTATATCCTATCCATAAATCCGTGGGCATGATTGCTTTTGTCATTATTCTTGCGCGGGTTGTTTGGCGCATTAAGCAGGGTTGGCCAGAAGCTGCAAGTAACTACAAAGCGTGGGAACATACTTTGTCGAAAATCATTCACTGGGCGCTGATTGTCGGAACAGTGATGATGCCAGTATCCGGCATACTGATGTCTGGTTTAGGTGGATATGGCCTGTCTATATTTGGTTTGGAATTATTGGCAGCAACACCAAACCTAGAAGAAGCGGGAAAAATGATACCGATTAATGGTCCTATGGCGGGCACAGCGCATGAGATACACGAAATTGCCGGCTATGTGATTATGCTATCGGTGCTGTTGCATGTATTGGGTGCCTACAAGCATCACTTTATGGATAAAGACGGGACATTGAGAAGAATGCTGGGCAAGAATATTGCTTAGTTATATTCTTGTTTTGTGAAAAAAAGGCTGCCATGTAATCACATAGCAGGCTTTTTAATAAAAGTAAGTTATTTGCCTAGAACGTCACCGCGGACTGTTTCACAAACAGCAACAACTTGGCCAATTAAATCATCAGAAACACCAAGTTCAGTTAGTGTTGCACCCAAATTTTCAACAACAGCATCGAAATGACTATCGTTTAAGCCTCTTTCAACTAAGTGGGCATGCCCTCTTCGCATATCAGCGCCTGAATAATTGTTGGGGCCACCGAAAGCCATCGTCATAAAGGCTTTTTGTTTTGCTATTTGTCTGTCCATATCAACGCCGTCAAAGAAGCCATTGATTCGGTCATCTGCTAGTACTTTTTTATAAAAAATATCAACGGCTGCATCAACAGCAGGCTCGCCACCTAAGCTAAGTTCTCAAATAATGTGTTGCTCATGTGTTCTCCTTTAGTTTAGTTGGAAGAGATAAATTAAACGACATCTTGGTTTTTTACAATGATTTTAAGCACATTTTAAAATCACTTAAAGGTAACCGATACCGTTACGGCCGGTTGCGAACCTAAGCCATTATAGACAGCAGTCAAACGCCCTTTTTGCACGGGAATCGGCGATGTTAAGCTACCAAGCGATAAAAACGCGCCGGGTTTTAAGGGGTAGTTCATCGCTAATAATTTGTCGCGAAGCCAACGAATCACATTAACAGGTTTACCCATTAACGAGGCGCAAGAACCTGTTTTTAGATGACTTCTGTCGTCATACACAATACCCACTTGGCAAAAGTTAAAATCGCCGATATCTTGCATTGCAATGGGTTCGCCCATTACGCCATATCGCGCGCCGGTGTTAATGGCGGTAAGCATTTCGGCAGTTAGTGGTTTTTCGGTTGAATAGAGTCGGTCGGGTATTTCGATAAAGGGAATCACTTGGTCTATGGCAGCTAAAATTTCTTCATCTGTCTTTGCATCGTTAATAGAGGCATCTTTTACTCGCACTAATAGATCAGCTTCAGCAAAGGGATGTACAGCGGATGATATTTTTATTGTGGCAGAATTTTCCAATAACATTTTCTTTAGGAAAATTCCTAATAAAGGCTCTTTAATGCCCATTTTTTGTTGAATATCTGGGTTTGTTAATGCCGCTTTGTAGCCGGCAATACCGCTCCAGTTTTCAGATAAGGCATAGACCACGCGTTTTTGAATGGCCAGTGCTGCATCGGGCGTTAACCCTGCTATGGCTTCAGCTTCGGTTTTGTTAATAAAATTGTTGAAGATGTCGAGAGAAGTACGCGGAATAAAGTTTTCCTGACGCATAAAGAATATCGCAATGGCAGCGACAATGAATATCAAAAAGGTAAATTTAAACTTCATAAAGGGCTAACTAAAAAATTGAGTGAATACTTGAGTGATGTATTGATGGTCTTGCACGCCTGCACTTTCACGAATGCTATGCATTGCCCACATTGGGCAGCCTACATCCACGGTATTTATGCCTAAGCGGGCAGATGTCATGGGGCCAATGGTGCTGCCGCACCCAATATCTGTGCGGTGTGAATATTGTTGATAGGGCACGTCGGCTTGTTCGCATAACTGGATAAACCGAGATTGCGAGGCGCTGTTTGAGGCATATCGAATATTCGCATTAACCTTAATAACAGGGCCCTGATTGACCAATACTTTGTGGTCAGGTTCATAGGCGCTGGGGAAATTCGGTTGGTAAGCGTGAGCCATATCGGCGCTGATCATAAAACTATTGGATAAGGCACGTTTATAGTCTTCGGCGGTCATATCTAGCGAGCCGGCAATGCGCTCAAGCACATCAGGTAAGAAACTGCCATCGGCGCCTTTATGGCTGTTACTGCCAATTTCTTCATGGTCGAAAAATGCACACACATTAAATTTATTTGATTTGAGTGAATCATCCGATAACAAAGCGCTCAATCCGGCGTGGCAGGAGGCCAAATTATCGAGCTGGCTATTGGCGTAAAATTCATCATTCAGGCCATATAACGTGCCAGCTTGTGTATCGCAGGCGTGTAACTCCCATGCCGAAATTGCGCTGGCATCAACCTTCAATTCGGCAGCGAGTAAATCAATAAGTAGGGGTTGATCGTTTGAAACGGATAGCAATAAAGGTAATTCTGTTTGCTTGTTCAGCTTTAAACCGTCGGTGTTTACTTTCGGATTCATGTGAATAGCCAGGTTGGGCAAACGTAAAAATGGCTTCTTAAAATGGACGAGTTTAGATGTTAGCTTACTGTTTTGGTTTATATGTACGCGCCCTGCCAAACTTAAATCACGGTCGGTAAAGGTTGCCAGCAAAGCGCCACCATATACTTCAACACCTAATCTATTAATGCCGCTTAGTTGGTTGTCTGGCTTTGGTTTTACGCGTAAACCAGGCGAGTCAGTATGCGCGCCAAGCAGCCTAAAACCACCCTGCGCCAAATCATTAGTGCCGACGGTAAACGCAATAATCGATGAGTCATCTCGTTTAACGTAATAACGCCCATTTCGTTCTAACGACCAAGCATCACCCTCAATGAGTTCGCTAAAGCCTTTTTCAATGAGCGCTTTTTCGCTTGTGTTAACAGCATGCCAAGGGCTTGGGCTGGTATCAATATAATCCAATAACGCCTGAGCGTGTGCGGTAGCAGAAGACATGTTATTCCTTAGAATCTAAATTGAGTGAAGCTGAGTTAATGCAGTAGCGTAAGCCGGTGGGTTGCGGGCCATCGGGAAATACGTGGCCTAAGTGGCAATCACATTCAGCACAAACGACTTCAACACGCGTCATGCCATGGCTCACATCCCTGTTTTCTTTAATATTATTTGGGTTGATGGGTTTCCAAAAACTTGGCCAGCCACTACCCGAATCGTATTTTGTGTCGGATTCAAACAAAGGTGTATTACAACATTTGCAGTTATACACGCCGGCTGCTTTGCTGTCGGCATACAGGCCAGAAAAAGCGGGTTCAGTGCCTTTTTGGCGACAGACTCTATAATCTTCAGGCGAGAGTGTTTCTTGCCATTGTTGGTCGGTCTTTTCTGCCATCGTTATTTGGGTAAGCTAAAGTAAATAACTTTAATCCAATTGGCTTCGTTAACAAAACCGCCACCCCAAGCTGTCCATTCGCTTGGTAAGCCGCCAAGCTGAATGTCTTCAAGTGTTTCGCCACTAGCGGCTTGCTGTTTAACGTATTCAGTAGTGGCTTTTAGCATGGCGTAATAGGCATTCAAACCCTTCATGTCAGATAAACCGCCGTGACCAGGAATCACTAGAGCATCGTCTGGTAGTGTTTTGATAATAGCGCCTACATTACGCGTTAAGCTAAAGGCATTGCCGCCAGTATCTAAGTCAACAAAAGGGAAAATGCCGTTGAAAAAATGGTCGCCCAAGTGAGCTACGTTACTGTTTGGAAAATACACCACTGCATCACCATCGGTATGGCCGTGTGCGTAATGAATAAATTGAATATCTTCGTCGTTAAAATGAATGTTTACCGCATCTTCAAATGTAATCAAAGGCCACGCTTCTTTGGGCCCCGCAGGTGACTTACCAAAAAAGTTATTTTGCTCTGCCATTAAACGCTTTCTAACATTAGTGTGCGAAATGATAGTGGCTTGCTTAGAAAAATGCGCGTTACTGCCGGTGTGGTCGCCGTGCCAGTGAGTGTTTAAAATGAAGCGTAATTTGCCTTTATTGATGCTTGCCAAGGCAGCATTGATTTTTTCAGGCATCGGGCTAAGTTGGTCGTCTACTAACAACACACCATCTGTGCCGGCAGAAACGCCGATGTTACCGCCAGCAAAACCACCGACGCCTTCAAGCATGTAAATGTTGCCGCGTACGTGCGTTGTTTTTAAGGTGATTTTAGAGAAATCCTGATCTAAAAACCCGGCAAATGCTTGGCTGTAGAAAAAGGCCGAGAAAAAGAATGCGAAAAGCGTATGAGTAAGTTTCATGATGTTGCTCCTATAAAGGGTTTTAGTTAGTTACGTTTGTCTGGGTGCCAACCAGAGTACCACAGCTTGGCAGGTATTATTTCTGGCTGAATACCATTTTTATGAAACCAAGAATCGACAGCATAGAGCTCGCCGGTGTGGGTGTCTTTCATCATGGCAGAGGTATGTGGCCAGCCGTTAAAGAAAAACCCTCTGTTAATACGGTGTCCTTCCTTATGAAAGTTAATAAACCCACGTTGACGAAACTGTTTTAGGTAAACAGTGGTATTTGTCGCTTCATCGACGCAATCCATTTGGTCTTCTAAGTCATGAAAAAGGGCGGCGAACGTGCCAGGCAAATCGTTGGTAGTATTGGTTTTGATGCCAACAAACTGTTCCATTTGGGCAATAGCCTCGGCTATTTGTTGGCGCTCGGTTTTTGCGTTAGTCGCTTTAGGGCTGAAAGCCTGCTGTATTAATAGCCACTGTTCTTTATTTAACGTGACAGTTTGAACATTTGCGCAACCATATGAATAGCAGACTTGAAATGACTCAATAGGCTCTAAGGGCTTTTCATTTTTAAGGGACGCGCAACCGGAAAGAGCGAATAAACAAGCAAATACAACAAAAAGAGAAATCGCGTTACGCATTAAGCTAATGCCTTACCAACAAGGTTTTGTAGATGAGGAGGTAAGGTTAACGCTAAGGCAGATTGATGACCCTTGTCGGACATTTTTCCCCAAGTTTTTTGAACAATATCAATGATCTTCTCTTCGGCATGTTTGCTTGCAAAGGCATCAAGGTAATAGTTTAAAAAAACTAAACAAGAGACATCTTCCAACGTTTGAGCTTCGGGGTCAGTTTTTAGTTTTTTCTTTTGAATGATATTACCTGCACGTTCAATGTCGTCCTCGCTATAACTAGATTCTTGCATCGCCTCAGCTAGAATGTTGGCGTGCAATTTAGCTAGGTCTGTACGCCAGGTTAAGTAGCCGGTTAACCCAGCGGGGTAATCTTTACGGATGAGCTTCCAGCGACAAACGTGTTGTGCGTAACACGCCAACGTTAACGGTTCAGACGCATGCGGATTAAACGTGTGTAACGTTTCTAGCATGCGTTGTGAATACAGCGCTTCAACCCCATCTTTTGGGTCACCAGCATTCGCTTGGTCAATAAGTTGTAGCGTTTGTTTTAATCGATGGTTCATCAGTTAATTATATTGAGTAATTGATAACGGGCCGTCGGTGTATGGTGAAGAGGGGCTGGGGACAAAGCAAGCTTTAGTTTTTTAGACGAATGGCCATGGCTTATTCAATATCGCCAACAGGTGCGGCAAAGGCATCGGAGATGAGTTGGTCAACATTGGAGCCTGTTAAGCTGTTTAAAAAGGCAAGCAGGTCACTTCGCTCGCTATTTGAAAGGTGAAGCGGATTGATAAGAGGATCTAAGTCTTCATTTGGGACGCCGCCTTGATCATAAAACGTAATGACTTCTTCTAGTGTTTTAAACGCGCCGTCGTGCATATAAGGTGCGGTTAAAGCGATGTTTCTGAGCGTTGGGGTTTTATATTTCCAGCGATCTTCAGTGTTTTCGGTTATCTCGTACAGGCCAACATCATTTGGTTTTTTTTCTGCAACAGAGTCGAATAAGTCAGAGTCAATTTCAATGGTTTGACCGGGCGCGAGGGTGATGAATTGCTTGGCTGGACGCGGTTGAGTGGAAACGCGAAAACCGTGTCCCGTATTGTGTAAGCGGTTATTAGTAAACAAGGCATTGTCTTTTTTGACGGTATGACAGGCAATGCAATTTGCTTTACCCGCAAATAATTTAAAGCCTCTTTTTACTGACGGGCTAACAGCGCCTTCGTTATGACCAAAATACCATTGATCAAATGGGCTGTTGGCAGAATTTAAAGTACGCTGATAGGTGGCTAATGCCATCCCAATAGTCTCCATGCTGAGCGGTTTGTTGAAAACAGCTTTAAATAAACCGTTGTAATCATTTAATGCGAGAATTTTTCGCAGAACAATGGCTGGTGATGGATTGCCCATTTCATTATGCGCTAATAAAGGCCCCCAAACTTGTTGTTCCAAGCTATCTTCCCGCCCGTCATGGAAAAGCTTTTCGGCATATGCAACATTGAATAAAGTCGGGCTGTTGCGGCGGCCGGATCGTCCTTCAATGCCAACGGCAGTGGCCAGCTCATTATGGCTAAAGCCCTGTTCGGCAACATGACACATGGCGCAAGAGAAGGTGTTGTTGAGTGATAACCGGCGGTCATAAAAAAGCTTACGGCCTAGCTCAATTTTCTCAACTGTAATGGGGTTGTTGCTTGGTACGGGAACGGCGGGTAAACCAAGAGGCGGTTGTTTGACAAGGGCGATTAAGTTGGCTTTTTGGCCAACGCGAGTTGTTAAGGCCTTGCTGTTGGTTTTATATTCTTTGGTTTCATAGCCTGTTTTATCATCTCCAGCACCATGTAGTAGTGGTGCGCCTGTGTTCATTTTCTCGGCAAAGCTAACAGAGCTTAATAACGAAATGAGCAGACAATAGAAGAGTTTGTTTTTCATAATAAATGATAACAAAGTCGGTAAAAGGTGGGGTGTGTTAATGAATATTATTCTAACGTCAGTGTTTTAACGTCATTAATTAAAATATCGGGGTGTAAAAATCCAACGCTGTATATTTTTCTAATTTTTTTGTTCTTATCAATTAAATAAACGCGCAAGGTATGTGAAAAGGTACCGCTTGATTGGCCTTCATCGTCATATTCTTGTTGAATGGTTTGATTGTAACCTTCAAGAATAGGGCGTAATTCTTTTTGTGATTCGGTGGTTAAAAAACGCCAATCGGTCTGTTGTGTTTCCAGTGATTTCGCGTAGTCCGCCATTACCTCTGGCGTGTCGTGCTTTGGGTCAAAGCTTAATGTAATCAGGCGTAAATCATCTTTAAGGCCTGCTTTTGATAAGCGGCGCTTTATTTTATGGAAAACAGCCGTTGATAAGGGGCAGCCGTTAACGTCATTACAGGTGGCGTAGATGAAGCTTAATAAAACAACTTTATCGCCCATCAAGTCATATAGTTTTTGCGATGTTCCGGCGCTATTAATAACCTTGCCATCGGTTGCTTCGCCATAAATGGGTTGGCGATAAGTGCCGGCTTTAGGTGCTTCAAATGTTAGCGGTCCGTAGCCTGGCGCCAACAAAATAGGTGCTTGGAGTATATCAATGTCTTTTTTATCGTTGTGCGCAAGGACATTTAACGAGAATAAAGCGATTGATAATAAAAATAGTTTTTTCATAAGCTTAAAAAAAGGGCTACCCGAAGGTAGCCCAAATGTGGCCAAGGGTTACTTGCTTAATGAAGCAATTATTTTATCAGCACTTTTTAGAGCAGGCGCTTTTGAATAAAGAGCATTTGAACCAAAACGCATTTGGTGAGGGAAACCGTATCCGGCTTTAACAAAATCGATATCCATTGTTTTTGTTAATTTTGTGCCATCCCAATCATATGCGCGGAAGAACTGATCTTGGTTCTCGCCTTTTTTGTCCCAGTTAGACAATACAGATGATGTGAAGTACATACGTTTGCCATCCCAGCTTGACGATACCATGTTCACTTGCTTACCAATTTGCTCTTCGAAAACAACTTTTGGTGCATGTGGGTTTGAAATATCAAACAAACGAGTTTTGCCGTCCATCAAAGTGTTTACCCATAATTGGTTGTCATCACTTGTGATTGAAATATCAACAGGAAGAGGAATTTTAGATGCATCGCCAATGGCAGCAACATCTTTTGCTTGCCATTCGCCTTTATCATCTTCATAAATCAACCAAAGTCTTGATGTTAATGCAGTTGTTGTGAAGCAATAATTCTTATCTGAACCCCAAGCACAACGAATTTCTAGAGGTGCTCCTGGTACATCTAATACTTTCTTAGGTTGCTTTGTGTGCAAGTCCCAAATCACAACAGTGTTACCCATGCGTTTCATCGCTTCAGCATCGCCAACAAGTTTGCCGAAATCCATCATGTAGTTGTTCCAGCCAGTGAAAGATGAAGTCACCATCATGTTGCGACGAGGAAGAACGCGAACGTCATAACCATAACCGTCAGCAAATTGGCCGGATTTTTTAGCACCGTTCAATTTCTCATCTGTTGGCATCCAATGTGTGGCAACAAAATCACCAGCATTTGTATATTCAACTAATGCAGTACGGCCACCGTGATCTTTATTGTTAGATAAGCCACTGATCATCATTGTGCCAGGCATTGCGTAGGTTGTGTGTGGTCCTACAACGCCGCCGCTATCTGCAACAAAGTTTTCAATAGTTTTATGTAGCGTAGGTTTTGATGGGTTTGTGTGGACATCAAAAATAAAGATTTTGTTTGTGTCTAAACCGCCAGCCCAAAGGTATTTACGATCATCAGTAAAGCCTGAGTGATGCGCTTCGTTACGACCACCAACAGAAATACTGTTAATCACTTTGCCGTAGTCTTTGTCTGCAGGGTTAACTGAAACAGTCACCATTTTGTCTTGTTCGTCACCAACGCCAATAACGCCCAACGTCCAAACGTAAACGTAATCTTCTTGGCCAACAATTTTAGCCATATAAGGAGACATGCAGGTTTCATCAGCTTGCGCTTGTTGTGGTAGAGCAGTTAAGCCCATGCTTAGCGCAACGGCAGAACCTAGCATCACGCCTTTAAGCGTTTTGCCAAATTGTGTAAAAGTTTGTTTTGTAATCATTTCCCAACCTCGTGTTTATAATTTAGAAGACTATCCCCCTATAGTGCGGTGGGATATATTTCGTTGAGCGGTTACGCGGCTCAATGAGCGAATCATTCTTTCATTCTTAGATAAGCGAAATAAGGTCTAAATAAGACAAAAGCGTGCTATTCATGCCAAAAAAGACGTTAGTTGCTCTCGTTACCACGACACCATTGGGTTATTTGGTTAATGGAAGATGAGTATCCGAGGTCTGCAATTTGCTGCAAACGTTCATATTCGAGTGTTCCAACGGCTTCAACGGACAGTAGCAGGTATAAACTGGCTAAACTTTTCTCATCCGTTTGCATGCTTTTATTAACAGCGGCTAATGTCATGGAACGGGAGATAATATCGAAAATACTGGGGATGTATTCTTTACGGCGAAATGGGTTTAAGCGTGCGAATAAAAGCTTTAGCCCAGAACCTGACATCAAGCGACTTTCATTGCTGGCTAAATCAACTTTAGGTGAAATATCGACAGCAATAATTTTACCGCCAGAATACAAGTCATTCATTACATCAATGGGCAGGTTATTGAGTACACCGCCATCGACTAACAAATCACCTGACTGAATAACAGGCGGAACCATCGCTGGCAAACTCATGCTGGCGCGAAGTGCGTCGGCAATAGAGCCTCTGGTGTGGATGACTTGTTCTGCACGGGTTAAGTTTGTGGAGACACAGAAAAAAGGAATAAATAAATCTTCAATCCTCTTGTCACCAAGGGCGCCTTCAAGGTTCTTTTCAATTTTTCTCCCCTTAATAAGCGAAACAATGGGCAGTGTGAAATCAAAAAACCGTCGGAAATATTGTGAGCATAAATCAAAAATTCTGTTTGAATCGTATTGTAGGGCAACCGCTGCAGCGATAATGCCGCCAATGCTCGTTCCACCAACAGCATCAATGGTCACGCCGTTTTCTTCTAATGCGCGAATCACGCCAATGTGTGCATAACCACGTGCGCCACCGCCTCCCAATACCAGTGAGTTTGCTTGTCCGGTGAGAATTCTGGAGAGTCGAGCATAGTCTTCCGACTGTTCTTTGCGAACATGGTTGAAACTTATAATCCTACGTTCTTCTAACCAGTGTTTGGTACCTGATATATCTGTTGTGTCGGCAGGGTGAATAAGAATTAAACTTTGCTTTAAGTGGCTGGAAAAATCCCATAGGGCATTAATTTTCTTTTCTTGCTCGCTTTGTTTTACATCTGAATCAAAGTCAGCTACCAGCAATAAATGGTCGGCTTGTCGAATAGCCCGTTCAGACCAATTAGACCAAGGGCCGTCAGCAATCAAAATAACATTCTCATAAGCGGCTTCTTTTTTATGTAGCCATTGTGAAATATCCGTGTTTCTGATGCTGGTACTGGGTTCGTTAGCGATGCCTTCACGATCGAGTTCTTTATCAATATCTTGTGCTGTAAAGCAGGCTGTCGAGCCGGTAAATTTCATTGTCTCAAAAAAGGAAGCGACAAATTCGCTGATATCAAAACCTTCGTGAACAGGGGTGATGACAAAGGTGGTTCCTTTTTGATGTTGCTGCGCCTTATTTGCGACTTGGTTTCGTAACCTGGTTGCAACAATGCGGGCAATTCGAAGTATGATTTGTGGGTGGGAGCTGGTCAGTTTTTCAAAGCCGGTGCTTGAAAGCCGAGCCAAGACGGTATCGCGTGCTGCCGTTAAGGTAGATTGGCGTTCAGAACGGGTGAGTAATGCCACTTCGCCGACTGTTTCACCCGAGACCATCTCAGTCACAAGTCTGTGTCGGCCATTACCTTCATCGATAGTGGCTCGCATTCTCCCAGATAAAATTAAATAAATTGAATCGCCCTCGTCGCCTTCGCGGTAGAGTATTTCTCCGCTATTTAGGCTTCGCCACTCAATGCCACCTAACAGTTTTTTAAGACCGGCGGGGTCATAAAGGCCGAATAAACGGCTCATATACGTGGCAAATTGTCCTCTATGGATGATATTCCGGATGGTTTTATCAAACTGGAACTGAGCACTAGGGGATTGATCTAATAGAGGGGTTAATGTTTTATTCTCAATAGACAGCAGCACGGTCGGTTCGGTAGCTACTAAAGAGACGTTTCCTTTGACGCTCAAACGGGCATTAAAGTGCCCAACTAGCGAGCCAGCCTCAAACTCATCAATGGCTTGTTTGCCCGTAATGTGGTTTTCTAAAACAAAAGAAAGCTTGCCCGAAACAATGATATAAACGGTGTGTTGATTCTCATAATTGAACAACATCTTTTCGTTAGTTTGTAGCGTTAACTCACCACTATGATTTGCAAGCTCCTCCAGCATAGCGGAGTCCATCCGCATTAGATCGGGTGAGTTTCGCAGAATATCGTATCGATCTTTAATGGTGGTGGTCATAAGTTTCAGGGGCATTCATAGTAGAGGTGTTAATACGGTTGGTATCATTATGCACGACAAGACAGGCCGGTGTTAAAACAAGCCTGCCTTATCTTATGTGGATTTAAGCTTCTGAAGTAGTTGGGTCGATAATAGATTTTACTTCTGAAATGGTGTTTGCTGGAAATCCACCTCTTTCAGCGTGCTCGCGAACAGCGTCTTCGTTTGGGGCTATATAAACACAATATATTTTGTCGTTAGTAACGAAGCTTTCGAGCCATTGTGTTTGGCTGCCCATTTCACGTAACACCCCACAAGACGTTTGAGAGATACCTTGTAATTCTTCACTTGATAATTGTCCTACGTTTGGGATTTCACGTTCGATAATATATTTTGGCATGGTAATTCCTTGGTTGTGGTTAAAGGTAAAACAGCTAGCATGCCAATAATTGAATGATGTGATTTACGACGACCCTTTGGCACATAGGTTCATTTTGATGCTTAAAGTGACGTATAGTAAGGTCGATTAATGACAAAAGCGTGCTATATATGCCAAATATAACCATTTCTATCCTCGCCATCGAAGAAACGATGATTTACACCTTGGCGGGCCCCTACGATATTTTTTCAACAGCGGCAATTTGTAGCCAGCAAATGGCGCCGAAGAAACCTGCTTTTGTCACTAATACATCAATAGTGGGTTTAAAGAAAGGCGCGTTGACTTGCTACAACGGCTTGACGATTGAGTGCCAACAGTCACTTGATGAGGTGGACAATACGGATCTTATTATCCTTCCTTCCATTGAGTTTCTTGAGCAGCCATTTTTAAGCAAATACCCTGAATTACAAGGCTGGTTGACGAAGCATTATAAAAAAGGCACAGTGATTGCCAGTGTGTGCGCAGGGGCTTTTTTATTGGCAGAAACGGGTTTGTTAGATGGCAAAATAACCACAACCCACTGGGCGTTTGCGGATGATATGCAGGCAAAGTTCCCTGATGTTGATGTGCATAGCGATAAGATCATTACAGAGCAAGATAATTTGGTTTGCGCGGGCGGGGCAACGTCTTGGCAAGATTTGGTGAGTTATTTAGTAGAGAAGTATTCAACGGTAGAAACGGCAAAACATATCGACCAGTTTTTCCTTTTAAATACACGCCAAGAAGGTCAGCTTCCATACAAATTATTAAAAAGCATGGTACGCCATGAGGATAAGGTGATTAAGGAGTCGCAAGAGCTGATTGAGAGCAGTTTGGTTGAGGAAGAATTGCTGGCTAATGTTACACAAGCATCAGGCTTGCCCGAAAGGACCTTTAAGCGCCGATTTAAAGTGGCGACAAAACAAACGCCGAATGAATATATTCAAAATGTGAGAATTGATACGGCTAAAAATTTATTGTTGGTATCGTCTTCCACCGTGCAAGAAATAGCGGAGCAAGTTGGGTTGATGGATGGCAGTTACTTTAGGCGGCTGTTTAAGCGAAAAACCAGTTTGACTGCACAAGACTTTAGACGAAGTTTCGCCAGCTCTGAGGAGTCAAAAAAAGTATTACGAAAATAAAAGTACGGTTATTACTGGCATTTGATGGTGGCATGAACTGAACTATTTGTCTGTGTCTGTGTCTGTGTCTGTGTCTATGATGTATTATTGAGCGTTGTAGAAAAAATTAAACAAGAATTTTAATATTAAAGGGGAAAGGTTATGAGAGCGTTAGTGATGTTGTACGGAGTGGTTTGTTATTTTGCATTTTTTGTGGTGTTTGTTTACTTTATGGGTTTCGTTGGCGATGTGTTTGTGCCCGTTTCAATTTCATCAGAAGTTGAAGTGTATTCACAAAATGCCTTAATGATTAATATCGGTTTAATGCTGATGTGGGGCGTGCAACACAGCGTGATGGCGCGCGGTTGGTTTAAAGACATGATTGCATCTGTGGTGCCACATCATGTTGAACGCAGTACCTATTGTTTAGCATCGGCTATCGCTTTGGGTGCGTTAATGTACTACTGGCAACCAATGGAAGGCATTATTTGGCAAGTTGAAAATGCAATGATGGCTAATGTGTTATGGGGCTTTTTCGGGTTAGGCTGGGCGCTAATCTTTTTATCAACATTCCTAACAGATCACTTTGATTTATTTGGCTTGCGTCAACCGTGGTTACATTTCGTGAAAAAGACGTACACACCGGTTGTGTTTACTGAAGTGCTTTTTTACCGCTGGATTCGTCACCCAATGATGTTGGGTTTGTTCATCGCATTTTGGTCATTACCAACAATGACAGTAGGCCATTTGGTATTCTCAATTGGCATGTCAATTTACGTGTTGGCCGGCATTCACTTTGAAGAAAGAGGCTTGGCCAGAGAGCTTGGTCAAACATATGTGGATTATCAAAAACGTACGTCAAAAGTCATTCCTAAAGTTTACTAGTATTAGTTGTTCAAGGGCTTGGCGTTGCTAAGCCCTTGATTTTTTTTGGGCATGCTCTAAAATGCTCCCTCTTGAATAAGGAACGCTGCGACAGGGCTTCCCTGCTAGGCTTATTCAAGGTGTCGGTTTTAAATCGATTAGTTAACGGCGTTCATTATTAACAGGAAACTGAAATAATGGGCGTTGTGCAGAGGTGATTCATTCACTTTCTACCCTTCTTGGTAACAGCGCACATTACTCATATTCCAGTGTCTATTTTTATAATGAGGCGGATTTATAATGAGCAAAAATTTTATTTTTACATCTGAGTCGGTGTCTGAAGGGCACCCAGATAAAGTAGCAGATCAAATTTCTGACGCAATGCTTGATGCATTGTTAGAGCAAGACCCTGCATCACGCGTAGCGGTAGAAACCATGGTGAAAACAGGCATGGTGATCCTAGCGGGTGAAGTCACTACCAGCGCATGGGTGGATACTGAAGAGCTCGTGCGGAATGTTGTTAAAGACATCGGTTACGACAAACCAGAGATTGGTTTTGATTGGCAAAGTTGCGCGGTATTGAACGCGATTGGTAAACAATCACACGATATTGCTATTGGTGTGGATGATTCTGATGACCATGAACAAGGTGCGGGCGATCAAGGCCTGATGTTTGGTTACGCCTGTGATGAAACCGATGTGTTAATGCCAGCGCCTATTACCTATTCTCATTTATTGGTACAAAAACAAGCGGAAGTACGTAAATCGGGTCAGCTCGGTTGGTTGCGCCCTGATGCGAAAAGCCAATTAACATTCCGTTATGAAAATAACAAGCCAGTGGGTGTTGAGGGGGTTGTTCTTTCAACACAACATGCGCCGGATATCAGTTTAAAAGACTTGCGCGAAGCGGTGATTGAAGAAATTATCAAGCCGGTTCTACCAGAAGAATGGTTTGCGGGCTGTAAGGCTGAAAACATTCACATTAACCCAACAGGTCAGTTTATTATTGGTGGCCCAGTGGGTGACTGTGGTTTAACAGGTCGTAAGATTATTGTTGATACTTATGGTGGTATGGCGCGGCATGGTGGCGGTGCTTTCTCAGGCAAAGACCCGAGTAAAGTGGATCGATCTGCTGCGTACATGGGTCGATATGTTGCTAAAAACATCGTTGCGGCTGGTTTAGCCACGCGCTGCGAGATTCAAGTGTCTTATGCTATTGGTGTGCCAAAACCAACGTCCATTTCGGTTGAAACATTTGGTACAGAAACGATTCCAAGTGCAAAAATTGAAGCATTGATTAGTGAACACTTTGATTTGCGTCCTAAAGCACTGATTGCAGAGTTGGACTTATTACGCCCAATCTACCAACAAACTGCTGCGTATGGTCACTTTGGTCGTGAGCTTCCTGACTTCACATGGGAACGTACCGACAAAGCAGACTTATTACGCGACGCAGCGAAATAACCTACATAACAAACAATACGAGAGGATTAATTATGAGTTTTACAGATTATAAAGTAGCCGATATGTCATTGGCAGAATGGGGCCATAAAGAAATAGCGATTGCTGAAAACGAAATGCCGGGTTTAATGGCGTTGTGCGAAGAGTTTGGTGAGAGCAAACCGTTAAAAGGCGCGCGTGTTGCGGGCAGTTTACACATGACGATTCAAACAGCCGTGTTAATTAAAACATTGGTGGCGCTAGGCGCTGAAGTTCGCTGGTGTTCATGCAATATTTTTTCAACACAAGACCATGCTGCTGCCGCGATTGCTGATTTGAATATTCCGGTTTACGCTTGGAAAGGCGAAACCATTGAGGAATACTGGTGGTGTACTGAAAAAATGATGACATGGCCAGAAGGTCAAGAAGCGAACATGATTCTTGATGACGGTGGCGATGCAACCTTGTTATTACACAAAGGCGTTGAATTTGAAAAAGCCGGTGCAGTGCCGGACGCGAAAGAAGGCGATAACGAAGAGTGGGTGGCTATTCTTGAGGTATTGCGTCGTAATTTACCTGTTAAGCCAACAAGATGGCAAGACATGGCGGCGAGCGTTAAAGGTGTAACAGAAGAAACAACCACAGGTGTTCACCGTTTGTATCAAATGCAAGAAGCCGGTGAATTATTGTTCCCAGCGATGAATGTAAATGACTCGGTGACAAAAAGTAAATTCGATAACTTGTATGGCTGTCGTGAGTCTTTATTAGACGGCATCAAGCGTGCAACCGACGTGATGATAGCCGGCAAAATTGCCATTGTTATTGGTTATGGCGATGTGGGCAAAGGCTGTGCGCAAGCATTTAAAGGTATGGGCGCAACCGTTTGGGTAACCGAAGTGGATCCGATTTGTGCGTTGCAAGCAGCAATGGAAGGTTACCGTGTTGTACGTATGGATGAAGTGGCTGACCAAGGCGACATCTTTGTAACCACAACAGGCAACCTAGGCGTGATTAATCACGACCATATGATTTCAATGAAAAATGAAGCCATTGTTTGTAACATTGGCCATTTTGATTCAGAAATTGATATTGCTTCATTAGAACAGTACGAATGGGAAGAAGTGAAACCACAAGTGGATCACATTATTTTTCCAGACGGTAAACGGATTACCTTGTTAGCTAAAGGTCGCTTGGTTAATTTAGGTTGTGCAACCGGTCACCCAAGTTTCGTGATGTCAGCATCATTTACAAACCAAGTGATGGCGCAAATGGAATTCTTTAGCAATGGCGATGCGTATAAAAATGAAGTGTACGTACTACCAAAAACCTTGGACGAAAAAGTGGCGCGTTTGCATTTAGAAAAAATTGGTGTAAACCTAACCGAATTAAGCCAAGAACAGGCAGACTACATTAATGTACCTGTCGAGGGCCCATATAAACCTAATCATTACCGTTACTAAACTATGGCATTAGAATCACATCAACCGATTAGTTTTGAATTTTTCCCGCCCAAAACAGAAGAAGGGCGAGAAAAACTATTAGCGGTTAGCAAAAAGCTGGGTCAATTAGACCCAGCTTACTTCTCTGTTACCTTTGGCGCGGGTGGCAGCACCCAGCAGGGTACGATTAATACCGTAATGGACATTAAAAAGCAGGGCTTTTCCGCTGCGCCGCATTTGTCTTGCGTGGGTTCTACCAAAGAGAACATCCGTGAGATATTAGCGAATTATAAAACGCAGGGTGTTGATCGTATTGTCGCCTTGCGTGGTGATATCCCGTCTGGGACATTGGATGTTGGCGAATTCCGTTATGCAAACGAACTCGTTGGATTTATTCGTGAAGAAACTGGCGATCACTTCCACATTGAAGTGGCAGCGTATCCTGAGATTCATCCGCAAGCAAAGAACGCGCAAACGGACTTAGCCAACTTTAAACAAAAAGTAGAGGCGGGTGCTAATGGCGCCATCACGCAATACTTTTTCAACTTTGAAGCCTATATTCGATTTGTCGAAGATTGCGACAAAATGGGCGTAAATGTTCCGATTGTGCCGGGAATTATGCCGATAACGAACTATTCACAGTTAGCGAGATTCTCTGATATGTGTGGTGCGGAAATCCCCCGTTGGATTGCTAAACGCTTAGAAGGTTTTGCAGATGATCGTGAATCAATAAAAGCTTTTGGTTTGGATGTGATGAGTGAGCTGTGCCAATCGTTACTCGATTATGGCAGCCCAGGCTTACATTTTTATAGCATGAACCAAGCGGAAGCGAGTTTAGCGATTTGTCGTAATTTAGGGATAGACAACGCATGAGCGAGAAAAAAGAAGTGTCTTGCGCGATTTACAAAACAAAGAAACGTGATGGCCTGTACCTATACGTAAAAGAACAAGATGATTTTGAAGATGTGCCGCCAGAAGTGATGAAGCAGTTCCCAGAGCCAGAGCATGTATTCGATTTGGAACTATCGGCTGAAAGGCCATTAGCACGAGAAGATGTGATTAAAGTGATCAGTAATTTGAAAACTCAAGGCTTTCACCTGCAAATGCCGCCAAAGCTTGAAGCCCCGATTGACACGATAACCTTGCCCGATAGTTTGCACGGCTAATTATGCGTATTTCGCGACTGTTTGTTGACCAGCAACTCGCCGAAGGCAAACCAATTACTTTAGAGCCAGACGCGGCGCATTATCTACGCAATGTGTTGCGGCTTAAAAAGGGTTTTCAGCTGACCGTTTTTAACGGTCAAGGTGGCGAGTATTCAGCAACCGCTTCAGAAATACATCGTAAAGCGGTTGTGCTGGACATTAACACTTGGCGAGATATTAATCTTGAATCACCATTAGCTATTGAACTAGGTTTAAGCGTGTCGCGTGGCGAACGAATGGACGTCGCTATTCAAAAAGCAACCGAGCTTGGCGTAGCAACGATTACCCCCGTTATAACTCAACATTGTGTCGTTAAGCTAACGGATGAGAGGCGACTTCAGCGCCATCAACATTGGCAAAATATTGTTTATCGGGCTTGCGAGCAGTGTGGGCGCAATGCTCCGCCGTTATTAAATGTAACTCAAGATTTTTCTGATTGGTTAGGCAGTGATTTATCTTCAAACAGAATTATATTTGAGCCGGGTAAAACCGAAACATTGAAAAGCTATCAACAACCCGAAACTGCAGTTACCGTATTTATTGGCCCAGAAGGTGGTTTTTCGGAAGAAGAAGTTGTTGTTGCGGAAAAAGCAGGTTTCACGGCACTTGGCTTCGGTCCGCGAGTGGTTAGAAATGAAACAGCGGCGATTGCATCTATTGCAGCAATGCAGGTGTTATGGGGTGATATGGGCTAAAAGAGCGGAGGCCTTATGAGTAACTCATAGGCCTCCACTCACCTTTGTTCACGCCATATCTACCGGTTAGCTTTTTGGTGCTTTCGTAAACCTGAGGTAAGGCAATTTAATATCGATGTTTCCGAATTTATTTTTTGCTTGTTCATCATCCAAACCTAATCCGACAATCACATCTTCACCCGGAACCCAGTTAGCAGGTGTTACGATAGGTGCGCCATCAGTGGCTTGAATTGCATCCAGTGCGCGTAAAATTTCAGCAAAGTTGCGACCCACAGACATTGGGTAAGACATAGTAAGTCGAATTTTTTTATCAGTACCAAATTAATTTATAGTTATATTTAGCAAATTGATTGTGTTGTGAGCCTTGCGAGGGTCATTCGACAAAAGAGCAATACAAGTATAAAAACTTTTGAGATATGTAAGAATAATACTCATATAACGAAAACTTAATACCGGAGTAGACCCATGCGCCTAGGCGTTGTAATGGACCCCATCGGGTCAATCAATATTAAAAAAGACACGACGTTTGCTATGTTGCTTGAGGCGCAAAGCAGGGGTTGGGAGTTGTTCTATATGGAGCAACAAGATTTGTACCTGTTTAATGGCACAGCCAAAGTTACTTATAGGCCGTTAACTGTTCAGCGCGATGAAAACAGTTGGTTTGAGTTGGGCGACATCATTGATGACGTGATGAGTGAGATGGATGCGATTTTAATGCGTGTTGACCCGCCGTTTAATATGAATTTTATTTATACGACGTACGTTTTAGAACAAGCTGAGGCGGACGGTGTGTTGGTGGTGAATAAGCCGCAAAGTTTGCGTGATGCGAATGAAAAATTATTTACCGCGTGGTTTCCGGAGTGTTGCTCCCCGACACTCGTTACATCTCAAACGCAGCGCATTAAGGATTTTTTGATTGAACACGAAGATGTGATTGTTAAGCCGCTTGACGGTATGGGTGGCGCGTCTATTTTTCGTTTAAAGAAAGCCGATCATAATTTGGGTGTCGTTTTAGAAACAATGACAAATCACGGCAAAGAACTAACGATGGTTCAGCGTTATTTGCCTGAAATTAAGCAGGGTGACAAACGGATTCTTATTATTAATGGCAAACCGGTCCCATACGGTTTGGCGCGTATTCCTGCAAAAGGTGAAACGCGTGGTAATTTGGCGGCCGGTGGTACGGGGGAAGGGCGTGAGTTAACCGATAGAGAATATTGGTTGTGCGAGCAGATTGGACCAACATTGATTGAAAAAGGCTTGATGTTTGTAGGCTTAGATGTCATTGGTCATTATGTGACGGAAATTAATGTCACCAGTCCAACGTGTGTTCAAGAGCTGGATAATTTGTATGGCTTGAACATTAGTGGTTTATTGATGGATTGCATTGAGGAACAGTTAGCAAAGCGGTGACTTCTACAGCCATTTCATCGGGGGATAAACTAGGGTTAACGTTATTTATGGCGGGCATTGTGCACGCTCTGATTATCTTGGGAATAAGCTTTGATGTAGATATTCCCCGCTCGATGAGCAAAGTGCTAGAAATTGTTTTAGTCACAAAACCTGATAAAGAACGGCCTGATAAGGCGGATTTCCTAGCTCAAGAAGACCAAGTTGGTAGTGGCGATGCTGAAGAAAAAGCGATCAATCAGCAGCAAGCGGCGCCTCAGCCGATGAAAAAAGCGGTACTGACAGAATCCGATAAAACTCAAAAAGCACAGGCACAAGCTCAAAAAGTTTTGTTGCAAGCTGAAGCTGAGGTGGCGATTGATGCAAGTAATAAGAAAGTGCCGAAAGAAAGTAAAGTGCTTACGACAGCCGACTTGTTGCGACAAAGCGAAGAAATTGCACGTTTGCAAGCTGAATTGAA
>DUCS01000012.1 GCA_012959695.1 Cycloclasticus sp.
GGTGGGGAATGTATCGGTGAGGGCTATAACCTTCCCATAAAAAATTGTGACCCAACAGCGCACGCTGAGATTGTTGCTATACGCGCTGCGAGTCAAACGGTTCAAAACTACCGCTTAGTTAATTCCACTTTATATGTAACGCTCGAACCATGCGTGATGTGCATGGGGGCGATCCAGCACGCGCGTATTAAACGAATTGTATTTGCAGCTAAGGATCCTAAACGTGGTGCGGTGTGCAGTGCCTTGTCATTAACGGATGCTGATTATAGCAACCACCACGTTGAATGGTCACAAGGTGTGCTGGGTGATGAATGCGCTACACTGTTAACATCTTTCTTTAAAAAAAAACGCTAGTTGTGCCATGATGTAGGCGGGCATAGAAAGCGATGGCTGGGTCTTAACTAAAGCATAATAAAAAGGCGGTTAAATGGCGGTAACTCACAGTGAGACACAATGGGTAGCGTGTGATGGCACAGCAATGCATGCTGTTAGGTGGCTGCCTGATAGTGAGACTAAGATGGTGATTTGTCTTATTCATGGACTAGGCGAGCACAGTGGCCGTTATCAAGAAATGTCCGAATACTACGCGTCTTTTGGTGTAGAAGTCGTGTCTTTTGATTTACGAGGGCACGGTAAATCAGATGGGCAACGTGGGCATTGTCATGACTTTCAACAGCTGATTAGAGACATTGACCGTTTCCTTAATGAAGCATCAAAAATCGATTTAGATAAACCACACTTTATATATGGACATAGCTTGGGCGCAACACTGGCGCTTAAATACACCTTGGCCCATCCAGGTGAATACAAAGGGGTTATTTTAAGCGCGCCGATGTTAAAGCCAGCATTTGAACCGCCTAAATGGAAAGTAATGTTGGGAAAAAAATTACAATCTTTGTGGCCGACATTGTCTCTATCTAATGAGGTTGATATCAATACCTTGTCTAGAGATAAAGACGTGTTGAGAAAGAATAAAGAAGATCCGCTAACGCACGATAGAATTTCAGCCAAGCTTGGAACGCAAATGCTAGAGGCCGGTGAACAGCTATTAAAAGATGCGTCACAGGTGGATTTTCCAATGCTAATGATGCACGGTGATGCAGATGAACTGACGTGTCATAAGGCGAGTACCTTGTTTTCTGAATGTGCGGGTGAGCTGTGTACGCTGAAGATTTGGGAGGATTTTTATCACGAGCTTCATCACGAACCCCAGAAAGAAGACGTCCACAACTATTGTATAGATTGGATGAAGCGCCAGTTATAACGCAGGTAACTGCATATTAAGCGCATCTTCTGCTTGTTGGTTGTTTTCTTGGCTCACGTCAGCGGGCTCGAGCTGCTTAAGCATTTCAATGTATTGCCGAACGTTTACTATGTAGGTGACTGGTTCATTGCCCCGTGCGTAGCCGTGTTTCGTTTGTTTGTACCACTTCTTTTGCGCTAATAGCGGCAGCCGTTCTTTAACATCTACCCATCTATCCGGATTACCGCCTTGCTTCTCAGTTAAAACCCTAGCGTCTTCCAAATGCCCATAGCCAATATTGTATGAAGCGAGTGCCATCCATGTTTTGTCCGGCTCTTGTATTCTTTCGGGGATTTTTTTAATTCGAGTCGCTAAGTAATGAGCGCCGCCGTCAATACTTTGTTGTGGGTCGAGGCGATTGTTTATCTTCATTTGTTTGGCGGTGTCTCGCGTTAACATCATGATGCCGCGTACACCGGTAGGGGAAACGGCGTGACGATTCCAGTGGGACTCTTGATAGGCAACAGCAGCCAATAAGGTCCAATCCAGCTGGTATTTTTCAGCCGCCTGATGAAAAAACGGTTTTAATGCGGGTAGTCGGCTTTTAACGTGTTGCCTAAAAGTACAAATGCCCACGTAGTTTAGGTGTTTCGAATAACCAAAGTACTTGTCTTGTAGTTGGCTCAGTACGCCAGTTTGTTTTAGCCCATTAAGAAATTTAACGGCCTCATTGTACAAACTGTTATCGGCCCCTTTAGGAAAAGCCCATGCGATTTTTTCAGGTTCTGATATATCAAAAGCAACGTTTAATTGCGGAAATTGACTGCGAAATATCTGAAACTGGTTGGAATCAGCGATGGTGTAATCAAGCAGGCCATTGTTGACCATGGACACCAATTCCAAAATATTCGTGTCATAGGCTTCGTTCCACGAAAGGCTTGGTTTGCTTTTTTTAAGCCGCCTTAGGTTTTCCGCGTGGCTCGTGCCAGCAAGCACTTCAAAGAAAGAGTCTTTAAGGTATTTAATAGACTTGGGTCGGCGCGATCGGTAGTGATAAACAACTTGCTGAGTTACTTCATAATAAGCAGGGGTAAACTTTATAACTTGCTGGCGATTCGGTGTAACACTAAGACCCGCAGCTGAAAAGTCAGCTTCACTGTTGCTCGATAATTGCAAAATGTGATGGAACTGTTTCGGCAAAGCAAAGCGCACGCGCACGCCAAGTTGTTCAGCAAATAACGACGCCAATTCGTATTCAAAGCCCTGTTGCTTACCTGAATCATCAAGACTGTATGTGGTTGGATCAACGCGAGTGAAGACGACTAATTCACCGCGTTGCATAACCCTTTGCAAAGCAGACGGCGGTGTTGAACAGCTAGACAGCAAGCTTAAAGAAATGCAGATAACGACATACTTAAGAAAAGTAAAATTTAGCATGCGCTATAGAATAGTTCAGATTTGGCACATCAGGTAAGATAATTTGTAAAAATAGAGATGCCGAAGGGGTTATAACGGCATAAATTCGAAATTGATCGGTGCTTTATTGGGCGAGTGGGTGCTAACCCCGCCCTACGCCGGCAGGCATCAAAAAATAAATAATGCATAATATTGGAGACTGTCAAAGCAATAAAAACAAATGTATTCAAACGCTCGATGATTACTAGTTGCAAACAAGTTTTCTAAGGGAGTTGCTGTACGTATGGGCTACAAGCAAAGAAGCATAAAGAAGTGCCGGCGTACATATAACAAATAGTTATAAATGTAAGAAAAAAGAACGAAAATAAGTTTGCAAATAATTGAACTATAGCGAATTGCCTAGGACTAAGAATCAAGCTCAGTGAGCTGTGTTGCAAGCTGGGCTTGTTGAATCCCCCCAAAGGGTGTTATCATCCCGCGGTCGGAAACGACACTTTTTTGCAAAAAAGTAATTTTAATTTTAATTAATGAGGAAAATATTATGAGTACACCTTCAGTAGAAATGGGTGGCGATGTTTCTAAAAGCCTAGTTGGCTGGAAGAGAATCACTGTCATCATTCTTTCAGTAACAGTCGTTATGGCTGCATGGCGCATTTACCAGCAGTTATTTGCTTGGGACATGGGCATGGATTCTTTCGAACCTGAATTCCAAACATATTGGATGGACCTTCTATACGCACAGTGGATTATTGAGTTCACATTAGCGGCAGTTATTTGGGGCTACATCTTAAAAACACGTGATAAAGACGTATTTAACATCACACCGCAAGAAGAATTAAGACGTTACTTTACATTGTTAGCTTACTTAGTATGCTACGTATTTATTGTATACTGGGCTGCTAGCTTCTTCGCAGAGCAAGACGCATCTTGGCACCAAGTAACAGTACGTGATACTGACTTTACACCAAGTCACATCGTATTGTTCTACGGTACTATGCCTGCTTACATTTTGGCTGGTGTTGCTGCATTCTTATATGCTCGTACACGTTTGCCTCAGTTCGCTGAAAACATCTCAATTCCTTTCGTAATTGCAGTTGTTGGTCCTTTCATGATTCTTCCAAATGTTGGCTTGAACGAATGGGGTCACACATTCTGGTTTATGGAAGAACTGTTCACAGCACCGTTACATTGGGGCTTCGTAGTTCTAGGATGGACAGCGTTAGCACTAGGTGGTCTATTAATTCAAATCATCTTACGCTTAATTGCATTAACTAAGCTTGATGATGAAGTATTAGTAACAGAAGATATGAATGACGATGGAAGTTCTTACTAAGAACTAATTTGTAAACGTCATTTGACGATTAGAAAAGGGTGCTTCGGCACCCTTTTTTTTGCGTAAGATAATGTTATTTAAAATAGAGAATAATTTAGGGATGAAACGTTAGGTAATACTTGGAATTTAGAGGCTTAGTAGTTGCTTTGGGTGTTGAATACGTATATTATGACGCAAGCATTATGCTCAATGGCTTGGGTGTGGTACGAAAAAGAGATTTTTTTACAATAATTAGGAGGTCAAGATGAGTGCAGTACAGTCGGCTATTACAACAGCTGAGCAACAGCATAGAATTTACAAAGCTTTCGATTGGGTCGTTATTCCAATCGTTATTTTGGTTATTACGGGTGCATTCCATATTCACGCCATGTTAACAATGGGCGATTGGGATTTTTGGATTGATTGGAAAGATAGACGTTGGTGGGTAACAGTAACGCCAATTTCGTTAATTTTCTTCCCAGCAGCACTTCACTATTTACTATGGACTAACTTTAGGCTTCCATTTGGTGCAACACTAAGTTGTTCAGTATTGTTGATTGGTGAATGGGCTAATAGAACAGCAAACTTTGTTGGTTGGGCTTATTTCCCATTAAACATGGTTGTTCCTGCTGAAATTATTCCAATGGCACTGTGTTTGGATGCGATTCTGCTAATTAGTAGAAGTTTAACCATTACAGGTATTATTGGTTCAATGGTTTGGGGTGTTATCTTTTACCCTTCAAACTGGGCGCTGATTGCTCCGTACCATGTGCCCATTGAATACAATGGCGTGATGATGTCAGTGGCTGATTTAATCGGTTACAACTACGTTAGAACAGGCACACCAGAATACATTCGTATCATTGAAGAAGGCACCTTACGTACCTTTGGTGAGGACGTAACGCCGGTATCTGCATTCTTTGCAGGCTTTATATCAGTATTTATGTATTTTATCTGGTTAGGTATTGGCGCTTGGTTCGCTAAAACGACTTGGGCAAAACGAATTTAAATTAAATTATTGTTAATGGCGCCTATAAGCGCCGTTAACAACTTAATTTAATTACATTTAATAAAGATTGAGGAAGGAAATGTTAAATATTAAAAAAACAATATTGATGCTTATTGCGTTTATGATTGCATGTATTACATTGTATGCAGCACCAGCAATAGCTCATGGTGAGAAATCACAAGCAGCTTACTTAAGAATGCGTACACTATTATGGTACGACGTAGACGTATCGACGGTTAAGCTTAAAGTAAACGAAGAATTAACAATGACAGGTAAGTTTTACTGGTTTTACGACTGGCCAAACAACATTGCTAAACCTGAAGTTGCATTCTTAAACATCGGTATTCCAGGCCCCGTATTCGTACGTAAAGCTTCGTATATCAATGGAGTGTCTGGTACAAACTCAACACGTTTTGACATTGGTGAAACGTATGAGTTTAAAGTGATACTTAAAGCACGTCGTCCAGCTCGCGTTCATATGCATGCATTAATGAACGTTAAAGAAGCGGGTCCATTAATTGGCCCTGGTCGTTGGGTTGAAGTAACAGGTAATCAAGCTGACTTCATAAATGAAGTGACAACATTAACCGGTGAAACGATTGATCTTGAAACGTACGGTTTGGCTAATGCAGTTAAATGGCACATCTTCTGGGGTGTTATTGCGGCGGCTTACCTTCTCTATTGGATATTCCAAGGCCCAATCTTAATTCCACGTTACAAGAAAGTGAAATTATTGGGTGACAATGCAGATGATATGATTAGTACAACAGATCGTATGGTTGGTTTAGTTATGCTAATTGGTACATTTGTAGTGGTTACGTGGAGTTACTTCAATGCATATAAAGAGTACCCAGTAACCATTCCGTTACAAAGTGGTCAAATCACAATCCCAGCGCTACCAGATGCTGCTCGTGGTGTGAATGCTGAAGTAATAGACGCTAAGTACCGTGTTCCAGGTCGTGCGTTAGAATTTAGCTTAAAAGTAACCAACAACACGAATTCACCCATTAAATTAGGTGAGTACACAGCAGCTAATATTCGTTGGATGAATCCTGAAGTGTCTACAGCTGAGCCTGCAGATAGTCATGATCCTGTAGCGGTCGCTGGTCTCACTTATGAAGGTGGATCTGTTATGCCGGGCGAAACTAAACTTCTTAAAGTGACATGTACTGATGCTGCTTGGGAAACATACCGTTTAGCTAAATTGATCTATGATCCAGATAGCCGTTTCGGTGGTTTAGTCTTCTTCTTCGACGAAGAAGGTAACCGCTCAGTAGTTGCTATTGGTGGTCCTTTAATTCCTGTGTTTATCTAACAGGTAATTGATGTAAGTTAAAAAAGCCCCGCTTTGCGGGGCTTTTTTTTTAAATTGTGAATCTGACAGAACTAAATGAATTATAATATGTCCTATTGTTTTAACTTATTGGAGATGGTCAATGTATAAGATGGTATATGCAGTTGTATTAATGATGATTAGTACCGTGTCTTGGGGACACGGTGGTGTGATGAACGAAGGTAATGAGTGTAAATTACGCGTGGGACCTTATGTGATGAACTTTTCTGGTTACCAATTACAGAAAAATGCGCCGATGCAGTTTTGTGATGATTTGCCGACAGTTGGTGAGTCATACATCGTATTAGATTTTGTCGATAATAAGCTTCGTGATATGACGGTGAATTTTCGAGTTATACAAGCCGATCAACCAGCGTTAGGTACCGCGGAAGATGGTATCGTCATTGACTCTGAATTAGCTCAAACGCCTTTTTTTGAAATACCAGCTAAACGTTATCCTCAAGGAACAATGAAGATTACACAAAAGTTTGAAAAAAAGGGTCATTTTGTCGGTTATGTGATTGTTGAAGGTGAGAATGAAAAGTACATTTCACGTTTTCCATTTTCTGTAGGCTATCCACAAGCGGGTATCCCAGAATCACTCAAAATTCCCATTGCAGTATTTTTAGTGGTTATTATCTTTATGATTTGGTTAGCGCGTAGAAAACCCGTTGAATTGAATGAAAAGAGAGACGATTAGCATCGTAACGTTCTAATCAACAGACCTAAAATTTTACCCATTGGGTATAAGAGATATTGATAGACTTACAAATGAAAAAATTCCCGGTTTTAGGATTAATTTTAAGCGCAGTAATACTCAGTATTATTGCGCTTTTTCTTTATAATCCTTATTTCATTTATTCTCAGTATTATGAATACACGGGCATGCCAGCCTATGAAGCAGCCCCGCCACCAAAACCAAAAGCTGAATTAGCAAAGCCAGTTATGTGCGATGAGGATTATCCTGAATGGCGCAAGGCCTACACAATAGGCGGTATGGATATTCAAGCTTCAGATGCTTGCAACCCTGACAATCCTTACGAAGTAGCAGCCTTTGTTAGGGGGACCAACAATATTATTATGCCGGTGTTGATGCGTACCCAGTTATCGGATGATGCAGTGGTTAAAACGGATGACCTTGATGGCGACGGTGATCCTGACAACATTACAATCAGAATTGAAGTGGCGGAGCTTAATGGCCGCTCACCCGATGAGCTAGGCTTTATTCCTGGCTTTGAAATAGCACCGGGTGTTAAGCCAGGAGCATGGGTGTTTGCGCCTAAAAGTCGCGGCATGTCGACTGTGAATCGTGAAAATTTAAATGCCAATCATTTATTAAGACTTCCATCCGCACCTATTCGTGTTGAAGCGGGTGATAACATCACGTTAATTTTAGAAAATACGCACTATTTCCCACATACAGTACATTTGCACGGTGTTGATCATGTGTTTTCGAACAATGATGGAGTGCCGCAAACCAGCGAGCAAATGACCATGCCGGGTGAGCAGCACCTGTATAAGATGAAGCCGCGTCACGCAGGCACTATGATGTACCACTGTCATGTACAGGTGCAAGTGCATATGATGATGGGCTTACAGGGTTTGTTTATTGTAGAAGAAAATAAGCCGAATAATTGGGTGCAAACCTTTAATGTCGGTGCAGGTAAAGTAAGGCACCCATCGGTCGGCGTTCGCGAAGATTACGTGCAAGAATATGATTTGCACTATCAAGCGATTGATACATCGCTCAATAATTTAATCCAAACTACCAATGACCCACGTCAGTTGGCGAAAAAAATGAACCGCCTGTACGATATTACTGATGGGACCGATGATTACTTTATGCTGAATGGCCGCTCGTTTCCCTACACGTTACGAGAGTCATTAATAACCGTAGAGCCTGATCAGCACGTTAAATTGCGGGTACTAAATGGTACGCCAGAAGTGATTGCGCTACACACGCATGGGCACAAAGCGACCATTACAGCCTATGATGGGGTAGACGTTAACCCTGCTGCGAAAATAACACGGGACGTTTATACTATTGCCTCCGCACAACGCATTGATTTGGACTTGTATACCAAAGATGATGGATTGCATAGCTACGGTGAAGGTGCTTGGTTAATGCATGATCATGCGGAACGAGCCATCACCACTAATGGTATCAACCCCGGTGGCAATGTGTCGCAAATTGTTTATAGAAAGTACCTGAATAAAAATGCGATGCCGAATGTAGAAGGTGTGAGTATTATGCCGTACTTTAGCCCAGAATATTATAAAGGTGAGTTACCGACGTGGAGCGCCTCCGATGCGTTTGGTTGGTGGGATGATGTGGCGGGAAAAAGTGTTCAATCCTATAAAGATGTTATTTTATTGATTGTTCTCGGCATGTTGGCAGGCGTATTGTTTTTATTATTTAACGTGATGTACAGTTTTTTACATGACGTTGCTGTTAAATTAAAAGATAGAAGTCGATGATGAAAGCTCTTAACGTTGCAGTATTAGCCTTATTACTCGTTATAACTAGCATCGCTCAAGCAGAAATGAGCCATATGGGGATGCGGATGGGTGAGTGGGGCATGGTGATGAATGAAAACTTACAAGACTTGCCGCAAGGATGTTTGAAAATAGCAGGGGTTCAAAAAATCACAATCAAAGCGGGTAGAGAGTACGCTAAACCCTTCCCGGGTACTATTTTTGGTTATAGTCAGCACGAATTTAATCTACCAAAGTGTACACAGATTAATGTTACGTTTATAAACGAAGATAATATCCGCCATCAATTTATGATCCATGGTTTGCCAACGTATTTGCATCCTCAAGGGATGTTTCATATGGAGTTATATGCGAAGGGTGAAGTGAAAGGTACGTTTATAACGCCCAGTTCTGATAAAACATATTTAGCTCATTGTGATGTTGCACAGCATATGGAAAAAGGCATGAAAGCACAGGTTAAAGTGGGGGATGGTAGTGGTAATTTGCCGTCAATCCCTGGGGTTTCTGGGCAGCTTAATAAAGATGTTTACGCGTTGGATTTAAGCGTTGCGAACATTATTCTCGTCATCTTATTATTTTTTCTTGGCTTAGCTAGCTGTTTATTTTTCTTTATTTGGCGCAAGCACTAAGTCAATAAAACAGTATGTTTGATGAATGGGTGGAAGCATACGGTGCGTTAGGCTTATTTGTAAGTGCCTTTGTCTCTTCCACACTTGCACCAGGGGGTTCAGAGGCGGTGCTAGCGTATTTAATTATCAATGATGAACATGTGCCACTATTTCTGGTTTTGGTGGCGACAGTTGGTAATACCTTAGGCGCGCTAACAACGTATTATGTTGGTTACCTTGCCTCATCTAAATTCCCTCCAAAAAACACCAACCTAAAACATTTTGATAAGGCCAATGTGGCCATTCAGCGATATGGTAGCATCGCTTTGTTAATGAGTTGGCTGCCTATTATCGGCGATGTTCTGTGTTTAGTAGCGGGGTGGGTTAGGCTTAACTTAATTAAATCCATTTGTTTTATTATGTTGGGTAAATTAGCCCGCTATTCATTAATTTCTTACATGCTCAGTTAATTTTATGCCTAATGATTTAATAACAATTGAAAAGGACGTCGACCACCGTACCGAAGTACGCGATGACTTACTGAGCGACATTGCTGATTATTACGATCAAAGTTACTGGGATTACCGGACCTCGTGGCTTAACAGTAAAAACCTTGCGATTCATTATGGTTATTGGTCTGACAAGACGCAGTCACACAGCGATTCGTTAATTGAAATGAACAAAGTGCTAGCGGACCAATTGGACTTAAAACCGGGTGATCACGTGCTCGACGCGGGTTGCGGTATAGGCGGTAGTTCTATCTGGTTAGCTGAGCATTATGGCGTTAAAGTAACAGGTATCACTATTTCTCCTACGCAAATTGAACAAGCGAATAAGAATGCTAAGAAACGCGGCGTTGATCATTTAGTGACGTTTAAATTGCAAGATTACACGCATACTTCGTTTGCGGATGAGACATTTGACCATGTCTGGGGCCTTGAAAGTATTTGCTATGCGTTAAAGAAATCTGATTTCGTTACAGAGGCGTTTCGCGTGTTAAAAAAAGGCGGTTGTTTTGCTGTGGCAGATGGGTTCGCAAATAAGCGAGAATTAACTAAAGTCGAATGGAAGCATGTTTTAAAAGTACTTAATGGCTGGTCGATGCCAAATATGTCGATGCCCAGTGAGTTTGAGTCTTTTATGAAAGACAGCGGTTTTAGTGATATCTATTATCGAGACATCACAAATAATACCTTGCCATCATCTAAGCGTTTGTATTACACGGCATTGCTAACGTACCCCATGGAAAAAATCATGAGCTGGTTACGTTTAAGAACCAGCGTACAAAGTGGTAATTTCAATGCCTGTTTTGGCCAATACCACGTGCTGCACGATGGCATTGGTTGCTATGGTTTGTTTTCGGCTAGAAAAAGTGCCTAACGTTTAATAGCAACGTTAAAGAGATATAATAGAAAAATTTAGAACCTAATCAGAGTTATTTCTTTTTGACGTTTTCGCCATTCCCTAAAGGCCAATAAACTTAGCGCCGTATCTTGGTAAGTCATAACCAGTTGCAGTTGCTCTGGTGAGGTTGACCTTTCACATTCGATGGTTATTTCACGTTGATTAGACTCGCGAATTTTCCATTTGTTATTTTCTTGAGTTATTCTGAATTCAGACGTATCGCCGAGTGCATTAAGCGTTTGTTTTATGAGCGCATCTTGTTGGGCTAGGCAGTCTTTTTTTGCCAGCTCTAAGGGACTTTTAGTCTTAATACCGTAAATGATGTGTGACTTAGGGGTTGTAGAGTATTCGTATTTAACAAATCGCTTATCGGTCTTATTGGCAGTAAAAGTAATCTCCTTATTCTCTATGGCATACCCTGGTGGTAGGTCTTCGTCAACGGTACCAATCTTGATACCAAAAATTTCACTGATGGCAAATTCTTCAGTTAAATCGATGTCATTGTCATCATTTGCTTCACTGCAGCCCAATAGCAGGGTTAGTAAAGCGAGGCCTAATAAAGTCTTGATAATATTCATAAATAGTTAATTGTGTGTGTTTTAGGCTTAAGTTTAAATTAAGTGACGTTTGTGACAATTATTGTGGTTTAGTTATGTCATCTTGATGCTTTGACCATTCGACGTAACTTAACTTACTTAAAGAGGTATCGCTGACTATCATCACCAATTGACGGGTCTTTGGCGTTAAAGCAAGTTCACAATCTATGATAATGGAGCGCTGATTATCTTCACGAATTTTCCATTGATTACCATCTTCGGATACTTTAAGGGCGGATGTGTCGCCAAGTGTCGCTAGTGTTTCTTTCACTATTTCATCACGTTGTTCCTTACAGCTTGTTTTGCTAAGGTCTGACGAGCTTGTCATTTTAATGCCGTAAATCATGTGTGTGTTGGGTGTCACTGAAATCGTATACGAGTTAAAGTTTTTATGCGCAGTATTAGGGGTGAAGTCAAACGGCTTGTTGTCATTGATATAGCCACTGGGTAGGCCTTGGCCTTTGTCACCTAATTTAATGCCGAAGACGCCAGTGATTTTAAATACTTTGTCAGAGTTTGATGTGGCGTTGTCATCGCCGCATGCTGACAGTAATAATGCGATTGAAAAAATGGCGAGTATATTTTTAAGTGTATTCATAAGGGATATTTTAATGTTCTTTTATGGTTGATATTTTGTAAATTCTACCGGTATAGTCATCGCTTAAGTAGATATTTCCTTGCTTATCTTCGGTTAGGTCTACGGGGCGGCCAATAACCGTTTCATTGTGTTCAAAACCCGTTATAAAGTCACGTTCGGTAATATCACCGTTAGTTGAAAAAGATAAGGCGACAACTTTGTACCCGGATTTTTCAGATCTGTTCCAAGAGCCGTGTAAGGCAATCAAAGCAGTATTGCGCATTAGAGGGTTATGTTTTAGGAATAATAGACTAAGCGGTGCGCTGTGAGCAGTTAAATTGTAGCTAGAGGGGGAGGTCTTTAAGCCAGGCGGTTTTTTATCATTATCAGAGATATTTTTGCCGTATTCATATGGCCAACCATAATGTGCTCCCTGATTAATTTGATTTAACTCTTCTGGTGGAAGGTCATCGCCGAGCATATCACGTCCGTTATCAACGCCGTACAACAGCTGCGTTTTTGGTTGCCAATCGAATCCAACGGTATTTCTTAATCCGCTTGCGTAAACAACTTCATTTTTACCATCTAAATCATATTGAATAATGCTGGCACGTTTGGATGTGTTTTCGTTGCAGACATTGCAACTGGAACCGACGCTAACGTATAACTTGTTATCTGGGCCAACTTTAACGGTTCTAGATGAATGACTTCCGCCGCCAGGAAAACTATCTCTAATAATGTAGTGCGGTGTTCCAATAAATTTACGTTCTTTGGCGTCGAAACGAATACGCAAAACAGCGTTTGTTTCGGCAACATAGAGCCAACCTTCATGTAAATGAATGCCATGGGGCCTATTTAAACCTTTAAGTAAGAGCTTACTTCCATCGGATACGTTGTCTTGATTGGTGTCTTTGTAGACAAGTCTCAATGAGCCATCGTTAGGTATGGATACGATCAGGTCGCCTGTTTCTGTGATGGCCAATGCACGTGCGCCTGAGATGTTTTCAGCAAAAGTAGAAATGTTAAAGTGCTCATCGGTTACTAATCGGGCGATGGTTTCTTCAGCGGTAATCGAGTTGGCAAACTGAATTGGCGTGTTGAACGTATATCTTTCTGGCAAAAACAACCAAAACAAAACACCAGCAATGGCCATATACAGAATGCTTTTAAGGTGATGCATCGGGTTATTTTGATTGCTTAAAAAAACCGACCAGCATAGCGTTTTTATTGGGCCATGTTGAATGTCCGCCCAAACCTTCGCAATAGTAGGTTTTAGATGTTGTCGGGCAGTTTTTATAGGTGCTGCAACCATGTTGGTCTGGTGGGGACATTTCGCCACTGCATTGATTGCAATTTGCCCACCAATCGGCAGATTGCTTACCAAATCCATCAAAGTGCGAGTCGTCCCTATTATGGAAAACCATGACAGGCAATGGGGATGGGCAAGCATATTGCTTCAAGCTTTCTGCATCCATCCCCGCTGCACTGGGTGCAATTGCGGTTGGCTTGTTTGGTATGGAGGGTAAAAAAGTGAGCGCATTTGCTATGGTGCCACCGTCTGAATGGCCGGTGTAGTAGATGCGGTCTGAATCAATGCACCACTTCTTCTGAATATCGTTTGGAATAGAGGCTAATTTCTCAATGGCTTTAACGGACATTCGCAAGTTTTTAGCATAGGCGATAACAAAGCCAGCTTCCGTCGCTGTTTTAGTTAAATGAACATGACGCTCTGATTTACTTGCGCTTGTGCCGGCGGGCGCATAGACCACGATTAACGGGTGTTCCACCGACTTATTATAATTACTGGGTGTGCGAAGGTTGTACGTTGCGCCTTCTTTAGTTTCTATGTCTTCCGAAATACCTAATGATCCCGTATTGGCGCCAGTGGGGCAGCTCGTATGGTTTGATGTCGGGTATTGAAATTCAGCTGGCTTCAACAAAGTAGGGTCTACAGGCGGCCCAATAAAGAAGGTAAAGGCGAGTATTGCCGATAGAAAAACAACAACAGTAATGAAAATATATTGACGCATTATTGAAACCCAATGTACAAAAAATATTAGAGCGGTTTACAAGAAAAAAGTTTCATATAAACCGCTCGTCTATCATTTAGGCGATGACTTGATCCAGTTCGCCTGAGTCATAACGTAATACCATCGCTTCTAAATCAATCGGTTTAATGTTGCTTGCTTGCCCCGATGTGCCAAAGGAGTTCATTCGTGCTTCACAAATACTTTGCATCGCTTCGGTTGAAACAGCTAAGAATTTTCTTGGGTCAAAGTTCTTAGGGTTTTCGAGTAAATGGCGACGGATAGAACCGGTGCTAGCTAATCGTAAGTCGGTATCGATATTAACTTTTCGCACGCCGTACTTAATGCCCTCTTGAATTTCTTCAACCGGGACGCCATAGGTTTGACCTAAATCGCCGCCGTGATCATTAATAATTTTAAGCCAATCTTGTGGAACAGATGACGAACCGTGCATCACAAGGTGGGTGTTGGGTATGCGTGCATGAATGTCCTTTATGCGCTGAATCGCCAACGTGTCACCCGTTGGCGGTTTGGTGAATTTGTACGCACCGTGGCTAGTACCGATGGCAATAGCTAATGCATCAACACCTGTTTTCTTAACAAAATCAGCCGCTTCCTCTGGGTCTGTTAGCATTTGTTTGTGGGTTAAAATGCCCGCCGCGCCAACGCCATCTTCTTCACCCGCTTCGCCTGTTTCAAGTGAACCTAGGCAACCGAGTTCGCCTTCAACAGATACGCCACAAGCGTGCGACATTTCAACGGTTTTCTGAGTAACTGCCACGTTGTATTCGTAGCTACTGGGTGTTTTGCCATCTGCTTCTAAAGAGCCGTCCATCATCACAGATGTAAAGCCTAATTGAATAGAGCGCTGACAAATAGCGGGGCTGGTGCCGTGATCTTGATGAAACACAACGGGGATATGTGGGTATTGTTCAACAGCTGCAATGATTAGATGACGTAAAAAAGATGAACCAGCGTATTTACGTGCGCCTGCAGAGCCTTGAATAATCACCGGGCTGTTAGTTGCATCTGCGGCTTGCATAACGGCGTGAACCTGTTCCATGTTGTTCGCATTAAATGCAGGCACGCCGTAGCCATTTTCTGCAGCGTGGTCGAGTAATTGGCGTAGAGAAATTAAAGCCATTTGAAATCCCCTTATTGGTCTATTGATTTACAACGAAAGTGTTTCGTCTATCTGCATAGTTTAACTTTTATAAGGATTGGATTCTATTTTAATAATGCTTATGGCATAAAAAAGCCGCTACCTTTTGGTAGCGGCTTAAATAATGTCTTAAAACGTGTTTAGCTTTTAGGTGTAAACGCTGTTGTGCTTTCTTTAACTAAGTTTAATACTTCTTCGTTGTAGGCTTTCGTGTCTTCGAATAAAGATTTGGCATCAGCAACAACTTTTTCAAGGCCTGTTTGCGCTAGTTCAACCTGCTCTTTAGCAAATGCGTTGAATGCTTCAGGGTCTTTAATGCCTGACGCTGCTTTGATGCGAGCTTCTGTCAGCTCAACGTAGTTTTTAGCCGCTACTTGTTGTGCCGCAGCCATTTTTTCAAATTGCGCTTTGTTTAATTCGATAAGCTTCGTGATTGGTCCTGCAAATGCGTCAAAGTTGTTCATGTTGTTCTCCATTAGGGTTTATTTAAGTTAGGTGTAGTATAGCAAACACTTTGTTGCCGTGCAACATAAATAGTAACTAATTTAAATAAATCAGTTACTTGCCTGTTTCTTTTTTGATTTCTTCTTTTAATTGAACAGTGCTTTCTTGAAATAACTGAATGACGTCGGCGTTATAGCCGGTCATCGATTCAAACATGACTCGGCTATTGCCAACCATTTTTTCATAACTGCTTTGCGCGAGAGCCATTTGGTCTGTCACAAAGCTTGCTAAAGCAACGGGATCTTTAATATCCGAAGCAGACTGCATGCGTGATTGTACGAGCGCGCGATAATCGTCAGCGGCTTTTTTTTGTGCAGCCATTAAGGTGTCAAAGTGCTGAGTGTTTAATTCAACCAGTTTTGATATAGGTTGGGTGAAACCTTTAACATTTTTTACCATCAGAACCCCCTAGTACGTTAATTATTAAAAACATTGCGAATGCTTTGCTGTATATCCATTGCAGCTTTCCTAGGGTCGTTTGCATCTCGAATAGGTCGGCCAACAACAATATGGTCAGCTCCATTGTAGAATGCTTGTTCAACACTAACAACTCGTTTTTGGTCATCTTCGGGGCGGTTGTCTACAGGGCGGATACCGGGTGAGACAACAAGGAAGTTTTGTCCCAATGATTCACGCAGCCCTGGTGCTTCTAAACCGGAGGAGATCACGCCGTCACAACCCAGTTCAATGGCACGTTTGGCGCGTGAAGTGACCAATTTCTCAACGTCGCATTGAAAACCTAAGTCGTCTAAATCGCCGCGGTCAAGGCTGGTCAGAACAGTTACGGCCAGTACTTTTAAGTTCCCTTTGTTTTCAGCCGCCGCCTGCATAATGGCGTTATTACCGTGAATGGTGACAAAATCTATTTTTTTATCGCTTAGTTGTTTTACCGCACGGCCAACGGTGGCCGGAACGTCGAAAAACTTTAAGTCCACGAAAATGCGTTTGTTTTGTTCGTTCAGCCAATCAATCAGTTCAAAGTAGTTGCCTGACATAAACAGCTCAAGGCCTATTTTGTAGAACACTACGCTGTCGCCAAGGGTGGTGACCAATGTTTTGGCGCTTGGGATATCAGGCACGTCAAGTGCAACAATTAGGCGTTCATCAACGGGGATGGGTTTACTTGAAATCCAAGACATGCAGAGCTGCTCCAAAAATTTAAGAATGAATCCGTATTATAACGGGGTGAATAGGGTTTCAGTATGATTTAGACCCTAAATACCTTGAGTTAGAAGTGACAGAAACAATGGTGCTAGAAAATATAGACACCATGTTGGAGAAATTAAATACAATAAAAGCGATGGGTGTGAACATATCCATTGATGATTTTGGCACTGGCTACTCGTCTTTCAGTTACATCAAACAACTGCCGGCCAATACCTTGAAATTAGATATGGATTTCATTAAAGATATTCCGGAAAACAAAGCAGATATGGCGGTGGTTGACGGTATGATTATGTTGGCCCATAACCTCGGGATGAAAGTCGTGGCAGAAGGTGTCGAGTCTCAAGAGCAATACGATTTTCTTACTGAGCATAATTGCGACTTAATCCAAGGGTATTTTATTAATAAGCCGTTATCAGAAGAAAGGTTTGTAGCAGAGTACATGTCGAAAGAAAAAGAAACGAGTAGCGCCCATTAAAGGCTACCAATAACGCTATAGAGATGGCGGACCTGCAACGGGTCGGTTATCCTAGCGCTTTATTTTGATGATGGGTTTTCAGTGCACGTTATTTATCTACACGGGTTTTGTAGTTCAGCCGCTTCGTTTAAAGCGCAACTGGTTAAACAGTATGTTCAGCGCGATGAAAAACACAGCGTATTTTTAATTGATTTACCGTATTCACCTAACGAGGCAATGGCACGTGTTGAATCGCATATTGCTACATTAAAAGGTCAGCAATGGGGCTTGATAGGCAGTTCGCTTGGCGGCTTCTACACAACTTACCTGAGTGAGAAATACGGCAAGAGAGGCGTGCTAATTAACCCCGCTGTTTACGCGCATCAATTATTATCACGCTTATTAGGTGAGAATAAGAACTATCATAGCGGCCAGGTGTTTGAGTTTACTGAATCGCATTTGCAACAATTAGAGGCCATGTATCTTCCGCAACTCAGTCATGCGAAGAACTTGTTGCTGTTGACCCAAACAGGTGATGAAGTGCTAGATTATAAACAAGGCGTTGAGTATTACCGTAACAGTCAACAAGTCATCATTGACGGCGGCGACCATGGTTTTGCCGATTATGAAAACTATTTAGACAAAACATTCGAATTCTTAGAAGGACAGACAGATGATTGAAGGCCACGTAAAAAAAATGCACGCAACGCTTGGTTCGCCAGTGGAATACTCGCTGCCTATTGATGAGGAACTAGTACCACTTAACCCGTATATAGGCAAAAAAATCAAGCTAACCCACCCTGGAGACATTCATTGTTCGAACTGCGGTAAACGAACAAAAAAGAGTTATAGCCAGGGTTTTTGTTACGTCTGCATGACCAAATTGGCACAATGTGATTTGTGCATTATGAAACCGGAAACCTGTCATTACCATTTAGGAACGTGCCGTGAACCACAATGGGGCGAACAGTTTTGTTTTCAAGATCATTTTGTGTACTTGGCAAACTCGTCAGGCCTAAAGGTTGGGATTACTCGGCATACTCAAGTGCCAACGCGTTGGATTGATCAAGGCGCTATTCAAGCGCTGCCTATTTTTAAAGTTAAAACGCGCCTACAGTCCGGTGAAGTAGAAATGGCATTAAAGCAATATGTATCCGATAAAACGGATTGGCGAAAAATGCTTAAGGGCTTGGCCGAACCTAAAGATATGTACGAAGAGCGAGATCTGTTATTAGCCACCGCGCAAGACGCGATAAGCGCCGTGCAAGCTGATAATAACGACGGCGATATTCAATTTTTAACAGACGCCAAACAAGTGGATATTGAGTACCCCGTGCTTGAATACCCTGATAAGGTCAAATCGTTTAACTTTGATAAAACACCGGTAATAGAAGGGGTGTTAAAGGGCATTAAAGGGCAATATTTAATTCTCGATAATGGCGTATTAAATATTCGCAAATTCACCAGCTACAACTTGCAGTTTGATGCCTGAAAAAAACCGCCCTAAGGTGGTCATCTTTTCGCAAGGCGATGAAGTGATAACTGGCGCAACCATCGATACCAATGCGGCGTATTTAGCGGATCATTGTCGCACGCTTGGCTTTGATATTATTCGCCATATCACCGTGGCAGATGAACTTGATGATTTGGTTCAAGTGCTTAAAGACATTGATGCGCTAGCGGACATTTGTTTATGTACCGGTGGTTTAGGGCCAACGCAGGACGATTTGACGACACAAGCGTATTCAAAAGCATTTAACACCCCGCTAGTATTTGACGATATCGCCATGACGATGATGCGAGGCTTTTTCGATAAGCTCAATATTGATATGCCTGAGGTAAACCGCAAACAAGCCTTGTTACCTGAAAATTCAACGCGCATTGATAATCTCTGGGGCACAGCAGCAGGGTTTATTGGGGAAACGAACCGGTGTCGGTTTTATTGTATGCCCGGCGTTCCTTACGAAATGAAAAACATGATGCAGACCACCGTGTTAGATGATTTACGTGCCTGCTTTAAGGTTCAAAAACCGAGGCTTATTACCTTACGCACGATGGGAATGGGCGAGTCTGCTATTCAGCAGGAAGTAGATAAGCTGTCGTTGAGCGATGATATTCGAGTGAGTTTTCGGGCGGGCCTACCAGAAAACGAACTAAAGCTGATTTTTCCTAGTCATTACGTCGATGATGCAGTCCAGCGTTGTATTAAAGAAGTACAGGGTGTTCTTGGCGGTAGTGTTTTCGCCATCGATGGATTTGGTAAAGCGGTCAAAAATTTACCTGATTGCGTGCATCAATTAATGATTGAAAAACAACAGACATTGAGTGTGATTGAAACCATCTCGCAAGGCGGTATTGCGCGTCAATGTGATGTCGGTTGGTTGCAACAATCGATGGTATCGCCGCGCGTATCAGCTATACTCTCGCGCTTTGGAATTGATAACGCTGACATTACTGAGTCATTAGCCGTTGAAATAGCGACTAAAGAACACGAGCAGAATGACTCAAATATCACGCTTGTGCAGTTACATCATAATGATGGAGATGACGTTATTGCAGTAGTCGCCGTTGTGAGTGATACGTCGCACACGTCAGCATCAAAAAAACTAACGGGGCGACTAGAGCGCAAACAAATTAACGCGTCTGCACAGGCGCTTAACTTACTTCGAAAACACTTAATAGAAAACGATTATGCCACTCATTAAACTCGACAATGTCAGCGTTGCTTTTGGTCTGAAGCCCGTGCTGGACCTCGCTAATTTGCAAATAGATGAGCAAGAACGCGTGGGCTTGATTGGTCGCAATGGCGAAGGGAAGTCGACGTTATTGAAAGTGCTCGCTGAAGAAATATTACCGGACTCTGGGCAAGTGTGGCTGCAGGCTGGCGTTGTTGTTTCCACGTTGGAACAGTCACCGGAGTTACCTGAATCGTCAACAATATATGAAGCGGTGTCAGATAGCTTGGGAGAGATTGGGCATATCATTGCCCAGTATCATGAACTTTTATTAGACCCAGACGTCGATTTAGATGCATTAGGAACATTACAACATCAACTTGAGGCTCAAGACGGTTGGTCGTTACAGCAACGTGTGGAATCGGTGCTGAGCAAATTAAATTTACCCGCGGATAAAAAGATAAATGAATTGTCGGGCGGTTGGAAACGCCGCGTTGGTTTAGCCCGTGCTTTAGTGGTTGAACCGGATGTACTGCTGCTTGACGAGCCAACTAATCACTTGGACATGGAAACCATCGTTTGGTTGGAAAAGCAGTTAGAAACGTTTAGAGGGGCTGTTGTTTGTATCACCCATGACCGTGTTTTTCTACAAAATATCGCCAAGCGGATTATCGAGATCGATAGGGGTCAGTTAACCAGTTGGTCGTGCAGTTACGAACAATATCTTGAGCGTAAAGCGGCAGCCTTAGAGTCCGAAGCAAAAACTCATGCAGAGTTTGATAAAAAACTGGCGCGTGAAGAAGTTTGGATTCGCCAAGGCATTAAAGCCCGGAGAACCAGAAACGAAGGCCGTGTACGCGCATTAGAACAACTGCGCAGAGATAGAGCAGAGCGGAGAAGTCTAGCGGGGCCGGCCAAAATAGAAGTAGAGCGTGGTGAAAAATCAGGTAAGTTGGTGATAGAAGCAGAAGATATATCCGTTGCGTACGATGGCCGCCACATGGTGCGTGACTTTTCATGCCGTCTTATGCGGGGCGACCGCGTGGGGTTAGTTGGGCCAAACGGCATCGGTAAAAGTACGGTGATAAAAGCCTTGTTGCAAGAAATAGAATTGGACTCAGGCATTGTGAAACATGGCACAAAGTTGAAAGTTGCATATTTTGATCAACACCGTGATGCCTTAGACTTAAATAAAACTGTGATAGAACTCGTGTCAGATGGGCGAGATAGCGTGACCATTAACGGACGCGATAGACACATTATCAGCTACTTAGGCGACTTCTTATTCGCGCCAGAGCGTGCACGTTCACCCGCCAAAGTACTGTCGGGCGGCGAAAGAAACCGCATATTATTAGCAAAGCTATTTAGCCAACCCGCCAATTTCATCGTCATGGATGAACCCACCAATGATTTGGACGTGGAAACCTTAGAGCTGTTAGAAGAGTTACTGGTTGAATATGACGGCACGCTCATTCTTGTCAGTCATGACCGTAAATTCTTAGAAAATGTTGTCACCAGTTTTTGGTTTTTCGAAGGTGACGGCGTGATAACCGAATACGTGGGTGGTGTGCCTAATTGGGCAAAAATGTTAAAAGACAAAGCTCAAGCCGGGCAAGTAAAAAAGAAGTCAAGTGACGTAAATACGGCTAAGAAATCAGTCAAGACAGTGAAGTTAAGCTTTAAGCTTAAAAAAGAACTAGAGCAACTCCCGCTTGAAATAGAAACGTTAGAAGAAGCATTAACTGAGTTACAGCAATTAACCAGTTCTGCTGATTTTCACTCAGGTAATCGAAAAACGGTACAGGCCAAAATGGGTGAGCTCAGTGATATTGATAAAAAATTACAGAGTAAATACCAGCGTTGGGACGAACTAGAGTCCATGACCGAATAAAATAATTTGTACAGCGGATAGCTGATATAATTTAGCGCCTAAAAAACGCATGGCCAGAGCGTTTTATAATAGTTTCAGGAGAGATGTCAGAGTGGCCGAATGAGCACGCTTGGAAAGTGTGTGTACCTTACGGTACCGTGGGTTCGAATCCCACTCTCTCCGCCATTTACCTATATAAACCAATAAGTTAGAGATGATTTATTGGTTTACCCCTCATACTGCCCCTCATTTTGGAAATGATTAAAATTTCCGTAAAAAACAACATAAATATTAGTGAACCATGTCGTTTGATGCCGATAATAAACGATAAGCTAGCCATTTGTATACTGCTTTTTTCGTGACACGTGGCGATGTGTAATAACGCTGAAGCCACTTCCAATCAGCGGCCTCTAACGTAGGCGTGTGTGCTGAATGGATGCCGTTCTCAGTAAAAAATGTAGTAATACTGCGCTGTACTATCGGAGGGTAATCATCAAATGCATGCTTATCGACTGTCACAACATCAAGACGGCTTAGGAGTGTAGTAGGGATTTGCTTTACTGAATTAGCCGTACAAATCCATGTTATTCGAGAGAAATCACAACTACCACTTAAATATTCGTCGAAAAAGTTCTTTGAGGATGTGGGCTCAAATAATGTAAGCAAAGTATCAAGTGCGCGACCATTGTGATCTGATCCGCCACACTTATCGACCTCGTCGACCAACACAATAGGGTTGCCTACCTTATGTTCATTTATCAATTGAATCATCATGGAAGGGTGACCTGTACCCCAGCCTCGGGAAGTTCCAGCGAGATCGCGATTATCGTTCTTTCCTGCAAGTGAAATGGCTCGAAAGGGTACTTGCATCAATGCACTGAATCGTAATGTATAAGTGGTCTTTCCAACCCCTAGATCACCTAAAACTAATAAAGGTGGAATGAAAAAGTCACCATTTCCAAGCAACCTAAGTTGCAATGAAGAAATTAGCTTTTGTGTTAATTTGTGAAACCAGGGGAATTCTTTATCCAAGGTTTTTTTACAATATTCAAATCACCAATTCGAACTAAGGTAACAGGAGTTGTTACCAATTCTTCATATTTTTCGCAAACCGTACGCACACTTCTATCTCCTGAAGGCTCAATAGATTGTATGGCTCGTATCCCGCCAATTTGTTTAGTTAAATCGTCTGTTATTGAACTGAGTACATGCTTCAAATCAGAGCTATCGCTGTCAATGAGCATCCAAAATTGACCCACATAGGCATCGAATATTGACCCTCCTTCGGCCCTTACTTTTTTTAGTATAAGTATGAGTTTCTCCACAATTTTTGCATTTTATTGTGGTTGTCTTATCTGACGTAGGAGCAGGGAGTAGCAATAGTTGCTTTGTGCCAAGTTCAGTTGTTATTGCTCTTGATAGTGGGTTTTTAGTTATATTTAAAGTTGTCATTGTAATCTCCATAAACACCTAGTGTGCATTGATAGTTAAATAAAAACTGGCTGATCCAGTGAGAACAATTAAAGAACACTAAGTGTGCATTGTCAAGTCTTGATTAAAACTTTGGTGGGAAGGGGATGTTGCATTTAATGCAAAAAAGCTCAATGAGCCCTATAGTAACCTTGCGATGGTTAGGTTGATCAATAGGCGTTTCCCATGATTGCCAAGTACGCCTCGATACATAGACTACCTTCCCAGCTTCTTCTTGGGTTAGGTTAGCTTTCAACCTAAGTTTATTGATCTGCTGTGGAGTAATTTGCATCTGTTTTATTTTGAATAATGGTCAAAAATAACGATAACACATAGTGTGTGTTAAATTATAAAGCAAAATGACACACCATTAAGTTCGTATTGTTTTTTACTTTGGCAATATTGAAGATAGAGTTATTGGCTCTTCTGTAGTGTTAACATTACATTTAGTAATGATGCGTGAAATTTCTGTTTCGGCAGGTGTTTTGCCAATATCTATTCCTGCTTTGTCACAGAGCTCGCCCCATGTTTTAAGTTTTTCTTTCATACTATGTTTGACTTCGATAATTTGGTCGTTGGTTTTACAGTGGTAATCGTAAGTAGGCATTAGTGATTTTATCCGGTCGGTTTTTTAAATTTATCGTTAATGGAATACATTAAATTGCAAATAGTCATTAACCATCATACTGCCAATGGTGACGGTGCATAAGGATATGGCTATATGTAAGGTGTTATATACATGCGTTAGTTTATGTGAAGAATAACGTAAGGGGATGGCAATAATACAAGACAAGATTGCCATACCTAAGATTGAGCCAATGCCAAATAATGAGATATAAATTAATGCGGTAGCAGGTGTTTGTACGGTTTTGACTGTTAGGATAATTAATGCCGCTGAGCCTGCCATGCCGTGCATAAGGCCAATGAGTAGTGCGCGTTTTGGAAAGGCTTGTGTGTGTTCGTGCTGATGTGCGTTGGTGTTATGGGTTTCGTCTTTATTATGTGCGTGAGCATGAAAATGTTTGATGTCTTTGCCGTGTTTATGAGCATGAAAGTGAATGCGTTTTTTGTATAAGCGATAGAGAACATCTAAACCAAGAAGCACGAGCATGATGCCAACTGCAAATTCTAAGGCTGCAGAAATGTTATTAGGGACAATGCCGTCAATTAGTAAAGCAATAGAACCGAATAAGAAGAGTGTTAGCGTATGGCCAAGGCCCCAAACAGCACCTTGCATGACCGTTCCTCTTAAGCTGTTATTCCCGGTAGCTAAACTGGCGACTGCTGCGACATGATCCGCTTCAAGCGCGTGCCGCATGCCGATTAGAAAGCCTAAAAATAGTAAGTTAAGGTCCATTAGCAGATTCGAGGCAGTTGTTCGCCAACTAGCATATCAACGATGCGCTCCCCACCGAAGGATGTTTGTAAAATAACTCTGCCAGAAGGCTTCTCCGAGACTTTTCCAATGATGGCGCTATGTTGCCCCGCTGGATGCTGTTGCATAGTGGTTAGTAATGTCTCTGCCTGCTCAGCAGGAACAATGGCAAGCAACTTACCTTCGTTTGCAAGGTACAGCGGATCAAGGCCCAAAATTTCACACATGCCTCGAACTTCTGCACGTACAGGAATGGCGTCTTCTTGAATGGTAATGCCTACATCGCTGGATTCAGCAAACTCATTTAATACGGTGGCAATGCCGCCGCGAGTGGCGTCACGCATGCAATGAATATCTGGGCAGACGTCAAGCATGCTGCTAATTAATGTATTGAGCGTCGTGCAATCGGACTCAATGGTGTTTTCTAATGACATATCACCACGTGCATCAACAATTGCTGCACCGTGATCACCGATATAACCATTTAAAATGACGACATCGCCAGGTTTAGCGCGATTAGCGGTTATGTTGATGTTATTAGGTATAACGCCAACGCCAGCGGTATTAATAAATAGTTTGTCTGCAGCGCCTCTATGAACAACTTTCGTGTCTCCAGTGACAATGGTTACACCCGCTTCATCAGCTGTTTTTTTCATGGAACTAACAATGCGTCTAAGTTCATCGATAGGGAACCCTTCTTCGATAATCATGCCACAGGTTAAATAAAGCGGTTTGGCGCCACCAACAGCAAGGTCATTAACAGTCCCTGTGACAGCTAGTTTTCCAATGTCACCGCCGGGGAAAAACAAAGGGTCGACAACATAGGAGTCTGTTGTCATCGCCAAACGGTCGCCTAGGGCCGTTAAAGCGGATAAGTCAAACCGTGCCTGATCTTCTAATAATGATAAATGTTCATTGGCAAAACCGGCGACAAAAACATCTTCGATTAAATCGCGCATGGCTTTACCACCGCTGCCATGCGCCAGGGTGATGCTGGTAACACTGGAGTTTAATTTTCTAAGCGGCTTAGCTGAACTCATGCTGCATCACCTTCGATACTTTTTGATCGTTTGGCGAGTAATTCTGGCAGATTTCCAAAATTATAATACGCTGCGCATGCGCCTTCTGATGAGACCATTAACGCCCCCATTGGAGTTTCGGGTGTACATGTGGTGCCAAAAACTTTACATTCCCAAGGGCGAATAACTCCTTTTAGGACTTCACCGCATTGGCAGGATTTTGGGTCGGCAATTTTTAAATTCGGCAACTTAAACTTCATTTCGGCATCAAACTGACGAAAGGCGTCTTTCATTTTTACACCGGAGTGATCAATGGAGCCGAGTCCACGCCATTCAAAAAACTCGCGAATTTCGAAAACGGCATCAATGGCAGCAAGTCCTGCAGCGTTTCCATCAGGTGGAACAATACGTGAGTATTGATTTTCTACTGTGCAACGTTTGTCAGCGAGTTGTTTTAAGGCCATCCAAATGGATTGTAAGATGTCTAGCGGTTCGAAGCCCGTTACAACGATTGGTTTGTTGTAGGTGCTGGCAACAAAATCAAAAGGGCGCTCGCCAACCACCATGCAAACATGTCCCGGCGCAAGAAAAGCATCAATTTGCATTTCAGGGGAGTCAAGAATAGCTTTTATGGTTGGGACGGTTGTGATGTGGTTGCAGAACAAAGAGAAGTTAGTGACACCTTCGCGCTCCGCTTGTAAGACGGTGAGCGCGGTACTTGGCATGGTGGTCTCAAAACCTAGGCCAAAAAAGATAACTTGTTTATCTGGGTTTTTACGCGCAAGTTCTAGCGAATCCATTGGCGAATAGGTCATGCGTATATCGGCGCCATCAGCTTTAGCTTGCAGCAAGCTTTTCTTTGAGCCGGGTACTCGCATGGCATCGCCAAAGGTTGTGAAAATAACGTCAGGTCTTTCTGCTAAAGCAACACAGTCATCTACTCGCCCCATAGGTAATACGCAAACAGGGCAGCCTGGGCCATGCACGAGCTCTAGCCAATTAGGTAGCATTGGCTCAATGCCGTAGCGGAATATAGTATGTGTATGCCCGCCGCAAAACTCCATTAGTTGTATGGGTTTCTTCTCGTTGGCATTGAGGCTATCTTTTAACCCATTAATATTAGCGATTAATGCTTTGGCTTTTGCTGGATCGCGGAATTCATCTACATATTTCATAGTGTTTCTTCTTGTTGTTTGCCAAGCAAACCACGTTGGTCTGCCAATAAGGTATGTACGAGGTCCCAAAGAATGTGATAACACGCTACATGGGTTTCTTGCACTCGGTGTATGGAGTCACTGTCTACCACGAGGCAATGGTCTACTAAGCCGCTACTTTTCATGTCGCCACCGTCACTACCCGCAAAGCCAATGGTGGTCATCCCAAGGTCTTTGGCCTTACTAAAAGCGGCTAATAAATTTTCTGAATTTCCACTCGTAGAAAAACCAACAAGTAAATCATTATCACGTGCATGTGCGCCCAGTTGGCGAACAAAGACGTGCTTAATCCCAATGTCGTTACTGACGGCTGAAATCATTGCTGTGTCGATGCATAAATTAATGGCAGGAAGAGCAGGGCGGCCAGCTGTTACTGGGTGCTGAAACTCGACAGCAAGGTGGGCGGCATCACAGCTTGAACCACCATTACCCATAGTGAATAAACGGCCATTATTGTTGTATGTATCAGTAATGGATTGAGCAGCATCAATGAGCTGTTCAGCATTGTTTGAAAAGAAGCGTCGCTTCACATCAATAGAATCGTCTGACTTTTGGCGAATTGATTCCAGTAAGGCTTCTTTTTCACTAGCAGCATCTTTTTTTTGGCCATGCAAAAAAGGGTATAAGTCATGTAGTGGGTCGTTAGTATTACTCACTAATTTGCACCAGCGCTCGTTTGCATCGCATTAATTTCTTCTTGAACTTCGCCAAGTTCCTCTAATAAAGCCAGCGTTTTTATTGCTTCTTCTTCATCAATAATGCTCATGGCAAAACCCACATGAACAAGTACCCAGTCACCTATGCAGTCTTGAGCTGTGTGATCGTCAGAAACAATGCAAGCTATGTTAACAGGGCGTTTAACACCGGCGACATCTACTTTAGCTAGTAAGTTGTCGGCATCTATTATTTCAATGATTTGGCCAGGAATGCCTAAGCACATGGTTGAACCTCTTTATGTTTTATAAGTTTAGCCAGTGCGATAGTGGCTTGGCCTAAGCAAAGGCCGCTATCGTTAGCTGGAATAGTTGAATGAGTCAGCACTTTATAGCCTAACCCTGTTAGTTTTTCATCGGTATAACGTAGCAATAATGTATTTTGAAAAACACCACCAGTCAGTGCGACGGTCGCTGTTATACGTTTCCCTGCCTGCTCTGTTATCCGGCAGATCATATCGACTGTTGCGTTAATAAGGGCATGGTGGAAACGGGCAGACATGATATGCGGAGGCACGTTGTTATTGATATCGACTAATAAACTGTTCCATAAGGGGCTGCTGTCGATAACAGGTATGTCATTTTCATTAGATTGGCAAATATCAAATTTATACGCGCGTGATACTTCATCGGCCATAGCTTCTTTAGTCACACAGGCTTCAAGCTCGATAGCAGCTTGGCCTTCATAGTGAATGTTTTCACGGCATATACCAATGGCAGCGGCAACAGCATCAAATAAACGACCGCATGAGGAGCTAAGCGGCGAGTTTAAGTTCTTTTCTAACATGCTGTTAAGGGTTTTTAATGGCTGCTTATTTAAAGCTGATAATAAGTCGTGTTGAGGGTACGTGTTATTTAATTCATCCCAGTCAAAGTGCGCTTTTAATTGTGCATAAGTATTGCGCCAGGGCTGATAAATGGCTTGAGAACCACCCATTAACGCGGCTTGTTTCATTGACCCTAGTCGTTCGTAGCCAGAGTAATCACCAAGCAAAAATTCACCGCCCCATAAGGTATTGTCTGCACCTAAACCTAGGCCATCAAAGGTAACTCCAAGCACTTTGCCGTCATTAAGTCCCCATTGGTTATCCGCTAAACAGCTCGCAAAGTGCGCATGGTGGTGATGGACGGTGATAAGCGGACAGTTGGTTTCTTCAGACAGGGCCTGGCCATATTTACTGGATAGGTATTCAGGATGTGCGTCTATAACAATAGCGCTGGGTTCGTGTGCGTAGAGTGCTTGATATAAATTCTGATTCTTTTCGTAATCAGCATAGGTTTGTGCGTTCTCTAAATCTCCCATGTGTTGGGAAATAATCGCTTTTCCATCCTTAACAAGGCAAAAAGTGTTTTTTAGTTCTGCACCACAAGCGAGTATGTCGGGTGATTTCTCAAATCCAGCGGGCAATCTAATGGAGGTGGGCGCATAGCCACGTGAACGCCGTAAAACACGGGGTTTGTTTTGTATAACGCGAATTACAGAATCGTCAACACGGTTAGTAATATCTCTATTATTTAATAACCAATAATCAGCAATACCCTGTAGTTTTTCAATGGCATCATTATTGTCAATGCATTGAGGAATACCACTGGGGTTCCCTGATGTCATCACAAGCGGTGTGTTAATGTCTTGTAATAAAAGATGATGCAAAGGTGTGGTTGGAAGCATAAAACCGAGCGTGTTTTGTTTGTCGGCTACCTCGTTAGCTAAACTCAACGAGCTTTTTTTATCCAGTAAAACAATCGGGCCCGCAGATGATTTTAATAAATCAGCTTCAGCCGTATTCACTAAACAATATTGTTTGATAATCTTAATGTTTCTAGCCATCAATGCAAAAGGCTTTGCTTTGCGGTTTTTACGCTGGCGCAAGCGAGCAACGGCAGTGTCATTGCTTGCATCACAGACTAAATGAAAACCTGATATACCCTTAATGGCTAAAATAGAACCTTGTTTGATTAAATTAGCGGCCACGTTAATGGTATTTGTTTCGCTCTTTTCAACAGCCGGTTCCAGCCAAACTTTAGGCCCACAGCTTGGACAGGCAACAGGCTGTGCGTGAAAGCGGCGATTTGCAGGGTCGTTATATTCATTGTCACAATCGGGGCACTTTTTAAACGAAGCCATGCTGGTGTTTTGCCGATCGTAAGGAATGGTGTTAATGATGGATAGGCGTGGCCCACAGTGCGTGCAGTTTGTAAAAGGGTAGTTGTAATATCGGCTATTCGGCTCAAGTGTTTCAGATATACAGCTAGAGCAACTTGCGGCATCAGGAGCAATGCCAGTATGTGGCCTGGATAAGTCACTGGTGATAATGGAAAAGTCAGTGGGTGCCAGTTGCTCAAGATGAGTGTGCTCAATACTATCAATACTATCAATACGCGCCAGAGGAGGGCAGTTTTGTTCTATGTCTGAAATAAATTGAAGTATCTGGTCTTCGCTGCCAAAGGCATGTATTAACACGCCATCTCCATCGTTTAAAACATGGCCGGTTAACCTTAAATCTTGAGCAAGCCGCCAAACAGTAGGGCGAAAACCAACACCTTGCACCAATCCTTTAACACGCAAGGCGCGGCCGACAATGGTTAGCTCAGTATTAATTTTTTGAACAGTGTTAAGTAGCATGGCTTAATAGCGACTTAGGCGACACCGGTTAAGGTTTTAACGGATGAGTTTTGCTCAAGCCCGTACCGTTCCATTTTGTTTCTTAAGCCGACCCGTGATAAGCCAAGCTCTTCAGCGACTTTGGTTTTATTCCAGCGTAATCGCATAAGGGTTTCTTTAATAACGATGGACTCTAAAGATTCAACTCTTTCTTTTAGTGAGCCTTCAATGCCCGTTAGCATATTAATGTCTGCAACGGACTCCTCAGGCGTTGCTTGTAAAATCTGTGGTGATAGCAGGTTAGCAGATAAGTAATCTTCTTGGCAAAGCACCAACATGCGCGTTACTTCATTTTGTAGTTCTCGTATATTGCCTGGCCAGTGGTATTCCGTTAGCGATTCTAACGCTTCATTAGTGATGCCTTTTACATGTTTTCCCAACTGCTCCATGACATTATTTAAAATATTAATGGCCAATGGAACGATGTCTTCTTTACGTTCTCTTAAGGGAGGTGTGTGTATTTCAAAGGTGCTTAAACGATAGAATAGGTCTTGGCGAAACTTGCCGTTGATGACGTTATTTTTAAGGTCTTGGTTGGTTGCAGCTATCACCCTTACATTAATTTGGCGGGGTGATCCCTCACCAATTGGTCGAACAACGCCTTCTTGAATAACGCGTAACAATTTTGCTTGAACAGCAGGAGACGTTTCGTCAATCTTATCTAAAAAAATCGTGCCGCCATCAGCTTGTTCAAAAAGTCCCACTTTGTTTTCTGTAGCACCCGCAAAAGAACCTTGTTTGTGGCCAAATAATTCGCTCTCTAGTAATTCATCAGATAGGGCCGCGCAGCTCACAGTAGTAAATGTATTGCTTTGGCGAAGACTATTGTAATGAATCGCTTGAGCACATAACGCCTTACCCGTGCCAGATTCGCCTGAAAATAGTACGTTGACATCAAAAGGGCCGACGTTATGTATCAGGCTGCATACACCATTCATGACACTGTCAGGGCTTCTAATGATGCCGGAGTCCCAGTCAAAACGTGCTTTTAAAGCCTGTCGTTTTTCAACCATCGCTTTATCAATGGTGTCAGGCTTAAGTTTTAGTTCTACTGCTAAGCGTTCGACGTCGCGTTGTAGATTGAAAACATGTAGTGCGCTTTTAAGTTTTACGCTGATGTCGTTTGTGTTCCAAGGCGGGCAAATAAAATGTTGTGCTTCGGAGTTGTTAATAGCTTTTAACGCATCTTTTTGAGAGTTTTCATCGGACAGCACCAACCAAATTATGTCTGAAAATTTTTCATCAATAATCGCAAGTTTTTGCTTGGATATGAAGACTTGAATCCATTGTTGTTGAAGCACGCACTCTGCCTGCTTTATATCATTGGCAATATGAACGTCAAAAGCATCGGATATAAGCGCTTTTATTGACGATAGTGTCTCTGTGTTTTCGTCAAAAATGAGAATGCTGGGCTGCGATTGCATTAGGCTGTTTTAACGTTTTCTTCGGATTGTGTTTGCGGATTAAAGCCAATCATTTTGCTCTGACGTGATAGTCGTATCCATTGATACCAATCGTCCATACCTTCACCGCTTTTGCTGGAGACCTTCAGTACTTGAATGCCAGGGTTTACGCGACGAGCATACTCAATGCATTTATCCATATCAAAATCTAAATAAGGCAGTAAATCTATCTTATTGAGTAGTAATAAATCGGCAGCGTGGAACATATCAGGGTATTTAATGGGCTTATCTTCACCTTCTGTTACCGATAAAATAGCAACTTTGTGAGCCTCACCTAAGTCGAATGCAGCCGGGCAAACAAGGTTGCCAACGTTTTCGATAAAAAGTGTCGTCGTATCTTCAGGTGACAAATGTTGTATGGCATGGCCCACTTGATGAGCATCGAGGTGACAGCCTTTGCCTGTATTGATTTGAATAGCGGGAACACCCGTTTCTCGTATCCGTTCGGCATCGTTACTGGTTTCTTGGTCGCCTTCAATAACAGCCATTGGCAACTCACCTTTTAATGCTGTTAGCGTTTCTGTGAGTAAGGTGGTTTTGCCTGATCCAGGGCTGGACACAAGATTTAAGGTGAGCATGCCTTTGCTGGCGAATAACTGCCTATTTTCTTGGGCATATTCATTGTTCTTGCCGAGGATATCCTGTTCTATTTGAACCATTCTTGTTTGGCTCATGCCGGGCGCATGCGCATGGGCAGGGCCGTGACCATAGTGATGATCGTGACTTGAAGTCGTTTCATGCTCATGAGTGTGCTCATGGTCATGATCGTGGGTATGAGGGTGTTCATGACTATGTTGCTGGTCTGCCTCACCTTCAATTCTTGTCTCACCGTCACCGCATCCGCATACTGTACACATTACTCTACCTCCAATTCTTTTATTTTCATTTCTTCACCACCCGTTACTTGTAATTGGTAACTGCCGCAGTCAGGACATTCGTCAAATCGTTTTTTTATATTCACTTCTTTACTGCATTTCATACACCAGGCCGAACCCGGGGTGTTAACAATGCAAAGCTTAGAACCGTCAGCTAATGTATTACGTGTTACTACGTCGTAACTAAAAATCATCGCCTCAACCTCAATGCTCGAAAGCTCTCCAATTTCAAGAGTGACCGTTTTAACGCGCTTGAAACTCTGGGTTTTAGATTCAGTTTCTAGCACTTGCAAAATGCCTTCACAAAGTGACATTTCATGCATGCTGGATACTCAAGTTATAACCAACACAAGGGTCTATGGAATTCACGACAAGGTGGGCTATATTTTCAACTTGTTTGCTATTGCTGATGTTTTCTAAGCACTGTTTGATAAGGCCTTCAGGGTGAAAATTCCACTCAGTAGGGGCAAGTATTTGATATTGGTTAATTAAACCGTTTTCAATAGTCACTCGATGAACCAATAGACCTCTAGCGGCTTCTACTTGTGCAAGTTCTGTTGTAGCGGCACTATCTGTTGTGTCGCTAGGCTGCGCCTTTTTTAACTGTTGTAACAAGTTACGCAACTGCTGGGGGATCCTCGCTAATTCAGCAAGCCTCGCCGTCCACCGTGTAATTAAACCGGTGCCAAATTCATTATTTAAAGACTTAATGATTGGGTGTGATAATTGGCGGCTTAATACGGTTGTTTCATAACAATTACCTTCCCACTGTGGAGATTGGATGAAGTGATGAGCGTCATCGTCATTAAACCGAGTAAGTAATGATTGTTCATTAAATTTAGGCAACTGTGAACAAGAGCTTACTCCTTGAGATAACCAGTCATTTTTGACAATGGAAGCGATACTCGACATGGCGGTGGTACTTTGTTTTTCAGTCCAGCTTAAAAGTGTTTCGATGTTGCCATCTTGACACCAGCTGTTGGGGGTCTGTTGAAAAACGGTGGCTTCTAAATAGTTATCAAGTTCGTTAATGAGTGTCTCAACGTGTAAATAGTTAGTATTAAGAGAGCTATCAAGTTGAAACGCGTGGTTATCAAATAATGTCTTTTCAAAGAGGGAGGTGAGCTGGCTTATATAGGGCAATGTTTTGCTTGTGATGGGAAAGCCAAACAGCTTTGGCCAATTTAATTCAATTTTCAGCAGGTGCTCTTTAGAATTTTCAACGAGTAATAACATGTCCCGTGCAATTTCGTGCTGAGCCTTGGGTGTTATGCTCAGGCATTGTTGAATGGCTGATAAAGAAGCGCGTGACTGAGCGACACCGCAAATATTAAATAATAAGGGAACAACAGATAAAACTTGCTCAGGTGTTTTGCCAATAAAAATTTTGCAGGCTTGGGTAGGGCGATTGGAGGTAATATTAACAATGGGCTTAGAGCCAGTGTCTAGGCGCATTTCAATGTTAATGTGTCCCTCAGTGATGCTCATTTCACTTCATCTTTGTTGAGAAAAGCACCTCGCAACAATTCTCTGCGACTCATAGGTTCATGCATACGTTCTTCTAATGTCATCGTTGCTACTGGTTCTGCTTCTTCAGAGAGGGCGGTTTCTGGAGCAGTTTCACCATTTGTTAGCTCCCCATCTCTTATGCCTTCAGGCAAAGGTTCTTCTCCTTCCCATATGCGTTGAATTTGCTCACTATCAATATCAGTTGTCTCAATGTTTTCATCGTTCATCAGCTCGGTTATAGCGGCTTGCGCCGTTTCTATCGCAGCTTGATTGTCCGCAAATTCAAACATTGGAGAGAAAAGCGAACAGGTTTGATACTTGCCAATGTCAGGTTCAAACCCCGTCAAAAATTTGTAATTTCCAGAAGGAAATACATGTTTTTCACTGCTGAGTTCAGGAATTTCACTCCATCCATCAGCTTGGTTGGGCAGTAAAATGATGTTCATAAACCAAGGTGTTACCAAAATACCAAGGTAGTTACCGTTCCACTCTTGTAGGCCAATAAGGCTAACGCTTAATTTATGATTGATGATGGGAACATCGTTCATACGTTCAGTGTGGATGGTGTTAAATACACTAACGACTTGAACGCGTTTTTGTTCAAGCAATTGCTCATCAATTGTTGCAAGTGCTTCGGGCATTAAAGAATCACCATAAAGTCGATGCTTTTGCCATCACATTCTGGGCAGGTCCAGTGTTCAGGCAGTTCAGAGAAAGGTGTGCCTGGCTCAATTTGCCAATAATCATCGCCTTTCTCAGGGTCGTACACATACCAACAAATTTTGCACTCAAGCTTTGTATCGTTGTTTATTTTGTTGGTATCGCCGCCAAAGGAGCCGGGTAGTATTGCGTCATCCATTATTGTTTTTCCTAGCGGTATAAACTGAGAATTTCATTTAACCGTTCAGCGCTGTCTTCAAGGTCCTCGTTTGATGCAATGGCAACTTCAGGTACTTTACTTATTTCGATGGTGTTTAAAATTAAGGTGTCTTGAGAGTTGAAATACTGTACCCACCAAACATTTTTGGTACCGGTGCTGCTAATTCGGCAATTACCGTAACCCCTAGAAAGGATAATCGTCGGTCCAATGCCTAAGCTATCGGATAGGAATTCAATGTCTTCTTCGGTATGAGGGAGCAATGAAAGGTTAATGACGTGAGGCTCGTCACCGGGCTTGTAATTGGGCAATTTATCGCTAATCTCAACCAGTAAAGGCGGAGCGTTGTAGACAGTTTCAGGGATGTTTAAAGCGTCAACATCCAAGTTTTCTTGAGCGTTTCGGAAGGTCATTTCGCTAATAATGCCAGGGATAGCCGCTACTTCCATCGTGTCTCGGATAATGTTTTTATTGTCATCCAAATAATGCACGCGCCACAAACCGGCCAGTACCGACTCTTGAATTTCAGCATTGATATCGCCACCACATTGGGCGCTTACTTCGCCGTTACCCAGCAATTGGTCCATAAACGTTTTATTGTTTTGGTCTAGCGAATCAAGTTCAAACACGATAGCTTTTTTATCAGCCGTCTGTTTATTTAGTGCCTGATGAATATCTTCAGCAAGTGCAATGGCTTTTTCCATGCCAACCGTTTCTTCTGGCTCAGGAATAATTGGAGCAGCGAATGTCGTCATGCCAGATGGCATGGCCATAAAAGTCATTTCGGCGCCATCTTCATCAGCGGGTTGAGAGCCTGGGCCAACGACAGTGACAGGGATATGTATATTTTTCATTATATGTTCCTAAGGTGAAGTTAGCTGCAGCCTGAGCCAGATGATGCTTGTACAACGGGAATACCAATACCTGGTGTAGGCTTAGGAGCAGAGGTGAGTAGTTTGTTAATTTCTAGAATGTAATCGTTCCAATCTTGAACACGGCTGATATGGCCTAAATACTCGCCTTTACGAAGAAAAACCAATGTTGGCCATTCTCTAAAGCCGAAGCGACCTTGCAACTTGCGCTGTGATTTTTGATCGATGACAGCGGCAGCAAAACGGTTCCCATACTCAGAAACAAGCTCAGGCAGAATCATTGCAACATCATCACTTTCAGGAAAGCGTGTTGGGTTTTCTGTGAAAAACAAAACTGATTCTTGTTGAGCGTTAATGAACTCATCAATGGATGCTTCATTAAGAACAGGGTAGTTGTATTGTTCGATCATACTTTCGATCAATGGGGATGGCATATTACTCTCCGTTAAGTTTACGTTGGCTTTCTTCAAACGCGATAAGTGAAGGGGGTTTTGGTGGTTCTCGGTCAATCAGGTCGGCAAACAAGGCGTCTATGGCGTTTTCTTCCATACCTTGCGTGGCTAATTGCCCATTCTCGCTCATTATTAAATCAACGGCGGTGACGGCATCGGTTATTTTTTTTGCATCCTCGGGAGTGAGCACCTCTCTGGCGCTTTCAAGAAAGATCAGTACCCATGTTCCAACAGGTTGTTCGCCAATGAGTAACGTGTCGACTGTTCTTTTTACACCCATGCCTTCACACTTTGCGTAACCAAAACCGGTTTCAATTATTTGCATAGGAAGTCCAATACACATATTAGTATTTGCCTCGGTGGTCGACGTCACAGCTGATAACTTCTTCTTGTTCAAGCGGGTGTGGTTTGTATTCAATATGAAACGCTTTTGAATGAATAACCCGGTCATCGCCAGTGCGGCTAGCCAATTCGGCTGAAGGGCGGTCGTTTTCGTAATTATCCATACTCACTTCATGGCCAGATAGCGAGTGTTCTGGCGCTATAGGCTCTACTCTTTTTGTTGCATAGATATCAAATTGCTTTAACCAATCAAGCGCAGCGTTAATGGCCGGCTCAATTTGTTGGCGCGTTTTCTCTCTTAAACTGCCGCCGAAGTCTTCAAGCTCGACAGGCTGAACGCCGACAAGTAAGAGATGACTCGGGTAGCGTTCTAGCATGTCAGCCATCATTAGCACTTCTTGGAAGCCAGTTTGGTGAAGGCTCATTTTTTTAGCACCCATATATTTAGGTACGTCACCACCTTCAATTAGTTTCATTTCGCCAGGTTCAAGACCGTAATCGATGGCGTCAAAAACAACTAAAATGTCCGCTTCTTCAACGTATTGGACTAAATAAAGGCCTTGTGTGCCGCCGTCCATCAGCGTTACATTTTCATCGAATTGGTGAGTTTCATTAAGGTGTTCAACAGTCCGTACACCAAAACCTTCATCAGCCCATAAAATATTGCCGATGCCTAAGATGAGAGTTTTATTCATTATTTTTTATGTCTTAAGTAACGTTAGATTGGAAAGAATAATTGCACTAAACGACAAAAATGTACATATACTTTGCAAAAATAGCTGCCTATAACTAGGCGATATATCTATATATAAAAATAAAAGAGTTTCTTAGAAAATAATCTTTTGTTTTTAAAATTAAGGGAGTAAGTTCTATCAAAAGAAAGATATTTAATAAATAAGGAAAGGGGATAAGCCGATGGCAATGGTAGAGACATTTTATGACGTAATGCGTAGGCAGGGTATCACTCGCCGAAGCTTTCTGAAGTTTTGCGGGTTAACAGCGGCTGCAATGGGATTAAGTCCGGCTTATGCAGGGAAAATAGCCCATGCAATGGAGACTAAACCACGTATTCCTGTGCTTTGGCTACACGGTCTAGAGTGTACGTGTTGCTCTGAATCTTTTATCCGTTCTGCTCACCCATTAGCTAAAGACGTTATTCTTTCCATGATTTCGCTGGATTATGACGATACGATTATGGCAGCGGCTGGTCATCAAGCTGAAGCGATTATTGAAGAAACAATTGAGAAGTATAGTGGTAATTATATTCTAGCGTGTGAAGGTAACCCAGGCCTTGAGCAAGAACATACGGGTGGTATGTCTTGTATTATTGCTGGTAAGCCATATACCGAACAACTGCGTCACGCGGCTAAACATGCGAAAGCAATTATTTCATGGGGTTCGTGTGCATCTTGGGGCTGTGTACAAGCAGCTTCACCAAATCCAACGGGTGCAACCCCCATTCATAAGGTGCCAGACTTAGGTAACGCACCTATTATTAAAGTACCAGGTTGCCCTCCGATTGCTGAGGTAATGACAGCAGTCATCACTTATATTTTGACATTTGAAAGACTTCCTTCACTTGATAGGCAAGGTCGTCCAAAAATGTTCTACAGCCAACGTATTCACGATAAGTGTTACCGCCGCCCACATTTTGACGCCGGTCAATTTGTTGAAAAATGGGATGATGAAGCAGCTCGAAAAGGCTACTGCTTATA
>DUCS01000013.1 GCA_012959695.1 Cycloclasticus sp.
GCTATCGATAATTCGTTGAGTCGCTTCAATGCCCACGTCTGCACTGAGTAACAGCATTTCTAGCTCTTCAAACAAATCATCGTCGATTTGCTTTTTGCCTAAAAAGAGGTTGCCCAAACCACCGGTTAACCCGGTACGTGTTTTTGTTAGTTGGTTCTTCAGTCGGCCAAAGAAGCCTTCTTTGGTTTCTTCAGTCGGTTCTTGTTGAGGAACGTCGGTGTTTTTTTTCTTGCCAAATCCAAACATGATATCGTGTCTTTCCGAGGGAATTTTCGTAAAATGCCCGTTCTAAATGAGTTTATGGTTACGTGAGAACAAAATGAGAAAACTATCAGCAACTATTTTTATTCTGACAATTTTTTATTCGTTAAGCAGTTTTGCTTCACCCAAAATTGTGCCTAATATGGTACACGAAAAAGTGCTAAAAAATGGCTTAAAAGTCCTTGTTAAGGAAGACCGTCGTGCGCCGGTTATGGTGTCGCAAGTTTGGTATAAAGTGGGTGCCAGTTATGAACACGACGGCATAACGGGCTTATCGCACGTGCTGGAACATATGATGTTTCAGGGAACGCAGGATTTAAAGCCAGGCGAGTTTTCTAAAATTATCGCCGAGAATGGCGGGCGTGAAAATGCGTTTACCGGCGCAGACTACACAGCGTACTTTCAAACCATGGAGGCGTCTCGTCTAGAAGTGAGTATGCGCTTAGAGGCCGAACGCATGCAGAAATTAAAGCTACAAGAAAAAGAGTTCGTTAAAGAATTACAAGTGGTGATGGAAGAACGCCGTATGCGGACAGAAGATAAACCACAAGGGCAGACGTACGAGTACTTTAAAGCCTTAGCGTATACCAGTAGCCCATACCGCAACCCTATTATCGGTTGGATGCAAGACTTAGAGGATATGAAACTAGCCGATCTGGAAGTTTGGTATAAGCGTTGGTACGCACCTAATAATGCCACATTGGTGGTCGCTGGAGATGTCCAAGCAGCTGAGGTCTTTAAGTTGGCAGAGCAATACTTCGGGCATATTCCGGCAGTAAAGTTTGACGCGATTAAGAAAAGAGTCGAAGTGCCGCAATTAGGCGTTCGCCGTGGCATCGTAAAGCAGAAGGCTAAGGCACCGTATTTATTGATGGGGTATAAAGTGCCGGTACTAAATTCAACAGACAATGAGCAAGAGGTGTATGCGTTAGAAGTATTATCGGGCATTTTGAGTGGTGGTGGCAGTTCACGCCTGGCGTCGAATTTAATTCGAGGCAAACAAGTGGCGGCAAGCGTTAGTGCTGGCTACGACATGAATGCGCGTTTACCTACGTTGTTTTTGTTTGACGGTATTCCAGCCGAAAGTAAAACCCTAGAAGACTTAGAAATGGCCATAAATGGGCAAATTAAATTATTGCAGAACACCCCGGTAACAACGAAAGAATTAGACCGAATCAAAGCGCAGGTCATCGCCTCAGCGGTGTACGAAAAAGATTCGAATTTTTATCAAGCCATGCAGTTAGGCATGTTGGAAACAGTGGGTATTGGCTGGCAAAAAGAGTCTGAATATGTGGATAAGGTTAAATCAGTGACCGCTGCACAAATTCAAGCAGCGGCACATAAATACCTGGTCGAAGACCATTTAACAGTCGTGCAAATGCTACCGCAGAGCAATGTTATGGCGGCAAAGGAGTCAGCACATGTACGTTAATCAACGGGTTGTCATTGGTTTTATTTTAGCGTTAGTCAGTACCATAAGCGCGGCATTACCAAGCATTCAGCATTGGCAAACTAAGAATGGCGCGAAGGTGTTTTTTGTGCCAACAAAAGGGCTACCCATATTAGATGTTCAACTGGTGTTTGACGCTGGTAGCGCGCGCGACGGCAGTAAGAAAGGCTTAGCCGCATTAACCAGTACCATGCTAAACGAGGGTGCTGGTGGGCTAACGGCTCAAGCTATTGCTGAAGAATTGGAAAGCGTCGGGGCGCAACTAGGTGCTTCATCTTCTAGGGATTTTACGACAATAAAGTATAGAAGTTTAACCGACAAATCGGCATTAATGACATCGTGGGCAGTGCTAAAAAAAGTACTTAATGAGCCTGAATTTACTCTATTAGATTTTAAGCGTGAAAAAGAGCGCATATTATTACGTATTAAAAGGCGCGAAGAATCGCCGGGTACCTTGGCTCAACTTGCCCTATATAAGGCGATGTACAAAGATCATCCCTACGCGAATGCGATTTCAGGAGAGCTAGAATCTGTCAGCAATATAAACGTTGATGACTTAATTGGTTTTTATAAAACGCATTACGTAGCAAAGAATTTGATGGTGGTGCTGGTGGGAGGTGTCTCGCGTGAGCAAGCCGAAGCATTGGTCGATGATTTAGTAAAAGATCTGCCAGAAGGAAAAAAAACAGCTAAGATTCAAGCAGTTAAAGACATTGTGAAAGGCGCTGAAATTCACCAAGAATACTCGTCGCAACAAACGCATTTGATGTATAGCTTGCCTGTGCTAAGGCATAACGACGAGGACTATTTCGCCTTGTATGTTGGAAATCACATTTTGGGCGGCAGCGGGTTTAGTTCTCGAATCGTTAAAGAAATTCGTGAAGAAAGAGGCTTGGCGTATAGCGCTTACAGTTATTTTCACCCGATGATCGAAAAAGGCCCGTTTCTAATGGGCCTGCAAACACGAAATGAAAAAGTAGCTGAAGCGTCGACGGCAGTTAAGGCCGTGTTGCAAAAGTTTATTGAACATGGCCCAAGCGAAGAAGAGCTGATAGCAGCAAAGAAAAATATCAGTGGTGGCTTTGCGCTAAAGCTAGACAGTAACAAAAAGCTGTTGGGTAATGTTGTGAGTATTGTCGCCAGTGGCGCACCGTTGGATTATTTAGATAATTACCTACAAAAGGTTAAGGCGACAACGCGCAAACAAATACAAGATGCGTTTAAACGCCGTGTGGAGATGGACAAAATGACATTGGTAACGGTTGGAAAAACCGTTGCAGAACAACAGTAATGGTCGCTAAAGACAATAAAGTTCGCATCATCGCCGGGCAATGGCGTGGGCGAAAGCTCGATTTTCCGACGGCAGACGGCTTGCGCCCCACAACAGACCCAATAAGGGAAACATTGTTTAGTTGGCTACAAGCGTATTTGCCATCAGCACAATGTTTAGACTTATACGCTGGCAGTGGCGCGTTGGGTTTTGAAGCAGCCTCAAGAGGGGCAAAAAACGTTGTATTGGTAGAAAATGACCGAGCTAGCGCGAGTTATCTAAAGAAGAATAAGGCGGTATTTCAAGCTGAGAACCTACAAATTAAACAAATAGCTGCGTTAAGTTACATTGATATGTGTCAGAAAGGCGTGCAGGGCTTGTTCGACATTGTTTTTGTAGACCCGCCGTTTAGAGATAACATCTTGGCAGAATGCGTTGAAAAACTTGAGCAAAGCGGCTGTTTAGCAGATGATGCTCTTATCTACTTAGAATGTGAGCGGAAATTAGATTTAGACTTTATACCGGCCAACTGGCAAGAACACCGCAGTAAAACACGCGGACAAGTTAAATTTAGTCTCTACAAAAGAGAAAATCATGAGTAAAAAAGCAGTTTACCCCGGCACGTTTGATCCTATAACGAATGGACATGTTGATATCATCGAAAGGTCTGCTAAGTTGTTTGATGAAGTGATTGTGGCCGTTGCAAAAAGCGCAGGCAAAGCACCACTATTTGATTTAGCAGAACGCGTCGAATTAGCACAACGTACATTGGCTCATTTGTCGAATGTGCAAGTGTATAGTTTTGAAGGGTTGCTGGTTGATTTTGCAAAACAACAGCAAGCTAATATTGTTGTGCGTGGGGTCCGTTCAATCGCCGACTTTGAATATGAAAAACAAATGGCGGGAATGAACCAAAAAATGTTTGCCGAACTAGAGACGGTGTTTTTAACGCCGCAGGCACAGTGGGCAGATTTATCATCTACCTTGGTGCGCGATATTGCGCGATGTGGAGGTGATGTATCTAACTTTGTGTCGGCAGAGGTTTTTAACGCAATCAGTAAAAAAAGCAGCTAACCATGTCATTAGTTATCACGGATGAATGCATCAATTGTGATGTGTGTGAACCAGAATGCCCTAACGATGCTATTTATATGGGTGAGGAAATTTACGAGATTCACCCGCATTTATGTACAGAATGTGTCGGCCATTTTGATACACCGCAGTGTGTTGAAGTGTGCCCCGTTGAATGTATTCCCAAAGACCCTAATCAGGTAGAAACTAAGGACGAACTTTTGTTGAAATATACAAATTTAATGTCATCGAACGATAATAAATAATGCAACGACACCTATCCCTTGTGCTGATTTGCACACTACTTTTTGGTTGTGCTAACAACACCATAAAACCAAACGGCCATGCCATTGCCAGTGCTCACCCGGCGGCAACGCAAGCTGGGTTAACTATTCTTAATAAAGGCGGTAACGCGTTTGATGCGGCTATAGCCGTTAGCGCTGCTTTGGCGGTTGTTGAACCAAGGGGTTCTGGGCTTGGTGGCGGTGGGTTTTGGTTATTACATGAGGCAAAAACAAAGCGGCAAGTGATGATTGATGGGCGAGAGGTTGCCCCTAAGGCCGCGCATAAAGATATGTTTCTTGATGAGTTCGGTACACCGATTAGAAACGCATCCGTTAATGGCGTCTTGTCGGCGGGTATTCCGGGTGTGCCAGCTGGCTTGGTTCACTTATCAGAAAATTATGGTGTGTTGCCCTTATCAACTAGTTTGCAACCTGCTATATCGTTGGCTGAACAAGGTTTTAGGGTCAACGGGGATTATCACCGCACAGCGACGGTTAGGCAAAATGTGTTGGCAGCTAACAAATCAGCCCGCGATATTTTTCTAATTGATGGGAAAGCACCCGCGATCGGTAGCGTAATAAAACAAGCCGATTTAGCGAATACATTAAGGTTGATAGCGGCACATGGGTTTGATGGCTTTTACCGAGGCGAACTAGCTAAAAAACTGGTTAATGGGGTGAGAGAAAATGGCGGCATTTGGACTGAGCAAGACCTAGCAACTTATACGATTAAGGAGCGAAAGCCAGTTGTCATCAACTACAACGGTATGAAGATTACCAGTGCTGTATTGCCGTCGTCGGGTGGTTTGGTATTATCGATTGCGTTAAATATTCTTGAGCAATATGACTTGTCAACGATGAATGAGGCAACGCGTGCTCACGTTATTGTTGAAGCGATGAGAAGAGCCTATCGAGACAGAGCTTTATACATGGGTGATACTGACTTTGTTGAAGTGCCTATTAATATGATGATGCAGAAGTCTTACGCGATAAATAAGATGGCTGACTTTCACTTAGACAAGGCAACAGCCAGCGAGAGCTTAACAGGTTTGAATGCAACAGAAGCTCGTGACACCACGCATTTCTCAGTGATCGATAATGAGGGTAACCGTGTTGCTGCAACGCTGTCTGTTAATTATCCATTTGGTTCTTGTTATGTGCCGCCAGGTACCGGTGTTTTGCTGAATGATGAAATGGATGACTTTTCTAAAAAACCGGGTGTGCCCAATATTTACGGCTTGGTTGGTGGCGCAGCAAATGCCATACAGCCCGGAAAGCGAATGTTATCCAGTATGTCCCCCACGTTTATAGAAACGGATGATATTGTGGGCATACTCGGCACCCCAGGTGGCAGTCGCATTATTAGTATGGTGCTACTGGCTATATTAGACGCTGAAAGTGGGAATGGCCCCACATCATGGGTATCACTGCCTCGTTTCCACCATCAATACTTGCCCGATGAAATTCAATACGAGCCCAATGCATTAACCGATGATGCCGTCTTAGCGTTAAAACAAAAAGGCCATCACTTGAAGCGCTTAAAGCGGGGGTATGGAAATATGCATGCTGTGATGTGGGATAAAAAGTCTAACCGCATTCAAGCAGCAAGTGACCCTAGGCTTTTTGGTCAAGCTAAGGTGGAAAATAAGCCGTAGTGTTATACGGGTTATCAATCATTGAACAGTTAACTTAAGAGATGCTTATGTTTAGAAGTTTTTTCATAATAACGATTATCGCCCTCACAGGCTGCGCAACGCATACCGTTTCTTCCCAGCAGCAGGTCATTTCTTGGACTACGCCCGAGGGGGTTCAACGACTTTCTTCATCAAAGCACAACGTTGACTTTTTTAAATTAGCGAACCACTTCGAAAGCCAATCAAATAAACTTTTTTGTGGGCCAACGTCGGCCACCATCGTTTTAAACGCATTACGATTACGTCAGTCACCAGTTGAGTTACCCAAAGGGTTAGCGTTACTGAGTCAGCAAGATTTAGCGTACTTGCCTAAAAGGGAGGGTTGGTCACCTTATTACAAACGATATACACAAGATAATATTTTGGACCTAAGCCCAAAACCCAGAGCCGTTATTTTAGGTCAGCCCATTGGGGAAAAAGAAGGTAAGCCAATTAAAGACTACGGTATCCAACTGCATCAACTAGCAATGATATTTAAGGCACACCGGTTGAAAGTGGACATGCACGTCGTAAGCAATAATGCAGATCAAAAGAGTTTAAAACAAATAATGGTCGCCAGTTTAGAAAATGCCAAGGATTACTTAGTCGTTAACTATCAACGTGCGGTTCTTAAGCAACTTAAAGGTGGGCATATTTCCCCCATTGGTGCATACCACGAACTAAGCGATTCTTTTTTAATTTTGGATACGGCGCCTAATAAAGCCGACTGGGTTTGGGTGAAAGCAGATGTGTTAATTAAGGCAATGCAAACGTACGATACGATAGAAAATCGAGGTTTTTTAATCGTTAGTGAGCAGGAAAAACTGCATTGAGAGACGGTTTTATATCAATCAGCTGCCGGCTGTCCTTTCATTTTTAACAACCAACCATCCACGCCATTGCAACGATTGGTGGTTATAGCGCTAACATCGATTCTAACGTACTTCTTTTTAATAGTAGCGGGTAGTTTCCCTGTCACGACATAACCTTTATTTATTTCACGAATCGTGATTTCAACAGGAAGTTTATTAGCAACCACCTGAATACTGTTCGATACGGTGGATGATGACGTTTGGAACGAAAACTCAGATTGTGGTGCAACCGTAGTTAAGGCCACTGGAGTGATATTCGTTAACGTGGGTTTACTGCAAGCTTTTTTACTGCTACTGGTACTGCCATAAGCGAGTGCATGGGTACTTAAAACAGTCAGCATTAGTGCCATCAATAAATGCAGTGGATACATAATAGTCCTCCAAAAATGGGTAGGTAGCTAAGTTAAACATAAAATTCAGCAAGCAAAAACGTTTAAGGCTTAATTAGCAAACCCCTGATAATTCGCATAACCCATCTAGCACTAATTGAACAGGACTAACCACGCCGATAATTTTGCCGTTTTCCATAACAGGGGCTCGCATTAGACCGTATCTTGCGAATAAGCGTGAGCAGTAACGGATGTCCATATCGGGTGAGACTGAAATAAGCGGCTTTTCGTTTATTTCATATACGTTTACACGGTCAGGTGCCTTGTCTTTTGCTAAGACTTGCTTTGCGATGGTGCCGGCATTTATAACACCGTACTCATCATCGTCGTGAAATTTTTCGACGAATAACACAGATGTTTTATGCCGCTTCATTTCTCGAACGGCTTCGGTCACATTCATTCGTCCGTCAATAATATGAAATTCTGTTTTCATTACGTCACGTACGCGGATTGTTTTTTTATCACTCATAATTCTTCCTCAATAATTTGTGTTATTTCTTTGGCTTGGTGCAGTACGCCAATGGCGTCTTCTACGTCAATTTGAAGGGCGATGCCGCTACCGGGTTCTTCGTCAAACCGTCCCGCTCGAGCTACTTCTTCGATTATTTTTCGGCTTAAATGTTGTTCGACTAAAAAGAGAATCACGTCTCGTTGGGCGTCTAAGTTCAGCCCCATAAACGTTTTCTTTTTTTCTATCCCTTCGCCACGCGCGTTGTTGATAATCGTTGCGCCTGTGGCGCCAATGTTTCTAGCGGCCTCAAGAACCGTGTCGGTTTTGTTGACATCAACAAATACTAAAATAAGTTTGAAATGCATAATTAATCTCCTTCTTCGGGGCGTTTAAGTTGTGCCCTGCGCGTTAACCACTCAGTTATTTGAGCGTATGCAAGCACGGCTATTATAGGGAATAGACTGGCAAAGGCAATTAGCCCAAAGCCGTCCAGTAATGGGTTTCTACCGGGTATCGCGGTGGCTAAACCAATACCCAAGGCGGTGACCAATGGAACGGTCACGGTAGACGTTGTTACGCCACCGGAGTCGTAGGCTAAACCAATAATCATTTTTGGTGCAAACATAGTTTGGATGATGACGATAACGTAGCCAGCAATGATGTAGAGGTATAATTCGGTACCGCTAACGATGCGATAAGTGCCTAGAGCAATACCCACGGAAACGCCTATGGATACGGCAAGCCGTAGATACCAAGCTTTAATATTACCGGCGGATATAGTTTGTGCTTTTATGGCGACGGCTATTAGTGCTGGTTCGGCCAAGGTGGTTGCAAAACCGATACAGGCTCCAAATATATACACCCAAGTATAGTCTTGCCAAGCGATAGAGATTGATTGGTCGGTCGTAGGGTTAATAAAGCTTTTACTGGTGAGTTGTTCAGCCATAAGTGTTCCGAGCGGGAATAGTGCTTTATCTAAGCCGACCAAAAAAAAGGTAATACCCAAAATGACGTACACCATGCCAACCATTAAATTCTTAAGCTGGGCAAATTGACGTTTGATAACGAACAACTGAAAAAATACGATGATAATCAGAATAGGCGCAACGTCTTTAATGGTGGACAGCAAGACACTGAAAATTTCGGTGATCCAGCTCATCATATAACCATCCCATACGCCATAACGAAAATCATCGGCGTGAGCGAGGCGAAAGCGATAAGACCAAAGCCATCGGTTAATGGATTGCGTCCTTGAATAGCAGAGGCAAGCCCAACACCTAGGGCTGTGACTAGCGGTACGGTAATGGTGGAAGTGGTTACGCCGCCTGAGTCATAGGCAATGCCGATAATGGCATCGGGTGCGAAGAACGTCATAATCACCACGCCAATGTAGCCTGGGATAATGAGGTAATGCAGTGGCCAGCCGCGAATAATTCGTAGCACCCCAAGTAGAATCGCAAAGCCCACGGAGGCGGCAACGGTAAAGCGTAACCCAGTGGCATAACTAATTTTGGCTTGTTCTGATGCTTGTATCATGCCACCGTCTGCAGCGATTCTTGCAGCTTCATTGGCAACGGCAATTAACGCAGGTTCTGCCGCGGTGGTGCCAAAACCCAGTGAAAACGCGAAGGCGAGTAACCATGGAACGCTACCCTTTTTAGCAAAAGCATATGCCATGTTTTCGCCAATAGGAAAGAGGCTTTTTTCAAGCCCTTGAATAAACAAGGTTAAGCCCAATACAACAAAAATTGTGCCGATGGCAATATCTGCAACGTTAGGAATAGGTTGTTTAAGAACGAAGAGTTGAAAAATAAAAATAACAACAAAGATAGGCAGTAAATCTAAAATACTGCCGATTATTTGTTTTAAAAATTTATTTTTAACGTGAAACAATATTGCTCTCCCTGTAGCTATAACTCTATAGGAAAAGGGGTTTCATATCTAATGTAGATTGCTTCTAATGTTGGCAGCGCGGGCAGTAGAAGGTGGAACGTTGGCCAATTGTTATTTGCTTGATGGGGGTTCTGCAATTTGTGCAAGGTTGTTTTGCTCGTCCGTATACATTGAGTGTTTGTTGAAAGTAGCCGGGCTTGCCTTCGCTGTTAACAAAATCTTTAAGCGTGGTGCCGCCTTGTTCAATGGCTTGGGCCAAAATATCTTTAATGGCCAATACTAAATTGTTAAGTCGGGCTTTAGAGATGTTATTCGCTGCGCGTTTAGGGTGAATGCCTGCTTTAAATAGCGCTTCGCTGGCATATATATTGCCAACACCAACAACAATATGACCATCCATAATGAGGCTTTTAATCGGCACTCTTTTCGCTTTGGCTTTTGGCAGGAAATCATTAATATCAAATGCGTCTGATAAGGGTTCTGGCCCCAAGTGTTGAATTAATTTATGTTCACCGATGGGGCCTGATGACCATAGTAAGCAGCCAAAACGACGCGGGTCTTTATACCGTAAACAATTGTTATTGTTAAAAATAATATCAATGTGCTCGTGTTTTTCAGGTGCTGTGTCGGCATTTACAACACGTAAACTACCGGACATGCCAAGGTGAATGATTAGCGTTCCTTTGTCGGTATTAATCAGCAAGTATTTGGCGCGTCGTTTAACGCTGTTTATGCGTAAGCCGGGGAGAAGCGTTGATATTTCCGCACTAATCGGCCAACGCAATTTAGGCTGCCGAACAATAACGCCGGTAACACGTTTACCTTCAATGTGTGGAGCGATGCCGCGGCGTGTTGTTTCTACTTCTGGTAATTCAGGCATCGTCTTCGTCGAGTTTGGGTAAGGTGGTCATTTTTTTATACTTGGCTTTGCTGAACGTATACGCCAGATGTGAGTCCTTAGCGATGAGTATGACGTCGTTTTTATTTTCAATCAGCGTAAAGACGAGAGTTTGCTGTTTATTAAAAGTGACAATAATGTCGCGTGCTTTTATCTCATTAAGCTGATGGTTCACTGTTATGGCACGGGCGAAACGCCATTCATCCAGTAACATTTGAACGCTGTCTGATGATAGTTCGATAGAGGGGGCTAATAGGTTTTTCCAAATATAACCGTCGTTTTGTTGCAGATTGATATGGGGCGTTTGCAATCCTGTAATTTGAACACTGCCTGGTAATAAACGGCTGTCTATATAAGCATCAATGGGCGCTGTTAGGTGATGTAAAAACGTGTCATCCAGCAGAAAAAGCTGTTTGTCGTTGCTGGCGTAACGGCGAGAGTTCACGCTTTCTGTGTCGCCAAGGGAAAGTGTTTGATTATTGAAGGTGATGCTAGCAGTTGGTTTATCCAAACCAAAACGTGAAAAATCAGCGGTGTTAAGCGGGTAACTAACGGACGGTTTGATTTGAGAAATTTTAAGTAAGCGCTCTATTTTACCTACCAACGCAGGCGCCTTAAACGGCTGCGCTATATACCACTGCTGATTCGTTCGTTTTAATGTGATGGACTTGGTGTTTTTTCGATCGATGCGCAGGGTGTTAATCGCATTGATGTTGAGAGGGATAACTGCCGTTTCCTTAGGCGTTTCTTGGCCCGGTTTAAGCCAAGCAACAGCGCCCAGTGCAATCACCAGTACCGCGAGCAATAGGTTGATGATTAAACGATTTTTCATGGCTTAATATTTTTTGCGTTTAAGCCAAATAACAATGCCGGTGACGATGAAGGCAAGCGGTAAGAAAAACAGAAACCCCAGTCCAAATATCAAGGACCAGGTATCGGTAATATTTAACGCGGTGTCAGGTGCTGTTTTTGCGGGAATATCAATCAACGAATCGTCGTGGTTTAACCATTGGATTAGGCTGATGCCCAAATCAAGGTTTGCGCCATTACCTAAAAATGAATTCGATAGAAAATCGGCATCGCCCAGCACAGCGATGCGTTGGTTAGTGCCTTCAATTTGTTTGTTAAGTGCGTAGCCAATGGTGATGGGCCCCTGTTCTTCTTCGCTGTTGGCGTCAAATTGAATGTTTCCCTCAATACTGCCGGTTTCTGTCCATGAGCGGTCCAGTGTGGCGAGTAAGGTGCTAGTGGTATAGGCGCTATTTTTTTTGACTGTAAGCCCAGCCGCACCGGGAAACAAGCTCATGGCTTGTAGATGACGAGTTGCAAGGTGGCTAGGATATTGTGTGACCAAGGCAAAGGTTGGGTCATCTATGCCAAACATTTGAGTGGTGGCGTCTACAACGGTGCCGGGTAATAGATTAACGCCCAAGGTGTCCAACAGTGGCTGTATGTGGGCTGCTTTATCGGGTTCGGCTAACAGGAGTAATTGTTTGCCCGCTGATAAGTAATCGTTAATGAGGCTTATTTCACCGGCCAGCAAATCAGTTTGTGGGTCTGCAATCACCAGTAATGACGTGTTGTTAGGAATAGTTGGGGTGTCAATCAGGTTAATGGTTTGGCTGTTGATACCTTTGTTTTTAAGTTCGCGAGCAAACACGTTCAAATCAAAATTAGCTTGGCCAGCGGGGTTACGTTCCCCATGTCCGCTAAGGAAAACTACCCAACGTTGTTGGCTGTTAGCTAAACGTTGCAAGGCATTTGTTAGCGCTTGTTCGTTCAGTTGTTGCAAGGACTCTCGTTTGCCGTTGTAACGAATAATCAGTTCGCCGTCGGTGGTAATGCCTTCTTCTCGAGCTTGGTCTGGCCGCATGTCGGGGTTGATAAAACTCAGCGATATATCGGTTTTATGTCGAGAGTACTTGGCAATTAACTCGCTAATTTGTCGACGTAAAATATCATTTTCGGATGTGTAAGCGGTTACTTCGATGACTTGGTCGAGCTTTTTAAGCAAAGTAATGCTGGGAGCGGACAATGAATTGCGACCATTGGACGTCCAATCTGATTGAACACTGTACTGCGTGCTAAGCCATGCGAGTAATGCCAAAATACCAATAAACAGGCCGGTAAAAACGATGTTTTGCAGACGGATAAATCGGTGAGCTTGTCGGGATATTTTCATTTTTGCAAACGGTCGTTATCAAGCCGGCGTATGCTTAAAATTAAGAATCCTACGATAAATAGAACAAAGTAAAACACATCGCTTGAATTTATCAGCCCGCGCAATAAATTTTCAAAGTGACGCATGATGGAGATATATTCAAATAAGCTGCTGCTATTTCCACTGTTAATACCTGCCCAATCGACAATCCACAGTAACAACAGCGCGCCAAAACTTGCGACCGCAGCGACGGTGGGTTGCGATGCAATCGCCGACATATAAAGCCCCAATGCATTGAACGATGCCATGAGTAACGCCATGGCTAATAAGCAGGCCAAAAATTTACCGATATCCAATTCGCCAACGGTTAATAAAGATAGAGGCATTAGGGCAATAAAAAACAGAATAATCAGCAAAAACGCGAAGATAGCCAAAAATTTACCCAGTACAATTTCAGTGATGCTGATGGGCGCTGAAAATAATAGGCTGATGGTTTTATTGCGCCGTTCATCACTAATTACGCGCATGGTGAGTAACGGCGTAATCAGCAATAAAATGACTGCAGCATTGCCAAATAGCGGCGCAACAATCAGGTCAGTCACACCAGGCGCGCCGGGTATGCCAACCAGTTTAGGTTGAATGCTCAAATAATAATCGATTTGGGTTAAAAACATGTACGCAAGAATGAGCTGTGTTACACCGAGCATGGTCCATGCAAGGGGTGATAAAAATAGGTTGCGAAACTCCCTGCCCGCAATAATGAAACTATTCATGGTCGTTTGATGGCTGCGTTATAGAAAGAAAAATCTGTTCCATGTCGTGTTTTTCGGGTCGAAGTTCTTGTAGTCCCCAACGCTGATTAACGGCTAATTCGGCTACCGCTTCGGCGATGTTGCTGCCTTGTTCGTGATGAATGCGCAGTTGATGACTGTCGAGCACATCAATATAGTCCACGCCATTTATTGCTTCGAGTTGATTTAAATCTGCCGGGTTGCGGAAATCAACCACGAGGCTTGAAGAGGTCATGCGACGAGATAACCCCTCAACGCTTTCATTCAGTACCAATTTACCGTGGTGAATAATTTGTACACGACTACACGACTGTTGCACTTCCGGCAAAATGTGGGTGGAAAGAATAACACTGTGTTGCTGGCCTAATTCACGAATCAACTCGCGTATTTCTAATATTTGAATCGGGTCTAAGCCAACGGTTGGTTCATCTAAAATAATAACCGCTGGGTTGTGCAAAATAGCTTGAGCTATACCCACTCGTTGTTGGTAGCCTTTAGATAAATTGCTGATAAGGCGTTTGCCCATATCGCTTAAGCCGCATTTTTCTTTGCCCTGATCAACGGCCTTTTTTATGGCCGTTTTTTTAAGCCCGTGCAGTTTTGCGCAATAGGTTAAAAACTCATCGACGGTTAAATCGGGGTGCAGCGGTGGAATTTCGGGCAAAAACCCTAGTTCGGCTTTGGCTAACTTGGGTTGTTCGATAATGTCATAGCCGTTGATTTTAATTTCACCAACGGTAGGCGTTAAGTTGCCACAAATCATTTTCATGGTCGTGGATTTCCCCGCACCATTAGGGCCTAAAAAGCCCAATACTTCGCCTTTATCGAGCGAAAAACTGACATCGTTTACAGCACAATGGTCACCAAATTGGCGGCTTAAATTATTAACTTCGATTAATGTGCTCATCCAATGAGTATACGTGATGTTAGTGGGCGTTGACGTGGGAAAGCTTAATACGTGAATGGATTTCTTTCAAGCGGCATGATGCGTCAAATAAAGCTGTTTTCATTGGCAAGTCATGTAAAAATAATCTTTTTAAAATGCAAATTTACAACATGTTATTAGGCGTAGATACCGGCGGCACGTTTACCGATTTTGTGTACATCGACAAAGCAGGCGTGCGTATTCATAAAGTGCTTTCAACACCTCATGCGCCAGAGGAAGCTATTTTGCAGGGCATTGAAGAGTTGGGAGTTGATGGCGAGCAATTATTGATTGTTCATGGCTCAACCGTGGCAACCAACGCCGTGTTGGAGAAAAAAGGTGTGCGCTGCTGTTTTGTAACTAATCATGGTTTGGCTGATATGTTAACCATAGGTCGGCAAGCAAGAAAGGAGCTGTATAACCTAAACCCAAAGCCGCAGCAGCCACCTGTGCCAGTTGAACTTTGCTTAGAAACAGGTGGCCGAGTGGCAGCAACAGGTGAGGTGATTGAACCGTTAACGGATGAACAGGTAGAACAGCTGATTGCGCAAATTAAGCAATTGGCGCCCAGTGCGGTTGCTATCAATTTATTGTTCTCGTTTTTAAATGATGAAGCTGAAAAGCGCCTTGAACAGGCAATGCCAGAGGGTCTATTTGTGTCGCGTTCATCCAAGGTGTTGCCGGAATATAAAGAATACGAACGGGGTATGGCCACGTGGTTAAACGCCTATGTTGGGCCGTTGGTAACCGGGTATTTGAAGCGATTAACGGCGTCGGTAAAAGCATCATCGGTGTCGGTAATGCAAAGTTCTGGTGGAACCATTGCGGCGGAACTAGCAGGCGAGCAGGCGGTGCGGATGTTGTTGTCGGGCCCAGCGGGCGGTTTAATGGCAGCCTTACATATGGGTAAATTAGCCGGTTTTGAACGTTTATTAACCTTGGATATGGGCGGTACGTCGACCGATGTTGCGTTGTTGGATGGCGCTATCGCGCTGACCAATGAAGGTAAAGTTGAAGGTTATCCAGTCGCCGTGCCAATGGTCGATATGCATACGATTGGTGCAGGTGGTGGCTCTATTGCGCATGTGGATGCCGGCGGCTTGTTGTGCGTTGGCCCTGAATCTGCGGGTGCATCGCCTGGCCCCGCTTGTTATGGCCGAGGCGGCCAAAAAGTGACCGTGACAGATGCTAATTTGTATTTAGGCCGAATCAGTAGTAAACATTTCTTGGGTGGTGAAATGACCTTGGACCTGGCCGCTACTATACAAGCCATAAAAGCCTTAGCTGACGAGTTAGGCTGCGAGCCACCTCAGGCAGCGAAAGGCGTTATTAAATTAGCCAACGAACACATGGCGCGGGCGTTGCGGGTTATTTCAATTCAACGGGGCATCGACCCCAGGCCGTATGCACTGATGACCTTTGGCGGTGCCGGCAGTTTGCACGTGTGTGCCTTGGCCGATGCGCTGGGCATGACAACGGCCATTGTGCCGATTCACTCTGGGGTGTTATCGGCATTTGGTATGTTGACCGCACCCCGTTCACGTGAATTGTCGCGAAGCTTGCTGGGCAATCTTTCCGAACTATCGCTAGACGATATTGAGCAAGCCTTTGATGCGATGGTGGAGCAAGGTCAAGAAGAACTACAAGCAGAAGGTGTTTGCGCTGATGATATTGACATTCGTTATTTGGTGGACTTACGTTATGTTGGCCAGTCGTATACGTTACCTATTATTTGGAATGATGCTGAGTCAGCGATTCAAGAGTTTCATAAGTTGCACAAAAGCCGCTATGGACACGATTTAGATTTGCCAGTTGAACTAGTGAATTTACGCGTTACATTGTCGGGCGAAATGCCTAAGCCTAGCTTAGCGAAGCAAAAAAATCGTTTAGCAGGTGACGCCTTACCGTTAGAAATGGATAAGGGCTTGAGGCTGTATCAACGCCAACATTTAAAACCAAACGATATGATTAACGGTGAGGCGTTAATTGTTGAGCAGGTGGCCACAACTTACCTCGCACCGCATTGGCGGTGCGAGGTAGATGATTATGGCAACCTGGTACTAACTAAAGATTAGTAAACGCCGCCCAGTGGGTGCGCTGGAATATCGGAGTCACAGGCGTGTATATCAACTTCAGGGTGATGCTCCTGCACGCTATTAGTGATTTCTTCAACTTTCTTCACGGGGACATCAACCATCATTAAATATTGCCCATCCTCGACTGCTTTTTCAAACGATTTTAGTCTAGAATTCGGCGCGCTAATACCAATCATCGCGGAACCCCAAGAACCAACACCTGCGCCCGCTAAGGCAATACCGAGAACAGCGCCGCCACCTAATACTAAACCGGCGGGGGGGAATGTCATCGCCGCAAGACCCGCTAGAATTCCAGTGACACCGCCTACAGCAGCGCCAGTTTCTACGCTGTGAATAAAGTCGCTGGATTGGAGTAAGTTGGCTTCAGGTAAGGCCTTCATGTCTGAGCCGGCTTTGGCAAGAACATGAATGTTTGACTCGGTGATTCGAGCAATAAGCATCTCGTTAACAACTTGTTCAGTTGTATCGTGATCAGGCAATAAAAAATACAAACGTCGTTTCATTAGAACTACCTCCCATGTCGTTATGGAAATATAAAACTACCACATATTTAGGCTGTCGACGTGATTTTTAGTTCAATTTAATGGCCGAGATGTTTTAAGGCTGTGAATTTACTGCATCTCACCAAAACATAAATATTTAATTTCAACAAAATCATCAATACCGTATTTGGAACCTTCGCGGCCAATGCCAGACTCTTTTATTCCGCCAAAAGGCGCGACTTCAGTAGAAACGATACCGCTGTTGATGCCAACAATGCCAACTTCCAGCGCTTCTGCTATGTGCCAAATACGTTTAATATTTTGTGAATAGAAGTAAGCTGCTAAGCCGTAAGGTGTGTCATTTGCTAGTTTTATCACCTCATCATCGTGACTAAAACGATATAAGGGTGCGACTGGGCCAAAGGTTTCTTCATGACTGATTAACATGTCGGTTGTCACGTCTCCTAAAACGGTGGGCTGAAAATATTGACCTCCCAGTTCATGTTGTTGCCCGCCAAGGATGACAGTGGCGCCTTTCTCGGTAGCGTCCTTAATATGTTCTTCAACTTTCTTAACAGCATCAGCGTTGATTAAAGGGCCTTGTTGAGCGGCTGGGTCTAAACCATTAGCCACAATTAATTGGCTGACTTTCTCTGTCAGTTTGCGGGCAAATTCGTCGTATACGGCATCGTGTACAAAAATGCGGTTGGCGCATACACAGGTTTGGCCAGTGTTTCTGAATTTACTGGCCATTGCGCCGTCTACTGCCGCATCAATATCCGCATCGTCAAATACAATGAAGGGTGCGTTGCCACCTAATTCCAAGCTGATTTTTTTGACCGTATCAGCACATTGGCGCATGAGTGTTTTGCCCACCTCGGTTGAGCCAGTAAACGAAAGCTTGCGTACGGTTGGGCTGGCAGTTAGTTCACCACCAATGATTTTAGCATTGCCGGTGATAACGTTTAATACGCCTTTTGGAAAGCCGGCTTGCTGTCCTAGTTCAGCCAGTGCAAGGGCTGAAAATGGTGTTTCAGATGCAGGCTTAACAATAACCGGACAACCTGCCGCGAGCGCAGGAGCGCATTTTCGGGTGATCGTAGCATTGGGAAAGTTCCAAGGGGTAATGGCCGCAACGACCCCGATAGACTGCTTGATAACGACGATACGTTTGTCTTGGCTAGGTGCAGGGATGGTGTCACCATACACGCGTTTGGCTTCTTCGGCGTACCACTCTACAAAGCTTGCGCCGTATAGAATTTCACCACGTGCTTCACTAATCGGCTTACCTTGTTCTAAGGTCATGATAGTCGCGAGGTCGTCTTGATTTTCAATAATCAAATCGAACCATCGCCGTATGATGGCGGAGCGTTCTTTTGCGGGTGTGTCGCGCCAGCCTTGCCATGCCATATCCGCCGCTTCGATAGCTTGCTGAACTTGTTCGGCAGTTATGCTGGGCACGTGTCCTAAGATAGATTGGTTTGAAGGGTTAGTGACGTTTAGCTGTTCGCCATTAGCACTATCAACCCATTGCCCATTGATAAAAGCGTGCTGCCTAAAAAGATTTTTATTTTGAATGTTCATGATTTAAGGCATTGATTTATTAAACATCAGACGTTAATAATATTGAAAATAATAATACGGTATCAACCGGTAAATAACGAGTTTTAAAGGAGAGGAACATGAAATATACCAGAGAGACAGCAAAACAATGGGCAGGTGAGAATATTAGGGGCCTGTTTATGTGCCCTATCTCCCCGATGAATGATGACTTTACGTTTAACGAAGCAGGTATTCGTGAAAATATTGAAGCGTTTATCGACATGGGCGTAGACGGTTTGGTGGTGGGTGGTTTTATTGCCGAGTGCTGGAATGCCACCTTAACGGAATGGTACCGTTACCATGAAGTAGTCGCCGATGCGGTCAATGGCCGAATTCCTTTGTTCTCAATTTTGTTGGACCCCAGTGCCTACCAAACGATTGAAAAGATGAAACGTTTGGAAGAATTAGGATACGACGGCGCTGAGGTGATTAACCCAGTAGTGCAACTGAAAAGCGATGACGAAGTTTACGATTGGTTCAAGTTTATTACCGACCACTCTGACTTGGCGGTTGTGTTGTATAGAACGCCGGTATCGGGGAAAGTGTTGGGTTGGGACTTAATGCAGCGCTTGGCGGATATACCGACCGTTGTAGGCACGAAACAGGGCGTTATGAACCGCGTAGAAACGTTAAAGTTACGTAGCCTTATCCGCAGTGATTTTATTGTTGCTGACCCATTTGAATCAGTATTTTGCGATGACTTACGAAAAGGTGGTCAAACAGTATTTGGTGAATTGTCGTATATTCTTTACGGTAAAAAACGCCATATAGTTAAGGACTACATGGCTTTGTCAGCAGCTGGTAAGTGGGAAGAAGCCTACCAAGTGAGTGAACAATTGAATGATATTCGGGAGTTTTATAACGAAGTATTTATTTGGGACGTGGTGCAAACATTCACTTACGCTAGTGCACTCGCTAGTATGAAAGCTTGGTTTGAGGAAATTGGCTTAAACGCTGGCCCCATTCGCCCACCCGTACGGCAATGTACGCCCGAGTTAAGGCAAACCATTCACACAAGATTAAAAGAGTTAGGTGTTAGTTAAAAACGGGTGAACCCACAATAAAAATATTAGGGTTTGTGATGCAATGGTTTGATTGTGATATTAGTCATTATGGTTAAGGTTAAATTGTTTGAGTGTTATAAAGACACATCCAAGCGCTTTAATTTATGATAAAACTAACAGGTGTAAGGTAAGCTGGAAAACCACAAACAAAATATAGGCTAACTCAAAGAGTTTATTTGAGTTAGATTCGTAATAATAATCAGGAGAATAAGATGAGTTTTGACGTAGTAGAAAAAATGATCCCATCAGGTGAACTAACCAGTAATTGTATGATTGGTGGTGACCCTAAAAATCCACCGTTATTACTATTACACGGTGCGGGTCCAGGTGCTAGTGCCATGTCAAATTGGGCGCAATGTGCCCCTATTTTGGCTAAAGACTTTTATGTTATTGCCCCTGATGCCATTGGTTTTGGGCAGTCAGAAATGCCGAAGGAAATACCTACTAAAATTGCACGATGGATGGGTTACCGTGTTGAACAAGTTCAGGGTTTGATGGATGAGTTAGGTATCGAAAAAATCAACATTATTGGTAATTCAATGGGTGGAGCGCTTGCTTTGCAATGTGTTGTTGAAATGCCAGACCGCTTTGAGAAATGTATGCTGATGGGCGCTATTGGTGCGCCGTTTAAGAAATCAGCAACGCTAAATCGGATGATGACATTTTATGATGATCCTAGAAAAGCACGTTACCGTGAGTTGATTCAAAGCTTTGTTTACGATCCAAGCATTTTTGAAGATTTAGAAGCGGTAATGCAAGACCGTTTTGACAAAGCGATGGACCCTGTTATGCGTCCTATTCAAGAGATTATGTTTAAAGCCATGAACGAAGATATGGATAACTTAATTATTCCTCCACCGGTATTAGCCGCGATGGATCAAGAGTGGGCAATTATTCATGGTCGCCAAGACAAGGTAGTGCCAATGGAAACGAGTTTATATTTCTTAGAACACCTGAAGCGTGCTGAGTTGCATGTTTTAGATCGCTGTGGACATTGGGCGCAAACACAACGTTGGGATGCTATGTATCCCATCATCATGTCGCATTTTTTGGGCAGATAAAACGTGTTTGATCAAAAAACATTAGAAGCCTCTGCGCTAGCGCTTGATAAAGCGCTGGCCAGCGGCAACACCATTCCGCAGTTCTCTCAGCTGTACCCAGAGATGACGATTGAAGATGGTTACGCGATACAAGCTGAGTGGACAAAATTGCGGCTGGCTCAAGGCCGTAAAATTGTTGGCCGCAAAATTGGTTTAACGTCACGAGCTATGCAGATAGCCTCTGGCATTACCGAGCCAGATTACGGTACATTGCTTGACGACATGGTGTTTTCAGATAATTCTGAAATCCCATTTGATCGCTTTATTGCGCCCTTGGTGGAAGTTGAAATTGCTTTTGTTTTGGGTAAGCGCTTAGAAGGTGAGAATATCACCTTAACTGATGTTCTTGCAGCAACAGATTATGTGTGTCCAGCGATAGAAATTGTTGATTCGCGGGTTATTCGGGTGGATCCTGAAACAGGTAAGCGCCGTAAAGTATTTGATACGATTGCGGATAACGCGGCCTGTGCTGGCCTTATTACAGGTGGCTTGCCAGTTAAACCAACGGATGTAGATCTACGTTGGATTGGTGCTATTGTGTCGCGTAATGGCTTGATTGAAGAAACAGGTGTATCAGCAGGCGTGTTGAATCACCCGGGTAATGGTATTGTGTGGCTGATGAAACGGTTTGCACCGCACGGTATTGCGCTGGAACCAGGGCAAGTTATTTTAGGCGGTTCGTTTACGCGTTTGTTGTCTGTTGAGCGGGGTGATACATTCCACGCAGATTTTGGTCCATTAGGGAGTATTGGCTTCCGTTTCGTTTAACTAGCAGTAATAGGTATTAATAGATGGCATTAGCAATGAGCGTTAATCATTTTAAGAAAGCAGCGCAAGCTGGTGATCGTCAATTAGGTGCCTTCATGGCATTAGCTGACCCTGTGTCAGCAGAACTAATGGCGACAACAGGCTTTGATTGGTTGTTAATAGACGGTGAGCATGGGCCTAACGATATAAAAAGCGTGATGGGGCAGTTACAAGCCTTGGCAGCTTATCCGGTTAATGCGGTTGTGAGGATGCAAGATCATAATGTTGCCGATATTAAGCGCGTACTCGATGTGGGCGGCCAAACATTGTTAATACCAATGGTTGAATCGGCTGAGCAAGCACAGCAACTGGTTCAAGCGGTTCAATACCCACCAAAAGGCGTTCGTGGTATGGGCGGCGGCTTAACTCGCGCAACACGTTGGGGCTCAATACAAAATTATCTAGAAAAAGCAGATGAAAATATTTGCTTGATTCTGCAATTAGAAAGCCCAGAGGGCATTGCAGAATTGGATGCTATAACCAATACGGATGGTGTAGATGCCATTTTTATTGGGCCAGCTGATTTAGCTGCTGCGATGGGGCATATAGGTCAACCGGCTCATCCTGAAGTTCACCAAATTGTAGAAAACGCTATAAAACGCATTCATGCTGCTGGCAAACCGGTGGGTGTGTATTGTGGTGATTCAGAACAAGTTAAAGCGTATCAAAAAATGGGTGCCAGTTTCTTTCTGATAGCCGCAGACACTATGTTGCTTAAGCAAGCCGCCGGTGGGTTGCTTAAGGCGTTTTAACTCTTACCTGCGCACTTCATTTATTGCCATAACCCATTGCCTTAATCTAAGGTAAGTCGTCCTTAGGAAGTTTTTATTGATGTCGAGCATCCCTTCATATATTTGGCTAACGCTTGTAGCCTCGGTGTTACACGCCTTTAGTTTTACCTATACCAAGCAGTTTTTAGCGCACTCTGATAACCGCGTTAAGTTGGCTTTCTACAGCCAGTACGCCGTTGGCTTAGTTGCCTTTTGTTTACTGCCCTGGGTAGATTTGAATCAATTGTGGGCGAATATCGAGTTAATCGTCTTGATGTGTGGTTTTATTTTAATCGCGCAAACCTCCTATTTAAACGCCTTGCGCCACGGTGATGCATCATTCGTTGTACCGATGTTAGGGTGCAAAATGTTCGCAGTGGCAGGGTTGTCGGTGTTGTTTCTTAATGAAACGTACAGCCCGATTGTTTACCTCGGTGCAGCGGGTGCTTTTGCCAGTTTGTTTTTTCTGAATGATGGAAAACTACACGGTTCACCCAAAGCATTGGGCTTTGTATTGCTCACGTGCATGTTGTTTGCTTTTGCAGATATTGCCGTTGTTTTGTTATTAAATAAAGGTATGGGCGGATTGGACTTGGCAGTGTTCGTGTTTATTGTGCCAACGGTTCTGTTAATGCCACTATCGCCGATTATTTTTAAACGAGATTGGCAGGTGTCTAAGCCGTTTGGAAAAACGTTGTTTATTTACGCTGTCGTGCAATTGGTTGGCATCATTATTTTGATGGTTGCCTTTAAACAAGCACAGCAAGTTACGGTGATTAACATCGTACAATCATCGCGTGGGCTTATCGCGGTGGGCGTGGTTTATCTTATGGCTCGATTTGGGTTTAGCCATATTGAGCGGCTGTCAAAACAACAGTTAATAAACCGTTCTTTTGGTGGCGTTTTAATGTTTGTTTCATTGGCGGTGGCAGTATTGGGTTTGTCGTAAAGGCACATAAAAAAATAACCGAGATACTAATAAAAGCATCTCGGCTATGAGCGTTAAAGCGTACGTTTTAAGTGACGCGCTAGAATGGATAATGAACGTGGTCTGGCGCAACGGTTATCCAGCGTAATTCAGTAAATTCATCAATCATGGCGCGACCATCGAAGCGGCCATACCCCGTGGCTTTTGTACCACCGTAAGGTGCTTGAGCTTCCGCATTAACCGTGGCGCTATTGATATGGCAAATACCCGATTCAATATGTTTTGCCATTTTCATGGCTCTAGGGAAGTTGCGACTAAACACAGCGCCCGCTAATCCATACTCTGTGTCGTTGGCAACAAACAAGGCTTCTTCATCGTTTTTAACGCGGATAATGGAAATAAGAGGTCCGAAAGATTCTTCCTCATAGGTTCTCATGCTGCTATCAACGTGATCAAGAATGGTTGCTGGCATTGATGACCCATCTGCTTCGCCGCCATTAACTAAGGTAGCCCCTTTACTAACCGCATCTTTAACGATTTCATTAAGTCGTGCGCCAGAGCTTGAATCAACCAACGGGCCAATAATACATTGTGCGTGTTCTTCTTCAACTGGGTTGCCAGACGTTAATTGTTGCGCGGCTACTGAGAATTTTTCAATAAATTCATCGGCTACTTTTTCGTCAATAACAATTCGGCCAGTCGTCATGCAAATTTGCCCTTGGTAAAGGAAGCAACCAAATACTGCTGCTCTAACGGCTTCATCAATGTTTGCGTCATCCAAAATAACCAGAGGTGATTTGCCGCCGAGTTCTAGCAAGCAACGCTTTAAATGTTTGCCAGCTTGTTGGGCAATGATGCGGCCAACACGTGTAGAGCCGGTAAAGTTAATACGTCGTATTGCTGGGTGTGCAATCAGAGCTTCGGTAATCTGCGGTGCATCTTCAGAGGCGTGAGTTATTACATTAAGAACACCTGCTGGCAAGCCTGCCTCAATTAATGAATCGGCCACTAACATATGTGTTTTAGGGCTGACTTCCGACGCGCGGAAAACAACGGTGTTACCACACGCTATTGGGTAAGCAATGGCGCGTGCCGCCAATACAATAGGGCCGTTCCACGGGGCCATGCTGAAAATAACACCAACGGGTTGGCGAAAGGTCATCGATAAAGTGTCCGGCTTATCAGTGGGGATAGTTTCACCCTGAATTTGAGTAGTCATGCTGGCTGCTTCACGGAATAAACCGGCTGCCGCCATGACGTTAAAGCCAGACCAAAGCGCCGAAGAACCAACTTCAGCAGCCATCACTTGAATAAACTCGCCTGATTTACTTTCTAAAATATCGGCTGCCTTTAATAGTAAAAGGCGACGTTCTGTTGGCCCTGTTTCAGACCATGTTTTGAATGCTATAGCGGCTGAACCGACGGCCTTATTAGCATCATCTACGGTCGCGGCAGCACCTTGAGTGACTGTTTTATTGGTGACTGGGTTAAGTCGTTGAAAGGTAGCGCCATTTGATGCGTCTACAGCTTCATTGTTAATAATTAGTTTAGTTTCCATTGTACCTCTGTGGTTATGCTAAGTAGGGAGTGCTAAAAACCTTCGAGGTGCTTCAATAGAACCTCGAGTTATGTGTTTAACTTACGCTAAACCTTCTTCTTTTAAGGCTTGTTGTACAGCTGCGCGTGCGCCAACACGTTCTTGAAATGCTTTCAGCGTAGGCCATGCTGATGCATCAAAGTCGAAGTATGGGTGCCAGCTTAAGATAACGAACAAGTAAATATCCGCAACTGAATATTGTTCGCCTAATAGGTAATTTTTATCGCCTAAGGCATCTGCTAATTGCCCTAAACGGTTGCTATAACCTGCTACAAGAATAGCTTTAGCTTCATCAGGCATCGCTGGGTTAAACAACGGTGCAACACCTTTGTGTAGCTCTGTTGATAAGAAGTTTAACCACTGTTGTAGCTTTGCACGTTCAAACGTATCAGCAGCAGGCGCTAGGTTCTTTTCAGGAGCTAGGCCAGTAAAGTATTGAACAATAGCGGGGCCTTCAAACAAAAATTCACCGTTATCAAGTTCCAGTGCAGGTACGTAACCACACGGATTAATGTCTAGGTAATTGTCGCCATTTTCAAGCGTGTGAGATGCCAGGTCTACTTTAACGAGTTCAACGTTTAAGCCAGTTTCGCAAATAGCAATGTGTGGAGATAAAGAACAAGATCCAGGTGAGTAATATAGTTTCATTCGTGTTAATCCTTTTAGTTAAGTTGTGAATATAAAGCCGAAGCGAGCAAATTGTACTTGTCCATTTGGTGTTAACCAATCGGTAATAGCTGATAAAGTGACTGATGCAATATTAGCGGTGCTTGCCAACACTCCAACCTTTATCGGCAATAAGGTGTTCGGCAGCGGCTAAAGGCTCTTCTTCAAGAGGTGTTGCCATAGAGTCGTTCCAGCGGTTAAAAAAGCCGAACATGCCAATGACGCCTAATAGCTCAACAATTTCTTCCTCATTCCAATGTTCACAGAGGTGGCCGTATAGCTCGTCGGTAACGTCATTGGGAACGGCTGCTGCTAATGCATAATCAAGCGCGATACGCTCTTTCTTACTAAATAATGGGCTTTGGTTATAGGTGTATACATCCCTCATTTTCTCCTCGCTAATACCAAAGCGCGTAGCGCTAACTGAGGTATGTGCTTTGCAATATTGGCAACCGGCCGCTTGACTAGCGATATGAGCAACAAGGCGTTTAAATCCCAGATCAACTTGTCCATTGGGAGAAAACACAGCCTTATTCATTTGAATAACCGACTTGGCAATAGCGGGAACACGTTGCATGGTTAATAAACTATTGGGTACAAAGCCAAGCGTGTTCATAAAGTGGGCAAATTCTTTCTTTAACTCTTCGTCTTGGCAATCATCAATGGACAGTGGTTTCATTCGCGACATAAAAAACTCCTAAATATTGAGTTGTATTAGAGGGGGCTTGCTTGATCAGCTATTTAATATGGTGCGGGCAAGCGCAGTACTTTTTTTACAATATAACATAAGGCTAATTGTGGGTGAGCAGGTGGAATTCGTGGTATCAGCGATTTGCGTATATAACGCAACATGATGTTTTTTTACATAACTAAAGCCACTATGAGTCATAACAGCAGTTTCGCAGGCGTGGAAGTCAGCTTCAGCTGCAAGGTATTTGGAGGCATTAGTAGCTGCGCCGCAAGCGAGGTCATTGTCATATTGTGAAGCAGCAGACATTAACGTTAACTAAGCGGCTTCAAGCTCGGTCCAACAGACGGCAAGAGGGTGTTGAGTGCTCTGGTTTCGACCGGTTGGGCGGTTAAAAGCAATGCGTTCTAGGCTCATGCCATGGAGAATGTATTCAAAACTGCGGCCTTCTTCACTTATACGCTCTTCAACTGGTATCTCTAAACTATCAATAAATAATTTATTTGAATCGGCGTTAGGCGCATTTTCTGTCGGCGAGTTAGCTAAGAATTTAAATGCTGGTGATAGGCTTTGTTTCGGTCACTTAAATTTTGCGACAGAGTTGGGGCTAACAAACACAGAGCCATGTATTGGTTCTATTCACTGTCATATCAAGGTTATTAAATATTATTCATTAAAGCAGTGTGCTTTACAAACATGTGGCTGCTTGTTAAGTTTGCTGAAGATTCTGCATAATTAAGGCAGGCGTACATTTAGGATAAAGAATGAACTCAACATTACATATATGCATACACGGCGCAGGTGGTTTAGGGTCTGTGATTGGTGGTTATCTTGCGAATTCGGGCCATAAAGTAACGCTGATTAGTCGTAAAGCGCATGCTGATGCCGTTAATAAACACGGGTTGAATATTTTTGGTCGACTAGGCGATATGGTTATTAAGGATAATCTAACGGCAGTGACAACGCCGGATCAGGTTGTTGGGGATATTGATTATTACATTTTATTGACTAAAGCCAAGGATGCAGCGGGTGCTATCAGTGACGCATCAGCGATATCCAAACAAATTAAATGTGCGTTAACGATGCAAAATGGCGTGGGGAAAGAGTCGCTATTGATTGATGCGTTTGGTAAAGAGCGTGTGATAGGTGGGTCGATTATTGAAGGCGCAACGTTGATTGAGCCGGGTAGGGTCAATAACCACGTAACCGCACCAACAACCGCTTATTTTGGTGAGCTAGGCGGCGGTAGCACGCCAAGAATAGAGATGTTGGCGCAGGCGTTTACGAATGCAAATTTAAATGCAAAATCGGTAGAAGACATTGATAATGTTCTATGGGAAAAGGTGGTGCAAGTATCGGGGGCTTCTTCATGGTCTGCGAGCACATTAGGCTCTATTCCTGCGTTAGATTATTGGGATGGTATTTCCATAAAAGAAGGTGCCGAGCACTATGTAACGATTGCTCAAGAGCTGATTAATGTATACAAAGCAATGGGCTATGAGCCGCAAGATTATTACGCGCCGTTTTCATTTTTAAAAATGATTGATGAATCATCATTTGAAACAGCGGTACAAGCTTGTATAAAGATGGGTGTAACGATGAAGCCAAAAACACCGGGCGTTAGAACATCTATGCACGAAGATTTAGTGAATGGCAAAGAAACAGAGGCGGATACGTTGTTCATGCCGTTGGTTCACGAAGCTAAAAAATATAACATTGCGATACCTACATTTTTAGGCGCGTATCGGGTGATAAAAACAATTGATAGTAATTTAAATAAAAGGAATTAAAAATGACAATACAAACACAAAAAGACACTGTTAGAGAATTTTGTTCGGCATGGGAGCAGCTAGATACAAATAAAATTATGTCATTTATGAGTGAGGATGCTGTGTATCACAATATGCCAATAGCGCCATTAAAAGGTCAACAGGAAATAGCTGGCTTTATTGGTGGCTTTTTTGAATTAACTGATTCGTGTGAATTTAAAATATTAAACCTTGTGGCAGACGAACATCGGGTAGTAACGGAGCGGGTTGACACCTTTGGGATGAAAGATGGCTCTACAATTGATGCTTTACCTGTTCTAGGTATATTTGAGTTTGATGATAATGGCAAAATTTGTGCTTGGCGTGAATATTGGGATCTACAAGATTGGATAGCCAGAGGTGGTCCTGCTTTATAATGATGGAAACAGAGTAAAGAGATATACAGACAATGAAAATAGATCCTAAAACACAAGATAAATTCTTTAACGTTTTAAAGGCGGTGGTTATTCCTCGCCCGATTGCGTTTATATCATCACAATCCAAAGAGGGTGGGCTAAATTTAGCACCGTTCTCATTCTTTAATGGCGTTTGCTACGATCCACCAACGGTGAGTGTGGCGATTGCCCGTTTTGCAGGCAAGAAACCAAAAGACAGTTTAGTTAATATTGAAGAGACTGGTGAGTTTGTCATTAATTTGGTAAATCGGGATATGGCGGAGGCAATGAATCAAACTGCTGCTGAATACCCCGCAGATGTGAATGAGTTTGAGTTGGCTGGTTTTACGACGGCACCTTCAGAAATAGTAAAAGCACCGCGTGTTGCAGAATCTCCCGTTAGCCTTGAATGTAAATTGATTCAAGTCGTGCCCGTTAATGAAGGCAGCCAGAAAGAGTGCGGTTTAGTACTAGCAGAAGTAGTATATTGCCACATTAAAGATGGTCTGTTCGATGGGCGCTATGTGGACATGGAAGGCCTTAACCTTATTGGTCGATTGGGTGGTCACGATTACTGCGAATTAGGTGATTTCTTTAAGATGAAATTACCGGTGTACAAGCCAAAGGGCGAATAAGACTATTCTTTATTAGTTTTATCGTTACCCGTGTAAAAAGTAGGATAAAACTGCTTAACTTGTTCGCCGTTCGTGTCCCAAGCATGGCAGCCATTAAGAAAAAATGGCTTGGGCTGAACATTTGATTGCTGCTTTTTACTCATGCTGGACATGGTCTGAAAAAGAGTTGTCGTGGCGGGGCCAAGCAAATCGGTTAAATGCGTACAACCTTGTAATCCACCGACTAATTTCTTTACGCGCATCGTCCAACCAGCAGCAATTTTTTGGCCGATTAACTTTCTGAAAATTGGGTTAATGTCTGGGCAACAAGCAAAAGGGGACTTGTCCGTAACTGATATGCAGTCACGTACGATAAATTGCTCATCAATCGTGATGCGAATTTTCATATCATGTATGGGTTCACCCGCCTCAATACCATCTCGGTAAGTGTTATCAACGTGGTAAGTTTTAATGTCCGTTAGTCGTGCATCCACTTCCCATAAGCCGTCATCACGTTGGTAACCATCGCAGGTAATTTGGCGAGTATGAAGGTGTTTTCTGGCAGTACTATCGGGTAATGGCATGAGTTATCTCTTACTTAAAATAAAATGTCTCGAAATGAAACTTTCTTTAATGTTATTAGACTAATTATACTTAAAGTAGAAATCTTAAATAGGAAACCTTACGTGAGTAAAGATCAAAGTTGTTGTCATTCAATCCATCCGCAAGAGGCTGAAAAGCTGACTGATCCTGTGTGTGGGATGAGCGTGAATAAAGATGCTAAGCACCATACAGAATATAACGGGCAATGGTTTGGTTTTTGTTGTGAAGGTTGCTTAACGAAATTCACTAAAGATCCTGAATTATATTTGTCCGACGAGCCGCGCCCTGAACCCATTGCCATAGCAGGCGCTAAATATATCTGCCCTATGTGCCCGGGCATTGAAAGCGACGGCCCTGATATTTGTTCGAAATGTGGCATGGCGTTAGAGCCTGAAACCTTTGTGCCGCCCGAAACGCATACCGATTATATTTGCCCAATGCACCCTGACGTGGTTGAAGATAAGCCCGGTTCTTGCCCTATTTGTGGAATGGCGCTTGAGTCGAGAACAGTGGTATTGGAGGAAGGTAATTCTGAATTGGATGACATGTCACGCCGGTTTAACATTAGTTTAATATTTACTGTGCCGTTGTTTATTATTGCCATGTCCGAGATGGTTGTAGGCAGTTCCATATTGCAATTAGTGTCTGCGAAAACTTTGCAATGGGTGCAGTTATTGTTAGCTGCGCCGGTTGTGCTTTGGGCAGGTTGGCCATTTTTTGAACGTGCGGTGCAATCAGTTAAAAGCTGGAATTTAAATATGTTTACGCTGATTGGCTTGGGCGTGTCAGTGGCCTGGTTGTATAGCTTGGTGGCGGTTCTTGTGCCGTCAATATTCCCTCAGTCGATGTTGAGTGAGCACGGTGCCGTGGCTGTGTATTTTGAAGCAGCGGCAGTGATTATTACCTTGGTGTTACTGGGGCAGGTGTTAGAGCTAAAAGCGCGCGGCCAAACCAACAAGGCCATCCATTTATTGTTGGGCTTATCGCCCAGTACTGCAAAACGGGTGAATGCGGAGGGCGTGGAAGAGGACGTGCCGTTGGAGGATGTACAAGTAGGCGATGTGCTACGTGTGCGCCCCGGTGAGAAAGTGCCCGTGGATGGAGTGGTGTTAGACGGCAATAGCTCCATTGACGAATCAATGGTGACGGGCGAGCCCATACCGTCTGAAAAAATGGTAGGTGACGCCGTTGTAGGCGGTACAGTGAATGGCACGGGCAGCTTTACGTTAACCGCACAACGGGTGGGTGGTGAAACGTTGTTATCGCAAATCATCCAAATGGTGAGCAATGCGCAACGCAGTCGTGCGCCTATTCAGCGCGTGGCAGATGTTGTGGCATCTTGGTTTGTGCCTATTGTGGTGAGTGTATCTGTCATCACGTTTATTGCTTGGTACACATTGGCAGCGGAACATGCGCTGGCGTTAGGTGTCGTGAATGCGGTGGCGGTATTAATAATCGCGTGCCCATGCGTGTTAGGTTTAGCTACCCCTATGTCCATTATGGTGGGAATGGGGCGCGGAGCGAGCATGGGCGTGCTGATTAAAGATGCGGAGATGCTAGAAACACTGGAAAAAGTAGACACCTTGGTGGTGGACAAAACAGGCACGCTCACGGAAGGCAAGCCAAGTGTCGTCGCCTTTGAGACGTTGGATGGTATTGATGAAAATCAAGCGCTTATTCTAGCGGCTAGCCTAGAGAAGGTTAGTGAACACCCATTGGCTGAGGCGGTTGTTCGTGCGGCACAAGAGCATGTGTTACATGATGTGATTGACTTTGATTCAACACCTGGAAAAGGCGTATTTGGTGTCGTCAATGGGCAGCATATCTTGTTAGGTAACGCCCTGTTTTTGGAAGATAAATCCATTGATATTAGTGGCTTGCTAGCCTTGCAACAAGCACGTGAGTCTAACGCTGAAACGGCCTTATTTATGGCGATAGATGGCAAAGCAACCGGCGTTCTTTATCTAAAAGATGAGATTAAAAACTCAACGGCTGAGGCAATTCAGCAATTACACGACAGTGGCATCAAGGTGGTGATGTTAACGGGCGATCAACAAGGCGCTGCTGAACAAGTGGCGAAAAAGCTCCACATTGATGACTATAGAGCGGGCGTATTGCCTGCTGAAAAAGCAAATGTAGTGAAAGCATTACAAGCGCAAGGCCATATCGTTGCGATGGCAGGTGATGGCGTCAATGATGCGCCGGCCTTAGCGCAAGCGAATGTAGGTATTGCCATGGGTAATGGTTCGGATATTGCGATTGAAAGCACCGGCGTGATTTTAGTAAAGGGTGATTTACGCGGCATTGTGCGCGCTCAAAAACTCAGTAAAGCGACGATGAAAAACATTCGCCAGAACCTTGTGTTTGCCTTTCTTTATAACAGTTTAGGCGTGCCGATAGCGGCGGGTGTGTTGTACCCGTTCTTTGGATTGTTACTGTCACCCATGTTAGCGGCGGCAGCGATGAGTTTAAGCTCGGTATCGGTTATTGGCAATGCGTTACGGTTGAAAAAAGTTCGCCTTTAATTTGTAGCAATAACGGCTTGTAAGCAGTTGGCTGATGGCACTAATATAGTGCTGTGAAGATACTAATAACAGATAAAGCGATACAGTCTATCCCTACTTTGTTGCAGGACGAGGTAATGGATGTTGTTATTGCCTTATCTAGTGCTTCGGGTATAGGCGAACCTTCCTTTTCTAAAAGTCAGCAACAGGCCTTTTGCCGTGCATTAGCGTGTAGTTTATTTATCCAAAAGCAATTGCTTCGTTTCCCAACGCTTGTTGCTGAGGTATTTGATGATAAAGGTTTATCTGGGGGCAGCAATAGTCTGACGTTAGATATTAGTTCGCTGACAGATGAAGCCACCGTTATGCGTGTTTTGCGCTTATACCGTAATCAATCGATGTTACGTATTGCCTGTCAAGATCTAGCTGGTGTAGACGTAGATACCACTTTAAAACAGTTGTCGACGCTAGCAGATGGCTTGATTAATTGCGCGGTTGATTGGGCGTATCAAGTGATATGTCAGCGATTCGGCACACCCCGTGATGAGGTGGGTCGTGAGCAAAAACTCATGGTGATTGGCATGGGTAAGCTGGGTGCCCACGAGCTAAATTTCTCATCCGATATTGATCTTATTTTTTGTTACCCCAGCACGGGTGAAACGGATGGTTCGCGTTCCATTAGTAACGAGGAGTTTTTTACTCGCGTGTGTCGGCAAGTTGTAAAGCTGCTGGATAAACAAACAGCCGATGGTTTTGTGTTTCGTGTGGATACGCGTTTGCGGCCATTTGGCGATAGCGGCGCGCTGGTTTTAAACAGCGATGCGATGGAGCTCTATTACCAAAGCCATGCGCGTGAATGGGAGCGCTATGCGATGGTGAAAGCACGTTTGATTACAGGTAGCCCAGATGATAAAGCCAGCTTGGCGTCGATGATTCGTGCGTTCGTCTTTAGGCGCTACTTGGATTACGGCGTGTTTGATTCCATCCGTGTGATGAAGCGTCAGATTGAGGCCGAGCTTCAAAGAAAAGGCGTAGAGCATAACGTAAAGCTTGGCCCGGGCGGCATTCGAGAGATTGAATTTATCGGTCAGGCGTATCAGTTAATACGCGGTGGGCGCGATACCACGTTACAAGTGCGCGGCATTTTAGACGTGTTGGCGTTGCTGGCGGACAAGGGACATATTTCGACCAATGCCGCAAACGAATTAACGGCTGATTACAATTATTTGCGGCGGTTGGAAAACCACCTTCAAGAAATTGATGACAAGCAAACGCATGAATTGCCCACAAATGAGCGAGATCAGGCGCGCTTAGTATTGGCAATGAACACACGTGATTGGGCTGAACTGCTGGATAAAACGCATCAAGTGATGGCGCGAGTGCATGCGTACTTTGAGGTGTTGGTTGATTTTTCGCCCACAGACCAGACAAGCAATGCTATTGATTGGTTGAGTATTGACGAAACGGTGCTAACGCAATTGCTTGAATCTAAAAATATCGCGGCAAGCAACGCGGTGTCGCAAGATATTATTCAATTTTGCCACAGCTACCCTGTGCGGCAGTTGCAGGAAAAAGGCAGGCAGTATTTTATGCGCTTAATGCCGCTGTTAATTGATGCGATGTTGTTGGGCGGCCAGCATGAGCGTACGCTGTCGACTTTTTTAAAGATGCTGGAGAAAATTTGTAATCGTAGTGTGTATTTGGTGTTATTAGTTGAAAATAAATCGGTGTTTAATCAATTGATTCGGCTGGCAAAATTAAGCCCTTGGATTATTACGCAGGTGACTCAAACGCCTATTCTATTGGATGAGCTGATTGATCCGGCAAGCTTATATAACCCTCCCTCAAAAGAAGACTTGGCAGTGGAATTAAACACGATGTTAGCTGGTGTGGGCGGTGATGATATTGAGGGGCAAATGGATGCGCTGCGCTTATTTAAGCAGGTTAATGTGTTGCGTGTTGCCGCGGCGGATTTAACGGACGTTATTCCGCTGATGGTCGTGAGCGATAAATTAACGGCGATAGCGGAAGTGATCGTCGAAAAAGTGCTTACGTTGTGTTGGCAGGCGGCATGTTTGCAATACGGTACGCCGGTTAATGCAAACAGCAATGTGGTCAGTGGCTTTTCGGTGATAGGCTTTGGCAAGATGGGCGGTATTGAGCTGGGCTTTAGTTCTGATTTAGATGTTATCTTCTTGCATAACGATGCCGACATAGAAGAGCTAACAACGGGCGATAAAGCGATTCCCTTGAGTGAATTTTATATGCGGCTGGGGCGTAAAGTAATCACCTTTATGACGACTAGAACCTACTTGGGTAAATTATATGAGATGGATTTACGTTTACGACCCAACGGAAATTCAGGTTTATTAGTTACCAGTGAGTCGTCGTTTAGAAACTATCAAGAAAATAAAGCATGGACATGGGAGCATCAGGCACTTATTCGTGCACGTTTTGTGGCGGGTTGCGGTGAATTGGAGGCTAAGTTTTCAGCTATTCGTGAGGCAGTATTAGCAAAACCAAGGGATGTGGCTGTGCTTAAAGATGATGTATTAGACATGCGACATAAAATGCGTACGTCGTTATTAAAAACAAAGGCAGGGTGTTTTGACTTAAAACATGGTGTTGGTGGTATTGTCGATATTGAGTTTATTGTACAATTCGGGGTTCTGGCAAATGCCAGTCAGCACAAAGTATTGTTGGCCCATACGGACAACATTCGATTACTGCTTGCCCTGCAAACCATCGGTTTTATCACCAATGCCCAGCAACAAGCATTGCAAAGCGCTTATCAAGCGTATCGGCAAGCCTCTCATCATGCGTCATTAGCTGAAGGTTTAATGATGATTGAGTCAAATTTGCTGGACGACCATATTCAATGCGTGAGCAATATATGGAATGATATTATTTTAAATAGCCCAGCGACGAAATAATCGTTGGGGATAACTGAAAAACTGGGGAATTAAATATGGGAATGGATGACAGAGATGGCGTCATTTGGTTGGATGGTGAGTGGGTGGATTGGCGTGAAGCTAAAGTCCACGTTTTAACACATACCTTGCATTATGGCATGGGCGTTTTTGAAGGCACGCGCGCGTATGAAACATCTGACGGTCCGGCTATTTTCAGGCTTCAGGACCATACCGATCGTTTATTTAGGTCGGCACATATTTTGAATATGAAAATTCCGTTTGATAAAGACACGCTGAACCAAGTTCAGCGTGAAGCCGTTTCTCGAAATAAGCTGAAATCCGCTTACCTTCGCCCGATGTGTTTTTACGGCTCAGAAGGCATGGGTATTCGCGCAGATAGCCTAAAAGTTCACGTGATGGTCGCTGCATGGGAATGGGGTAAATACCTGGGTGAAGATGGCATTGAAAAAGGCATTCGCATTCGCACGTCTTCTTATACACGCAATCACGTCAATAGCGTCATGTGCAAAGCCAAAGCGAATGGAAACTACATGAATTCCATTTTGGCGTTACAAGAAGCCATTTCCTGTGGCTACGA
>DUCS01000014.1 GCA_012959695.1 Cycloclasticus sp.
GTTGATATGACCGCCGCCACCAACCCAGTTAAGTAAGCTGAACTCGGTCATATTCGGTTTGCCGCGCATCAGTTCCACGCGGTAGTCCCAACCGGGGCTGCCTTTACGCGTGTCATCGTAATGAAATTGCGCACCGGGAATTTTGCTAAAGGTGTCGCGGATCAAGTCCATATTATTTTTCATAATTGGAGGTGGGCCGTACACCGCCGCGTAAAAATTCCAAACGCCTAAGCCTAAATCTGCACCCAGTTTTTTGCGTGCGCTATCGGGCATCGGGCCTTTGCCGGTGTAGTACTGCGCCTTGGTGTGTGACATGGAGGCTTCCCATAACAAGTCCACGGTGGTGGCGGCGTTAGGGATGACCATATTAAGCTTTAAAGGCTGAGCCAAATCGGTAACAAGTTCAAGGTCTTGTTCATGAGGTAGCGTCACCATGAACGGTGTGTAGCCCGGAGGTTCTGGCATTAACCAAATGCCCATGCGGGTAATAACGCCAAAGTTAGATTGGGTGAATAAGCCATCAACCCAAGGGCCTTGGCCATATTTATAGAGTGAACCGGTTTTACTGTTGTCGCTACCGGCCATACCGGTTTCAACAACGGTGCCATCGGCTAGCACCACTTGCATGCCGCATTGCATCAGTAGGTGGTCGCCATATGGTGTGTAGCCCGCGCCGTGGTCGGAGGTGTTACCAACAATGCCGCCCCAAGCGGGCGCGGCGCAATCAATCCAAAGTTTGTAACCTTTTTCTTGAATGTAATTGTACAAATCGTAATAGCTAACGCCGGGTTCAACAACGGCATAGCCGTGTTTTTCATTCACCTCAATAATGCGGTTCATGCGCTTTAAATCCAACACGATATAGCCAGGTTTGCGCGGTGCAGCGCCACCGTAAGCAAAGTTTTTGCCAGTAGAAATGGTCCAAACCGGAATTTTATATTGGTTAACAACGGCAAGAATTTTTTGAATTTGCTCTAGCGTTTTTGGTGCAACCGCAGCGGACGGTGCAAAATCCTCATCCCTTGTGGTGTTATATGGGTCGCGGTAACTTCGCAGTTCTTTAATGTCATCGGTAAAAACAAATTCATCACCAATAATTTTTATAATCTCAGCGATAGCGCCGTTAAATTGTTCAAGACTAATGCCTTGTGGAAGAGGTTTATTCATCTTTCATATTATGATTTGGTTGAGTTGCTTGGAATAAGAAGCCATGAGACTAAAACGTGATTGTCATCGGCTTGCGATAAAGACTGGGTTTGGCTGCTCGCGGTGCTGTTGGCTACCGTTGTGTTTTGTAAAGTGGCTAAGTTGTCTGCTAGCCATGTAGGCCATTTTGTACCGGCATTACCAAGGGCTTGTGCAAGCAAAGGTGCTTTTTTTGTGCTGCTTGTTACTCGATGTTCCAATGTGTTGTTCGACACCGTGTGGGTGGCGGAATAGGCCGTGTGATAGCCATGTTTGACAGCCAATTGTTGTAAAACAAAAAAGTCAGAATCACGTGTAATGCCGCTCACCCAGCCATTGGGTTTTTCTTTGCAAAATGCGTTAAACGTATCAAAGTGCAATCCAATATCAAGATTGATATTGGATTGTGATTCGTTAAAGCGCGATTCGCTGAATTGTTTAGAAAATAAACTAGCGCTGGGAGAGTTCTCGTCAGCAAAAATTAATAGCGGTTGTTCGCTGTGCTCATTTTTAACGGCTGTTAATGCCAGTGATGCTGGAGCGACCAGCGCCATATTGGCAACCAGTGTTGATTTGATAAAAGTTCTTCTAGTTAGCACGTGTTTTAGTCCTATAAGTTGTTTTTTATTCCCTGCCAGCGTTTGACGTGATCCGTATCAGCAATATCTAAGGTGTCCAAAATTCGACCAACGCTGTGGTTAACAATATCATCAATAGATTGCGGCTTCGTATAAAAAGCCGGTACGGGAGGGGCGATAATCGCGCCCATTTCAGACAGGGTCGTCATATTGCGTAAGTGCACTAAGTTTAACGGTGTTTCTCGTACCATTAAAATCAGCTTGCGGCGCTCTTTTAAAATCACATCGGCAGCTCGCGATACCAAATTGTCGGCAATGCCGTTTGCAATGCAGCCCAGTGTTTTCATGGAGCAAGGCGCAATCACCATGCCGTGAGTGATAAAAGAACCACTCGACAAGGTTGCGCCAATATCTTTTGGGCTATGCACAACATCAGCCAGCGAGGCGATGGATTGTTTGTCCATGTCCAATTCATATTGCGCTGTTAATGCGCCTGCGCTGGAAAGAATTAAGTGGCTTTCAACATCATCGATGGTTTGCAGAATTTCAAGTAAACGAGTACCGTAAATAGAGCCGGTTGCACCGGTAATGGCGATGATGATTTTTTTCTTCATGCAAACTTTATTATTGAATTTTAATTGACCATATCGCTAAATAAAAACTCCGTCAACTTAAAGAGAAAAGAAGATGATTGAAAGCACAATTTCGTTAGCTGATAAGAAACAAATTATTACTGAGTTTCTTCAACAATGTAATGACTACAGTGATGCAATGCTGGAAAAATATGAACAACAATTAAGGGATAAAGCAACGAAAGAATCAGCCCCACAAAAAATACATGATTGGAATGTGTACAAAGATTTTAATGAATACGCGATTAAAGAACTAAACGGAACTGAACTAGATGATTGGTTTAGCTAATTTAATCATTTCTGAAAATTTAAAAATTTTATGAAATGATTAAATTATAGGTGTAGGCTAGGGTTAACAAACACTTAATGTAATCGTGAATGATGAGCAACGCTGAATTTATAACACCTTCAATCGATGACTTAAAACAACGTATTCGGTTCTCTTTCGAAACAGGACACGTTTGGTTAGGCGAGCAACGCATGTTGCTGATGCACAGTGAGGCGATGGGTTCTTTGCGTAAAGAGCTGATTGAAACGGTGGGTATTGAGCGTGCCAAAGGTATTATTATGCGCACCGGTTTTCACGCAGGTGTTGCAGATGCAAAATTAGCGATTCAGCTGCGCCCTGACGCCAGCGATGAGGAACAGTTTTTTGTAGGGCCACAGTTACATCAGTTAGAGGGTTTTGTGCGCGTTACGCCGCTTAAGTTTGAAATGGATTTGAAGAAAAAGCATTTCCATATGAAACTGCTGTGGGGTAGTTCTTATGAAAGTGAAGAACATGTAAAAGCCTTCGGCATCTCTAAAGAATCTGCCTGTTGGATGGAAGTTGGCTATGCCAGTGGCTACAGTTCGGAATACACGGGCCAATCTATTTTGTTTGCTGAGCATGAATGTCGCGCGTGTGGTCACGATTCATGCGTGAGTGAAGGCAAGCCCGTTGCTGAATGGGATAATCCAGAAGAGCTCACAAAATATTACGAATCAGACAGCATTGTCGATCAAATTCTTGATTTGCGAGATGAAGTGGTGACGCTACGAACTTCACTCATTGATGTGGAAGAAAAGAATTGCAAAGTTATAGGCACATCAACGGCCATTAAAGAAGCGTTGGCCTTGTTAGGCAAAGCGGTACAAGGGCCAGTGACTGTTTTGTTATTGGGTGAAACGGGTGTGGGTAAAGAGCTTTTTGCGCGCTCATTACACCGTAGAAGTGATAGGGAAGAGCAGGCGTTTATCGCTGTAAATTGTGCGGCGATTCCTGATGATTTATTAGAAGCAGAGCTTTTTGGTGTTGATAAAGGCGCGTATACCGGTGCGCATCAATCACGAGAAGGACGTTTTGAAAGAGCAAATGGCGGTACGTTGTTTTTAGATGAAATCGGCGATTTATCCTATTCCGCACAAGCTAAATTATTGCGTGTATTACAAGAAGGCGAACTAGAACGAGTAGGTGGCACTAGTGTGGTGAGTGTTGATGTGCGTGTGGTCGCGGCAACACATGCTAATTTGCTTGAAAGAGTAGAAAAAGGCGAGTTTAGACGGGATTTGTTTTATCGACTCAATGTGTTCCCCATTAGTATTCCTGCCCTGAGAGAACGGCCAGGTGATATTAGATTATTAGTTGATAGTTTTATCGCTCGATATAAAGTGAAATACCATAAAGAGATTAAAGGCATTACACAACACGCCATGGCGCAGCTGGAGATTCAGCCATGGCCAGGTAATATTAGAGAATTAGAAAATTCCATTGAACGTGGGGTTTTGTTGTGCGAAGACGGGGAAAAGATAGAGCTTCAACATTTATTTGCAATGATGAATATTGAACAATCCCCAGAAGCTGCGGTGAGCCCTACCGGGGGATTAAAGGATGTTAAAAAAGGTATTTATAATCAGTTTGTAGATATGTTTTTTGAGGCACAAAACAACTTATTTGAAATGGAAGAAACCATTTTAAAAGAGGCGCTTAACCGTTCTAAAGGCAATATGTCAAAAGCCGCAAGAGCGTTAGGAATGACGCGTCCACAACTGGCCTATCGCTTAGGGAAGCTAGATGATAAGGAGTGATGCCTGATTAATGCTTGGGCTTTTTGTGCCGGTATTGTTGCGGGCTAATACCAAACCAGCGTTTAAAACTACGACGAAAATTGGCAGCATCGCGGTAACCAAACACCAACGATAAAGCATCAACAGAAATATTACTGTAACGAAGGTAATAACTGGCCTGAAAAGCATACACCTCATCCTTAATGCGTTGAAAAGACGTGTTTTGCTGTTTTAATTTACGTATTAACGTCCTGCTCGACATATTAAATAGTTCAGCCAGTTGCTCTATTGTTAATGCTTCGCCTAAATGAGTCGAAAGGTAATCATGCACTTCCGTGCTCACGTTAATATTTCTCAATAGTTGATGAGCGGTTTCCCGACATTGTTCCAATGCCATCTGAAACATCTGCGGGTCTGCATTTGGATTAAGGGTATCTTTTAAAGAGAGTGGCAGACGAATTTCAAGGTAGTCGGCATCAAAATAAACAGGGCAGTGGAAATAGTCAGCATAGCTGTCTGCATAATCAGGCGTTGCGCTATTAATATGAAGCTCTGCCTCACCCATCGGGTGCCCTAAAATGAACTCAATAACATGTTGTAACAACATCAGCATGGCTTCAACAAACACCATGTGGGCATCATCGAGGTTTTCAGTTAGGGTTAGCCGAATAATGTATTGCTCGCCGCGTGTAATAGGGTTGTAAAAAATAAACGGTGTGCGTATTTGGCTATAGCGCTGAAAAATATCTATCGCATCAGATAAGGTCGGGCTATTAATAGCCGCCCAGCCAACAGAACCATGGGTGGACGGGTGAAGCAAAGAGCCTAGTAATAGGCCAATGGCAGGGTTTTGAGTGGCATTTTTGGTATTTAAAATAACCTTAACAAACTGCTCTAAGGGAATGAATTCGTTGTCTTGCATATTCTCCAGAGTTAGGTCAGTTCCATGCAAAATCTGTTCAGCAGACACACCTTGATTGGATAGGGCGCGAATAGCCATTTGGACATAACTGTTTGGCAAAGTTTTTAATTGAGACATGTGCTGACCTCCAGAAAAATAACGATTATTTGACACCAGTGTCACTAAATGACACCTTCCTGTCAAATAATGACACTTCATCAATAACATTTAATTTGTTTGAATGTACGCGTAGAAAGCTAAAAATATAAACATTAGGAGATAGCATGAGCACTGTTCAAGCAAATTCAACCCCCGCAGCCGATGAAGAATTTGAATCACTTCGTCGGGCACCGACGTTAGCGATGCCAACATTTATTATGTTTGTAGTGATAATGTCAACTATTGCCGCGGTTTGGTATTTCGCCTTAGCTGGTTCGTTGCCAATGTGGCAGGGCGCCATTATCAATGGTTTGTTAACGTACGGACTATTTAGTGTTATTCATGATGCGTCTCATCACTCTTTGTCTAGTAATAAAAAAGTCAATGAAACGGTAGGTGCTATCGGTTTGTTTTTCCTCTTTCCTTATGCGCCAATGGTAGCGTTACGTTGGGTGCATAATCAGCATCATATTTATACCAACGGCCCGAAAGACCCGGACCGCTTTGAGCACGAAGCACCTTGGTGGCAAGTACCTTTTAGGTGGTCATTTTTTGATGGTTGGTATATTTACTATTTCCTAAAAAATGGCGGTAAAGTCATGAAAAGGCATTGGAAACAATTAGTCACGTATTATTCAACGCTAATTCTTTTATTCGTATTGGCTCTGAATTTTGGTTATGGGTATGAATTGTTTATGTTGTGGTTTATTCCGTCACGCATCACGCTATTTTTAATTGCAGTTGTGTTCGTTATATTGCCGCATTATCCAGCAACCGTCAGCCAGACTGAAGATAAGTACATGGCAACGACCATGCGAATGGGCTGGGAATGGCTTTTGAACCCATTATTGGTGTATCAAAACTATCACTTAATTCATCACCTTTGGCCTGAAATTCCGTTTTATAAAATGCATCGAGCATGGGATTTAAAAAAGGATGAATTGGAGCAATATAATTTAAGCAAACAAACTGCCTTTGGTTTAGTGCCTGCGAATATTGAATCGCATGAGGGTTTTGATCATTCAAAATTTAAGCCGCAGTCGTAGAGTTTATTAGCTGAATTAATTGTAGAAATAAAAAAGCCCGCGCCATAGAGTCGTGGGCTTTTTTGTGGGTGTTGAATGCTGGTTGTAGTTACCTCCCAAGAAGGAGTAGAAAGTATTCGAGTTTACGGTTTTAATTCCCTCCCACTTTTAAGGGGGAGGGCTAGGGTGGGGGTAAAATGCCAGAAATTAAGCCATGCATATATTCGAGTTACGACCCCCATCCTAACCTTCTCCCTGCCAGGGGGAAGGGGTAGAAGGAAGGCGAGTTTACGATTTTAGTTCCTTCCCACTGTAAGGGGAAAGAGTAGAATATTTAAGGTCTAATTAATGTTTTCAATACATTATCTGACTTGTCATAAAATGTCTTAAACGCTTTATCAATATTGTCTAAACTAAATTCATGAGAAAAATATTCAGTGGGGTTAATCACGCCGCGTTCCATTAAACGAATACCTTCCCACATATACGGTTGTACATTGGCAAAACCATTCATGTGCAAGCTAATGTCGCGTAAAAATACGTCAGCTAGAACCAAGTTAAATTCTTGGTCACAAAACACGCCAATTGCTGCAATGGTACCGCCGGGGCGAATAATGTCTAAACACATTTGCAGCGTTTCTGGGTAACCGACCACTTCAATCACTTTGTCAAAACCACGTCCGCTGGTTAATGCCAGTGCTTTTTCTTTCCAGCCTTCTTTTGTAGAGTTGAAGGTTATCGCGCCTTTTTTAGCGGCAACGGCAAGGCGGTAATCTAGTTGGTCAATACAAACCACTTGGCCTGCAGATTTACCCAAAGCAATATCCATAGCCAACAAGCCCGTTGGGCCGCAACCTATAATAGCAACGTTTTCACCAGGCTGAATATTGGCTAGATTGTTAGCAATAATCGCGGAAGGTAAGCTGCATGAAAGTGATAAAGCGGATGCGTCATCAATGGCATCTGGCACTTTAATAACATGGCCTTCTGCGTGCGGCAAAATCATTGCTTCTGTGTGTGTGCCATTTAAATCGCCAAAGGGTACGCCAAAACCGTACACGGCTTTTTGAGTGGTTTCGCAATGTGCTGTTTGGCCCACTTCGCACATGTAACATTCACCGCAAGAGCATGAATAAGCCATTGAAACGCGGTCGCCCACTTTAAACTTGCCAACACCGCTACCTACTTCGCTAACGCGCCCAATCAGCTCATGGCCAATTTGAGAATGGCCACGTTCCATAATTGGGTCCATCGCACCGCGGTATAAATGCAAATCAGAACCACAAATTGAAGTAGCGTTAACTTCCACTAAAATTTGGTGTGGTTCGCTAATGCTTGGGTCATCTTTCTCGCCGCAACGAATATCTTCAGGGCCGTAATAGATAGCTGTTTTCATGTGATTCTCCTGTTTTTGTGTTTTTTATTGTCGTGCATTCGGTTTACTGTAGCAGAATGCATGCCGCTTTCAATAATCTTTTTGTAGTGGGATACACTATTTATCCAGTAGTTCAATACCAAGTGAAACTTGCTCATTTGAGTAAATTTAATACTCCATTTATTTAATTGAAAAAGCGTTCAAATTTCGTTTCTTTAAAAGAAACGTTGTCGTTAGTCTTGTTAGGGTGTACAAAGAATATGGAATTAATTTTGCGTTGCAGATTAAGATAAATAATAAAAAAGGGGAAACTATGTCTATTCCAAAGCCAAGCAATTGCATGAGCATTGATGATTTAAGCATCGGTATGAAGGCCGAAAAGCTTTACACCATCAGTCATGAAGATGCGGTTAATTTTTCCAAACTGTCAGGTGACTGGAACCCAGCGCATCATGATGAAGAATACGCGGCAGCGAGTATATTCAAACAACGCGTAACGCACGGCATGTTTTCGGTGATTCAATTTTCAGGCATATTGGGGATGGATTTACCTGGGCTTGGAACCTTGTGGTTAAAACAAAGTGTTGAATTTTTGCGTCCCGGTTTTTTCGATAATGAATACCGCGCCGTGGTGGAAGTTACTGCCATTAATAAAGAAAACAATACCGTTACTTTTAGCACTGAGTGCTTTGATAAAGAAGGCAATAAATTCGTTCAAGGGGAAGCGGTTGTTAAGCCGATTCCTGCAAAACTAAAACAAGCCAGTCAATAGGTGAGAGAAAATGTCAGATTCAAATTCTAAAGAGTACAAATTTATTCGTGAAGAAGGCCCAGTATTTTTATCAGGTAATCAGGCTTATTTAAGGATTGTTTTTGAACAGCAACGCCGTGATCGCGAAGCCGGCCTGAACACAGGCGGGTTTATTTCTGGTTACCGAGGCTCACCTTTTGGTAATTTCGATACCGATTGTAGAGCTGTTGAAGGGGCGTTAAATGAGCGCGACATATATTTTAACCCCGGTGTTAATGAGGCAATGGCGGCGACAGCTATTTGGGGTTCGCAGCAAATTGATTTCTTTGAAGGCCAGCAATTTGAAGGTGCGTTTGGCCTTTGGTATGGCAAAGGCCCTGGTGTGGACCAAGCGGCTGATGCGCTTCACCATGCCAACTTATGGGGAACCAGTAAGCACGGCGGTGTTGTGATGGCGGTGGGTGATGACCCAATGAGTCGTTCATCCAGTATTCAACAACAAAGTGAATACGTGTTATCAGGTTTGTGCATTCCCATTATGCATTGCTCATCAGTGCAAGATATTTACGACTTTGGTCTTATTGCTTACCAAATGTCACGTTATGCCGGTCTTTGGATGGCGGTTAAGTCAGTGTCGGATATTGCCGAATCTTGGTATATGGTGGACATTGATCCTAAGCGTACGCAAACCGTATTACCAGACCCTAGCGATTTTGTTATGCCAGAAAGTGGTGTGCACACACGCTGGCCAGATAATTCAGTTAACCAAGATGAGCGCATGGTTAACGCACGTTTGCCAGCGGTTAAAGCCTTTACACGGGCGAATAAATTAAACAAAGTGACGCTAGATGCAAAACAGCGTCGTGTTGGTATTATTACCGCAGGTAAAAGTTATTTAGACACCACAGAAGCGCTAGAAGATTTAGGCATTAATGAAGCAATGCGTGATGAGTTGGGCTTGGCGGTATTTAAAATTGCCGTTATTTGGCCGCTAGAAGAAACCTTGGTTCGCGAGTTCGCAGAATCGGTTGATGAAATTTTGGTGATTGAAGAATCGCGTCCGTTCCTTGAAACACAAGTTAAAGACATCTTATTTGATATGCCAATGGATATTCGTCCGTTGGTGATGGGCAAAAAAGGCCGTGATCAGCAAACACAGTTCCCCTCCAATGGTGAGTTAACGCCAGCGCTTATTTCTAAAGCCTTGGTTAAATGGTTGAAGCCCTATAAAACAACCGACTCCATGACTAAATGGATTGAAGTGCTAGAAAGTACAGAAAAGCAACTCAGCGTACCGCGCAATACCGTGGAACGTACACCGTATTTTTGCTCGGGTTGTCCGCACAGTTCGTCTACTAAATTACCCGACGGTACCAGCGAGCAACTAATTGGGATCGGTTGCCATTTCTTAGTGGGTTTAATGGACAGAAACGGCACCACGTATACGCAAATGGGCGGCGAAGGTGCCACATGGGCAGGTGCGTCTCCTTTCCTTGGTAATCGCCATACGTTTGTAAACGTGGGTGATGGCACGTTCTATCATTCAGGTTCTACGGCCATTCGCCAAGCGATTGCATCAAACATTAATATCACCTACAAAATCTTATTTAACGATGCGGTAGCGATGACCGGTGGGCAACCATTTGATGGCCCCTTAACGGTAGAAGGTATTACCCAACAAATGCATTCAGAAGGTGCGGCCCGTGTGGTCGTGGTTTCAAGAGATCCAGACGAGCTGAATAAATCAGCGTTTGCGCCAGGTACAAATTTGTACCACCGTGATGACCTGCAACAAGTGATGAAGGAATTGGCGGACACAAAAGGTGTCACTATCCTTATATATGAACAAACGTGCGCAACAGAATTACGTCGCCGTCGTAAACGTAAACTTGTAGAAACACCTAAAAAACTCACCTTCATCAACTCGCGTGTATGTGAAGGCTGTGGCGATTGTGGCGTTCAATCAAACTGTTTGTCTGTACAACCATTAGAAACAGAGCTGGGCCGCAAACGTGTTATTGACCAATCAGGCTGTAACTTAGACTTTAGCTGTGTAAAAGGCTTCTGCCCCAGCTTTGTTACGATTGAAGGTGGAGAATTAGCAAAAGGCAATGCAGTGAATTTGTCGGATGAAATATTTGCGTCCCTACCAGAGCCAACACCAAAGCCATTAGATGGCGTGTTTGGTTCGTTAGTTTGCGGTATTGGTGGTACCGGCGTGGTGACCATTTCTTCAATGATTGGTGAAGCGGCGAAAGCAGAAGGCTTTGCTTCGCAAGTGCTTGATTTAACCGGCATGGCGCAAAAATTTGGCGCGGTGTACTGTCACCTTAAAGTAGCCAATAATATTGAAGACCTTAATTCAACGCGTTTATCTATCGGCAAAGCAGACTTGTTAATTGGTGCAGATATTGTGACCAGTGCCAGTGATGAAGGTATGTCACGTTTGCGCCAAGGGTATACAAAAGGTGTAGTGAACTCTCACGGCATTGTAACGGGCGCATTTACCCGCGATGGCGATTTCAGTATTCCTGTAGACGATATGAAGCAAGCATTAGAACGCTTTACCGGCGAAGGCAACTGCAGCTTCTTTGATTCAACCGAAGTATCAGAAACACTCACCGGCAATACTATTGGCGCGAACATGATGTTGTTGGGTTTTGCCTGCCAAAAAGGTTGGTTACCCGTAAAGCGCGAATCGTTAGAAAACGCGATTACAGCAAATGGCGTAGCCGTAGCGTACAACCAGCGTGTATTTAAAATAGGCCGCTTAATGGCGCATGATCCAGATGCGGTTAAAGCACTGCTCGAGCAAGGTGCAACAACGCCTGAGTGGGAAGTATTGTCAGCCACTACGGATGAATTAATTACCCGTCGTGAAAACGATTTGGTTGATTATCAAAATAAAGCCTATGCCAATAAATTTGCGGCACTTATTAATAAAGTACGTGATGCTGAAGCTAAGCTGGCTGGTGATTCAGATGAAATTACTGAATCAGCAGCGCGTTACTTATACAAATTGATGGCCTATAAAGACGAACTAGAAGTGGCGCGTTTATATACCGATGGCACATGGCAAAAGCAGGTGGAAGCTAAATTTTCTGGTGATTACAAAATCAGATTCCACATGGCGCCGCCACTTATTTCAAAACGCGATCCGATAACAGGCCACCTAAAGAAACGTGAATTTGGTGGATGGATGTTATCGGCATTAAAAATGGCATCCAAATTCAAAGGGCTGCGAAATAGCCCGCTCAACCCATTTGGTTATTCTCAAGAACGTAAGGAAGACAAAGAAATGTTGCGTCAATATGAGTCTGTGTTGAATCAAATTATTGATGGGCTAAATGAAGACAATAAGGAAGCAGCATTGGAAATGGCGCGCGTGCCAGAGTTCATTAGAGGTTATGGCCACGTGAGAACGCAAAATATTGAATCTGCCGTTCGTCGATGGAAAAGCCTAGATGATCAATTTAAAAATCCTAATAAGATTATTAAAGTGTCGATGGGTACAACGGCATAAACTATTAATGGTTTAATGGTTTAATGGTTTAAAGCCCTATTTTTTTAAGTCGTTGAGGCTAAAGCAATAGGGCTTTTTTATTTCGACTGTGTTTAATAAAGAGATGACTGGATAAAGTGAGAGAGAAAATGAAATTTCGAGCATTGTTAGTACCGTTAACTTGTTTAATGTTAATAGCTTGTGAAGCGCCATTAGTGTTAGACGGTGTTGAACAATCTAAAAAACAACCGATTCACCGAACCGACCGTATTCAAACGGCGGCAACCTCAGGTGATGATGTGGTGATTGCTGGCATAGGCTTTATTTTAAATTCTAACGACGCAGGTAAAACGTGGCAACGTACTCAGCCAGAGGGCTTGCCGGCATTTCTTAGCGCAGCTATATGCCCCGATAAAACACAAGTGGTTGTAACGGCAGAAAAGCAAGCTTGGACCTCAACCGACAGCGGCAAAACATGGCAAGCAAATAATCTAGATACCGAAGAAGCGCCGCAACACCTCAGTTGTGGGCCGGATAATAGATTATGGGTTGCGGCTACATTCAGTACCTTATTAAACAGTACCGACCAAGGTAAAACCTGGCAGCAAACCACCTTTGATGAAGATTTAATTTTCACCTTTATTAAATTTTTCGATGCACAAAATGGCGTAGCCGTTGGTGAGTTTGGCAGTGTTTACAGTACCGAAGATGGCGGTGAAAATTGGCTACCAAAAGAAGAACTTATTCCCAATGAATTTTTCCCATTAGCGGTTGATTTCGCTGACAGTCAACACGGCTGGGTAGGCGGTTCAAGTGGTGTTATTTTTCACACAGCAGATGGTGGCGCAACGTGGGCTAAAGAAGACACAGGTACCGATGCGCCTATTTATGGTTTGTCAGCAAGCTCATTAGGCATGTATGCAACGGGCGGATTTGGCACGTTTTTAGAAAGGCAGCCAGTAGTAGACGGCGTGGCTACATGGAAACGTTCGTCAGCCGTTGCAACGCGTTTTTATCTACGTGCTATAGCACCATTGGGTAACAACAAAATAATTTTGGGCGGCGGAGCAGGAACACTGCAAGCGATGATTGATGATGGCTCAGGTCAACTGGCCATTGCCAACATTAAGGAAGGGGAATAATTGTGGGTGCGATAACAAATCAACTTAAAAAAATTGATCGCTTAGTCTTTGCGTTTCCAAAGGTAACGGCAGGTGTTATTTTGGCGATTACCGCATTCTTCGCCATGCAAATTCCAGCCGTGAAAATGGTCTCAAACTTTGCCGACTTGTTGCCGCAAGGGCATGAGTATATCCAAACGCATAACACGCTCACCGAAACATTTGGCGGCGCAAATACGGTTATTGTGGATATTAAGGTAGATGAAGGCACTATTTTTACCAATGACGTATTGGCTAGAATTAAGCGCTTAACCGATAAAGTGGATGCGCTACCCGCCGTTAACCATAACTTGGTCAACAGCTTAACGCACAGGAATACGCGTCGTGTTTGGTTAAACGAATACGGCACCATGAAGTCGGCGCCTTATTATGACCCGTTAAAAGAACATTATTCGGACGAAGAATTGCAAGCCATGCAAAATCAAGTGGTGGCAAACCCTCGTGTATACGGCTTACTAGTCTCACCAGATTTAAAATCCGCACTTATTAAAGGCACTTTGAACGAAGGTGACCTTGATTACGAAGAAGTGTTTAATGCGTTGACCAAGCTGCGTGATGAAGAACAGGCAGATGGCTTAACCATTTATGCCAGTGGTCAACCTGTGTTAGTAGGTTGGGTAACGTCGTATGTGAGTGAAGTGATTCAAATTTTCGGTTACACCTTGGCGATTTTGCTGATTTTACTGGTAGCCTACTTTAGAAAACTCTATGGCTTGTTGTTACCGCTTATCGGTATTGCGTTAACCACCACGTGGGGCTTGGGTATGCTGTCTTTACTGGGTTACAACTTAGACCCTTTAATGTTGGTTGTGCCATTTCTGGTATCGGCCAGAGCCATGTCGCACGGTGTGCAAATTGTAGAAAGGTTCTACTCTGAATTAGGTGAAGTTGGCAATAAAGAACAAGCAGCAAGAAATACTTTTGAAGGCTTGTTTAGGCCGGGTTCTTTAGGCGTTATTTCTGATGCGATTGGCTTACTGCTTATTTCATTGGGTACCGTGCCTATTAACGATAAACTAGCGATTTATGCCTCGCTTTGGGCGGGCAGTGTGATTGTTACGGTGTTGATTTTCTTACCCGTCATGTTGCAAATTCTCCCTCAAAAAGGCGAAAAATCAACAGAGCACCCGATTTTGGAAAAACTTTTTCCTGTGGTATCAAAAATATCTTGTACACGAAAGGGCGCATTAACAACCTTATTTGTCTCGTTAGGCTTGGTTATTGGCGGGGTTTACTTAAGTTCTAAAGTACAAATTGGTGAATCAGAATCAGGCTCGCCTTTATTGTATGCAGACCATGATTACAATGTGTCAGCTAACGCCATTAACAGCGCGTTCCCAGGATCTGAAGAAATGTTTATTCTCGCGCATTCGGACAAACCCCATGGTTTAAAACAACCAGATGCTATTAAAGCCTTGGCTGATTTCCAAAATTATATGATGTTAGACCCTGAACTGGGCGGTACCAAAGGGCTGCCAGACTTGCTGTCGCAAGCGAGTCGTATTATTCGTAATGATGATCCGCGTTGGTTGGTGTATCCAAAAGATGAATTTGAATCAGGTGGTTTAATGTTCGCCTATATGATGTCTAGTCCAATTCCTGGTGCGTTACTTGAGTTCATTGATCCAGATGAACAAAATGCCAATATTGTTTTCTACTATAAAGACCATAAAGGTGAAACCATTCGCCGCGCAATACATATGGTTAAAGAGTGGAGTAACAGTGCGGCGGCGCAAGTAGAAGGCTTCTCGCTTAAATTAGCAGGCGGTCTAATTGGTGTCACCGCAGCGGTAAACGAAGCGTCATATGAAACCAATGTGGTTGTTATTCCATTGGTGTTTTTGCTGATTCTTGTATTTGTAACAGCATTTTACTGGTCTGTTCACGCCGGTTGGCTCATGTTGTTAGCAATGGGTTTTGCCACCACATTAACCTACGCCTATATGGGCATTGTGGGCTTAGGGATTAATGTGAATACCGTGCCAATTTTGGCCGCAGGTATCGGCATTGGTGTGGATTACTCTATCTATATAATGGATAAAATTAAAGAGCAGTACGCCAAACTTGGTAGCTTCGAAGCGGCTATTGAAAAAGCCATTAATACCACCGGAGTAGCCATTGGCTTTACCGCGTTCTCGTTAATCGCCGGTGTGATTATGTGGGTATTGTTATCCACCATGCGCTTCCAAGCAGATGCGGCGATGTTATTAATTGTTATGTTATTGCTAAATGCCTTGGCAGCCATGTTCTTAGTGCCAGCATGGGTAATGACCTTTAAACCGAAATTTATTCAGGAAAAATAATTATATTGTCTTGAACATTAAGGAATTTAGAAGCTTGATTTAAAAGGCTTAAAAGGCTTAAAAGGCTTAAAAGCGTGCGGATTATGTTGCAATTTTCGTACGGAGTAGTATAAATGCAACATTAAGGTAGGTTTAATTTAGAGTTATTTAGACCTGTTTAATAAAAAAATAATCTTTAAAAGGGGATACACATGAACAAATCTAGATGGCATCTAAAGCCATTAGCAGCCGCTTTTGCATTTGCAGGGCTGATTGGCATGTCATTGTCGCAACAAGCTGTTGCGTCAATCGACACAGGCGACGACTCACTGGAGCTTAGTGGCTTCATTGAAAATGCAACTTACTTTAGAGATAGCGTAGGTCTAACTAAGTTTCGTAATACACTTCAACTAGAAGGTACAAAAATATTGGGTAGCCTTGGTGCGTTCGATGAGTTCAGCATCAATGGTACATTTCGTGCGACCTATGATGGTGTGTATGACCTAAACTCTAATGAGTTTGGTGATGATGCGGGTGGTTCTATACTTTTAGAAAGTTTAGTTGATTTTGGCGCCGGAAACTTGGTTCCAAATGGTGGTGGTATTCCTTTAGGTACTATTACACCAGCTGGTCTAGTCAATGATGGTTTAATTGTATTAGGTGAACACCTGCATGATGCTGACGGTGGCGTGACATTTGCTGTCCCCGTTCGTCCTTGTGATAAAGATTCACGAGGCTGTTTGGGTGGTTATATGGATGATGACCTAGACGACTTGCGATATTCAGATTTTAATGACCGCTGGGATTTTATCCGTGAGTTGTATATAAATGCGACTATTGATATGGATAGCGGCACAACATTCAATCTTCAAATTGGTAAAAAACAAGAAGTTTGGGGTCGTACCGATTTATTCCGTGTATTGGATATCCTAAATCCTGTTGATTACTCAAGACAAAACATCTATGACGAATTAGAAGATATCCGAATTCCTTTGTGGATGGCAACGGCTGAATGGCAGTTTGGTGCTAATGATATTTTGGATGACATGAATGTTCAGTTTGTTTGGATTTTTGATAAATTCCGTCCAAATAAATTGGGTCAATCTGGTACGCCATACCAAATTTTAGATGCAGGTTCTTTATTTAGGGGTTTAAGTAATTGTTGGGATAATGGCTGTACAGTTTCGAACTTTGCCGGTGGTAATGTGACAACTAATTTCGGCCCTGGTGTTTTAGGTATACGTGATGTGCATCTACCAGATTGGTCATTGGATAATGGACAATTCGGTGTAAAATTTGAGGGTGTCTATAGTGATATTGGCTTCTCATTAAATGCATTTTATACTCGGTCTCAATTACCCTCACTACGTGGGGCAGGTGGGCCTGGCGGGTTTGCAACAGATAACCCGTTTACAGGGGGCGGGCTTGCTGGCTTACCACCTGAAGATGCATTTGGGCCAGAGCCTCAAATATTCCCTTACATTATTGCATTTGACATTCACTTCCCAAGGGTGGTTTTAGTGGGTGGCTCGTTAGATTATTATGCTGATCCACTAAAAACAGCATTCCGTGCTGAGGTGGCTTGGACTAAAGGTGAAGAGTTCGCTAATACGCTAAAGCCACGTTTATTCTCAGAGTCTGAGGTTGTTCGTTGGGTTATTGGTGCCGATCATAATTTCTTTATTCGAGGAATTAATAAAAATAAGGCGTTCTTGGCTTCATTCCAAACATTTGGCCAGCATATTTTAGATCATGATCGCGAAAATGGTCCGCTGGGAGAAGTGGGTATACCTGATAGAGAAAATAACTATATTTCTACGTTATTGCTAAAAGGTTGGTGGTTCCAAGATCGAGTCAGTCCGCAAATTATTCAAGCGTATGATTGGGGTGCTAACGCATATGTAATCTCTCCTTCAGTGGATTGGTTGATTAGTGATAGTTGGCGTTTACAAGTTGCGGCTAACTTGAAGTTTGGTGATGGTGCGCGTAAGTTTTCTGATTGCCGAGCATGTAACCCATTCTCGCCTTTTACAGCTACACCATTGCATGACAACGCTGTGCAGCTTCCATCTCCACCGTTTCCAGATCCAACTTTTGCTGCAGATGCAGGTGATATTGGTTTAGGTGGTTTCGAACCATTAGGTCGATTCCAATCTGGTCCAATAGGTATGGCACAAAAAGAAGACGAAATTCAAGTAACATTACGTTACCGCTTCTAAGGATAACAATTGCGGCACTCATTTGAGTGCCGCTGTTTTCCTAACTAGATTAAAAAAGTTTTAAGGAGATTTATAACATGAAAAAATTTACAAAAGGTTTACTTGGAGCGGCTTTACTAAGCTTTGCTGCAAGCGCATCAGCGGTAACCGATGCAGATATTGATAATTCATTTAAACCGTATACAAAAGGCTTTCCAACAGTTGAAGGCGTAGTAGCAGGTTTAGTGATTAACAAAAGCAATGTGGATACTTATGCCAGCGTGTTAGACGACGGCATGATTAAGCACATTAAAGATGGCTGGGTAGAACTTACTGTTGGTGAGCCAATGGATTTTGTGCTTAACCAAGGCTATATCGATGCAACTAAAGCAGGTGCTAAAAACCACAAGCTAGGCGCTAAAGTTGGAGAGCTTGAGGGTTATACAGCAGGTCGTCCATTCCCAATTGAGCCGAGTTTAGATGATCCGCGTGCTGGCGAAAAAATGGCGTGGAACTTCCAGTACGGTTATAACTGGGGTGATGGTGCTGCCATTTCTCCGTTCTATTGGAAATATAAGAATATGAACACGGGGAAAATTGAACGTACGATCAAGTTCAACTTTTACTTCTTAAACTTTGCTCATCGAGTGAACGATGCGCCATTACCAGAGTTTGAAAAAAACCCCGGTAAATTGTTCCGCGCTATTTACTTGAACGTTGCAGAGCCGTTTGATGTTAAAAACACTCAGTTGCTTATTCACCGTTCACAAAACGATTTGAAACGTGATAATGCTTGGTTGTACCTTGGTTTCCAACGCCGCGTGCGTAGATTGGCAACAGGCCAAGTAACGGATTCATTCTTGGGCTCTGACCTTATGATTGAAGATTTCGAAGGCTACAACGGTCGTATCTCTGATATGAATTGGACATACAAAGGTACAAGAACCATGTTGTTACCTATGTATGATTCTTCAAAACAAGAGCGTACTAGCGAATTCAATGAATCTGATGGTTATACATATACAACGTATCACGGTAAAGGCGGTTGTTTCCCTAACGTAACGTACTCTTTAAGAAAAGTGTACGTTGTAGAATCTGATCCTGTTGATCCTAACCACCCAATTGGCAAACGTGTTCACTTTATGGATGCCCAAACCTTTACATTGCCTCGTACGGTTACTTATGATCGCCAAGGTAAATACTGGAAATCTTGGATGATTGGACAAGCACACCCAGATTCACATCACCCAGTTAACAAAGGCACTGGTGTTTCTGTGGATGATGCGTTCGGTATGATGGATGTACAGAGCTTACATTGCACAACAGGTCAATTTAAAGGCCTTGTTGATCCAAGCTTAGTTAAAAAGAAACAATTTAGCGTTCAATATATGCGCTCATTTGGTAAGTAATTCTTTTAGCTAAAAGAATGAAGAAAGCCGGCTTGTAGCCGGCTTTTTTTTGCGATATTGATAGTGAATATAATCATAATAAAGTAACAAGATTCTTGTTATAGTTGCTTAGAAATAACAGACAGTAAAAAGGAAAGTTAATGGATTATTTAAGGTATTTATTGCCCTCCAGTTTTTTGTTTATTACGGGTGTTGGTGTGTTAATGGGCGGTATTGCAGCTTGGTTGGGCATGCTGTTATTCCCAATCGTTGCTTTTATAGAATACTTTCTAAAAGATGATTTTAGCGTACGCAAAATGAGCGATGCGGGCGCTGTAATTATGTTGTACTTCCAGCTTATTCCTTGGGCTTTTCTTTGGTATGCGCTGTGGGTGTTTTTAGGCACCGACTATTCGTGGTTAGCATGGGTGGGCGCTGTATTGTCAACGGCATTGATAACGGCGGCTGTTGGCTTGCCGATTGCTCACGAGCTATTCCACCGCATTGAAGGGATCTCCCGATTCACAGGGAACTTATTTGCCGTAACCCTAATGGCTGGCGATGTTGAGCTAGAGCATAGAATGGGGCACCATATTGAGACGTCTAGTATTTTAGATATTGATACGCCGTTTAGAGGTGAATCGTCTTATGCATTTATTCCACGTTTACTGCCTTATTTTCATATAGCATCTTGGAAAATGGAGAAGAAACGCTTTGTGTCTAAAGGTAAAAGTCATTGGTCGTTGGGGAATAGAATATTATGGGCGTGGGTAGCCTATGCAATTTTACTGACATTTTTTGCATCAACCGTTAGCTTATCAGCAGCATTGACGGTGTTGGTTATTTCACTGGTTGGCCAATGCATTATTTGCCTGTTTAGCTATGTGCAACATTACGGTTTAATACGGGTGCCGAATACACCCATTGAAAAAAGGCACGCACTTAACCATATTCGCCCGTTATCACGGGTATTAACATTTGAAATTGTGACGCATTCACAGCACCACACCAACCCAACGGTTCCGTACCATCAGTTAACACCGTACGAAGATGTTATTCGCCCGGGCAGTGCCTATGGTTATTTTTTGATGACGTTAATACCGCCGTTATGGCATAAAAAAATGCGCGTTCACCTTCAAGAGTGGGATGAAAAGTACGCATCTGAAGACGAATTGGTGTTGGCAAAAGAGGCGAATGCTAAAGCGGGTTGGGTTGCTTAATTTAAAAGTGAGTTAAATCATCTTTAAATATTAAAACTTGGCGTTATGCCAGCAAAAGCTGTTTAATAAGACATTCAATTTAGAAGAATACAATAGGGCGTAAGTCATGGGAAAGAAGCAGCAGATTAATTTTGAAGATTTTTTGATAGAGGATAAAGAGAAAGGCATTTATCGAGCAGATCGAAAAGTGTTTACGGATGAAGATATCTTTGAAATGGAAATGAAAACCATTTTCGAAAAGAACTGGGTTTACCTTTGTCATGAAAGCCAGATTAAAAACCCAAACGATTTTTTCACAACGTATATGGGTCGTCAGCCCGTAATTATCACGCGTGATAAAGAAGGTGAGATACACGGCTTTATTAATGCTTGTTCACACCGTGGTGCACAGCTTGTGAATAGGGCGTGTGGTAACAAACGCAAAATGGTTTGTCCGTTCCATATGTGGACCTACGATATGAAAGGGAAACTGCTGGACTGTGGAGAGCATAAAAATAATGTTGGCTACAGCGAGAATTTTAGTAAAGATGATTTGGGTCTACAAAACATAGGCAATATTGAAAGTTATAGAGGCTTTGTATTTGGTGTGTTGGATGATAATGCATGCGGTTTAAAAGAATTTTTAGGTGAAACAACAGTAGCGATTGACCTAATGGTTGACCAGGCAGATGGGGGTCTTGAAGTGATACCCGGCATTACAACCTATACTTATAACGGCAATTGGAAGTTACAAGCCGAAAATGGTGTGGATGGTTACCACTTGGAAGCGATACACGGTAATTATGTGATGACGCTAGCCAATCGCAAAAAAATTCAAGCCGAAAATGATCCAGTTAAAGCAGCAGACGTTGGTGCGATGACGTCGGGTTCAACTGAAGAGTTACCTGGTGGTTACTACCACTTAGGAAATGGTCACGTTATGTTATGGGCAAAATTCCCAAATGCTGAAGATCGTCCGCTTTATGTTGGTGGAAAGATGCCAGCACTGCGAGAAGAGTTTGGAGAAGACAGAGCAGAGTTTATGGCTGGGTTTTTACGCAACACCTGCATCTATCCAAACGTTTTTTTAATGGACCAAATGAGCACGCAGATTCGTCATTTCCGCCCTATCTCAGTTAATAAAACAGAAGTGACAACGTATTGCATTGCACCGGTTGGAGAATCAGATGAGGCTCGTGAACGCCGTATTCGCCAGTATGAGGATTTCTTTAACGCAACAGGCATGGCAACGCCAGACGATTTAACCGCATTCAATAATAGCCAACTAGGGTTTATGGGCGCGAAGGCACGTTGGAGTGATATGTGTCGCGGAGCAATGAATACGGTTGCTGGGCCTGAAAAGGTCGCTAAAAGTGTAGGCCTTAATCCGGTTGAGTCTGGCACTAACCTTGAAGATGAAGGGATTATGGTCGCGCAGCACAAGCGGTGGGCTGAGATGATGACTAAAGGCCAAGCGGAGGAGAATTAAGATGGATTCGTTATTAAAAGAACAAGCAGTAGACATGATTATTAACGAGGCCGCAGCCCTTGATCATAAACAGTGGGATGAATGGATTAATTTATACACAGAAGATGCCACTTATTGGATGCCATCATGGATTGATGAATATACTCAAACAGATAATCCAAAGCGTGAAATTTCATTAATTTATTACGGAAATCGTGCGGGCCTTGAAGATAGGGTGTTTAGAATTAAAACAGACTTATCTTTTTCTTCGAGCCCGTTGCCTAGAACGTGTCATGTAAATACAAATTTTAGGGTGTCTGAGAATGATGCAGGTGAAATCGTTGTTCACTCATCTTGGGTAACACACAGTTATAACTTGAAAGTGGCGCGGCATGCCTTTGGTGTGCAAGAGCATCATTTACGCAAAGTAGATGGTGAGTTAAAAATTTGCTTTAGAAAAATTACGCTACAGAATGATATGGTTGATACTGTATTGGATATTTATAACATTTAGGTTTTTTATACTTAGAGTTGATTCGTTTAATTTTGAGTGGGTTTGGTTGAAAGGTAGTGCGAATCCCCATCCCAGCCTTCCCCCTAAAAGGGGGAAGGGGAAAAGCGTCTCAAGCATTATAGTTCCGGCTTTACTTCTCTGATTGGTGAAGGGCAAAACATCTCAGTCATCGCTTCCCTATATTTCTCCTTCAAAAAGAACAAACAAGGGGAATATTTCAAATATTGCTGCCCTAAATTTCCTTCGTCAAGTAGAAGGGGCGGGTTAAATATTTCAAACATCGCCGCTCTAAATTCCCTCCCGCCTTTAAGGGGGAGGGCTAGGGTGGGGGTAAAATGTCAGACGTTAATACAACAGTAATGACATTTCCCTCCTCTACTTTTCTCAACATTAAGAAGAAAGCAAGTTCATCTCTATAAATTGTGTTTGTTCCTCAAAATACTAATATCATCTGGGTTAATCAAATCAGGCACGGTCCAGCCATTAAGGTCATACTCGCCTAAACACTTGTCAGCAAACCCTGTTAATTCACCGGCCAGGCCAGACATTTTTGCGCCACCCAGTAGTTGCAATCTGATGTCCTCATGGTTACCCGCATAGTTGCGTTCGTATAACTCATGACGGCTACCAAATTCACTGCCAATTGAATCCCAAAGTAGTTTTAAAACTTTAACGCGTTGCTCGGCTGAAATACCATTTGACCCACGTACAAAACGATCTAAGAAAGGTCTTATTTCAGGGTTTTTAAAATCGGCGGCATGAGAGGGGAGATAAATAAGCGCAGCACCTAGGTCTTTTTGAATTAAGTCTTTAATCATCGGGTAAGCCATCGGTGCGAATACGCGATAGGCGCTGGCGGCTTCAGCATTGACTTGTACCGCGCCATTCTCACCCCAAGGTGATGGGTTGCGTGCCATGGCATCGGTTAGGCTCCAAAATAAGTTGCGCCAAGCGAGCACTTCGCCAATTCTGCCTTGTACGCCACGGAATTGATCTGCGCCGGTGGTTTCTACGGCTTTCATCAATAGACCGGTAATAAAGTCTAATTTAACGGCTAGGCGTGTACATCCATGAAATAGTGCGCGCATCATAAAGCCGGAGCCAAATATAAAGCGGTTAACCACGTCTATATCACGATAGGCAAAGACGTTTTCCCAAGGCACTAATACTTTGTCTAAAACAAGAATTGAATCGTTTTCATCCATGCGGCTTGAAAGCGGATAGTCATAGGGTGAACCCATTGCGCCGGCGGCGTATTCATACGATGTACGGCAGATGATTTTCAAGCCGGGTGAGTTCATTGGCAATGTAAAAATTACCGCGTAGTTTGGGTCTTTAACGGGTACGCCGTATAAGCCAACAAAGTTTTGATGAGTTAACGCGGAGTTTGTGGCAACCACTTTAGCGCCGGATACGATAATGCCCGCGTCGGTTTCTTTTTCTACGTGAATGCAAATGTCTTCGATTTCTGCGCTGCCTTTGTCGCGATCAATGGGTGGGTTCACAATGGCGTGATTCCAGTACAGTATGTTTTCTTGGGTTTCTTTGTACCAGCGGCGAGCATTGCCTTCGTATTCACCAAAAAACTCTGGCATAGCGCCCATTGAAGCGATAAAGCTGGCTTTGTAATCTGGCGCGCGGCCCATCCAACCGTAACCAATGCGTTGCCATTCGGCAATGGCGTCGCGCGAAGCGACAAGGTCGTCGACAGATCGTGGTGCTTTGAAGAAAGGTTGTGTATAGCCGCCACTACCGGTATCGGTGGGGGACCTTAGAATGCTGGCTTTGGATTCATCGTGCATGGCGTCGTACATACGTGCGGTCATGCGGGCTGAGTTTCTAAAGGCAGGGTGAGTGGTAACGTTTTTAACGCGTTCGCCAAAAATGTAAACCTCGCGCCCATCATCTAGGCTTTCTAGGTATTCGTCGCCAGTCATGGGTTTTTTTACAGTCTTTTTATCTTCGCTCACGTTGTTCTCCGTTGAATTTAGAATAATTAAAATAAAGCGGTTTTGTTGTTTTGATTAGCCTTGAAAATAGCCGCGCTTTAATCGCTTTAATCGCTTTAATGTATAAGGTTTTTTTGCTTAAGGAAAGCACTTTGTGGGGGGGGGCTTATTTGGCTCATTAATCTAATACAAAGTGCTGGCGTATTGGGCATTGAACGCTTACTATTCACTGAAGAATTAAAACAAACGACGGAGTTATAGATGGCTGTTATAGAACATGATGAATGGATAAGGCGGGCTGATTTAATTGGTAAGAAAGCAGAGCCGATGGTGGCAGCGGCTGAGAAAGCGGGTTGCTTTCCCTTAGAATTACGTGATTATGTTCATGAGCTTGAGATGCATAAAGCTTTACGACCTTTGCAGTATGGTGGTTCTGGTATTGGTGCGTTTACGTTCTCTGAAATTGTTCGGACGATTGCTAATTACAATGCATCGGCTGCATGGCTGGTTTATTTTGTTGTATTACATGAGCAATGGGTTGCCTTTTTGGATGAAAAGGGCCGCCAAGAAGTGTACGACAGTGATAAATTAACCGGTGATATTTTTATGCCGTTAGGTCAAATTGAATACGTTGATGGTGGTGTTCGAATCTCCGGTCAATGGTCATTTGGTAGCGGTGTGTTATGGAATGATTGGATGGGCTTAGGTGCTATTGTTCAAGTGCCGGGTGAAGATCCGCAGCCTTGTTTGGTGAATGTTGAAAAGGCTCAGCTTGAAGTGATTGAAGACTGGAACCCGTTTGGCCTTCGTGGCACGGGTAGTCACAGTGTGAAAGTAGATGATGTATTTGTGCCTTGGCACCGTATTCTTCCTGTTTTAAACGCGAAAAATAAAGGTGAGCCAGTGGGCGGGCATTATTCGGATGAACCGATTTTCAAAGTACCGTTTATGGCGTTTTTCTGTTTGGGCTTTCCTGCTATTTCAACGGGTATTGCACAACGGGTGGCGCGTGACTTAAAAGTACGTGTAGAAGGTCGCCAACGTATTTTATATAACATGAAAGAGTGGGAGTCACCGATTGCGCAACGTAACCTTGCTGAAGTGATGGTGAGAGTGGATGCTATTGAGGCGATGAATACACGTTATGTTGACCAGCTAGAAGAGTGGATTGAAGCGGGTACGCCGGTTGTTTCGGAACAAGAAAAAAATAAAATGAGTGCTTGGCGTTCGCATGTTGGTAAGGAAGCATCCGATTTGGCTTTCCATGCGATGAGCCTGTTAGGTGCGTCTTCTACAGGCAGTGGTGACCCGCTTGAAACGGCGGCCCGTGATGCTTTTATGGTGTACATTCATTTGGGTCAAATTTATGAAGACAATATGATGGCATATGGTAGAACACAGTTTGGTTTATCAGGGCATCCGTTGTTGTAATTCGACAGATGAAGCAATAAACCAATATCGGCCGCATGAAATGTTTTTGTGCGGCCTTTTATTTTAGTTAACACGAGAGTTTTAAATGAATGTAACGCATACCGGTCAAGTGACCTATTCCGCGCCTGTCAGCAAGGGCATTATTTTACTGAGAATTAAATTAACAGAGCCAGATTCAGTTGATTTTAAAGCAGGTCAATATTTGGCCGTATTATTACCGGATTCAGATAAAGCCGCTTATTATTCGATTGCTTCGTCACCCAGCAAAGCGGGCGAGGTTGAATTGTTGGTTAAGGAAGATGAGTTTGGTGCGGGCGCGCTTTATTTGTATTCGTTAAAAGAAGGTGATTCGTTGCAACTGCACATGCCAATGGGCAGTGCTTTTTTACGCGAAGACAGCGACCGTAATGTGGTGTTTGTAGCAGGCGCATCGGGCGCGAGTTATATCCGTTCGATGATTCATTATTTGGATGAGTCCAATCATTTGGCGCACCGTGAAATTCATTATTTTCTAGGTTGCCGTGAAGAAGATGAATTGTTGGAATCTGATTATATGCATGCATTAGCTGATAAATACCAAGGTTTCCATTATCACCCTGCGTTATCTGATCAAGAAGATTGGGATGGCCACACCGGTTTAATTACGGATGTCGTTGAGCGTTTGATGCCTAACGATATGTCTGAGTGGGAAGCTTATTCAGCCGGCTCACCTGCGATGGTTAAAGCCGTGGCGGATTTGTTGATTGCGAATAAAAGCCTAATGCCAGCTAGTTTTTTCTCTGATATGTACACGCCAGAAATTTAATCTTGCCACAGCGAGGGTCCTTGCGCTAATGTGGCTGATGGTTAGTATTGCTTGCACAGTTAAAAACGCTTGAGTCTTGGGCTGTATACACGTATTGTTAACAGTCCGATGCTCTAATTAAATAGCGATAATTTTTTATCATTTGATAAGATTTTATAGGCTTAAGGCAGTACGCATATGGTTAAGTTTTATCGAGCATCAATAACATAAGGGTTTGGCGCAGGTGGCATATATATTGCTCTACATAACAAGATGACTATGGCAAACAAAGATATTTCAGGCATTCCAGGGCAGCGCTATGTGCGGGTAACGAATGTTGTTAATGAAAAATACATAGAGTTTGAATTTGCAATTGAAGACCCAACCATTAATGTTGAGTTGGTATTGCCTTTCGAGCACTTTAAAAAGTTTTGTGATACCAACCGGGTGAAGCATTTAACGCCTGAGCAAGAAGCGGCGGTTGACTACGATAAGTTAAAGTGGCGCTTTGGTGTTCCAGGCTTTGACGAAAACGATTTATAGACAATAAGATTAATATTTAAGGGTAGGAGAGATACATGAGTATTGAGATTTCAGCAAAAACCATACAGCCAGTTCGTTTGTCGTATGGCAATTTAAAAGAACGTTTTGGCGACAAGAAGCCTGCTTCTCGTTATCAAGAAGCTGTATATGACATTCAGCCAACAGCAAATTTTCATTACCGTCCGCTTTGGGATAAGAACCATGAGCTTTACGATGCGAGTAGAACTGCCATTGTGATGGAAGATTGGTATAGCTTTGCTGATCCGCGTCAGTACTATTACGGCACCTATACGATTGCTCGCGCTAAGCAGCAAGATGTGGCGGAGCATAACTTTGCATTTGTAGATAAGCGTGATTTATTCGATTCTGTGCCGGAAGAAGTAAAACAAGCGGCGCGTGAAATTTTAGTGCCGTTGCGTCATGTTGAGTGGGCAGCGAATATGAATAACTGCCAAATTACAGACGAATGTTATGGTTCAAACTTTAGTACGGTTGCCATGTTTAATGCGATGGACCGATTGGGTATGGCTCAATACGTTACGCGCCTCGGTTTGTTGTTAGACGGCAATGAAGAAACAAGCTTAGATGCGGGTAAGAAAGCTTGGATGGAAGCGCCTGAATGGCAAGGTTTACGCCATGCGATTGAAGACATGTTTGTGCTTGATGATTGGTTTGAGCTAATGGTTGCGCAGAACTTCGTACTGGATGGTTTAGTGTTCCCGCTTTTATATGATCGTTTCGAGAAAAAACTAACCACAGACGGCGGTGCGACTATCGCCATGCTGACTGAGTTTATGGATGATTGGTATAAAGAAACGGTTCGTTGGACAAATGCCTTAGCCAAAGTAACGGCAAAAGAATCAGAAGCCAATCAAGAATTATTAAGCGAATGGACGAATAAATGGACGGATAGACTGGTTGGTGCGTTGGAGCCAGTTGCCGCTAAAGCATTCGGTGCTGATGGTATTGAGCAGCTAACAGAAGTTAAAGAAGAGTTGCTCGCACGCCTTACTAAAAATGGCATTACTGGATTAAAAAGGAGTTAAGCATGTCAAATAAGAAAAACACGGTATTTTTAATTGTTCAAGATAATGAAGATGCGCGCCCTATTATTGAAGCCGTTGAGCGAGATAATCCAGAGGCTAATATTCAATATCAACCGGGAATGGTTCGTATGGAAGCTGCCGGTCGGTTGATTGTTAACCGCGAGACGGTAGAAGAGGAAATTGGTCGCGAATGGGATGTGCAAGAGCTCCATCTTGTTCTTGTTTCATTGGCCGGAAATGTTGATGAAGACGAAGATAAATTTGAACTTAGCTGGCACTAACTGCCAGAGCTAAAGAGGATAATAAAATGCCAGCAAAAAAACTAAATTTACGTAAGCGTTACGAGCTATTAACGCGTGGAATGGGTTGGGAAACAACGCATCACGATATGGATGATGTGTTTCCATACGATTCATTTGAAGGAATTAAAATTACTGATTGGGATAAGTGGGAAGACCCGTTCCGTTTAACAATGGATGCTTATTGGAAATTCCAAGCGGAAAAAGAGAAAAAACTGTACGCGGTTATTGATAGCTTCGCACAAAATAACGGTCAAACTAACCTGTCCGATGCCAGCTACTTGAGTGCGATTAAGCTATTCATTACCGGTGTTACGCCAATTGAATACGCGGCTCATCGTGGTTTTGCTCATTTGGGTCGTCACTTCCGTGGTGACGGTGCGCGTGTTGCGTGTCAAATGCAGGCGATTGACGAGTTGCGTCATCAGCAAACTCAGGTTCATACGATTAGTCATTACAATAAGCACTTCAATGGCTTGCATGACCCGTTCTATCAGTTTGATAGAGTTTGGTACTTGTCAGTGCCTAAGTCATTCGCTGAAGATGCGATGACGGCCGGACCTTTCGAATTCATTACATCAATCTCATTCGCTTTTGAGTATGTATTAACAAACATGTTGTTTGTGCCGTTTATGTCTGGCGCTGCTTACAACGGTGATATGGCAACGGTAACCTTTGGTTTCTCAGCACAGTCTGATGAGTCACGTCATATGACGCTAGGTCTTGAAATTATTAAATTTATGCTTGAACAGCACGAAGATAATTTACCAATTGTTCAACGTTGGATGGATAAGCATTTCTGGAGAGCGTATCGTTTATTGGCGCTAGTATCAGCGATGCAGGATTACATGCTAACAAACAGCCCGCTGTCTTGGAAAGAAGCGTGGGATGTGTACTTTGTTGAAAACGGTGGTGCCTTATTTGAAGATTTGTCACGTTACGGTCTTAGAATGCCGAAATATCACGAATTGGCAACGGCCGAAGCAGATCATTTGAGTCACCAAGTATGGTCGGTCTTTTGTTTGCTTGGCAATGCAACGGGTTTCCATACGTTCCTTCCTACGGAAGAAAAAATGGACTGGTTGTCTGAGAAGTATCCAGATACGTTTGATAAATACTACCGCCCACGTTTTGAACATTGGGCTAAGCAAAAAGAAGAAGGTACCTTTAAATATCTAGAGGCGCTTCCTCAGTTGTGCCAAGTGTGTCAAATTCCAATGATATTTACAGAAGTCGAAACAGATCCAATGCAACTTAGCTTCAGAGCATCTGAATATAAGGGTGATAAATACAATACGTGTTCAGATGGCTGTAAAGATATCTTTGATCATGAGCCTGAAAAATATGCGCAGGCATGGTTGCCAGTGCATCAAATATTCCAAGGTAACTGTGGCGGAGCAACCATTCCAGAAGTACTTGAGTGGTATAAATTCGCACCAGAAGATGGCGGCGATTATATTGGTTCACAAGATCATGCTCGCTGGCAAGAATGGAAAGGCACAGACAAAAAAGTGAAGGAAGCTTAAGGCTTGCAGATTAAAGTTAGGAGATAAAAATGGCAGTTATAGCAAAAGACGGTTACGTAGATATCGTTAGAGATAAAGTAGAAAATTTTCACGGCAACCAGTTGGTCCATGTTTGTTGGGATGATCATTTGTTGTTTTCCGCGGCGCAAGCGTTTCCCTTACCGCCAGAAATGCCATTTCAGGCATTGGTGTCGGAGGTGATGACACCGGTTTTTTCTTATCACCCAGATTTTGAAAAAATAGATTGGGCTGCTGTAGAGTGGATGCTTGATGGTGAAGCATTTACACCGGAAATGGATAAATCGTTAAAAGACAACGGTGTTTGTCATAAGTCTTTAATTCGTTTCAAAACACCGGGTTTAATGGGTATTAATGGAACAAGGTTATAAACGATGAGCTTTGAAGTTACCATTGAGCCGTTAGGCGTTACGATTGAAGTTGAAGACGGTCAAACTATTTTAGATGCCTCGTTAAGACAGGGCGTTTATTTGCCGCATGCCTGTGGCCACGGTTTATGTGGTACCTGTAAAGTGGATGTGCTGGAAGGTGAATTCGTAATTGGCGATGAAGCATCGCCATTTGCTTTGATGGATTTTGAGCGCGAAGAAAAATGCCTAACGTGTTGCACAATACCGGAGTCTGATCTGGTTATTGAAGCGGACGTTGAAGAAGAGCCGGATGCTGCAAATATTCCGGTTCGAGACTTCACAGGTAAAGTGGTTAAGATTGAAAAGTTAACACCCAGGATTGTGGGTGTATTTTTGGAAATTGAAGACGATGAAATTGAGTTCCAATCGGGCCAGTATGCAAATTTGCATATTCCAGGTTTGGATACGCCGCGCCCATTTTCAATGGCGCAATCACCTAATGAAAAAACAATTATTGAGTTTGATATTGCTTTAATCCCGGGCGGTGAAGGCACAACATGGATTCATAACGAATTAAAAGTAGGTGATACGCTTGAATTATCTGCACCTTACGGGCATTTCTTCCTAAGAACGTCTGACGATAAACCGATGGTGTTCTTTGGTGGTGGTTCTGGTTTGGCGAGTCCTAAATCAATGGTTCTGGATTTATTAGAGTCTGGTGATACGCGTGAAATTATTTTGTTCCAAGGCGCTAGAAATATAGAAGAGCTTTACTATAAAGACTTGTTTGAAGAGTTGGATGCTAAGCATGCAAACTTTACCTATGTGCCAGGTTTATCGGGCCCAGATATTGAGCCAGAATGGGAAGGCGCAACGGGGTATATTCATGAAGTAGCAAAAGAACATATGGATAATAAATTTGAAGGCTATCGCGCTTATATGTGTGGTCCGCCAGTAATGATTGATGCGTGTATTACGATGTTAATGCGCGGCCGTTTGTTTGAAAAAGACATGTTTATGGAAAAATTCTTTAGCGCGGCAGACGCGGAATCTGAAAGTAAAAAGAGTCCATTATTTAGAAATATTTAATACTCAATATGTCGTTTCAAATTACGATTGAAGACACAGGTGAACAGTATGCCTGTAGTGAGACGAAACATGTATTAGCAGGTATGCAACAATTGGGTAAAAAAGGCATACCGGTTGGCTGTAGAAGTGGTGGTTGCGGTGTTTGTAAAGTTCGGGTGCTTGAGGGTGAATATGCCAGCAAGAAGATGAGCAGAGATCACGTAACCGCTGAAGAAGAGGCAGAAGGTGTTGTATTAGCATGCCGTATATTTCCTCAGTCGAACATTCGATTGAGCGTGATTGGTAAGCTTAATAAGGCCGTTAATAGGTAGTAAAAAAAAGTGCTCATGTGAGCCGAAGGTATTATTTAAAACGTTAAATATAACAGGAGAACCATCATGGCAATGACCGGAATTTTACGTCCAGGACATGTTCAGCTGAGAGTGCTGGATATGGAAGAATCACTAAATCACTATGTTGAAAACATGGGTTTGCTTGAAACAGATCGTGACGACCAAGGGCGTGTATATTTGAAGTGTTGGGATGAGCAAGATAAGTTCTCTTTGGTATTGGAGCCTTCTGATCGTTCTGGTATGGACCACATGGCATTTAAAGTGGCGACGGAGGAAGACTTAAGTCGCTTTGAATCAAATATAAAAAACTTCGGTATTGAAACAACTAGAGTTGCCGCGGGTGAACTAAATGGTTGTGGTGAACGTGTTCGTTTTACTGCGCCAGCAGGACACACGTTTGAGTTGTATGCTGAAAAAGAGCAGGTTGGTAATGGTATCTCTACCACTAATCCAGCACCTTGGCGTCGTGATCTTAAAGGCATGGAAGTGATTCGTTTTGACCATTGCTTGCTGTATGGAGATAACTTTGATGAAAACGTAAAGTTCTTTAAAGAAGCATTGGAGTTCCAATTAACTGAACAAATAGTGGATGGTGATTTACAAATCGCGGCGTTCTTAACGTGTAGCACAAAGGCGCACGATATTGCCTTTATTCGTTCAGAAGAATCAGGCAAGTTACACCATGCATCTTTCTTGCTGGGTTCATGGGAAGAAGTGCTTAAAGCGGCGGATATCATCTCAATGGAAGATATTCCTCATGAAACTGGTCCAACACGTCATGGTTTAACACGAGGCAAAACTATTTATTTCTTTGACCCTTCTGGAAACCGTAATGAAGTATTTGCCGAAGACAGTTATGTTTACCCAGATAGCCCTGTTTTAACATGGAATGCTGATAATGTTGGGCAGGCCATTTTCTATCATTCACGTGAGTTGGTTGATAGCTTTATGGGCGTAACATCGTAACCTGCTATGTCTAATAGCATTACAAGTAAAAATATTTCAACACAAGCTGCTTGCACTGCGGTGCAAGCAGCCGTTGAAAAAGCAAAAGAGCTAGGCATCGGTATTAATGCCTGTGTTGTTGATAGTTCCGCAACAGAAATCGCTTTTTTACGAATGAATAATTCATTTCTGCCATCTATGGGAATTGCTAAAGATAAGGCGTATACGTCTGCTGGCTTTGGCTTTCCAACCATGGGCTGGGGCGATGCGCTTAAAGGTAATGTACAATTACAAGCAGGTATCGTTGCAAGGCCAAGGGTTGTTACCTTTGGTGGCGGGTTGCCGATTATGGAAGGTGATGAACTGATTGGCGCTATTGGTGTCTCAGGTGGTTCAGAAGAAGAAGATATTTTGTGCGCGCAAGCGGGCATAGATTCAATTAAATAAATTAAGGTTATTAATATGAGAGAAGTTAAAGGCTTTATTAACGGCGAGTACGTTACATCAGGTGAGTTTGGTGATATTTTTTCACCAACAACCGGCGAATTGGTGTGTCAATATCACCAAACAAGTGTTGAGCAAGTTGGCGAAGCTGTAGATGCAGCTAAAGCTGCGTTAAAAGGCCCTTGGGCTGGCTTTTCATTACAAGACCGCGTTGATATTTTATATAAAATTGCCGATGGCATTGATGCGCGTTTTGATGAGTTCCTAGCAGCTGAATGTTTAGATACCGGTAAGCCTTATTCTTTAGCAAGTCATATTGATATTCCACGTGGCGCTGCAAACTTTAAAGTGTTTGCCGACACCATTAAAAATGCAGCAGACGAAGCATTCCATATGCCAACACCTGACGGCACCGGTGCTATTAACTATACGGTACGTAAACCAAAAGGTGTGATTGGTGTTATTGGCCCTTGGAATTTACCTTTATTATTAATGACATGGAAAATTGCACCGGCTTTGGCCTGTGGTAATACAGTCGTTGTTAAACCTTCTGAAGAAACACAATTGACGTCAACCTTATTGGGCGAAGTAATGAACGATGCAGGCGTGCCAAAAGGCGTTTATAACGTTATTTTAGGCCCGGGTCGTGAAGTAGGTGAAGCGTTAATTACTAATCCAGGTTTGGATGCGATTACCTTTACGGGTTCTACACCAACAGGCGAACGAATTGCAAAAGCGGCTTCCGTTGGCGTCCGCGACTCTTCATTAGAGTTGGGCGGCAAAAATGCAGGTATCGTCTTTGCAGATTGTGATATGGACAAAGCAATTGAAGGCACATTGCGTTCAGCATTCGCTAACTGTGGCCAAGTTTGTCTGGGTACCGAACGCTTATACGTAGAACGTTCAATCTTTGATGAATTTGTAGCACGTTTAAAAGAAGGTGCAGAAGCGCTTAAACTAGGCAAATCTGAAGACTCAGAAACAAATATGGGTCCGCTTATTAGTAAGTCTCATCGCGAAAAAGTGCTGGGCTACTTCAAAGCAGCAACTGATGAAGGTGCGACGGTTGTAACAGGCGGCGGTATTCCAGATATGCCAGACGATTTATCAGGCGGCTACTGGGTTCAGCCAACAATTTGGACGGGGTTGCCAGAAACAGCAACGGTCGTTCAAGAAGAAATTTTTGGCCCTTGTACACACATATCACCGTTTGACACAGAAGATGAAGCCATTAAATTAGCGAACGATACGCCGTATGGTTTAGCAGCTTCAGTTTGGACAGAAAACGTTTCTCGCGCTCATAGAGTGTCTGCACAAATGGATGTGGGTATTTGTTGGGTAAATAGCTGGTTCTTACGTGATTTGCGTACACCGTTTGGTGGAGCAAAACAGTCAGGTACAGGCCGTGAAGGTGGTCATTATTCGTTAGAGTTCTACACAGAACTCACGAACGTTTGTATTAAATTATAAGGAACAACAATGGATCAAGATAAAATTATTCAATACGGTGATGAACTGTATAACGCGTTAATTACACGTCAAACCATCGCGCCAATTACCGAGCGTTCACCAGAAGTAACGATTGAAGATGCGTATAAAATTCAACACCAAATGCTTAAGCGCCGAATTGATGGAGGCGAAAGCATTGTCGGTAAAAAAATTGGCGTGACCAGCAAAGTTGTGATGAACATGTTGGGTGTTTATCAACCTGATTTTGGATACTTGCTAACGGATATGATTGTGTCTGAAGGCCAAGAAATTCCTGTGTCTGAAAAAATGATTCCGTTTATCCTTAAGAAGGATTTGTGTGGGCCTGGACTTACTAGTGCAGATATTCTAGCGGCGACAGAGGCTGTGATGCCGTGTTTTGAAATTGTTGATTCACGTATTACTGATTGGAAAATAAAAATCCAAGATACCATTGCAGATAACGCGTCATGTGGTTATTTGGTGTTAGGCGGCACAATGGTTGATCCACGTAAAGTTGATTTAGGTGTATGCGGTCTTGTATTAGAAAAAAATGGCGAGCTTATGCACACAGGTGCTGGCGCAGCGGCGTTAGGTTCACCAGTGAATGCAATGGTATGGTTGGCTAACACAATGGGCGCGTTAGGCGTTACATTGAAAGCAGGTGAAATTATTTTGTCTGGCGCATTATGTGCGATGGTCGATGCAAAAGCCGGTGATTCAATGCGAGTAAGCATTGGTGGTATCGGTTCATGCGGCGTTCGCTTCGTATAATTTAGGAGAATAAGAAATGGCAATTAATTGTGCAATG
>DUCS01000015.1 GCA_012959695.1 Cycloclasticus sp.
TTGTTAGTTATGCAACGATTGTACGCCAACGTTCTGTACGCCGTCAGTTGATTCATATTGGCAATCAAATTTCTGATTCTGGCTTTGATACAGAAGGCTGTGATATTAATGAATTACTGGATGCTGCAGAGAGTAAAGTATTTAAAATAGCCGAACAAGGCGCGAAAGGGCAGAAAGGCTTCGAATCAATCAAAGATTTGTTAAGCGTTGCTGTTGATAAGATTACTGAGTTACATGAAAGCAAAAATTCGCTGACAGGTGCGAGTACCGGCTTTACTGATTTAGATGAAATGACATCGGGCCTGCAGCCGTCTGATTTAATTATCGTGGCGGGTAGGCCGTCTATGGGTAAAACCAGTTTTGCGATGAACCTAGTAGAAAATGTGGGCATTCAAACGGGCTTACCTGTGGCTGTGTTTAGTATGGAAATGCCGGGTGATTCGTTGGCGATGAGGATGATGTCTTCTTTGGGGCGCATCGATCAGCACAAAGTTAGAACGGGTCAGTTAGATGATGATGAATGGCCGCGTATGCAGTCATCGATTAACTTATTGGCAGAGGCTAAAATATTTATTGATGATACCGCTGCGCTAAGTCCCATAGAGATTCGTGCGAGATCAAGGCGTTTAATGAAAGACCACGGCCAATTAGGGTTAATCGTATTGGATTACTTGCAACTGATGCAGTCACCGTCTAAAAATGAAAGTCGTGTAGCGGAAATTTCTGATATTTCACGTTCTTTAAAAGCTCTGGCTAAAGAACTTAATGTGCCAGTTGTTGCCTTATCGCAGCTTAATCGGAACCTTGAACAGCGCCCTAATAAACGCCCAGTAATGTCTGATTTACGTGAGTCTGGCAGTATTGAGCAAGATGCCGACGTTATTATCTTCATTTATCGAGATGAAGTGTACAACGAAGAAACTGAGGCAAAAGGTGTGGCTGAAATTATTATCGGCAAGCAGCGTAATGGGCCTATTGGAACGTGTCGTTTAACCTTCTTAGGACAATACACACGATTTGAAAATTTCGCTAATGACTCTTATATGGATGATGATTATTAACCACTTTACTTCGAATGCATTTTTTTACGCTTAACTGTTATAGAAACTAATTGTGGCCAGTGATACGCATGTCATAATCGACTTGGATGCACTGAAGCATAACGCTGGCATCGTGCGAAGCTCAGCGCCTAATTCCAAAATAATGGCGGTTATTAAAGCCGACGCTTATGGGCATGGGATGATGCGTGTTGCAACGGGTTTGTCTGACGTTGATGGTTTTGCGGTTGCGCGATTAGATGAAGCAATTACATTAAGGCAAGCGGGTGTTAAAAAAACGATTTTAGTGCTTACGGGCTTTGCTAAGGTTGATGAAATTCCTCAATTTGTATCCTATGATTTGGATGCGGTTATACACAGTGAGCATCAAATAGAGCTATTGAATTCGGCCCGTATTCAACGGCCAATATCTGCCTGGTTGAAAATAAATACCGGCATGAATCGTTTGGGTGTTGAACCTTCATCAGTGGTGCGAATATGTTATGCGTTGGAATTGTCTGGAAAGGTTCGTTTGCCCGTTAAATTAATGACGCATTTGGCTTGTGCAGATGATATGAGTTCAACCGCTACCGAAGAACAAATAGCCTTGTTTGATGAAAGCATTAATGGGTTGACCGGTGAGCAAAGTATTTGCAACTCGTCTGGACTGTTGGGTTGGCAACACGCTCAACGTCATTGGGTAAGGCCGGGCATTATGTTGTATGGCGGTGCTCCTTTTTGTAATAGGTCTGCGAGTGAGGATAAGCTCAAGCCCGTGATGACGTTTAAAAGTACTGTGATTGGGTTGAGAACAGTAAAGAAAGGTGCGCGTGTGGGGTATGGTGGCACTTGGCTTGCCGATAGAACGTGTTTAATTGCGACCATTGGTGTTGGCTATGGCGATGGTTTCCCACGGCATGCAACGGTAGGCACACCGGTGTTAATTGGCAATCAAAAGGCGCCGTTAGTTGGACGTGTTTCTATGGACTCGCTTAATGTTGATGTCAGTGAATATCGGCAGATTAAGGTGGGTGACATGGTTACCTTATGGGGTAATGATTTAGCCATTGAGGGCATCGCTGAAAAAAGTGGCACCATTTCGTATGAATTGATGTGTGGTATTACAGATAGAGTACATCGAGTAATTAAAGGTGCAATGGATGGCGAGTAAAGCAAAAACGTTGTACAGCTGCCGTGAATGTGGCGCTAGCGCGTCAAAATGGGCGGGTCAATGTCAGGATTGCGGTGGCTGGAATACCTTAGACGAAACAAGGATGTCGAGCTCCTCAAAGGCCAACCGCTTTAGTGGTTATGCGGACCAAAATAACTCGGCTGAAGTACAAGTCCTTTCTGCCGTGAAAGCAGGAAAGGTTGAGCGCATTAAAAGCGGTTTGGATGAGTTGGATCGTGTGCTGGGAGGCGGCATCGTGCCCGGATCGGCGATACTAATTGGCGGCGACCCTGGTATTGGCAAATCGACGCTGTTATTGCAGTCGTTGGCCAGTTTAAGTCAGCGTGTTACCACGTTATATGTAAGTGGCGAGGAGTCAGCGCAACAAGTGAGCATGCGTGCTAGCCGTTTACAGTTGTCAGTAGATAAGGTAAATATTTTATGTGAAATCGCACTTGAAACGATTTTGGCAACGGCAGAAAAAATGTCAGCAGATGTGCTGGTGATCGATTCAATTCAAACCGTTTTTAGTGATGAGCTGCAATCTGCGCCGGGTTCTGTTGGGCAAGTAAGAGAATGTGCCGCACGATTGGTGCGTTTCGCTAAACGCACTAACACCACTATTTTCTTAGTAGGGCATGTGACAAAAGAGGGGGCGATAGCCGGGCCTCGTGTACTGGAACATATGGTCGATTCGGTGTTGTATTTTGAAGGTGATTCGGGAAGTCGTTTTCGAGTGATTCGCGCAATCAAAAATCGTTTTGGCGCGGTGAATGAATTGGGTGTGTTCGCTATGACTGAAAAAGGCCTGCGTGAGATAACTAACCCATCGGCTATTTTTCTCTCACGACATGAACAAGAAGTGCCAGGCAGCGTCGTGATGGTGACGCGTGAAGGGTCAAGGCCATTGTTAGTTGAAGTGCAGGCATTGGTTGACGATAGCCGTCAGGGCCACCCTAAACGTGTCACTGTTGGCATGGACCAAAATCGTTTGGCTATGTTGCTCGCAATCTTGCATCGACATGGACAGTGTTCGTTGATAGATCAGGACGTTTTTGTGAACATTGTTGGCGGTTTAAGAGTCATGGAAACCGGTGGCGATTTAGCCGTTGTGGCGGCGTTATTATCGAGTTTTAAAGCTAAAAATATTCCTAAAGATTGGGTTGTTTTTGGCGAGTTGGGTCTGTCGGGCGAAGTTAGGCCGGTGCCCAATGGTGAAGAGAGGCTGCGCGAGGCTGCAAAACATGGCTTTAAATATGCGCTAGCGCCAAAAGGCAATATTCCAAAAGGCGGCATTGAAGGCTTGGAAATTTTCCCGGTTAGCGTGTTGCGTGACGCGCTAAAGTATTTTTAAAGGGCGCTGTTTGTAGAGCTTAATGTACTGAGAGATAAAAGGTTTCTTTCTAATAATGTGGTGTCGCCCATATTGAGCTCAACTAGTCGCCTAAGCGCTGTAATACTGTCGATGTCGATTTCATCAAACTGGAAGCCTATTTGTTTGTCGTCGCCAATAAATACGATACGAGCTAATGCTTCGATTGAAACGGCTTCGCCTAATATAATGTCTATATTCAGCATATTACCGACCTGACAGTTTGCCGTATTTTCGTTGCCAGAAATGAGACAGCCATTGAGCGATATGTCCAGTAAATTACACTGTATAGCTGCTCCATCGGCGGGAAGTAAGTGTGTAACAGCATCGTGAAAAATTCGCTCGAAACGCCTTTTTTCGTCGTTTGAAATACTCATATCGTGGCCTTATTCAAGAAAAAATAAATAGTTTTTGTTTTCAATGCTGATTTTCATATTCTCAGCTAATTGTGTTTCACCAGAAATAGGATCGCCATTAATGCTGATATTGATGTCATCATCAAGGCGTGAAATAAAATAACCATTATGTCTTTTAGCGATAATGGCGGACACAGTATTAGCAACACCCAGTTCGGTTACTGCATTGTTTAATGTGATGACGATGCCTATATCAGAGCCGTTCATCACTTGTAAATTGCCGGTTAATTGTTGCTGAGAGGTGTTGTTGCTAGCCTCATCGGCGTTGCGTTTATTGTCAATATTAACGGCGTCGAAGAATGTGGAATCGTTGGCATCGCCATAAACGAGGGTGTGTTTGCCAATCTGGACTCTATCTCCTTGTTTAAGGTTTTGTCTGTTGATTTGTTTATCGTTTATACGCGTTGGAAACTGTTCAGATGTGCTTTCGATATAGTGTTCGTTTGATATGCACGATACCTTTATGTGGCTTGGCGCAACAGCAAGGCTATCAATAACGAAGGTGTTAGCATCATCTCGACCAATCGTAGAAATTTCTTGCTCCAGATGAAAAACTTCAATGGGCCTATTGTTGAAAAAAAAGAGTTAATTTTGCCATAGGTAATGTTCCTTATTGCCCAAGTATAGATGACATAAATTATTGTGTTGTTTTTTCGTGTGATTTGTTTAATTAAATTTTAACGAGTTTTACAGTATTGTCTTCCATTTGCACTATTTCGATAGGGTGGCCGTACAATTTAAGGCTAGTACCTTGTTCTGGGATAGACTCGAGGTACTCGAGGATGAGGCCATTTAGCGTTTTAGCGCTATCGCTTGGCAAGTCCCATTTTAGTGTGCGGTTGAGTTCTCTTATATTTATGTTTCCACTGATCAGAACAGCACCGTCAGGATTCTTTTGAATGTTAGGTGAGCTGTCAGATGGATCGGTGGTGAACTCGCCAATGACTTCTTCAAGAACGTCTTGTAGGGTAATAAGCCCTTGGATGTTGCCGTATTCGTCAACAATGATTGCAAGGCGTTTTTTATTTTTTTGAAAATGAATGAGCTGTTTATACAACGTGGTGTTGTTAGGGATAAAGTAGGGCTCGACTTGGCTAGAAAGCAAGGTTTCGTAGCTAAAATCTTCATCGTTGATCGCGCTAAAAATGTCTTTTTTTCTAAGGTGGCCCTGAATCGAGTCGACGTTAGTGGTAAAAATGGGTAGGTTTGAATAAGGTGAGTTGAGAATTTGTTTTTTTATCTCGTCAATGTCGTCATCAAGGTCGATTCCATGAATTTCATTTATTGGCGTCATGATGTCTTCAACAGTCGCTTGTTGTAAGTCTAAAATGCCCAATAACATTTCTTTATGTTCATCAGGTATAAGCGTTCCAGCTTCTGTTACAACGGTACGTAATTCTTCGTGCTGTATTGTTGTGTCAGCATGTTGCTTGGCATCAATTCCAAATAATTTAAGTAGCAGGTTGGATAAGGTGTTAATGACCCAGACGAGAGGGTATAGAAGTTTTAATAAGGGTGTGTAAATGACCGAGGCGAAAAAAGCTAAGCGTTCAGGGTGGCTAGCGGCCCAAGTTTTTGGGGCAACTTCGGAAAAAATAAGAATGATGAATGTTAATAGTCCGGCGGCGATGGCTATACCGGCTTCACCGTACAGGCGAAGAGCAATAATAGTGGCGATTGAGGAGGCAAAAATATTGATGAAGTTATTGCCCAGTAAAATAAGGCCAATCAGCCGGTCAGGCTTTTGAAGTAGTTTATAGGCTAATTTAGCGCCAAGGTGGTTGTTTTTAACGAGGTGAATTAAACGGTATCTGTTCAGACGCATCAGGGCTGTTTCAGAGCCTGAGAAGAAAGCAGATAACAGAATGAGTATTGCTAAAAGGCTAAAAAGAAACCCTAACGAGATATCGGTCAAAATAAGTGTTCGAAATAATGAATGGTAAGTACTTTCTAAGTGTTGTTGGATTCGCTGTCAAGTTAAAACAAGAAGGGCAGGTATGATATTTATTTAAAAATAAGAGACCTTTGCATGACGACATTATTTCGCCCTGCATTGTGTGATGGTGTTATTTTTAACCAAACGAT
>DUCS01000016.1:0-10347 GCA_012959695.1 Cycloclasticus sp.
ATAACGACCACCTGCTTCGCTTGCCATTGGGGCTGAAGCGCAACCATAAAGGCTTAATAGAAGAACTAATCCGAGTATTACTTTATTCATATCCATTCCTTGTTACAAAACTACTTGTCTTGAATAGTACACCTAAAATACTTATGGGTGCATTAAGTAATTATGTGCATCGCTAACCATTCGATTTCTGATGAAAGAACTACCATTAAATAAGGTTTAGGTGTAGATTAAGTTTTGCTAAAAGCATTTTTTAGCTCTAATACGCTTCATTTTAAAATTAAAATAAAGGAATAAAATATGGAAATTAAAAACAAAGTGGTCTTGGTATTTTCAATGTTATTTTTAATAGTTTCATCTTCTGCGTTTTCTCAACAAGGACATAATGAAGTTGGAAGTGGACCTAATCCGTTTCGAGATTGTGGGATTGGTGCTGCTCTTTTCCCTAACCACCACGCTGCTGCAGTAATATCTAATGTTATTTGGGATGTTGGTACTACGGCTGTTACATCAGCAACTATGAGCCCTGAAACATGTTCGAATGCGCACGTGAAAACGGCTAAATTCATTTTAGATAATTACGATAATCTAATTGAAGATGTTGCAAAAGGTGGGGGTGAGCATCTCGTTGCTGTTTTAGATATGGAAGGGTGTTCTTCAAGTAAACAAGCCGATGCGGTAACAATGATTCGTGGCAATATTGGTAGTAAAGTTTCATCAGTGGAATATTCACAAAAAACAAAAACTGATAAAGCTGCGGATTATTATTATGCGGTTACATCAGCATCATCTAACTGCTTAATCTAAACGCTTAAAACTCAGTGGCGGGCCTATAATCCGCTACTGAGTTTATCCTTAAAGTCGCGTGTGTGAGAAGAAGTATGCTGTCTAAACTTGCGCTGATTTTCATTGTCTCGTTTTCCATTGTTTCAGTTAGTAATGCCGATGATTCAGATGTTAATCAGATAATTCAGCTTGCTAAGGAGTTAAGGCTAAGCAAGCATCCATCATGGATTAAACTAATGCATTACGAGCAAAGTGCTGGTGGTTCATCTAGCTTTGTTAGCGCAATTCATGACGAGTCTTTTTTTAATTCGAAAGATGGCGCGTTTAATTCTTCAGCCGAGCTCGAAGCAACAATTAAAGCGCTCCAAAAACCGCTTGCTGGCATGCTTGTAGACGACCATCCGCAATGTAAATTTCCAGCACGCCTCCTGTTGCTGAAACGCTTGTTAGGTAATGCTACCAATAATATCCTCAAAATTTCTTGCCCAAAATACGATAAATGGACATTAAACAATTCAATAAAGTCTATAAGTATTGTTTATGCCTCTGGTTTTTTGGGTAACCCTGCTTCGTATTACGGTCATGTCTTATTAAAACTTAATTCAAATAGGTCAAATGGCGATGCAAGGTTATTTGACCCAAGTGTTAACTACGGCGCAATTATCCCCCCAAATGAAGACCCTATTACTTATATAGCTAAAGGGATATTTGGAGGTTATGACGGCGGTTTTACTCAGACAGATTATTATTTCCATAACCGTAACTATGGTGAATTAGAGTTGAGGGATATTTGGGAATATGAAATAAACTTAGAACAATGGGAGGTTGATTTCATAGTGGCACATGCTTGGGAAGTACTTCGTAAGCGCTATACATACTATTTTTTTAGAAAAAATTGCGCTTATCGTTTAGCAGAACTTCTTGAGATTGTTGATGGTGTATCTGTTATCCCTTCAAACCCATTTTTTATGTTACCGCGAGCGCTTCTTCAGAATATGTATGGCAGTCACATTCATCAGAAGCCGTTGATAAGTTCTGTAGATTATCGTCCTTCAAGGCAATCTAGGTTTTATAAAAAGTTTAATTTGCTTAATTCTTCTGAACGAAGCGAGATAAGAAGGATTATCGAAAGTGGTAAGGGTTTCGAAGGTGAAATGAATAGCGCATTGACAATAAACTCAAAAGTGAAGGTAGTCGATACAGTATTTGATTATTATCAATTCGCAAAATTTACCGAAATCATGTCCGAAGATGATGCTGATAATTTACATCAGAAGGCTCTAGTTCAGCGTTTTAAGCTACCGCCAAGAAGTAAAGGTACTGATAAATCTTCTATAGATTTGCCACATAAGGGGCGAAAATCAAGCTATGCGCGGCTTGGTGTAACTTACAATGAATCACTTGGTAATGGATACTCGATTCTAATTAGACCTGCCTATTATGATGTTCTTGATGCGGCTTCAGGGCAGGTGAAAGATTCGGCTTTAACGATGGGCGAGGTTGGGTTATTTGCCCAATCAGGTGCATTACGAATCAACCATGTTGATATTCTTAAAATTGAAAGTGTAAATACTGCAAGTACGGGGTTACCTGGTGATAAAAGTAAGGCTTGGAAAATAAAACTGGGGGTTCAGCGCCAAAACTTAACGTGTTTGGGTTGCTTAACTCCTCGTTTAGAAGGGGACTATGGGTACGCCCTAAGTTTAAACCCCCGTGTGTTGGTTAGCGCGTATCTTGGAGGCGGGGTTCAGGGTAGCCGTAAGGGTAGTGGGAATATGTTTATCCGAGCCTCAGCTTTTTCACATATAAGGTTTACTGATAAGTTGAATATGCGTGTAGGGATCGAATTACCAAAGCAAATAGATGGTTCGGATGGGCATGAGAACAGGTATCTATTAGAGGCAAGACAACAGCTGGGGGTAAACTCTGATTTGCGATTCTCATATGAGAAAAACAAATCAAGACAGTATGGTGTTAATTTAGGGTTTTATTTTTAATGAGTGCCTAACTGGGTTAGGCGATGTTATTTTGCTAATTTACATTCTAGTACGCCTTTTTGCCCAACTTCTTCTGATACAAAAGTGAAGTTAGCGCCACCTACAAAAACACCGACTTTAATGAAATGTTCCATGTAATAATTTTTTCCGCCTTCGACATTTAAAGTAGCAATGTTATCGCTAAACTCTGATTCCGTAGACAATATGTGTTTGCCTGGATTAAGTTCTCTATAAAAGTAAGTCATGGGGGCACTTTCTCCAATAACTTCTCCATCTATAGAAAGAGTTTTTTTAAGTGCACCACCAAAGTTAGAATTCCTATAGATATACAGCCCAGCTATTTCTGAGGGAGGCGATGTAAACTGTTTTTTGGCATGGTCTTCTGCATCGCTTGCCATTGGGACTGAAGCGCAACCATAAAGGCTTAATAGAAGAACTAATCCGAGTAGTACTTTATTCATATCTATTCCTTGTTACAAAACTACTTGTATTGGATAGTACACCTGATTACTTATGGGTGCATTAAGAATTAATCATCAACTAGGCGGATACCTGTAATCACTTGTTCTTGGGTTTTTCTAATACCTAATGCTTGGAATTTAGGATAAGAGTACTTAGCCACTTCTTGCCAACATCTAATTTGTTGTTCAACGGAAGCATCATTTGATTCTGCTATTTCGATGAGCTTTTGAATGGGGTTAATCCCCGATTCTAGAAGTAAGTCATTTACTGAAAGAAGAGACTTTTTATTCTTAGTGCCTTTAATTCGTCCGCCTATCTTTTGATGTCCTGTTTTAAACATAGTGCAAAAGTAGTTTAGAAATAGTGATTACCATTATATCAATTTGCTAAATGCAGCGAATGAAAAAATAATATTTGTGACTGTTTCGACTACAGTGAAAACTACAGTGGTTTATTCTCCTGCATACCTTTTCATACTTCTTTACAAAACCACTAACTTCGTTTAGTCTTTGTTTTATAAGGATTTATAAGTTGTATGCAGTTTTTAGAATAAGTCTGAGACGAACTTTTAATGCGATGGTCGCGCGTTCGAATCGCGCACGACCCACCATCTATACAAGGAAAGCCAGCTTTTTAAGCTGGCTTTTTTGTGCCTGTAAATCATTATTTAAAATTCGTGAATACTTAAGAAAAGTTAATTTGTTAGCTAAGCGTTGGAGCTGCTCCCGCAACGCGTAAGTTGGTTTTTCCAACCATTAAGTCAGCAGACATACGAACGCGTTTAAAGACATTCTCTTGGAGATAAGGAATGTGGTGCTTGTCACATATTAATTTAATATCGGGGCTTATTTGCTGGTATTGGCGTAACGGTAAGGCAGGGAACAGGTGATGCTCAATTTGATAATTTAACCAGCCATGCGAAAAGTCAACGAGGTCTGAGCCTGATGTGTAGTTAACACTACCGATAATTTGGCGTAGGTAAAATTCACCCTTACTTGTGGCGGGGTGGTCAAATCGGTAGATATCTTCTGCTGAATGGTTGGGTACGATCATTATAAATGAGTGAATATTGGTAAATGCCTCAGCAAGTATCGATGTTAATAAAACATTCATTGCGATGTCTGTTCCGAACGGTAAGAACAGCATGGGGGCAAGCACGAAGCGGAAAAGCACGTATGGCAGGTAGCAGTTTAGCCATAGTGCAGCACCATCTTTTGTAAAAGGGTTTCTAGCTGTTTTGTGTGATTCAGGTAACCCTGCTTTTTTGCGTTTAATATTCCTTAAAATTCGTAATGTTGTTGGCGCGTAGTAGACAACCTTCCAAATTGTAGTAAATGATATGACAAGTAGATAACGAATGGCCATGGGGATTTTTGATTCCCGTAGCCATTTCATGTTGCGCTCAATTAGGTCAGGATCTTCGTCTTCACCTAAACGGTAGTGGTGTAAATTATTGTGTTCAACATCCCAAGCTTCAGGGTGAATCCAATCGAGCCAATCGAAAAGCCGTCGGCAACCCTTTGCGTATCCTTTGCTTGTGTACCGTTTGGGTATGTTAGGAACTTTGTCATATGCGCCGTGCAAAACTGGGTGAGTAACGTTAGCCCAGCGCGTCATGTTGGCAGTACTAATTAGTAAGGCGGACAGAGGGTTAAAAGGGATGATCCAAGCAGTTAAGTAACCAACTAGTGCGCATAATCGCCCCCAGCGTTCTACTTTCAATAGGTGCTGAAAGTCTTCTTGTGACGGGGTGTTGATTTTTTTCTTTAACTCATCAATGTCGTTGGCAAGTTGTTGTCTATCTACTGATAAATAGGGCATGTAGGGTTGTTTTAATTGTTTGTAGGTTAATTCTATAAAGCATAAATTGCTCCATAACCAAGAGACAATTTTACCTGTATTTTAATGTAAGGCGCTGTTTTGTTTTAAATGGTTTCTGTCAATGATGATATTGGCAGATACACAAATGTATTTACAGTCTTTATAATGTCATATTAGCAACCCAACGTAGGTTTACCATTGGACTTATCCACCCCCGCACTTCTATTTCCAGCTATATCACTGCTATTACTGGCCTATACCAACCGGTATTTGGGAGTTTCCAGCGTTATTCGCGGTTTGCATCGGCAAATTAATGATACAAACAAAGAGCTAATCGCCCGTCAAATTGTTAGCTTGCGCTTACGTATAAAGCTCATTATTTGGATGCAAATTTTAGGTGTGCTTAGTATCAGTTTTTGCGTAGTAACCATGTTTTTACTGTTTGTAGAGTACGCACAATTAGGCCAATCAATGTTTCTTATTAGCATGTTGTTAATGCTTTTTTCATTAGCCGTATCGCTATACGAATTGAAAATATCCGGTCATGCGTTAACGATAGAGCTAGAAGATTTAGACCGCTAGGAAACGTTAACAAACGTAGATTCACCAGAAATAGGCGCTTTTATAAGGTCGTTTAAAATACCGTTTTCAATATTGTAAATCCATCCGTGCACGTTTAGTTCTACTTCGTTTTTCCATGCGTTTTTCACGATAGTTGTATTACACACGTTAGTAACCTGCTCAATCACGTTTAATTCACATAAACGATCAAGCTTATCGGTATCGTTTAAGTTGCTTAGCTCTTGTTGGTTTAGTCGGCCTACATCCTTAATATGTCCGAGCCAGTTATCAATAAGCCCGTGGTCCTTATCTTCAAGTGCTGCCTTAACGCCGCCACAGCCGTAGTGGCCACATACAATAATGTGTTTAATTTTCAGTACTTCCACCGCAAATTGAATGACCGATAAACAGTTTAAATCGGTATGTACCACCACATTAGCAATGTTACGGTGAACAAACACTTCGCCCGGTGCCAAATTGATAATTTCATTAGCCGGCACACGGCTGTCTGAACAGCCAATCCAAAGCAACTCAGGCGCTTGCAACTTCGATAAACGCTTAAAAAACCCAGGGTCTTCTTTAAGGATAGACGCCGCCCAATCTTTGTTATGTTGAAATAAGTGCTCAAGGGTCTGCATGCCAACTCATTAACGTATTATTGAAGTAATTAAAGTTTACCTGAAAGCGTTGGGATACTCACGAATGATTTTATGCGGTGGTTAAACGGCCGCATAACTTTTCTATTAAGTGGCGATATATACCTGCATTGTTGATGGGCCAAATTAGGCGTATGCTGAAACTGTCATAAATAAAAAGGAGACAACCATGGGCCACCATACCTATAAACACATTGAAATCACAGGCAGTTCAGAAGTCGGCTCGGATGATGCGATTAAAAACGCTATTGAAACAGCATCTAGGTCAGTAAAAAATATGGACTGGTTTGAAGCAGTAGAAACCCGCGGGCATATCGTAGATGGCGCCATTAAGCATTGGCAAGTCACCATTAAAGTCGGCTTTAGACTAGAGTAATAAGCCTAAAACTTAGCGGCACTCATCCGCAATATACCGCACTGCTTTCTTTAACGAATCTAAACTGTGCGCAGGGGCGTGCTTGTCGATATAAGGCAAGGCTAGCTGCATAGAGCCTTTATTTGGGTTGTAGCCCTCGCGGCCAAGCATCGGGTTCAGCCAAATAATCTTTTTTGCGGTTTGTTTAATGAACTTTAACTCGTCCGCCAGTTGTTCGGGCTCGTTAGTGTCAAAACCATCACTGATAATAATCAACACCGTTTTAGAATTAAGTGTTGTCGATGCGTGTTTGGTATTAAATTCGTGAATCGACTCGGCAATGCACGTGCCGCCCATCCACAAATGGTTGCGCTCCTCTAATTGACGGCGCATTTTCTCAATAGACGGTTCGCGGTAAAACTTAGTTACGTTAAAAAGCTGGGTATGAAACGCAAACGCCTCACTGGTTTTAAATGCTCGAATCAAGCCGCGCGCAAAACGAAACAACAAGGGATTGTTCCACGTCATCGAGTGCGATACATCGTGCAAAATCACCAAATGAATCGGCTTTTTACGGCGGTTACGATAAAACAATTTAAGCGGTTGTCCACCGTGCGATAAATTACGACGAATCGTTTGGCGAATATCAATCTTCGAGCCATGGGGTTTAATAACGTACTGATAACTCAATCGCCTATTCAGTTTTAAAGCGAGCTGTTCTGCGAGCCTCTCAATCTCATGCATCGCCTTATGGTTTCTTAAAAAGCGGAAATCAGCTTTGGAAAAGGTGTTTTGCTTGCCAGCGCCAACAGCAGTGTTGCCGGACATGTCCTTTATCAAGTCTGGCGCTTCGTGCGAACTACCACTAAAGCCTGTAATCTTGTTGCTAGGCAGTTGAGGTAAGTCGCTTATGTCAACGTTAGACGGTTGCCCTGTGTCCATAGCGGGCAACCAATAAAAATCAAACAATCGGTCAAATTGCTGCCACTCCAAACGACTATGGCAAGACAGCGATCGGAGAATGTTTTTGGTCTGCTTCTTGTCTGTAAGCGCATCACTGCCCAAACTGGTTAACACGTCCAAAATTTCACGAACACCAATATTAAAGCCCGTGTCGCGTAAAAAATGCACAAAACCAATCAAGCGGCTAGTGGGTTGAGTGGCTACCATCAGAGGCTTGCTAAGAAACGTTATTAATCAGCTGCGTCATTTCAGCGTTATTTAAACGCGTCACATCGTCTTGCGTTTTCAATAAGCAACTTTTAGAAGATTGAATTACAAAATCGCTAGCCGTTAGTTCAGTAATGCCTTGCCCCATCAACGCAGCCGCCCAATCCAACGTTTCAGCCACACCGGGTTGTTTGCGCAATTCAACGTCGCGTAATTGCTGTAAAAATGTCGCAATTTGAATTGCCAATTTATCCTGAATCTCCGGCAGCCGCGTATGAATAATACGCAGTTCTTTTTCGTAACTGGGGTATTCCATATAGTGATACAAACAGCGCCTACGCAGCGCATCACTTAATTCACGCGTACCGTTAGAGGTAAGAATAACCTTAGGAATAGACGACGCCTTAATCGTACCCAGTTCAGGAATGGTAATTTGAAAGTCCGACAACAACTCCAATAAAAACGCCTCAAATGCCTCATCCGTACGGTCAATTTCATCAATTAACAAAACCGGCGAAGTAGGCTGCCGAATCGCTTTTAATAAGGGGCGTTCTAACAAAAACTCTTCATTAAAAATATTAGACTCTTTCTGTTGATACGACGAACCCGCATCCTCCATCATCTTAATAGATAACAACTGATGCGAATAATTCCACTCATAAACAGACGTGCTCGCGTCCAAGCCCTCATAACACTGCAAACGAATCAAAGGGCAGTCATACACCTCAGACAGCACCTTAGCGATTTCCGTTTTACCAACACCCGCTTCACCCTCAATCAATAACGGTCGTTGAAGTGAATCCATTAAAGACAGAGTCGTTACCAAATCAGCATCAGCAATGTATTGGTGTTGTTCGAGCTGTTGGCTGAGGTGTTCGAATTGATTTGTCATTGGGTATGCCGTTATGTCAGTTAAATTATCTTAGGAATAAATAAGGGATAAAGCAAATAGCATATAGTTTAGGCTTTGATGCGCCCAACTGCCATACCATGTATATCGACAAGCCGATGAAAGGGCATAATTTGATGCAAGCGATCGCTCGGGTTAACCGTGTGTTTAAAGATAAGCCCGGCGGCTTGGTGGTTGACTACATTAGTATTGCCAATGAGTTAAAGCATGCCTTGAAAACCTACACCGATTCAAAAGGTAAAGGAGCGCCTACGCTGGATACGCGTGAAGCATTCGCTATATTGCTGGAGAAAATGGATATTGCACGTGGGCTATTGCATGGTTTTGATTACAGTGCGTATGAAACAAATGCCTTGTTATTATTGCCGGGTGCGATGAATCATATTCTGGGTTTAGATGACGGCAAAAAACGCTTTTTGGATGTAATGGCGGCTATTGGTAAAGCGTTTACTTTATCGGGCACAATGGATGAAGCAGAGGTACTTAAAAAGGAAATTGCATTCTTTGCAGCCATTAAAGGTGCAATTACAAAGTACACCACCATAGATAAAAAGCTAACAGACGAGCAAAAGAATTCTGCGTTAAAACAAATTATTGATAATGCCATTGTTGCTGATGGGGTGTCTGATATATTTAATTTGGTCGGCTTGGATAAACCCAATATTGGTTTATTGTCCCCCGAGTTTTTAGAAGATGTTAAAAATTTACCGCAGAAAAATTTAGCGGTAGCGTTACTTGAAAAATTACTGCGTGATGAAGTAAAAGCACGCATGAAAACGGATGTGGTGTCTGAGAAAAAATATTCAGATCGCATTATGGAAACTTTACGCAAATACCATAATCGTGCAATAGAAACGGCCCAAGTTATTGAAGAGTTGATTAACATGGCAAAGGAAATGGCCGATGATGCGGAAGAGGCGGATAAACTGGGGCTAAATTTTGATGAAATCGCCTTTTATCGAGCGCTTATTCAAAACGAGTCGGCGGTTAAAGAGCTTGGTGACAGCAACTTAAAAGAGCTGGCTAAATATGTAACTGAACAATTACGAAAAAGCACGACGGTTGATTGGCAAGTGAGAGATAGTGTTAGAGCTAAGTTACGGAACTTGGTGCGTAGGGCGTTAAGGCGATGGAAGTACCCGCCAGATAAAGCTGATGAGGCGATTGAATTATGCTTGAAGCAAGCAGAGGCGCTAAGCGAAAGTTGGAGTGTTTAAGCTTATTTTATTGGTCTAAAACCTGCTCCAAATACCCCCAAACCTTTTCCGCAATAACCGGCTGGGCTTTTTCATTAGGGTGTAGGCCGTCTTTTTGCATCATGTCTTGCGCTAATGCGACGTCTTCTAAAATAAACGGTACAAAGGGGATGTCCATTTCTTCGGCTAAATCAGGGTAGTTGTTGTAGAACATATCCGTATAACGTTTGCCGTAGTTGGTGGGGATTCGCATGCTGAGTAATAGCACTTGTGCGCCAGATTCTTGGCAGCGTTTTATCAATTCACGTAGGTTTTTTTTAATGAGTATGGGTGGAAATCCGCGCAATCCATCGTTTGCACCTAATTCTAATAGAACTATTTCGGGTTTATGTTGCTCTAAGGCTTTGTCAATTCTTGCTAGGCCGCCGCGTGTGGT
>DUCS01000016.1:10577-33327 GCA_012959695.1 Cycloclasticus sp.
ACGAACCCTATTATTGAAACAAAAAACCTTGGTAAAACTGTGCCGATTGCTAATGACAAACTGTGCATTTTATCGTCGATTGATTTAACCATTCAGCGTGGTGAGAGTATAGCCATTATTGGTGCGTCGGGCTCGGGCAAATCGACCTTGCTGGGCTTATTGGCGGGTTTGGACTCGCCAACGGAAGGAATGGTGGCGCTGCACGGGCAAGACCTAACGGCCTTGAGTGAAGATGGCCGTGCAGACGTGCGAAGCAAGTGGGTGGGTTTTGTGTTTCAGTCTTTTCAATTGATGGATCGATTAACGGCGCTTGAAAACGTGATGTTGCCGTTAGAATTGCGCGGCGAGAAAAATGCAAAGCAAACGGCGGGGGCCTTGCTTGACCGTGTAGGGTTAAGCCACCGTTTACATCATAAACCGGCCCAATTGTCTGGGGGTGAACAACAACGCGTTGCGTTGGCACGTGCATTTGTGACCAAGCCTGCCATTTTATTTGCTGATGAACCCACGGGGAATTTAGACAGCAAAACGGGCGAGCAAATTATTGAATTGTTGTTTGAGCTGAACCAGGAACAAAACACGACCTTAGTATTGGTAACGCATGACGAGGCGTTAGCGGCGCGTTGCGAGCGCAGTGTTCAGTTGGAAGCAGGGCGTTTAGTTTGAATAGATTAAGTATCGCCTTGCGGTTTTTACAACGCGATGCACGCCATGGCGAGTTAACGCTATTGGTGCTGGCCTTGGTGATTGCGGTGACCAGTTCAACGGCGATTAGTTTATTTGCTGATCGCTTGCATAGAACGATGAACGCGCAAGCGGCGGAGTTTTTAGCCGCTGATTTAGTGGTGACCAGTTCGGTTGTTGTGCCCACTGCTTGGTTAAACAAGGCGGATGATTTGGGCTTGAACAGGGCGCGTACGGCTGAGTTTTCTACCGTGCTGATTGAGAACGATGAGTTGTTATTGGCCGGTATAAAAGCGGTTAGTAGTGCGTACCCATTGCGGGGGCATTTAAAAACCAAGGGCGGTGTTGAGACCGAGAGTATTCAGCAATCACAAGGGCCAGCTAAGGGGCATATCTGGGTCGATAACCGCGTATTAACAACGCTTAAATTATCAATAGGCGATGTGGTAACCATTGGCGAAAATCCGTTAAGTGTTAGCCATATCATTACTTACGAACCGGATAAACGTGGTGATATTTATAGCCTATCCCCAAGGGTGTTAATGAACGAGGCGGATTTGCAGGCAACCAACGTATTGCAGCCGGGTAGCCATGTACATTATTTTTTCCAATTTAGTGGCGAACCAACGGCCATTAGCGAATTTAACAAATGGGTTAAGCCTAAATTAGGGGTGTCCCAACGGGTGATGGATGTGCAGGATGACCGCCCTGAATTAGGCAGCGCGTTATCGCGTGCTGAACGTTACTTGGGGTTATCAAGCATTTTGGTGGTGTTGATTGCTGGTGTGGCAATTGCCATGTCGAGCCGCCGCTTTACAGAACGCCACTTTAACGCGACGGCAATTATGCGCTGCATGGGCTGTAAACAGAATGATATGGTGATGATATTTTTGTATCAGTTTATTGTGTTGGGCTTGTTGGCTTGCAGTATTGGCTTGCTGTTGGGCTGGTTTGTTCAAGATATTTTATTCGAGTTATTACGCAGTTTGTTGCCTGCCAAAGTGTCTGATCCGAGCATGATGGCGGTTATGTTTGGTTTCTTAACGGGTTTTGCCATATTAATCGGTTTTGCCTTGCCGCCACTATTGCGCTTAAAGCGCGTGTCGCCATTACGCGTGCTGCGCCGTGAGTTAGACCCTATCAATAATAGTAGTTGGTTTGTATACGGTCTTGCGCTGTTGCTGGTGGCGGGTTTGGTGGTGCAATACACTGGCGATGTGCGACTGATGGTGACGATTATCGGCGGTGGCTTAGTGGCGATTGTTTTATCGGGCGGGCTCATTTTTATCGTATTGAAACAACTTAATAGAATGTTGCCCCACTTAAGTTTGGGTAGTCGATTGGGCTTTCAAGGGTTACTGAGTAACCCAACGCTGACGACGGTTCAGATAATGGCGTTTAGCATTACCTTAGTGGCGATGTTGCTGAGTTTTACGGTAAGGAATGACTTGCTCAGTGATTGGCAAAAACAACTGCCGAATGACGCGCCGAATTATTTCGCGCTTAACTTATTCCCTAATCAAATTGCATCGTTTGAACAGCAATTAGACGAACTCGATATTCCTGCGGCTAACCTTTACCCCGTTGTGCGCGGGCGATTGGTAGAAATTAACGGTGAGCCTGTTCAGCGCCACGTGACGAAAGATTCGCAAGGAGAACGCGCGGTACACCGTGATTTAAGTTTAACCTGGGGAGACGAGCTACCAGCAGATAATAAAACGCTGGCGGGTGCTTGGGGGCAAGCTAAAAAAGGCGAAGTGTCGATAGAAAGCAAGTTAGCCAAAAGTCTAAAAGTGGCAATGGGCGACAAGTTGACCTTTACGATTGGCGATGAGCAAGTGAAAGCGGTTGTAGTGCACATACGCAGTGTGCAATGGGACACGATGAAGCCGAACTTTTATATGGTGTTTTCGGAAGAAACATTGGAAAATTTTCCGGTAACGTACATCACCAGTTTTTATCTATCTGAGGAGAATAAGAAACACCTGAATGGGTTGGTAAAGCAATTCCCCGCGATGACTGTTTTGGAAGTAGATGCGATGCTGAAGCAGATTAAAATGATATTGTCTCAACTCACTGCTGCCATTAATTACCTGTTGTATTTTGCGTTGTTAGCGGGTTTTACGGTGCTGTTTTCCTCGGTCTATTCAACTTTAGATAATCGAATAGCAGAAGGTGCGTTAATGCGAACCCTCGGCGCAAATCGTGCCTTATTACGCAAGGCGCAGATAGTAGAATTTTCTATGATTGGCTTAATTACGGGCGTGATAGCGGTATTAATGTCTCAACTGGTGTTGTTCGGGCTGTATAACTACGTGCTACATTTGGACTTCAAGCTGGATGTGATGCTTTGTTTGGTAGTGCCTGTTTTAAGTATAGTGACTGTTGTAATGGCCGGTTTGTGGGGCGTTAAAGACGTGGTTAAGAAATCGCCAATGGTGGTATTAAGAGAGTCTTAGTTTGTACTCGTTAGCTCTTCGTGGTGTCTTTTCATCCAGTCTTTTCCTATGGCAGACAGGGGCAGTTTTAAACCCAGTTCGGGTACTTCTAAGCTTACCCATTCGGTAAAAGAATTGCTATTTGGCCCCGGCCACAGTGTGTAGTTGTCGGGAAACGGATAGCTGTTAACGGCAGCTATAACGTTTGGAATAAGGGCGAGTGCTTGTTCGCCGCGGTAGTCAGCTAACAGTTTAGGGTCTGATCCAAACCAGAATCGGTCAGGGATGTCTTCTTTAATGGTGAGCACAGGGCGACCAGAGCGTTGATTCCAACCAAAGACTTGATACGTTGTATAGGTGTCCGCATTAACGGGCTTTATAGCAATCCAAGTGTGCACGGCAAAAATACCGCGCCAACCGTAAGCGTCGGCGGCATAAATTTGTAGAACAGCTTCTTTTGTGTCGCTAGGTAGCGGCGCAATGTTGGCAGAGTGCCGTTTGTTAAAATCTGATCGTCCCGATGAAATAGCCATGCTTATGATAGGTAGTGTAATCATTAAGACCAATGCGCCCATAAGAATCCATGTGCGTCGTATTAACCATTTGTTTGATGCGTTATTTTTCATACTTCTTATCTATGAATCTGTTTATGAAAATAAGTTCACTTTAACAAGCTTGCGCTTATATCTTGTATCATAAACAAATGAAAAATATATCCCTACAAGATCAGCTATTAAAAGCTGGGTTAACCAATAAGTCTAAGGCGAGCAAAGTTAAAAGCCAAAAGCATAAGAAGCTTAAAAAACAGCGCAATAACAAAATTGAAACGGTTGACGAAACAGCACTGCTGGCTAAGCAGGCTGAGGCAGACCGCCGCGAAAAAGATAAGTTGTTAAATGCAAAGCGTAATCAGGAGGCAGAAAAGAACCAAATTGCAGGGCAGGTTAAGCAATTGATTGCATTGAATAAAATAGAAAAAGATGATGAAGGTTCGGCTTTTAACTTTACGCATAACGATAAGGTTAAAGCCATTTATGTGAGTGATGAATTGCGCGACAGAATTGTTGCAGGTCGTGCGGTGATTGTTCAATTAGCTAAAACCTATGAAGTAGTGCCAGCAGCTGTGGCAGAGAAAATAGCCCAGCGTGATAAGCAACGGGTGATTTATTTAGATGATGTTGTGCAAGTCGTTGATGATGAGTACGCGGATTATCAGATACCTGATGATTTGATGTGGTAAATCCATCGGAGCAAACGATAGTTGACCAATGCCGCCTTTGGGTGGCAAAGGTAATTGTGGGGATGAATTTTTGCCCCTTTGCTAAGCCGGTGGTTGAATCTGATGCGGTGAGTTATTCAGTGATTAATGAACGCTCGCTTGAACACTGTTTGCAAGCATTGAGTGATGAACTAAACCGTTTGTATGGCGACAATAGCGTTGAAACAAGTTTATTGATTTACCCCGTTGGTTTTGAAGCGTTTGATGATTATTTGGAACTGGCAGGGATTGCCGATGAGTTGCTAATAGAGGAAGGCTTCGAAGGCATTTTTCAGCTAGCGACGTTTCACCCTGATTATTGTTTTGATGGAGAGGTGTATGACGATGCTGCTAACTACACGAACCGCTCGCCATACCCTATATTACACATACTGCGTGAAGCAAGCGTTGAAAAGGCGCTGGAGAGCGTGGCGAATTCCGATAAAATCCCCAATAGAAATATTGAATTTGCCAGAGCGAAAGGCCTAGTTGAAATGAAAGCCTTGTTGGCGGATTGTAAACGGACATAAAAAACCCCAACTTTTGGAAAAATGGAGCATGTTTTTTTTGTACAAAGACTGTTCCCTCCCCATTTAGGGGGAGGGCTAGGGTGGGGGTAAGCTGCTAGAAATTAATGTGTAATTCATTCAGGTTTACGACCCCCACCCCAGCCTTCCCCCTGCTAGGGGGAAGGAGTAGAAGTAATGAACTGAGCAGGCCTTACCGCGTACCCGTTTTTAAGTTAATCTCTTGGCTTTTTAGATATTCCTCATAGGTGCCGTGAAAGTCGACAACGCCATTCGGTGTGATTTCTACAATGCGGGTCGCGAGTGATGAAACAAACTCACGGTCATGACTGACAAAAATCAACGTGCCGTCGTAATTTTCTAACGCTAAGTTGAGTGACTCAATAGATTCCATATCAAGGTGATTGGTCGGTTCGTCCATCAACATCACGTTGGTTTCGCCCAGCGTTAATTTGCCGAACAATAAGCGATTTTTCTCGCCACCTGAACACACGGCAACTTTCTTGTTGAAGTCGTCTGTTGAAAACAACATGCGGCCTAAGGTCATTCGCACCACTTGGTCATCGTGGTGTTTTTTGCGCCATTGGCTCATCCAATCAAAGAGCGTTATATCCATAGTAAATTGGTCAGTAGCATCCTGTGGGCAGTAGCCTAAGGTGGCATTGTCTGACCACTGAATCGTGCCTGCGTTTGGTGATAGTTCACCCATTAAGCAACGCAAGAAGGTGGTTTTGCCCGCGCCGTTTTCACCGATAACGGCTAAACGTGTGCCGGCTTCAAGAATCATGTTTGAGTTTTCAAACAACGGAGCATCTTCAAACCCATGGCCAACTCCTTCAAGCGTAACGGCTTCACGGTGCAATTTTTTAACTTGGTTAAAGCGAATGAATGGGTTGATGCGCGATGATGGCTTGATGTCAGTCAGCTCAATTTTTTCAAGACGTTTAGCGCGTGATGTGGCTTGTTTAGCTTTTGATGCGTTGGCAGAGAAACGACTAACAAACTGTTGCAGTTCAGCGATTTGAGTTTTCTTCTTGGCATTTTCCGATTGCATGCGTTCGCGAGCTTGTGTTGATGCCATCATGAAGTTGTCGTAGTTACCTGGGTAAATGCGTAATTCGCCGTAATCGATATCGGCCATGTGTGTGCACACCGCATTTAAGAAATGTCGGTCATGCGAAATGATGATCATGGTGCTTTTAGACTGGTTGATAATGTCTTCTAGCCAACGGATGGTGTTGATGTCCAAGTTATTGGTTGGCTCATCAAGCAACAAAATATCAGGCTCGGAGAATAATGCTTGTGCGAGTAACACACGCAATTTCCAACCAGGTGCAACGTTGCTCATTAAGCCGTAATGGAGCTCTTGTTCAATACCTGCGCTCATCAGCAATTCTTCTGCACGGCTTTCTGCGCTGTAGCCGTCCATTTCGGCGAATTCAACTTCAAGATCAGCGACTTTCATGCCTTCTTCTTCAGTCATTTCTGGCAAGCCGTAAATGCGTTCGCGCTCTTGTTTAATCGCCCAAAGTTCTGCATGACCCATAATAACGGTGTCGACAACGGTGTAGTCTTCAAAAGCGAATTGGTCTTGGCCCAGTGTGCCGATACGCTCGCCGGCTTCTAGAGACACGTTACCGCCGCTGGGTTCCAAATCGCCAGAAAGGATTTTCATATAGGTTGATTTGCCGCAACCGTTTGCGCCGATTAGGCCGTAGCGGTTACCGTTGCCAAATTTGGCGGAGACGTTTTCAAATAATGGCTTGGCGCCAAATTGCATGGTGACGTTTGAGCTAACTAACATAAGTTGTATTCCGGAAGTTTGATTGGGTAGAGTTTTTAACGATTGCCAAAGTTGTCTGGGCGATTGCTGTCATTGCTTTGGCGTCGTTTTGGATTGGCTGTGCGGGCATTGGTCGCTGGCTGAGGTTTGCGTTTGCCGTTAGCAGACTGTTGAACACGGGGCTTGTGACCGTTTGGTTTTTGTCCGCCAGCTTTATGCCCATTACTCTTTCTTTGTGGACGAGGGCCGCCACGACCGTTTTTAATTGGTTCAGCTCTAATGCTTGGGTCGGGCTCGTAACCGTCAAAGATCACCTTAGGAATGTCTTTTTTAATCAGACGTTCAATGTCTTTAAGTAGTTTTAACTCATCGACGCAAACCAGCGACATCGCTTCGCCTTCATTACCGGCACGGCCTGTACGGCCAATACGGTGAACATAATCTTCAGCTACGTTAGGCAATTCAAAGTTCACCACGTGCGGCAGTTGGTCAATATCTATACCGCGGGCGGCAATATCGGTAGCAACCAGTACCCGGGTAGCGTTAGCTTTGAAGTTGGCCAGTGCTTTGGTTCTCGCGCCTTGGCTTTTATTGCCGTGGATCGCGGCAGAGGTGATGCCATCTTTATTAAGCTGCTCAGTCAGTTTGTTGGCACCGTGTTTGGTGCGGGTAAACACGAGAACTTGTTTCCAATTGTTCGAACCAATGAGAAACGACAGTAATTCACGTTTACGCTTTTTATCAACGGGGTGAATGACTTGAGAAACCATCTCAGCGGTTGTGTTTTCGCGCGCTACTTCTATCAACGTGGGTGATCTAAGTAAGCCATTGGCGAGCTTTTTAATGTCAGCTGAAAAGGTGGCTGAAAATAACAGCGTTTGTTTGTTTTTGGGAACGATAGCCAATACTTTTTTAATATCGTGAATAAATCCCATATCCAACATACGATCAGCTTCGTCTAGTATCAGTATATCTACTTGTGACAGGTCGATGGTTTTTTGGCTAACGTGGTCGAGTAAACGACCCGGTGTGGCGATAAGAATATCCACCCCTTGGCGAAGCTTTGAAATTTGTGGGTTGATTTTGACCCCACCAAAAACAACAGTAGAGCGTAAGGGTAAGTGCTTACCGTAGTCAGCAATACTTTCGCCAACTTGTGCGGCGAGTTCGCGCGTTGGGGTGAGTACTAACGCACGAATAGGGCGTCTGCTGCTGGTCGCTTTGCGGCTATCCATCAGGCGTTGCAGTAACGGCAGTGTAAAGCCAGCTGTTTTGCCGGTGCCTGTTTGTGCAGCACCCATAAGGTCTTTGCCTTCAAGAACTGTGGGGATAGCTTGTAGCTGAATAGGGGTAGGTGTGGTGTAGCCTTTTTCAGACACAGCACGGAGGATATCGGCATGTAAGCCGAGGGATTCAAATGACATAGTTTGTATTCTCTTGTCGTTCGCCTCCATCATGAGCATTACACACATGAGGTGCGGTCTAGGCGAAACAAATTTGTACGGGGAAAATCGATAACGATGACCGCGTTAAACAGTGTAGACCGATGTACACTATAGGATTGTGCGGTGCAGTATACAGGAAATTTGAAAGAAATACTCATATAACTGCTGCCAACGTTGAAAAAAGATGTTTTTATAGGCTAAGTAGGTTAAAATGCGCACCGATACATTCTCTACTGGTTTTTGTAAGATCTGCTCTTGTTAATTTCCTTGTAAGATTTGTACGTTTTTTTTAATTTATTTATTGAGGTAATTATCATGGCAACAGGAACCGTTAAGTGGTTTAACGAATCAAAAGGCTTCGGCTTTATCACTCCAGAAGATGGCAGCAAAGATGTATTCGTACATTTCTCTGCAATCGCTAGCGAAGGTTTTCGCACATTAAACGAAGGTCAACAAGTGAACTTCGACGTAGAAAATGGCCCAAAAGGACCACAAGCTGTTAACGTAACTGCTTAGTTCTACTAGTTTTAGAAAAAGCCTCGCTTATGCGGGGCTTTTTTTTACCTTACATTTATATCTTCATATAGTTTGTTGTTATGCTTATGCGTTGTTGATTGATGAACGGTATACTTTTTTGAAATGTCTGAAATAATTAACCAAATAAACCAAGCGTTACTGCCTAGTGCGTTCATTATTTTAATGGGCGTAGTGTTGCGACACTGGCAGCCTGCCGGCTTGACGCTGGTAGAAACACGGCGTGTGATTAGCACATTGGTTCTGAATTTATTTTATCCGGCGCTTATTTTTGCGGTTATTCCAAGAGTGGAACTAACGGGTGATATTTTCAGTTCGCCGTTGGTATCGAATATTGGTATTGCGGTTGGCATGTTGGCTTGCTGGATTTTTTACCCTTGGTTGAAGCGACAGGGTTTGGGTAAGCCAGAACTTGGCGCGTTGATGCTGGTGTGTGGTTTGGGGAATATCATATCGTTGGGTGTGCCTTTGTTGCAGTCCCTCCAAGGTGAGCAGGCCGCTCGATACGCTATCTACATAGACATTATGGCAATAACACCGATGTTATGGATTGTTGGGTTGTGGATTGCCATTGAGTGGGGGAATAATAATGAGCAAAGGCAAACACCGGTAAGGTTTATCAAGTCGTTATTGAGCCTGCCGCCTATTGGGGCCTTTGCGCTGGCAATTTTAATGAATATTTACGGTATTAGTTTGCCCGATTTTTTGCAAAAAGGAACGACGATGCTGGGCAATGTCACGATGTCAGGTATGTTATTAGTGGTGGGGATGTCGTTATCATTTGCTAGCTTGAAAAAGCACAAAGGAATTGCCGTGCTTGCTTCGCTTATAAAGTTATTAATTGTACCTGCGGTGGTCTATTTTACGGCTAACATAACGATGAGTGATGCAAAAACTATTCAGGCCACGGTGTTGCTTGCTGCTACACCGTCGATGATGGCAACAATGATATTGAGTGAGCGATATGGCTTAAATACTGAATTGCTATCAACCGTGTTGGTAACTAGTACGGCCTTGTTTTTTGTTACTCTGCCTGTTTGGTTGTGGGTGTTGGCTTAGGCGGTTTTGTTCTTATACTGCTTTTTTAGTGGTGTATCAGGTAAAATGATTAGTTCGACAATATAAATTTAAGGGGGTAGGGAATGTTTGATTGGTTAGATTGGGGTCACAATATGCGGATCACAACCAATGAGTTAGCAGGTGTTAACCCTTTTATGGGTAATGCAGCGGGGATTTTCTTTGTTATTGCGGCTGTATTGGGTATCTATATGTTTACCCGAGTTCTGCAGAAAAAAGAAAACGATATGTTTATAACGCTCTTGCATTTCGTTGCTGGCGCGACAGTGTTCATGATGCTTGTTATGCAGCTAATTGCGGGTAGTGCTAGTGGTGACCCAATGGATCCTTCGGAGTCTGGACTGCTTCCTCGAGCATTATTGCTCGCTGGGCTTATGTTGATTTTGGGTGGCTTTATTTGGAAAGAAAGGCTTAGCAATAATCGGCCTGCGATGCTGGTTTATGCGCACGTTACAGTCGGCTTAATAACGGGCGGCGTGCTGTTTTTTGCGTTGATGGACCTGTCAGACCTTTAAAAATGAACCTATTTGCTTAGATTGATTCTAAGTATTGACGATTTAGTGAGAAAATTATGTCTATTACATTGACTGAAAGTGCTGCACATCAAGTGCAAGAGCAACTAAATAAACGCGGAAAAGGCTTAGGTTTGCGTCTAGGTGTGCGCGAGTCGGGTTGTTCCGGGTATGCGTATGTTATTGATTTTGCAGATCAAGTTGAAGATTCTGACAGTGTTTTTGAAATGCATGGCGTAAAAGTGATTATCAACCAAGATTCACTAAGCTTTTTAGATGGCTTAGAACTCGATTTTGCCAGAGAAGGGATTAACTCAGCGTTCAAATTCAATAACCCGAATGTCAAAGACGCTTGTGGTTGTGGTGAAAGCTTTACGGTTGAGTCTTAAGGTGTTTTTTCTAATCGTTAAATCGCGCTAAATCAAGCAGCAGGTCAATCATTACTAGATTGCTACTGTCAGCTGTAATCTGTAAACTACACACTTTATGGTGGCTTGCCGCCAGATAACCTAATACCGTGAATTTACACGGTTTTTTCTAAAATAAATTTAAATGTTGGAGTAATACTATGGCGCTTGAGCGTACTTTTTCTATCGTAAAACCAGATGCAGTTGCAAAAAATGTTATTGGGCAAATTTATGCTCGTTTTGAACAAGCAGGTTTGAAAATTATTGCCTCGAAAATGTTGCAACTTTCGCGTGAGCAAGCAGAGGGTTTTTATGCTGTTCATAAAGAACGCCCTTTTTATAACGACTTGGTTGAGTTCATGATGTCTGGCCCTGTGATGGTGCAAGTGCTAGAAGGCGAGAATGCTATTCTTAAAAACCGTGAAGTGATGGGTGCAACAAACCCAGCTGAAGCAGATGCAGGCACTATCCGTAAAGATTTCGCTGATAGCATTGATGAAAATTCAGTTCATGGTTCTGATGCGCCTGAAACAGCGGCTGAAGAAATCAAGTTCTTCTTCAGTGATGCAGAGCTTTGCGAGCGTCTTCGTTAATAGTTAATGACAGTAAAACAAAACTTGCTGAATTTAGACCGTGTGGGTCTAGAAGCTTTTTTTGCCGACATGGGCGAAAAGCCTTTTCGTGCAACGCAGGTTTTAAAGTGGATGCATCAAATGGGTGTGTCCGACTTTGATGAAATGACAAACCTCAGCAAGGCGTTGCGAACACGCCTTACTGAAGTAGCTGAAGTACGTGTGCCAGAGATTGTTTTTGAGCAAAAATCCGATGATGGGACCTATAAGTGGGTGTTGGAATTGGACGGGCAAAATCGCATTGAAACTGTTTTTATTCCGGAAGAAGGCCGTGGCACGTTATGTGTGTCATCCCAAGTAGGTTGTGCGCTGGAGTGTACGTTTTGTTCAACTGCACAACAAGGTTTTAACCGTAATTTATCAGCAGCAGAAATTATTGGGCAAGTGTGGGTGGCAGCGCGAGCATTGGAAGGTAAAGCAAACCTCACCAATGTAGTGATGATGGGCATGGGCGAGCCTTTGCTTAATTTCAATAATACAGTCACGTCTCTCAATATTATGATGGACGATTTCGCTTATGGTTTGGCAAAACGTCGAGTCACCGTTAGTACATCAGGTGTTGTGCCGGCTATGTACCGTTTGGCTGAGGTCAGTGATGCGAGCTTGGCTGTGTCTCTTCACGCGCCGAATGATGAATTGCGTAATGAGTTGGTGCCGCTGAATAAGAAATACCCGATTGCAGAATTATTAGACGCTTGTAAACACTACATTAAAGACGAAAAGCGTCGCAAAATAACCTTCGAATACGTCATGTTAAGTGGCATTAACGATTCGGTTGAGCAAGCGCATGAATTGAAACACTTGCTGGCTGATGTTCCCTGCAAAGTGAACCTTATTCCGTTTAACCCCTTCCCAAATACGCAATATAAACGCTCCAGTAATAATGCGATACACCGTTTTACTAACGTGCTGAAAGAGGCTGGCTTGGTCACAACAACGCGTAAAACACGTGGCGATGATATTGATGCAGCGTGTGGGCAGTTAGTGGGTAAGGTGAAGGACAAAACAAAACGACAATTAAAACAACTTTATCCTGATTCACATGAGGTTGGCTTGCTAGAAAAAAGTAGTTTTGATCGTCTATCTGTTAAGCAATACTCCAGATGAGTAAAAAGTTACAAGCCATTCGTGGCATGCACGATATATTGCCGGATAAAACACCGCTGTGGCAGATGTTAGAAAAAGCCATGTTTGACGTGTGTCAGCAGTATGGTTATTCAGAAATCCGTATGCCATTGGTAGAAAGCACGGATTTATTTTGCCGCTCCATTGGTGAAGTAACAGACATCGTTGAAAAGGAAATGTATACCTTTGAAGACCGCAACGGTGATTCGTTAAGTTTGCGGCCAGAAGGCACGGCCAGTTGTGTTAGAGCAGGTTTAGAACATGGCTTGTTGTACAACCAAATCCAACGTTTATGGTATCAAGGGCCTATGTTTCGGCACGAGCGTCCTCAGAAAGGTCGTTATCGACAGTTTCATCAAATTGGCATTGAGTGCTTTGGTATGTCTGGTGCGGAAATTGAGGCAGAGATTATTCTTATGTCTTATCGCTTGTGGAAAAAGTTGGGTTTAGGGGGGGAGTTATCATTAGAAATTAATTCTCTGGGCAGCAGTGAAGAGCGGGCCAGTTATAAGAGCGTGTTGGTGGAATACTTTCAGCAGCATGAAGAACAGCTAGACGATGACAGCACCCGCCGATTACAAACCAATCCCCTGCGAATTCTCGATAGCAAAAACCCAGCGATGCAAACGTTGATTGAGAACGCACCCAAGTTGATGGATTCGCTCGGTGATGAGTCTCAGTCTCACTTTACACAACTGCAGCGCTACTTAACCGATGCGGGCGTTAGCTTTACGCATAACCCGCGCTTGGTACGTGGTTTAGATTACTATTCGCATACTGTATTTGAATGGATAACCACCTCGTTGGGGGCCCAAGGCACGGTATGTGCAGGTGGGCGTTACGACGGACTGATTGAGCAGTTGGGCGGTAAGGCAACACCAGCCGTAGGACTGGCAATGGGTGTTGAGCGCTTGGTATTGCTGCTTGAACAGCATGAATGGTCAGTTAAAACTCCGTTAGCGTATATCGTTTATCAGGGTGACGTCGCGAAGGCAAAGGCAATACAATTAGCTGAGGATTTACGCGATCAATTGCCACAAACTGGTTTTGTTTTACATTGTGGCGCGGGTAGTTTAAAAAGCCAATTTAAAAAAGCGGATAAAACAGGTGCTAAATTAGCGTTGATTTTGGGCGAGAAAGAAATAGAAGATAATAAGGTCGGTGTGAAGTTTTTACGTGAGCGTAAAGAGCAACAATTCATACCACGAAAAGAGTTAGATACATTTTTAATTAACAACGGTTAAAACGGAAAATACGATGGAAGTTTATCAAACAGAAGAAGAGCAAGTTGAAAGTATCAAAAAGTGGTGGGCCGAGAATTCACGGTCGTTAATTTTTGGTGTGGGCTTAGGGCTATTTGGAATTTTTGGTTGGCAGAGCTGGAAAGACCATGTTCATACGCATGCAATTGAAGCCTCTGATATCTATATGCAACTTGAGAAGTCGGTTAAAGATTCACAAAGCGATGCCGCTTTGTTACTGGCCGATGAAATTGATGCGTCCTATGCAGATACGCCTTATGCGGCGTTAGCGGGCATGCAAAAAGCAAAGGTGTTACTGGAAAAAGGCGACCGTAAAGAGGCTATATCAAGCTTAGAAAACGTTGCGGCGACGGCGGGTAATAATTCAATTCAGCACATTGCGCGTGTTAGAGCATTTAGAATTCGAATGGCTGATGGCGACATGACAGCGGTAATTTCTGATATTGATTCGGTTATTGCTGAAGAAAATGGCATTAATCCCGGTGAATTTATCGGCCAATACGAAGCACTGAAAGGAGATGCCTATCGTTTATTAGGCGATGTGGGCAAAGCACGCTATGGCTATATTGCGGCGTTGAGAACGGCGACACTTGATCGCCGGTTAATTCAATTGAAATTAGACGACCTTGGACCGCCTCCTGCCAATTTCGCCGACAACAGTTCAGCGCCAGCTAATTCAGAGACAGCAAAATGATTCGAGTAACCATTGCACTACTGACTATAGCGTTAAGTGGTTGCGCAGGCATGGTTGAGTCAACCAAATCAGCCGGCAAAAGTTTGGAAAGTAGCATCATTGATATGATGACTTACTCATCAGAAGACGAGTCCGCACCACCGCGCGCGCTTGAAGAAATTACTAATGAAGTAATCCTCAGTGAAGTGTGGCAGCGTAAGGTTATCGGTGGACAAGGTGATCGATTCTTGAAGCTTGAGATGGTGCTATCTGACGGTAAGATGTTTATAGCGGATAGGAAAGGCCAGGTGATTGCCTTGGATCAACAAACCGGTGAGACGTTGTGGGAAGTTGAAACCGAATTGCCAATATCCGGTGGCTTAGAAGTGGGCTATGAAAATTTATTTTTTGCCACCACAGACGCTGATGTTGTCGCTCTTAAACTCAACGATGGAGAAACTTCGTGGACTGCACAGGTGTCAAGTGAAGTGTTATCAGTTCCTCGTTTTTCAGAAGGCCTTTTAGTTGTTCGTAGCATTGATGGCGCCATTAGTACAATGGATGCTGCAACCGGTGAGGAACAGTGGTCTTATATTCGAGATGTGCCGGCATTGAGTCTGCGTGGTACCAGTTCGCCTGTTGTAAAAAGTGGTGGTGTCATCAGCGGATATGCCAACGGTAAATTGGTTGTTTTACGTTTAAAGGATGGCTTGCAAATTTGGGAAACCAGCGTCGCAGTGCCAAGAGGTCGTGGTGCGTTATCTCGCATGGTGGACGTGGATTCCGACCCATTAGCCGGTGAACGTTTTATTTATGCGGCAACGTTTAATGGGGGCGTGGCTGCCGTTGATATAAGGTCGGGTGAAATTTCATGGCGCCGATCAGAAATGTCATCGTATAAAAAAATGATAGCCGATTGGGTGTCAATTTTTGTCGTTGACGTAAAAAATCATGTTTGGTCAGCGGATCAAAGTAATGGTGAGATAAACTGGGAGCAAGACCAGCTTGAGCACAGGCAACTAACGCCGCTAACGAAAACTGGCGATTATCTATTGACCGGAGATTATGAAGGCTACTTACACGTTCTTTCTGCATCTGATGGGCATTTGATGGGACGATTAAAAATCAGTGACTCAGCGATAACCGCCGCACCTCTAATTGACGATGGTTTAATTTATGTGCAAAATATTGATGGTGAAATAATGGCTCTTCGTTTAGACGCACCAACAGCGGCAGATATTGAAAACTAGATTATGTTACCTGTTATCGCCCTCGTCGGCAGACCCAACGTTGGTAAGTCAACGCTATTTAATTACCTAACACGCACCCGTGATGCGCTGGTTGCCGATTACCCTGGTTTAACCCGTGATCGTCAGTATGGCTTAGTCAAACGAGGCGACATTAAATCATTGGTTGTTGATACCGGCGGTATTACGGCGACTTCTGAAGGCATTGATGGTGTTGCGGTCGAGCAAGTGGAGCGTGCACTTGAAGAAGCCGACGTGGTGTTATTCATGGTGGATACACGTCATGGCATTCACCCAATTGATGAAGAGATTTCTAAAAACCTACGCAAACTAGGTAAGCAAGTGGTGTTGGTGGCTAATAAAGTCGATGGACTAGATGCCAATACGCACATTGCAGAATTCCATAAAATGGGACTTGAAAAGCCTTGGCCGATTGCAGCGACACACGGCCGTGGTGTAACGGAGCTTTTAAAGCATGTTTTTGAGATATTACCGACAATCGAGTCTTTTGATGACACGTTAGCCGGTGATGGTATTCGAGTTGCGGTTATTGGCCGCCCTAATGTTGGTAAATCAACGCTCATTAACCGCTTGTTAGGTGAAGAGCGTGTGGTAGTGTTTGATGAGCCGGGGACAACGCGAGACAGTGTGTTTATCCCGTTTGAACGCGATGGCACTCAGTACACGTTGATTGATACAGCGGGTGTTCGTCGCCGTGCAAAAGTATCTGAAGTTATTGAGAAATTCAGTATTGTTAAAACCTTACGTGCGATTGACGATACGCATGTGGTTATTTATTTAATTGATGCCAGTGAAGGTGTCACCGACCAAGATGCCAGTTTATTGGGTATGGTGCTTGAAACAGGGCGTGCCTTAGTGATTGGTCTTAATAAATGGGATGGTTTAACAGAAGACCAACGCGATAAAGTAAGGCGCCAGATTGATGTAAAGCTTAGCTTCTTAGAGTACGCAGAGCGTTACTTTATTTCTGCCTTGCATGGCAGTGGCGTGGGTAAATTGTTTGAATCAATCGGTGCGTTGTACCGCTCTGCAATGATTGATATGTCAACGCCGAAATTAACTGAAATATTGGGAAACGCACTTAGAGCGCACCAGCCACCGTTAGTGGGTGGCCGTCGTATTAAGTTGAAATTTGCTCATCAAGGCGGGCAGAACCCACCGGTTGTGATTATTCACGGTAATCAAACGGTCGCTGTGCCGGGCAGTTATAAGCGCTATTTAATGAATGCGTTTAGAGAAAAATTAAACTTGGTAGGTACACCGGTGCGTATTGAGTTTAAATCGCCGGATAATCCGTATGCAAAGAAAAGCCGTAAATCAGCAACACATATTGCTAAAACCAAGGCGGGTCAAGACTTGGGTAAGAAAAGGCACAAGGCAAAAAAGCACCGTTAAGCGATAAGGCTTTATTTATTTACAACCTTGGCCTTTAGGCGGATCGGCTCTTTCTACTAGTTTCACAAAATCCCCTGCATATTTCAGTTCCTGAAGTTCGGGGTATTTTTTTGTGCGCTTTTTTAAGCTGGTACGAATGGAGCGAATCATAAAACGCGTATTGGTATCCCAAGGCATTTGAAAGCTGTTTTTGCAGTAGGTGCAAGTAAACGTAGCCGTTTCCGAGTCATGTTCAATGGTAGTGATTGTCCAGAAATCGCAGCTGGTGCATAGGTCTTTAATTTGCATGCGTTATTTCTTATTAGTTGTCAGTTGATGTATATGGTCGCTAATAAAATAAGCAGGGTCAACCTTGGTTTTATTTAAATAAACATTCCAGTGTAGGTGTGGGCCGGTAACGCGGCCTGTTGCGCCAATTTCAGCGATTTTTTGACCTTGTGAAACCTTGTCGCCGATGCCTACCAACGTTTTACTGAGGTGAAAGTAACCGCTTATTAAGCCTTGGCCGTGGTCCACAAGTACCGTGTTGCCATTAAAAAAATAATTACCAACATCAACCACGGTGCCATTAGCCGGTGCTTGGACAGGGGCGCCTTTTGCTGCGGCAATATCTAAGCCGCTGTGTGGGTTTCTTGCTTGCTTGTTAAAAAAGCGCTTTAGGCCAAATGGGCTGCTTAAACGCCCGTGTGCCGGTAAAATAAAATCAACATGGGCTGGTTGATTACTCCATGTTGCTAAGGCGTTGGACAGAGTTTTGCGTTCAGCTGAAATTCTGTCCATGTCCATTTTGTTGGGGTTAATCATGCGCTTGTTTTTAGCGGTTTTTTTAAGCGTAATGTACTGAGCTGGGTAATCTTTATCAGCCACTACAAAAGTAAAATGTTGCGATGTTTTTTTATCTATCAGTACATGCTTGCCAGTTTTTGCAGACAGCGGGATGCCAACAATGGCGAACCATGCGTTGTCTTTAGAAACCGTAAGGACTTTGCGGCTTTCATAATACAACGTTGACATTGAACCCTCGTTAATTTTAACAACGGCAATACCTCCTGGGACGAGTTGTTGTTGAGGGAAAGCATGTGCGACACCAGTTAAAAGTAAGCAAGCCGATAGAATCAGTAAGTTAGACAGTTTCATTTATTTCTTCCACGCGTGTTTTAAGTTGGCCATCGGTCAATTGAAGGGTGATTTTATCACCTAAATTAAGCTGCTTTGTGCTGTTAACGATAGAGCCATCTTGCTCATGTTTGACAATGCTGTAGCCCCGAGAAAGCGTGGCAAGCGGGCTCAGCGTTTCTAGCCCTTTATTGCAATCAGTAAAACGAATACGCGCTTGTTGTAACCGACGTTGAAGCGGCAGGGATAAATTTTGTTGGCTGCTTGTCAACCTTTTTTGCAGGGCGTTAATGCGCTGGTTTGGGTTGTTGTTAAGCAGGCGGGCGCTAAGTTTGGATAAGTTTAATTGTTGGCGTTGGACGTGCTGTTTAGGTGTTTGTAATAAGCGTGTTTGAATATCATCAAGCCGCTGTGCGTGCATATGAAGCTGTGCGCCTGGATGAGCTTGTTTTAAACGGTGTTGCAGCTGTTCTAATTGCCGATTTTTACCGGTTAGCTCATCGTTTAATTGGCTGCTTAACTGTTTGGCTAAATAATTGAAATGACTGAGCCATTGTTGCTGATCAGGGCTGACGAGTTCTGCAGCAGCAGAGGGTGTGGCGGCGCGAAAATCAGCCACAAAGTCGGCAATGCTAAAATCCACTTCATGGCCAATGGCGCTAACAATAGGGATGGCTGATTGGTGAATTGCTTGGGCGACGATTTCTTCGTTAAACGCCCATAAGTCTTCAAGCGAGCCGCCACCGCGTGCAAGAATAAGCACATCACAATCTTGACGTTTATTGGCGAGTTCAATGGCGGCAACGACCTCGTGTTTAGCATTGTCACCTTGCACGGCTATTGGATAAATTAATACAGGTAAAGCCGGGAAGCGGCTGTTTAACACGGTGATGATGTCATGCACGGCCGCGCCACTGGGCGAGGTAATAACCCCTATTTGTTTCGGTAATTCAGGTAACGGTTGTTTTAACGTGTCATCGTATAACCCCGCCAGTGATAATTTACGCTTTAATGCTTCAAATTGTTGTCGAAGCAAGCCTTCTCCGGCGGGCTCCATTTGTTCGCCAATTAATTGAAAGTTACCGCGAGCTTCATACAAGCTAACACGTGCTTTTAGCAGAATGCGCGCGCCGTTGTCGGGTTTAAAACCAATCTTGCGTACTTGCGAGCGAAACATGGCGCATTGAACTTGTGCCTTATCGTCTTTCAGGGTGAAGTAAATATGGCCAGAAGCAGGGCGTGACATGTTCGAAATTTCACCCTCAATGGCCAGTGTTAGAAACGTCCCTTCAAGTAAAAGCCGTGTTTCATGGCACAATTGAGAGACGGTATAAATTGAACTGTTATAGCGCATAAAACCGAAAACTCTCTATATAGATGATAATTCGTTGAGCATACCTTATAATGAACTGCTTTTTCTACGACAAGCCAGAAGATAATATGCGATTCGAACAAGAAGCCTTAACATTTGATGATGTTTTGCTAGTACCAGCTCATTCTACGGTATTGCCTAGAGACGTCTCCCTTCAAACCCAATTAACACGCGGAATTTCGCTTAATATCCCTATTCTATCGGCAGCGATGGATACGGTGACTGAAGCGCGCTTGGCTATTGCTTTAGCTCAAGAAGGTGGTATTGGTATTATCCATAAAAATATGACGGCAGAGCAACAAGCGATACAAGTCATGAAAGTGAAGCGTTTTGAAAGTGGCGTTGTTAAAGACCCCATCACCGTTTCACCCGATACCTCTATTCGTGATGTTATGGCGTTAACCCGTCAGCACAATATATCTGGCGTACCGGTTGTTAATGGTAATGACCTTGTTGGTATTGTGACCAGTCGAGACTTACGATTTGAAACACATTTGGATTCGTTGATTGATACCGCGATGACGCCGAAAGAGAAATTAGTAACGGTACGAGAAGGCGCCAGCAAAGAAGAGGTGATTGGCTTGTTGCATACTCACCGCATCGAGAAAGTGTTAGTCGTGAATGAGAATGGTCAGCTTTGCGGCATGATTACTGTTAAAGACATTCAAAAAGCCAAAGATTATCCACAAGCGTGTAAAGACAATCTTGCTCAGCTACGTGTAGGTGCAGCAGTGGGTACAGGTGACGGCACTGAAGATCGAGTTGGTGCATTGGTTGATGCGGGTGTAGACGTGATAATTGTTGATACTGCTCATGGGCATTCACAAGGGGTGTTAGACCGCGTTACTTGGGTGAAAAAGAACTATCCAAATTTGCAAGTCATTGGTGGCAATATAGCCACAGGTGATGCAGCGCTTGCATTGGTTGACGCTGGAGCTGATGGCGTTAAAGTAGGTATCGGCCCCGGTTCGATTTGCACCACACGTATTGTTGCAGGTGTGGGTGTGCCGCAAATCACCGCAGTTGATAATGCCGTGCAAGCACTTAAAGGCACCGGTGTTCCTATTATTTCAGACGGTGGCGTTCGATACTCAGGCGATGTCGCAAAAGTAATAGCTGCGGGTGCCAGCTCTGTGATGTTAGGCAGCCTATTAGCGGGCACAGAAGAAGCGCCGGGCGAAGTAGAATTATACCAAGGCCGTTCGTATAAAAGTTATCGCGGTATGGGTTCCTTGGGCGCAATGGCGCAACAAGAAGGCTCGAGTGATCGCTACTTCCAAGAAACCAGTGAAACTGAGAAATTGGTACCGGAAGGGATAGAAGGCCGCGTGGCGTACAAAGGAACGATGGTTAGCATCGTTCATCAATTAGTCGGGGGCTTGCGTGCAAGCATGGGTTATACCGGCTGTGAAAGCATTGATGTGATGCGTCATAAAGCAAAATTCGTTCGGATTACCGGCGCTGGCATGAAAGAAAGCCACGTGCACGATGTGACTATTACTAAAGAAGCACCCAATTATCGTACTGAACGGTAATGCCTGAACGATTCCAGCGAGGTTTAGATTGAACACACAGCAGCATGAGGATATTCATTCTCACAAAATACTGATATTAGATTTTGGTTCGCAATATACGCAACTCATCGCCAGACGGGTGCGTGAAATAGGCGTTTATTGCGAAATTTACCCTTACGACGTAGATAACCAAGCCATTAGTGATTTTAAGGCAAACGGTATTATCTTATCGGGTGGCCCAGAAACAGTAACCGGAGGCGATGCGCCAAAAGCACCAGATGTGGTTTTTAATCTAGACATACCTGTGTTGGGCATTTGCTACGGCATGCAAACCATGGCAGTACAAATGGGTGGTCGCGTTGAAGCATCTGATGATAAAGAATTCGGCTATGCGAGTATTCGGGCAAGAGGTCATACTGAGTTATTAAGAGATATTGAAGACCATACAACGCCTGAAGGCTATGGCATGCTGGATGTATGGATGAGCCATGGCGACAAAGTGGTTGAGCTACCCGATGGCTTTAAGCTAATGGCGAGCACAGACAGTGCGCCAATTGCTGGTATGGCAAATGAAGACAAGAAATTCTATGGCTTACAATTTCACCCAGAAGTAACGCATACAAAACAAGGTGGGCGGGTGTTAAGCCGTTTTGTTTTAGACATTTGCGGATGTGAAGCACTGTGGACATCTAAAAACATTATTGATACCAGTATTACCAATGTTCAGCAGCAAGTGGGTACAGATCAAGTTATTCTAGGTTTGTCTGGCGGCGTGGACTCTTCTGTCGTTGCGGCCTTGCTACATAAAGCGATTGGCGACCAATTGATTTGTGTATTTGTAGACACGGGCTTGCTGCGTTTAAACGAAGGCGACCAAGTGATGGCTATGTTTGCCGAACACATGGGCGTTCACGTGATACGAGTCAATGCTGAGCAACGCTATTTGGACGCGCTTAAAGGCGTGTCAGACCCAGAGAAAAAACGTATTATTATTGGTAACTTATTCGTCACCATTTTTGATGAGGAATCAGCCAAATTAAGCAATGCTAAATGGTTGGCACAAGGGACTATTTACCCCGATGTGATTGAATCTGCCGGTTCAAAAACGGGTAAGGCACATTTGATAAAGTCGCACCACAACGTGGGTGGTTTGCCAAAGGATATGAAGCTTAAATTGGTTGAGCCGTTGCGCGAACTGTTTAAAGATGAAGTGCGTGAAATGGGCGTTGAATTGGGTTTGCCGGCTGACATGGTTTATCGTCACCCCTTTCCAGGCCCAGGATTAGGGGTTCGAATTTTAGGTGAAGTTAAAAAAGAATATGCCGATTTGCTTCGTTTAGCAGATGATATTTTCATCAGTGAATTGTACAAACACGACTTATATCAAAAAACCAGCCAAGCCTTTGCCGTGTTTTTGCCGATAAAATCGGTGGGCGTTACTGGCGATGGTCGCCGATACGAATACGTCATTGCGCTACGTGCCGTGGAAACGATAGATTTTATGACAGCGCGTTGGGCTCATTTACCGTATGACTTTTTAGGCCACGTTTCAAACCGCATTATCAATGAAATTTCAGGTATCTCACGGGTAACGTACGATATTTCAGGTAAACCACCAGCGACTATCGAGTGGGAATAGCGGCACTTTATGGATGATGAAGCTTGGATGCGCAGAGCGATTGAGCTGGCGCACAAAGCTGAAGAAGTCGGTGAGGTGCCTGTTGGCGC
>DUCS01000017.1 GCA_012959695.1 Cycloclasticus sp.
CGAGTAAAAGGCGCAATCGGCGTCATTGAACTACACAAACCCATCGATATTCACTGGATGCAGCCAAGGTTCGTTGAGTTAGGCGTTTGGGTGCGGCCTTTCTCAAACCTTGTGTATGTGATGCCGCCGTATATTATTGAATCTGACGATTTAACTTATGTAACGGTTGCTATGAAGCAGGTTGTATCAGAAATTATCTAATAGATGCCTTTGATTTTAATTCCCTTTCAACCTCACCGAAAGCTAGTTGTTTTAATAGAGCTTTCCGCTGTGGTTGTTTGAGCCTGATTTTTGGCGAGTTCCACAGCGGCTATAAAATCAATTAGCTTGAGGGAACCATAGGTGAGGTTTCAGGGCTGCCCTTTTTGGTTCGTTTTTTAGTCTAAATTAGCGGATGTCTTTTATCCGCTTAGTTAGACTTATGCCTTTAGGTGCTGGCAACGCAAAAAATGAACATTGCTTGCGGTAGCAAAAATCCAGCAATAAACAATGTTATCTTTACCTTGTAAAAAGTAAGCACAATTCCCTATTTGCTCTTGGTTATCTTATTACAGGGAATTTTTATTGCCCTTAACAGCTAGTTAGAAGTGCAAAATATAAATACTAGACTATTAATTGTATATACAATTAATAGTCTTGACCATTGTTTATTTGTATGTACAATTAAATTATGAGTTTTTCATACGACCCTAATAAAAATCAACGAAATATTGAATTACGTGATCTCAATTTTGACCGAGTTGCTGAATTAGATTGGGATAACGCAAGGATTTATGAAGACGAGCGCAATGAGTATAACGAAATACGCTTTATTGCATACGGCACACTGGATAAACGACTACATTTTGTTTGTTTCACAGAAACTAAAGATGGTATCCGTATTATTTCATTTCGAAAAGCAAATAACAGAGAGGTAAAACGATATGAACAAGAAACCCTTAATAGATAAAGACGGGGAAGTTCGCGAATTAACCGCTGAAGACCTCAAAAAGTTTAAACCCATATCAGAAGCTAATCCTGCACTATATGCAAAAATTAAGAAAAGTGTTGGTGAGAGAGGGTCACAAAAATCCCCAACTAAAATACCTATTAGTATTAGAGTTAGTCCTGAGGTTGCTGATTATTTTCGAGCCAAAGGTAAAGGTTGGCAAGGCCGTATAGACAACATTCTTAAAGATTACGTGGCACATCACAAATAAAAACTTCTAACAATTTATTCAACATTGACCGTTTTTACACGCCGCTTTGCTCTGTGTAAAAACGGCAAGTTAATTCGGACGTTAGACAACCCAAACAACTATTTCCCAACCATTGGCGGATGACAAATAACCTGCACCGTCACCCCTTCTGGGTCTACGCAATAAAAGCTTTTAGCGCCATCGCGGTGTTTGCGCGGCTGAGTTTTCATTTTAATACCGTGATGCGTTAAAAACTCAAACCAATCATCTACGTCTTCTTCTCGGTCTAAAAAAAAACCGATATGGTCCAACTTTGGAACGCCCGTCTCTTCGCCCGTTACAACGTGCAAGGCTAAATTATCATTACCCGACGTGAGGTAAACGTTATCGGCATCCGGCCGCCACTCAACTCTCATGCCCATCAATTCAACGTAAAAATGTTCTGCCGCCGCTAAGTTCCGAACATTTAGCGCAATGTGTCTTAAACCCGTGGTGGGGTTAGGCCGTTTCACTGCGCGTCTACATCAATAATTTCGTAATCGTGGGTAATGTCTACGGCTTTGCTCAACATAATCGACGCTGAACAATACTTTTCAGCGGATAGGTTAACCGCGCGAGCGACCGCTTTATCCGTTAATTTTTTGCCGGAAATAATGAAATGAACGTGGATTTTTGTGAACACCGCGGGCACTGCATCCGCACGTTCCGCATGAATTTCCGCCACACAATCTGTCACATTTTGGCGAGCTTTATCCAAAATCATTTTTACATCAAACGCGGTACAGCCACCCATGCCGGTTAACAACATTTCCATTGGACGAAGGCCTAAGTTTCTTCCTCCATTTTCTGGTGCTCCATCCATCACAACGGTATGACCGCTGCCAGACTCACCCAAAAACATCGCGCCTTCTACCCACTTTATTCGTACGTCCATCTCTTTCACCTTGACTATCACTGAGCCGCAAAGAATATCACAACAAGCGCCTTTAATCGCCCACACTGTTATTTTCAAATTCTCTGCTACACTTGGCTTTATGAGCAAACTAAAGCCCATTCTTAATTTTTCTGGCATGAATACGCCAATAAAACGGACATCATTCAACCCGGCGATAGCGCCAATACGCTTTACTATTTTATTGAGGGCTCCGCGTACGTCCGCGTTGATGAATTGGATGGCCATGAATTTATTATTGCCAATTTAAGCCGAGGCGATTTTATTGGTGAGGCGGGTTTTTTTGAACCCGATGGTCGCCGAGAAGAGAGAGACGTGTACGTGCAAACCTGTTCGCCCTGTCAATTAGCGGGCATCAGCTACAGTAAATTAAGCTCTATTCTAGACAACGAACTAAAGGCCGAGAGTAAAGAAATCATTATCGCCTTGGGCCGTCAACTGGCTAAACGCTTATTGCAAACCAGCCGAAAAGCGGGGCACCTTGCTTTCTTAGACGTTAGCGGCCGGGTTGCTAGAACACTGATTGATTTAACTGAAGCGCCGGAAGCGATGACCCACCCAGAGGGCATGCAAATTAGAATCACCCGTCAAGATATTGGCCGCATGGTGGGTTGTTCGCGTGAAATGGCGGGACGGGTTTTAAAAACGATGGGCGAAGAAGGACTCATCGTGGTGAATGGCAAAACCATTCTTGTTAAAGGTGAACGTTAAGCCATTAAGCTTTGCAACGCCTCACCCGGATCATCGCAGCGCATAAAGGCTTCCCCAATAAGAAACGTATTAACGTCATGCTGCCTTAACATCGCGATATCTTCTGCTTTATGCAAGCCACTTTCGCTCACCACAATCACATCGCTTGGAATGCTCGAAAGCAAATCCACCGTTGTTTGCAATGATGTTTCAAATGTTTTTAAATTCCTATTATTGATGCCCACCAACGCTAAATCCAATGTCAACGCACGCGTTAGCTCAGCGGCATTATGAACCTCTACCAACACATCCATGCTCAGTTCGTTTGCCAACTGATACAGTGACGTTAACGCATCGTCGTCTAACGCGGCAACGATTAACAAAATACAATCTGCACCCATCGCCCGTGCTTCATACACTTGATACGGGGCAACAATAAAATCTTTACGAATCACCGGCAACGAACACGCCGCCCGAGCTTGCTGTAAATACGCTTCACAACCTTGGAAGAAATCTTTATCCGTTAATACCGACAAACACGCCGCGCCGCCTGCTTCATAACTGGCTGCAATCTCTGCCGGCACAAAGTTCTCACGTAATAAGCCTTTGCTTGGCGATGCTTTTTTAACTTCCGCAATCACCGCCGCCTCGCCTTGCGCCAACTTTTTCTTAATGGCGTTAAGAAACCCTCGGACAAGGGGTGCCGTTTCAATTTGTTTTTTTAAATCATCGAGTGACGTATGACCCAAACGCTCAGCAATCTCTTCTTGCTTTCTCGCCAATATTTTCTTTAAAACATCCGGGGGATTAGTCATGTGAAAAGCTCTGTGTTTTATCTTTTAAATCAATCATTTTTTGTAAAGCCTTGCCTGACGCTATGGTTTGTTGAGCCAGTTGTACGCCTGTTTCTAAGTTGTCCGCCATACCGCAAACATACAAGGCAGCTCCCGCATTCAGCGCTAACATATCCGCTGCTTTTTTGCCTTCCGCTGTTTCCTGTTGACCCAACGCATCGTTGATTAAACTTAGCGATTGCTCAGCACTGCCTACTGTTAGCCCAATTAAACTTTGGCTTTTTATACCAAAATCTTCCGGTATGATTTTATATTCTTCAATGACCCCGTTCTTAAGCTCGGCAACGTATGTTGGTGTGGCCAAACTGATTTCATCAAGCCCATCTTGAGCGTGCACAACCAACACATGTCGACTGCCTAAACGGCGCAATACATCCGCTATGGGCTGACATAAATCCTTATTAAACACACCGATGACTTGCGATGTCACGCTCGCTGGATTAGTCATTGGGCCTAACATATTAAATATCGTCCGTTGCGCTAACTCTTTGCGCGGGCCAATCGTATACTTCATTGCGCTGTGATGCGCAGGTGCAAACATAAAACCTATGTTCACATCATCAATGCACGCTGATACTTGCTCTGGCGTTAACGTCAAATTAATGCCCATTGCTTCGAGGACATCCGCACTTCCCGTGGAACTTGAGACTGAACGGTTACCGTGCTTCGCCACTTGTCCACCGGCTGCAGCAACAACAAAAGCACTGGCGGTTGATACATTGAATAAGTCTGAGCCGTCGCCGCCCGTGCCACAGGTATCAACCAAAAAGTCACCTTGAACATTCACTTTGGTTGCCAATTCGCGCATAACGATGGCAGCGCCTTCTATTTCATCCAACGATTCGCCTTTCATTCTCAGCGCGACTAAAAACCCGCCAATTTGTGCGTCTGTTGCTTCGCCCTGCATAATTTGACGCATCACATCCGTCATTTGCTCCGTTGATAGGTCTTGATGATTAATGGCCGCTGCCAATGCTTGTTTAATGTCCATAACTAGCTCTTATTCAGGAAGTTTTTTAATAAATCGTGACCGTGTTCCGTCAAAATAGATTCGGGGTGGAACTGTACACCTTCGACGTCCAACTCGCGGTGTTTCAGTCCCATAATTTCGTCTAGTTCGCCGTCTGGCATTTGTGTCCACGCGGTTATTTCCAAACAATCCGGTAAGGATTCTTTTTCAACCACCAAAGAATGATAGCGCGTGGCTTTAAACGCATTTGTTAAACCGCTAAAAACACCACTATCGTTATGGTGCATGTCCGACGTTTTGCCGTGCATGATCTGCTTCGCATACACCACCTTGCCACCAAACACTTCACCGATACTTTGATGCCCTAAACACACGCCGAGAATAGGCACTTGACCGGCCATTTGCTTAATCAACTCAACCGATATACCGGCTTGAGTCGGCGTGCAAGGGCCTGGGGAAATCACCAATTTATTGGGTTGCATGGCAATCACATCATCAATACTAACCTCATCATTTCGCACCACATGAACATCGGCGCCTAGTTCAGCAAAATATTGCACTAAGTTATAGGTAAACGAATCGTAGTTATCAATCATAACCAATTTACATTTGCTCATTAGCTATCACCTTCTGTTAAACCGCGTTGCGCCATCGCCACCGCTTTAAATATGGCACGGCCTTTATTCATTGTTTCTGCCCATTCGTTTTCCGGCACTGAGTCGTGCACAATGCCTGCACCCGCTTGAATACTCAGCTTGCCGTCTTTTATAACCGCCGTACGAATCGCAATCGCTGTGTCTAAATTGCCAGACCACGATAAATAACCCACCGCACCCGAATAGATGCCGCGTTTCACCGGCTCTAATTCATCA
>DUCS01000018.1 GCA_012959695.1 Cycloclasticus sp.
TTTATGCGTTTATCTGCGGAATTTAATGTGCGAGGCGGCGTTTATACCACCGTTGTTGCAGAGCATAAAGCAAGTGACTGGCAACCCAGTATTCCCGTACAATTACCTTAATAAATAATTTAAATTCAATCCATTCAGTTTCAATTCATCGTCACGTCTTATCCTTTTATCAAACATTGCTAGAACTGACTTAACCGTTTTAGCAAGGTCAAGCGAATCCCCTCGCTTACCGGACTCATCCCTTCGGGGGTAAGGATAAGACGATGAATACTCTCAACACATTCACAAAAGTTATTTTTTGTACGCTGTTATTTATTAGCACATCGGCATCGGCTGAAAGACACCTCGCAGATGGCCACGATTCTGATTCCGTACTCCCTCGCCATACCAACATAATAAGTACTACCAACAATACGCTGCTGTTTTACACGCTAGGAATACTCATGTGTACACGTATAAGCAAAACTGGCACGCGAAGCATTGGAGCAAGCATCACGACAAACACCAACATCGTGGACACGACAACAAACATGGCTCAAATTATCATCTACCTAGGCATCCAAGTTATTACCACGCAAGGCAACAGCTTAATCATACGTTAGGGCCTCTTAGCGACCAGCCCCCTAGCTTAAGTCTTCACATCAGGTTTTAACACTTCCCTCCCCTTGTAAGATTTACTCTCACATACTCAAAGGCGGGCCATAAGCCCGCCTTTTTTACTTCCTATTTTTAGAGGCCATGCCCCTAATTATTACAATAATGACTGCAATAGTTTATTCAAACGATGCACAAAGGTAGCTGGATCTTCAAGCTGACCTCCCTCGCTCAGTAACGCCTGTTCAAATAACAAATGCGACAAATCAGCAAAACGCTCATCATCGGCTTCATCTTTCAAGCGTTGAATTAAAGCATGCTCCGCATTCACCTCAAATGTCGGCAAACTAGCAGGCATATCTTGCCCCGCCGCTTTCATAATGCGCTCCATATGCGCACCCATTTCATGCTCATCCGCCACTAAACACGCAGGCGAATCGGTTAAACGCGCACTGATGCGAACCTCTTTCACTTTGCCATCAAGCACTTTTGCAATTTGCTCAATCACGCCATTTAATGACTCATCGTCTTTTTTATCGTCGGCCTTTTTATCGTCTTCAGCGCTTTTATTCACGCCTTCCAAATCAAGGTCGCCTTTCGCAACAGACTGTAACGATTTGCCATCAAACTCAGGCATATGTTGTACCAACCACTCATCAACGTGATCTGTTAATAACAACACCTCAATATCTTTCTTTTTAAACACCTCAAGGTGCGGACTATTTTTAACCGTTGAATACGCACCGCCTGTCAGATAATAAATTTTATCTTGGCCTTCTTGCATGTTTTCAATGTAAGACGTCAATGTTTGGGTTTGCTTGCCATCTGTTTTAGTAGATGCAAAACGCAATAATTTTGAAACGCGCTCTTTGTTTTTGGAATCTTCAATAGGCCCTTCTTTTAGAACCGCACCAAACTCAGCCCATAACGTATCGAATTTTTCCGGGTGATTTTTAGATAAACCTTCTATCAATGACAGCACTTTTTTCACCGCGCCGGCTTTTAACAAATCAATTTTCTTACTTTGCTGTAACAATTCGCGCGACACGTTTAACGGCAAGCTATCAGAATCGATCACACCTTTAATAAAGCGCAAGTAACGCGGCATCAACTCACCGCCTTCCATAATGAAGGTGCGTTTTACATACAACTTTACACCGCTGGTCGCTTCTCTGTCCCACATATCAAACGGTGCTTTTGATGGTACGTATAGCAATAAGGTATATTCATTCGTGCCTTCAACCTTGCTGTGTGTGTACGCCAATGGCTCCTGGTAGTCATGCGAGGTTTGCTTGTAAAACTCGTTGTAATCGTCTTCTTTTAATTCGTTTTTCGCCTTCGCCCATAATGCCGTTGAACTGTTAACCGTAATATCGTCTGGCTCATCGTCTTTTTCTTCATCTTTGTTCTCGTTTTTCATCACGATAGGAATATCAAGATGCTCAGAGAACTTATGAATAACGGCTTGAATACGGTAGCTTTCTAAAAACTCATCTTCACCTTCTTTAAGGTGCAAGGTCACGTCTGTGCCGCGCGACGTTTTTTCAACCGTTTCAATGGTGTATTCGCCAGCACCTTCAGATTCCCACTTAACCGCAGACGCCTTATCTTCACCTGCTTTGCGCGTTACCATCGTTACCTTATCGGCAACAATAAAACTGGAATAAAAACCCACTCCAAATTGACCGATCATCTGGCTGTCTTTGCTTTCATCACCGGTTAGCGAATCAAAAAACTTTTTAGTGCCTGAGTGAGCAATCGTACCGATGTTCTTCTTCACTTCATCCGCTACCATGCCGATGCCGTTGTCAGAAATGGTGAGCGTGCGCGCTTTTTTATCCACCGTTAAACGCACGTTTAAATCCCCATCGCCTTCATAAAGCGACTCATTCGACAACGCAGCAAAACGCAGCTTATCCGCCGCATCCGACGCATTTGAAATCAGTTCACGTAAAAATATTTCTTTATTGCTATAAAGCGAATGAATCATCAACTCCAAGACTTGCTTCGTTTCCGCCTCAAAGCCTAATGTTTGCTTATCATTCTTCACTTTTGTTTCACTCATTTAAGAATTCCTCTGTTCATTAATATCCAACTGAATACTAGATGGGGACATCTTTAAAGTAATTCAAGGTTTTTATATTACTATTGTGTTTGTGTAATTTGCTTAAGAAACCAACGAGTCACGTACATTCGAGATCAAACTAAGAAGCCTGCTTAACTGAGGAACTATTAAATATTACTCACTATTAAAAAAGAAGCGATTGAGAAAGTGAAGTATCCGCCCCCCACACAATACTCTGAAAAAGCCAATAGACCCATCTAGACCCCGTGTGATATGTTGGGTACGCTAAAGAGCTATAGATGGAGTGATGTCTGAAGCTAATTGTTGCTCTGTTCTTCTCGGCAGCGCAGCAGGTTCAGCGAAAAAACTTTTCAGCATCCACAATGAAAAATTACTACCTATATCGCCTAACAAAAACCTAAGTGAGCCTTAATGAAACTACTTGCCATTACCTTCCTCTCGTTACTAATTGCTGCAGGCGCAAACGCTGAACAAACGCCAAAGCAAGTATTCAATCAGGCATTTAAATCTCACCAAGAAAAAAACTTCGCCGCAGCACTTGAAAAATTCAACAAGTTTGTAGAACTGGCAGGTGATAAACCTACCATGCAAAAATATAAGAAGAAAACACTGGCTCTTATTGAAAGAATTGAGAAAATGCAGCGCCGCGAGAGTGAGAAAAGAAAAGCTTCCGCTAACAGTAAGCCGAGTAATCGCTATGAGCTTGAAAACAAATGTCGTTCAGCAAAACCGCAGTGGCCCTATTATACCGTTCATATTGGCGAAGATGGGGTTGCTAAAAAGCGCCGGTGGCTAGCTGAACTTGAGAATAACCAAAAGGAATTAAATCTAACTTACGAGCAGTGCCAGCAAGAGAAAGAACTTAAGACCCAAATTCTGAATGACATAAAGGACACCATTGTCCGGAAAGCCCGCCGAAAATGTATGAGTTCCGGTGCGGGCTCGTATACAAGCAACACCGAATATTCGTTAAGAAAAATCGATGAAAACATCAAACGGTACAATATAGACATCAATAAGTGTCCAAAAGAAAAGAGAGAGATAGCAAGGATAGTTTCCGCCATCAAGGGCCAGAAAAATAGAATGGCGAAACTTTATGAAAGGGAGCAGAAAGAAGCACAAGAAGAAGCCAATAAACGCAAACAAGCACTAGCTGATCGCATCGCGGTCTTTTACCGCGCAGGGCTATTGAAAAAGTTATCAGACCAGCAGTTAGACATTGAAGTTAAAAAGAGAACAAAAATATTAGCAAAGAATGACTTTAATCCCTCAGAGTGGCTTAAATATAACCAGGAATTTTCCACTAGAGACCAAATAAAAAAGAGTGGCGTAGAACTATGGCAATCGCTTTACATAAATTATATGACCATTAAGTTTTGCGACAGGAATCAGGGGCGTTTCAATTTGATTCAAGATATCGATGAGATGAAGACAAAAATGAGTGTCATCAATAGCACCATTCCCGTCTATATAGACCCTGATGTGCTCTGGTCCCTAACCGAAGATAGCTCCGTTATCATGATGCTACAAAAAATTGACGGCGTATTGTCAGATGTCGAGTTTAAGAGAAAAATGGGCCGTAACTGTATTCAGCAACAGTCATCATTGCGGCTAATGTATAACGAAATCATGAATAAACACGGCAATCAAGAGACAAAAAGAAAGACTAGAACTAAGCGCGACTTTTAACGGCCACAGCTAGATCTTGTATCCTAATCAGGTAAAAATAAAAGGTTCAGTATAAGTAATATTGTGACATGACTGGCTTGAAAGTTTATGGCAAAGTCCTGCCGCTACTTAATCCTCAGTACACCTTACTTAAAGTCACATGAACAGGTTGTAACACAAGTGAGGAGTAGTAGGGTTTTGAACACAGTCACTTAGGGTTGTTGTAATCGCCTTGCTCAGTGTTCTTACCTATTGTTTTACATAGAACACACAGCTAACAAGAAGTCCTACACTTGTGTAAAGAAGTTTTATCATCTGTACGCAGTAAATCCCAATGGGCAAAAGCCGCGCAAGAGGTAGGCTATAGTGTTAACTCTGCACGTGGTCAAGCTTGCCGAATGCTCACATATGACCACATCAGGCGTATTTGACGGGTTTAACACGCCTGAGAGAGGACAAATTAATCGCTGATACAGTTGAACGCAAGCAACAATTAACAGCGATTATGCACGATGAGGACGCGAATATTCCCAGGCTGAAAACTTTTCAAGTCCTAATTAAAAAAATATACATCTGTCGCTCAAATGATTACACGCTGTAGAACAGCATTTAAAAACTACTCGTTGCATTATATTCACCTTAAAATTAAGTAGTATGTCTATGTAAAAACAATAATCCAATAAATACATAATAAAAATAAATGTCCATTAATAATTCAAAAGAACGTCGTTCAAAAACGGATCAGCTGTCCGCCCAATGTTTCGATAACGCATCAACCCCTATGTTCGCTATTGATGAAAACCACATCGTCATACATTGGAACAAAGCCCTTGTTGATGCGTCTGGTTTGGCCAGTAAGGCAATGATAGGTACGCGAGATCAGTGGAAGCCTTTTTACGCAACATCAAGGCCT
>DUCS01000019.1 GCA_012959695.1 Cycloclasticus sp.
ATGCTTTATTATCTCATTTACTGCAAATAAACGCGCTTAAATCACAGGCTAAATACCCTTAACTTAGTGCCATTCGGGTTAACCACATATTTACGAACAACCAACGTTAAAATTAGTAATACGCACATGTCCACAAAAATCATTAAAACTAATTGCATTGTCAGGGCTGACTTTGCTTTTTGAATGACGCTTTCAACCAGTGTTAAATTTTTGGCGATGACAGCATAGCCAACGATTTTTTCGTTGAAGCCTTTTATGGGAATGCTTGTATAAAAATACTGACTGCTTTTGCCAGCTTGTGTAATATCAGAGTCCTTCAGGTCATCAAATAACACTTGGTTTAGAGCGTTTCTATCTGAAGCCAGCACAAAGTTCTGATTTAGCCTTGGAGCAGTTTCTAAGTTTTTTGCTGTACTAAGATATTCAGATTTCATCACGATAAACCCTTCAACTTTATGAGAGGCGGCTTCACTAATGATTGAATTCAAACCCTGCATAAATTCGATACTACCAAGGTATGAGCCATTATCAATGATGGGCGCCAAGCCTCTTAATACAAGCCCAACTCGACCAATTTCAATAGCAACGAGAGGTTTTTTGGTTCGTTTAACGGCAGTGATGGTATGACGAAAGGAGTTGAGATCATCACCGAATTTTTGTAACTTCCACTCACGTACGAAGCTATGGACGTCTTTATCGTGCACATGAATTTTAATATTTTGTAAAGGTGGTATTGGCTTTATAATCTTTAATAATGGCTTGTAATTGCTCAATCGCAGGGCCGCGATCGTTGTTGATTAGCGCTGTCATAATGGATCGATTGTGCGATAAACCAATAACGTTCAGTTTAGCGATATCAATTTTTGCTTGATATTTATCTTCAAAATAGGAGTGTAATTTCTCTTCTTCGGCTTGATAAATATTTTCTTCAATTTCACCAATGCTAATGAGTGAATTAATGATGAGTGCAGTTAACCCTGTTAAGAGAACTAAAATCATAGGGATATGAATTTTTTTCCCGATGCTCATTTTTTTAAATATGTTCATATTATTTTCTGTGTTAAAACGCTATTTAGTTGTATCGGCAAGGATAGTAAAACCTTGATAGTATCAATGTAAATGTAGAAACCTAAAGCTGCAAATAAAACTTCTCTCATGATCAACAAACTCTCAAAACCTATCCGCCCAGAAAACGACGATTGCTGTGGCGGCGGTGGTTGTTGCCCCTGCGTTTGGGATACTTACTTCAATGCGCTTGATTTGTGGGAAGAGCAGGAAGAGAAAGAACAAGCCTTGGCGGATGAAGCGAAGTCTTCTGTCGATAAAGCGAGATAGACTAACGGTGTATCTTCTTATCGGTTCAGTGTAAAATTCACGCTTTCAAAATCAACGTATTAGGCGCTGATTATTACACTAAAAGAACCTATAGAATCATGAGCCAATCACCTTCTCGTCAAATACTGGCTAACGCCATTCGTGTCCTAAGTATGGATGCTGTTCAACAAGCCAACTCGGGTCACCCCGGTGCGCCAATGGGTATGGCGGATATTGCAGAAGTGTTATGGAATGACTTTTTATCGCATAACCCGGCGAATCCGCATTGGGTTAACCGTGATCGTTTTATTTTGTCGAACGGCCATGGTTCGATGTTGTTGTATTCTTTATTGCACCTGTCTGGTTACGATTTGCCGATGGAAGAGTTACGCAACTTCCGTCAACTGCATTCTAAAACACCGGGTCACCCTGAATACGGTTATGCACCGGGTGTTGAAACCACCACGGGTCCATTAGGCCAAGGCATTACCAATGCGGTGGGCATGGCGTTGGCTGAAAAAGTATTGGCGGCGCAGTTTAATCAAGACGGTTTTCCCGTTATTGACCATTACACTTACACCTTTATGGGTGACGGCTGCTTAATGGAGGGCATCTCGCACGAGGCGTGTTCTTATGCGGGTACGTTAGGCTTAGGTAAATTGATTGCTTTTTGGGATGACAACGGCATTTCAATTGATGGCAATGTGGAAGGTTGGTTTACCGACGATACCCCGGCGCGTTTTGAAGCCTACGGCTGGCACGTGGTGAGTGGTGTGGATGGGCATAATGCCGATGAGATTAAGCAAGCGATTGAACAAGCACAAAAGGAGACCAGTAAGCCAACACTTATTTGTTGCAAAACAGTGATTGGTTCAGGCTCGCCAAATAAAGAAGGAACGCATCACGTTCATGGCGCACCATTAGGCGCAGAAGAAATTGCAGCGACTAGAAAAGTATTAGGTTGGACTGCGCCAGCGTTTAAAATTCCAGCCGATGTTAAAAACGCATGGGATGGTAGCGATAAAGGCGAGCAAGCAGAATCTAAATGGGAAGGCTTATTAGAAAGCTATGTGGAAGCGCATCCAGCATTAGCGGATGAGTTGTTGCGCCGTTTATCGGGCGAATTAGGTGATGATTGGGCAGAAAAATCGTCGGCTTATATACAAGCGACACAAGCAGCAGGCGATACGATTGCCTCACGCAAAGCATCACTAAATACTCTAAATGCGTTTGGTCCCTTATTACCTGAGTTTTTGGGTGGTTCTGCCGATTTAACCGGTTCTAACTTAACCGAATGGGCGGGTTGTACAGACGTAGATGGCAGTAATGCCAACGGCAACTACTTACATTACGGTGTGCGTGAATTTGGCATGAGTGCGATTCAAAATGGCCTGGCGTTACACGGCGGTTTTATTCCTTACGGCGCAACCTTCTTAACGTTTTCCGACTATTCAAGAAATGCCATCCGTATGGCGGCGTTGATGAAGTTAAAGAACATCTTTGTTTTCACACACGACTCTATCGGTTTGGGCGAAGATGGCCCAACGCATCAATCAGTTGAGCACGTTTCAAGCTTGCGTTTAATTCCGAATTTAGACGTATGGCGTCCGTGTGATGCAGTTGAATCTGCGGTTGCATGGAAGTGTGCGGTGGAAAGTGACAATACACCGTCAGCGTTGATTTTCACTCGCCAAAATGTACAACACCAAGAGCGTTCTGCAGAGCAAGTCGCCGCTATTTCAAAAGGCGCTTATGTGCTGAAAGATTGTGACGGTGAGCCACAAATCATCTTGATGGGCACGGGTTCAGAAGTTGAATTGGCAACCGCAGCAGCAGAGCAATTATCCGCCGATGGCATTAAGGTTCGCGTGGTGTCTATGCCCTGTACAGATCTGTTCGACAAACAAGATGCAGCGTATAAAGAATCTGTATTGCCTTCATCAGTCACAGCAAGAGCAGCGATTGAAGCGGGCACAACAGCGCTTTGGTATAAGTACGTTGGTTTAAATGGTGCGGTGATTGGTATGGATTGCTTTGGCGAATCTGCACCGGCTAAAGAGTTGTTTGAACATTTTGGTATTACTGCAAACAAATTAGCAGCGGCGGCAAAAAATCTGTTGTCATAACCTCTAACGTCATATTACAAAGCAGAGTTTAGCTATGAGCATCACCAACATGCAAGACCTTGATTTATCGGGTAAGCGCGTTCTTATCAGGCAAGACTTGAATGTGCCAATCAAGGATGGCAAGGTGATGAGTGATGCGCGAATTCGCGCAAGTTTGCCAACAATTCAGCAAGCACATGCAGCGGGCGCTATGGTGATGTTGATGTCGCACATCGGCCGCCCAACAGAAGGTGAATTTGACGAAGCCTTTAGTTTAAAACCAGTTGCGGAGCATTTATCTACGTTATTGGGTTTACCTGTGCGTTTACAAAAAGATTGGATTGACGGCGTGGAAGGTGAAGCTGGTGATATTATTCTTTGCGAGAACGTGCGCTTTAATATAGGCGAGAAAAAAGACGACGAAACGTTATCCAAAAAAATGGCTGCATTATGTGATATTTTTGTGATGGACGCGTTTGGTACGGCGCATCGTGCGCAAGCATCGACACACGGTGTGGCTAAGTTTGCAAAAACAGCCTGTGCAGGCCCTTTATTATCAGCAGAACTAGATGCCTTAGGCAAAGCCTTGCAACAGCCAGCCCAGCCGATGTTGGCGATTGTCGGTGGCGCAAAAGTATCCACAAAACTCACGGTGTTGGATTCGATGTTGGACAAAGTCGACCAACTGATTGTCGGCGGCGGCATTGCCAATACCTTTATTGCCGCGCAAGGTCACCCCGTTGGCAAATCATTGTACGAACCCGATTTAATTGACGAAGCCAAAGCCTTAATGACGAAGGCTGAAAAAAATGGTGCGAGTATTCCCGTGCCGGTAGACGTGGTGTGCGGTAAAGCGTTTTCAGAATCAGCAGAAGCGGTGGTGAAATTAGTGGCTGATGTTGCAGACGATGACTTGATTTTAGATGTCGGCCCACAAACAGCCAAACAATACGCCGAACTGGTTAAATCAGCCGGCACGATAGTTTGGAACGGTCCCTTGGGCGTATTCGAGTTCGACCAATTCGCGGGTGGTACAAAAACACTCGCGCAAGCCATTGCGGACAGTGACGGGTTTTCAATTGCAGGCGGCGGCGATACCTTGGCAGCGGTTGATAAGTACAATATTGCTGATGAAGTGTCATATATATCAACGGGTGGCGGCGCATTTCTTGAATTTTTGGAAGGCAAAGAGCTACCGGCTGTCAGCGTACTTCAAGCGCGCAATAGCTAAAAGCACAACCAAGTTATTGTTGTTGGTTTCGTTCTTACTCGTGTTTATTCGATGCAATTCTCAAAGCCCAAAGAGCAAACAAAAAAATCGGATACACCTTTCTATTTAAGTTATTTTTCACTTAGCCGATATAAAGTTTACCTACCATTAATAAGCTAGTTAGTGCCCGCCGTGGCGCTCAAATGACCAATGAAAAATATTAAGCGTTTATTCGCTGAATTCACATTCTAAGTGCAACAGTTTGGTTTAAGCGTTATCGCAGAAGGTGTAGAAGTGGATGAGCAAGGCACCATGCTGCTTGAGATGGGTTGCATTAACGCGCAGGGTTTTGGCATCGCAAAGCCAATGCCTGCGGATGAAATGGCCCAATGGCTAGAGAATTATCAACCAAATCAACAGTGGATAAGAGAACATTAGGATTGTATGATGTATGAATCTAAATAGAAGATTTATACAATGATATGGTGCAAACAACGTCAAAAAATATAGCCGCCCCACGGTATTTATTCGGCTCATTAATGTTGTCGATAGGTGTTTTGGGGTTTTATTTAGGCGGGCTTTGGAATTGGTTGGGTACCGTTGCCTTTGTTTTTGTTGTGTTGTTGGATATAGCGCTGCCTCAAGACGATAAGCCGCGGGATGTAGAATCAACAGGGCTGCAAAACATTGTGCTTTATTTGCAGTTACCTTTTATTGTTGCCTTGTGGCTTATGTTCGCTCAAATGCTTAATGCGGGGTTGAGTAATAACGTTGAAATTGCCGGTGCTATTTTCTCTATCTCCTTTCTAAGCGCACTAGGTGGTTTGCCCCCATCGCATGAATTGATGCATCGGCGTAGCAAATTTGCACGTTTTTACAGTTCCTTATACCTCACTGTTTTTATGCTGCCGATGAATGATTTGGGGCATGTGCGAGGACATCATCTTAAGGTAGCAACAACTGAAGATAGCGATACACCGCGAAGAGGCGAGCTTGTTTACACCTTCGCCTTTCGTTCTTTATGGGGACAATTTGTGGATTCTATAGAAATGGAAGGAGATCGTTTACGTCGGCATAAACGCCCGTTATTAACGCCAACGGGGCGCTTTTTCCAATCACTTGTAACCGTAACGGTTTGGCTTGTGCTCTGGTTTTCAATCGCGGGTATTGAAAGCATACCTGTTTACTTACTAACGATAGTCATCTTCTTTTTGGTGTTGGGAGGGTTCAATTACACTCAGCACTATGGGCTGATACGAGTTGTTGGGGAACCCATTGAACCGAGGCATTCGTGGAACCAATTAAAGCCATTGAGTCGAGCGTTGTCTTTTGAAATATCTAATCATTCTGAGCATCATTTGGTCCCCACGCGATTTTATACCGATCTCAAACCGTATCCCGATGCGCCACAAATGCCGAGTATCGCCTTATGTTTCGTGGCTGCTTTTGTTCCGCCGGTATGGGAACGTTATTTTGTACGCCCCCGCCTGCAGTTGTGGGATGATAATTATGCTAGTGATGCAGAGAAGGCACTAGCTGTAGAAGCGAATAAAGCAGCAGGTTGGGTTTAAAGTTTAAAAGGAAAAGTTATGGTTAATGAAGACGTTTTAAAAAGAACTAAACAGTGGCGCGGTTATGTAGAAGCTAAATTAGGTTTTCGTAATCATTGGTACCCTGCATTTTTTGCTGATGAGGTAAAAGAAGGCGAGCCGGTTAAAACTAAATTGCTGGGTGAAAACTTATTGTTAAACCGCATAGACGGCCAAGTGTTCGCAATTAAAGACCAGTGTTTACACCGTGGTGTACCACTGTCTAAAAAACTAGAGTGTTATACCAAAGACACGATTACCTGCTGGTATCACGCGTGGACTTATCAATGGAAGGACGGTTTGTTGTGCGACATTATGACGGACCCAAGCAGCCAAATGATTGGTAAGCACAAATTAAAAACGTACAAGGTGGAAGAAGCAAAAGGGTTGGTGTTTATTTTTATGGGTGATATTGATCCGCCTCCTTTATCGCATGATGTAGCGCCAAATTTTTTAGATGATGACATGGTGATTCGTGGCATTAAAACAGAAGTAAATTCAAACTGGCGTATGGGTGTTGAAAATGGCTTCGATTCGACACACGTGTTTATTCATAAAGACAGCCCAATGATGCCAGAGAATAAAACGGTTGTGCCACTGGGTTTTTCACCTAATCGCGGTGAAGAAAATGAAATGGTGACAGTAGTAAAAGGGGAAGATGGCCCAACGGGTGTGTTTGATAATATTGGCGCTCATTCAAGGCCAATTTTGGAAGGCACGATAAAAGGCGAACCAGTCGTGCATAGCGTGATGGGTGGTGATAAGCGCATTGCCCTGCAGATTTCTATTTGGTTGCCGGGAACGTTAAAAGTGGATCCATTCCCTGACCCATCGTTGATTCAGTTTGAATGGTACGTGCCGCGAGATGAGACAAGTCATTGGTACTTTAGAACACTTGGTAGACGAGTTGAAAACGCCGCCGAAGAAACCGCGTATGACAAAGAATTTCACGAACATTGGAAGCCATTAAGTTTGCATGGCTTTAATGACGATGATATTTGGGCCCGTGAAGCGATGCAGACCTTTTATGAGGATGATTGGGGCTGGGTTAAAGAGCAGCTTTTTGAAGCTGATAGCAATATTGTTGCGTGGCGAAAATTGGCCAGCGAAATGAATCGCGGTATTCAAAAGAAAGAAAACCTATAAGTGAAACCTACTGAACGCTGTATTGTCAGCGTTCAGTAGGTTTGTTTAATGTGCGCCTTGCTGATGCCCCCAATCGCTGGGTTGTGAATAGGTTTTAACTTCCCAATTACCTTCTTCAATTATCAATCCGCCCCAACCAATTTCTAAACCAAAGCCACCGGGCGTGGCGACGTAGAATGAAAACATTTGGTCGTTCGGGTGATGGCCCAGTTCCATAAAGAAAGGAATGTCCGCATCTTTACAACGTTGACATGCTAGCCCCACGTCATTCATGTCTTCAACTTGCAACATAAAGTGATGTAATTTCTTCGGAAACGGTAACGCGGCAAACGCAGCAGAATGATGACGGCCTGTTTTAGTATGCATAAACGTGGCATCCAACACGGGGCCGCCAGGTGCAATTTCACCACGAATATAGTCACTCAATCTCAGGCATAAAACATCCCGATAAAAATGGTTTGTATCGTCTTTATCTTCGGCAATAGCAACATAGTGTCCAGCACCAAATCGCTCAGCAAGAAACTCTCCTTTCATAACGGATGACTTAAACGATTCACTCATGGGCGCTACAGCTGCGCCAAAATAGAGTTCGTGGTTAACACCGTTAGGATCCGTACAAATGTAGGCTTTTTCAACGGCACGTGTACTGCAAAAATCACTATCCGCTGCTTGAATATCAACGCCTTGCGATTCGACATGTATAGCAAGTGCATCGAGTGATTCTTCAGAGTCTAGTTCCCAACCGATGGCGGCGAGGTCGTCATTATCGCTTTGCTGAATGAGGATGCGTTGTTCTTGGCTGTCAATTCGTAGCACTAATGCTTGGTTGTTTGATTTGCTGCCTACTTGCAAACCGATGATGTCTTGTAAGAATGTCTTCCAGGCAGGTAAGTCCGTGGCATTAAATACAAAATAACCTAAATTTGAAGGCGTTAAATGATAGTTGTTCATGCTGTTTTCCTCTGTACGAAGATTAGATTTTTCCAGTGTTTAGGAAGCTACGTAACACCGTATTAAATTCTTCCGGTGATTCGTATTGCGGCCAATGGGCAGCATCTTGCTTCATGATATATAGAAGTGCCCCCGGTATTTTAGCGGCGCTATTTTTTGCACACGGTACGTCGTGGCATGGGTTATCTTCGGTCCAAAGGAATAATGTTTCTTTTTTGATTTTCTCCATTGGAATCAGGTAATCATCGTGCATGCCAATCATGCCTAGTACTTTCGGTGCGACTTCTTTAGAGCCTGGTCTGCGATAGCAGGTTAGTCGCGTTTCTACTAACTCTGGTGTGATCATGCTGTCGTGATTGTTTGGGTGGAATAGCCACTTCATTCTATTACTTACGCTGTCGAATGTTGGTGGCCCCATGGTGGTAGCTTTTGAAGTGAGGTCTATAAGTCCTTGAAGTTCTTCACGGCCTTTGTCGGTAATAATAGGCAAGCCTGCAGCGGTGTTGAAATTTACTTTTAAAACACGTTCTGGATATTCAATGGTAAATAGGCCCGTTACCCAACCACCCATAGACTCGCCCGATAAATGGGCTTTATCAATACCAAGAACATCCATTAGTTCACGCAAGTGGTCTACCAATGTTAACGGCGTGTAGTCGAGTAAGGGCTTGTCGGACATGCCTTGGCCAACATAGTCGTAAGCAATTACATGAAATTCGTCAGACAAAGCAACGATATTTTTAGCATAAGCTTCTAAATGCCCGCCCACGCCATGTAAGAAGATAATGGTTTCTTTATTGCCTTTGCCTGCTTCGGCAATGCGTGTTTTTCCGTACGATGGGGTGTCGACGTATCGAATTTCTGCGCCCATAAAGTCTAGCCATAATGACATAGTGTGTTCCTTGTTTTTTATAAAAAGATTGAAAGATTTAGGGTGCCAAGCGTGGCTTGGTCCATATAAATGGTGCGTTTTAAAAAGCGCCATTCGCCGTTAACTTGGTGAATCACATCATGGCGTTCAGCCGACAGCAAATCATGCCCCGCATCGTCTAAACGATTGCGATATAGCATCAAATTGGTTTTTAGTTCGTATTGGCCATTGTCCAATGCGTTAATGCGCAAGTTACTAACAAAATGCCGGGTTCTGGATTGCGGCTCTTCTGCCCATGCGGTGGATGTGCTTAAACGTTTAACCCGCATGCCGAGCATTTCTTTGGTTTCATCAAAGTGGCCGAATTTCTCTTGAAATTCTTGGTCTTTTTGGCGTTTGGTATGGGTAACGCGTACGGGCATACGATAGCTGGCTTGTTCATCCCATAGGTCTAGCCATTCATTATGTTGATGGTTATCCAGCAGTTCTGCTTCGTGGTAAATAAAAGCTTCAATTTCTCTAAATAAGGAATCAGTAACAGGCATTATTTACCCTCCAATGTAGTGATCCATTTTTTCCAAAACGCGCGTTGAGCGAATTCGGTAAAATCGAGTGGGTAAGCATTGCCTGGCCCTGGCCAATCATCCATCGGTTCTAGAAGCCCGTTGCCCATTGAGTAATTGAGTGAGAGTTTTGATGCCATGGTGCCTTTTGCAGGTAGGGAAATTTGACTCCAGTTTTCGGCATCGTCTTGTTCTAATGTACCTGATGTGCCAAAACTTATTAAGTAGGCCTTATAGCTGGCTTGTTTGAATTCTTCGGGCGCATCTTTTTCAACCATGCACCATGACCAAATTTCTGTTTTACCCGCAGCCAATGGGCGCCATATTCTAAACGTCATATAGGGTGCTGGCGGTGCCATAGCGGTATACGCCCCGGGCGCGTTTAAGAAGCTTAAATTTGGAAATAAATTCGCATGGGTAGGTAACGAAACCCCGTTATCCATGAGCGAAACTTGTTCGGGATTAAAGCGCTGTCGCATGGCTTCCATCATCGGTGGCGGATAGGCTAAGGAATTAAACAGGGGGTCTTGTCTGGCAAAACCAATGCCGAAATGTTCTAGAGCCACTTGTACGCCATCTAATAGAAAATCACCTGACTGAGCGGGCAACATGCCGGCTTGTATGGTGCTGGCATGGGTTATAAACGTATGGTATCCATCGCCAACAAAGTTATCTGCGGCAAGTTTCCAGTCCGCATCTACTACCCAGCGTTGCGGCACGCCGTATACTTCAAGGCCGGCTTCGGATTTATTGGTATAAAAATCCATATACCATTTGGCATCGCCAAGGTAATCGTCTAGCGGCTCTGCATTGGGGTCTAAGTTGGCGAAAATCATACCTCGCCAAATCCCCATTTTAGGTGCGGCCATCAGGCCCCAGTCAGCATGGTCGATGGCATCTTTGCCGTAGCCTTCATCTTCATACGGAATATCAATCAGTGCGCCATCTAAGTCATACACCCAGCCATGGTATGGGCATGAGAAATTACGCGCGTTGCCCTTCTCTACACTGCACACTTTACGACCGCGGTGGCGACAGGCGTTTAAAACGACATGGATAGCATCTTGTTTGTCGCGGGTAACGATAAAAGAATCATCGGCGATGTATCGTTGAACATAATCGCCGGCATTGGGAATTTCGCTTTCATGAGCGAGAAAGTTCCAGCTTTTTGCAAATAAGTGCTCTTTTTCCAGTTCGAATAGTTCAGGACTATTGAATACGCCTAAAGGCAGCTCGCCTTTATTAATGGCTTTAGCTATTGGTGGAATTAAATTAGGGTTAGGCATTCTTTTTTCTCTCCCAGAGAATTCGTAAGTATTATTTTTAACTAATGTATCAGAGTTTTTTATTGAGCAAAATGATTTTAGGTATTAAGCGCCTAACCATGAATTGTGAATATAAAATTAAACATTCACAATTCATGGTAAACTTGTTTTTATGAAAAGATTTGATGCAGACCTGTCGGGTGAAGAATTAAAAGAAAAAATTTTGGATGCTGCTGATAAGCGGTTCAAAGCGGTTGGGTTTAAAAAAACCGCCATGGCAGAAATTGCTAATGATTTGGGTATGTCCACAGCCAATTTATACCGTTACTTCCCCAGTAAGGTTGATATAGCTGAAGCTTTTGCTATTCGCTGTTTTGTTGAAAAAGAACAGGGCTTGGCGCAGCTACTAGAAAAAGGCAGGGTATCAGAGGTTGAACGACTTCAAGCTTTCGGTTTAGCGTTACTCCATTTTAATTACAAACAACTTCAAGAATATCCAGCCATCAACGACATCATCGTTGCACTGTGCGCGGAAAAACCAAGCTTGATTGAACGAAAAAGAGCAGGTGAGCTTGAGCTAATGAAAATCATTTTGCAAAAAGGTCAAGAAGTAGATGGTTGGGTTTTTGATGATATTAATGTGACGGGCCGTGCGATTTTAACGTCATGGATAATGTTCACGACACCGACGTTTATGCAATTAAATACATTGGAAGAATTAGAGAGTTTGTTAGAAAGCGTTATGAATATAACGATTAATGGCTTGCAGCCAAGGACATAGGGAATGAATCGATTAGAAGGTTTTTTTAGTGAGTGGGTCATTAAGCGCCGCGTCATTGTTATTTTACTCAGTGTCATTATTGTGGGTGTTACTGGTAGCGGATTACGCCACTTAGGGTTTGATGATGATTACCGAGCTTTCTTTAATGAGCATAATCCAGAGCTTATCGCATTTAATGAGATTGAGAATACCTATACAAAGTCAGATAACGTCTTCATTGTTATAGCGCCAAAAACGGGAGATGTTTTTGCGCCAAAGGTACTGGGGTTAATAGAAGAAATGACGCAAGATGCTTGGCAAATGCCTTATTCGCGCCGAGTAGATTCGCTGCAAAACTTCCAAAATACTTATGCTGAAGAGGACGACTTAATCGTTGAAGATTTATACGAAGAGGCAAATGATTTAAGCACAGTAGATATTAAGCGAATTAAAGAAGTTGCACAAACAGATCCTTTATTGTCTAAACGTATGGTGTCAGAAGATGGTCGCGTTACGGCAATTAATATCGTCTTGGAATACCCTAAACTTGATTCGGGCAAAGAGCTTAAAGAAGTGGTAGCAATGACGCGCCAATTGATTAAAGACTATGAGGCGAAGTACCCAGAGGTTGGTTTTTATGTAACTGGGGTGTCGTTCTTAAACACGTCTTTTGTAGAAGCCGGTGAAAGTGATGTGATGACGTTAGTGCCGATCAGTTTCGTGTTAATGCTGGTCTTTATGTATTTTCTACTCAAAAGCCCAAGTGCTGTGTTTGGCGTGATGATGGTTATTATCTTTTCGGACGTGGTGGCGCTTGGTATGGCCGGCCATATTGGTATTCAGTTGTCACCTGCGTCGGTGCCATCTACGCAAATGATTATGGTGTTAGCGGTGGCAAATAGCATTCATATTTTGGTGTCATTTATTTTTAGTATGGAACACAAAATGCCTCAAAGAAAGGCGTTATCAGAAAGTATTCGCCTTAACCTGCAGCCAATCTTTTTAACCAGTGTGACCACGATGATTGGTTTCTTAGGTATGAACTTTAGTGAAGTGCCACCATTTAATGACTTGGGCAACATTGTTGCCATGGGTGTTTTAGCATCTTTGTGTTTCTCGCTAACTTTTTTGCCTGCGTTGATGAGTTACTTGCCGGTAAAAGTGACATATCAAGAAGACGCGGATGTTGAAAAGCTGGCGAAGCTATCTACCTTTGTGATTAAAAACCAAAATCCAATTTTGGTGATTATGGTGGGTATTGTGCTGGTGTCTGGCTACTTAACGACGTTAAATAGAGCGGAAGAGCTGTTCGTGAAATACTTTGATGAAACGATAGAATTTAGAACAGATACAGACTTTGCAACCGGTACACTAGGTGGTTTATACCAACTTGTTTATTCAGTTCCTGCAGAGGGTAAAGGTGGCATCAGTGAGCCAGAGTATCTTGAAAATTTAGATAAATTTGCGCAATGGCTTAAACAGCTACCTGAAACAATTAATGTGTATGTGTTAACCGATACCATGCGGCGGTTGAATAAAAATATGCACGGCGATGACCCTGCATTTTATACGTTACCAGAAAGCCGAGAGATGGCTGCGCAATACTTATTACTCTACGAGATGTCTTTGCCGTATGGCTTAGACTTGAACAACCAAGTGAACGTAGATAAGTCTGCTACACGGGTGTTTGTTACGATGAACGAGGTGAGTAATGTGGAGCTGTTGAATTACGAGGTACGTATTCAATCGTGGTTAGAGGCGAATGTGCCAGCATCAATGCAAACTCCGGGCACTGGGCCGTTGATGATGTTTGCACACATTGCTGAGAAAAATATTAATGGTATGTTAAAGGGCTCTATATTGGCGTTATTCCTTATTTCAATTATCCTAATATTTGCACTTCGTTCACTGAAAATAGGCATAATTAGTTTGGCTCCAAACCTTGTGCCAGTTGTGATTGGCTTTGGCTTGTGGGGCCTGATTTATTCAGAAGTTAATATGGCGTTGGCCATTGTGGTGAGTATGACCTTGGGAATCGTGGTGGATGATACCGTGCATTTTTTAAGTAAGTATTTGCGTGCAAAACGTGAAAAGGGCTACAGCACAGAGAGGGCGATTACCTATGCGTATACGCATGTGGGCAAAGCGTTAGTGGTGAGCTCTATTGTATTAACGGTAGGCTTTTTGGTGTTAATGATGTCGCCATTCGCACTTAATTCTGATATGGCAACGTTAACCACTTGGATTATTTCCATAGCGTTATTCGTGGATTTCCTATTGCTACCGGTATTGTTATTAAAATTTGATAAGGATGAAAAATGAAGAAGTTAATGTTATTAGTTTTGCTGTTATCAACAGCGGTAGCCTTTGCACAAACACCTGAAGAGAAGGGCCTTGAAATTGCGGTTGAAGCAGATAAGAGAGACCAAGGATTTGCCGATTCAAGCTCGAAAATGACCATGACGTTAAAGAATGCTAATAACGATGTGAGTATTAGAAAGATGCGATCTAAAACATTGGAAGTTCAAGGTGATGGTGATAAAGGTTTAACCATTTTTGACCAACCTGCGGATATTAAAGGCACGGCGTTTCTATCGTTTACCCATGTGCTTGATGCCGATGATCAATGGTTATATTTGCCTGCTTTAAAACGAGTAAAACGTATTTCATCAAAAAACAAATCAGGGCCGTTTATGGGCAGCGAATTTGCGTTTGAAGATTTATCTTCACGTGAAGTGGAAAAATATGGCTATCTATATATAAAGGATGAAGCCGTGGATGGTGAAGATGCATTTGTAATAGAAGTGCGTCCTAACTATAAATATTCAGGGTATACGCGATCCGTTGTTTGGATCAGCAAGGAAAAATATCAGCCATTAAAAATTGTTTATTACGATCGTAAGAATAGCTTGCTTAAAACGATGTCTGTTTCGGGTTATAAGCAATACCTTGGTCAATACTGGCGTCCGGATGTGATGGTGATGACGAACCATCAAACAAAAAAAGAAACACAGCTAGATTTTACGGATTACAAGTTTAAAACGGGTTTAAGTGATCGCGACTTTAACAAAAGCAGTTTAAAAAGAGCGCGTTAAGCAAAGGCAGTTATGTTTTTAAGATGGGTTAACAGGGTGATGGTGTGCGCTTTATTGTTTGGGTTTGGTCAAGCAATAGCCGCTGATTGGTCGGGCTACGGGGCTGTTGAATACCGTGGGTTTACGCAATCAAGGTTAGACAATGATCAGTTTGACAACGGCAGTATGTCGTTATCGTTTGAGCCCGAGTTTTACCACAGTCGGAACGGCGGTGATGACAGCCTTACTTTCGTGCCGTTTGCTCGTTGGGACGAACACGACCCGCAACGTTCGCACGTTGATATACGCGAGCTGGTTTGGTTGCACGTTGCGCAAGATTGGGAGTTACGCGTTGGTATTGATAAAGTCTTTTGGGGCGTAACAGAATCGCAGCATTTGGTTGATATCATCAATCAAACCGACTTGGTCGAAAACTTAGACGGCGAGCAAAAGCTTGGGCAAACGATGGTTAACGTTTCCCTAATTAAAGATTGGGGCGTGTTAGATATTTTTGTGCTGCCAGGGTTTCGTGAGCGCACGTTACCCGGCAAAGATGGGCGTTTCAGGTCCATCCCTGAGATTGACGACCATACGTTTTATGAGTCTTCAGCAAAAGATAAACACGTAGATTACGCCTTACGCTGGAGCCAAACGTTTGATGATTGGGATGTGGGTATATCGCATTTTTATGGTACCAGTCGCGAACCGCGGATTATTCCAGCAGTAACGCCAGCGGGATTACGCTTGGTGCCGTATTACGACATCATCAATCAAACCGGTTTGGATATTCAAGCTACTTTAGATGAATGGCTGTGGAAGTTTGAACTAATTCACCGTAGCGGTCAGGGTGAAACATTTAATGCCTTTACCGGCGGTTTCGAATACACCTTCGTTGGCGTGATGGATTCTGCGGCAGACTTTGGTGTTATCGCAGAGTATTTATATGATGACCGGGGTTCGAATCCAGCCGTTGCATTCGATAATGATGTTTTTGTTGGTGGTCGACTAGCGATGAATGATGCGGCATCCAGTGAATTGCTGTTCGGCATTATCAGTGATGTGAATGACAACACGCGATTCTATAATATAGAGGCCAGTCGTCGTTTTGGCGATTCGTGGGTATTAAGTCTGGAAGGGCGGTTTATCTCAGCCGGTTCGACCGGCGGGCCATTCAGCTCAATTCGTCAGGATGATGTTATTCAGTTAAAGCTGGCGCGACACTTCTAAGAACCTACAGCTTTATTGCTTAAACATGGGCGCAGCTAGTCAATTATTTGCTATGCGCGCCTGTTTCAGGCAAAATCCACAGCCCGAAAAAGAAAACAAAAAAGGCTTGGTATGAAATTAATAACAGCGATTGTTAAACCCTTTAAGTTAGATGACGTGCGTGAAGCGCTCAGTGATATTGGTATCGCAGGGGTAACTGTTACCGAAGTCAAAGGGTTTGGTCGTCAACGTGGGCACACAGAGTTGTATCGCGGCGCCGAATACGTGGTGGATTTTCTGCCTAAAGTAAAACTTGAAATTGCCGTGTCTGAAGAGCAATTAGATTCAGCTTTGGATGCTATCGTTAGCGCAGCTAATACCAACAAAATTGGCGACGGTAAAATTTTCGTCACGAATTTAGAAAAAGTAATCCGTATTCGTACGGGTGAAACAGGTAACGAGGCGCTATAAATGAACGCAATAATAAAAAAATCTAGCCTGTTGCTGGGCTTGTTATTACTGCCTAGCTTGGCATTTGCAGATGAGTTGAATGGTGCGAATACCGCGTGGATTTTAACCTCTACAGCCTTGGTGTTGTTTATGACCATTCCGGGTCTTGCCATGTTTTATGCTGGGCTGGTTAGAAGTAAAAACGTGTTGTCTGTCTTTATGCAGTGTTTTGCTATTACCTGTGTTACTTCAATCTTATGGTTCGTTATGGGTTATAGCCTAGCGTTTGGCGAAGGCAATGCTTGGATCGGTGATTTCTCAAAAGTTATGTTATCAGGTGTGACTCGTGACACGTTATCTGGCGATATTCCTGAGTCATTGTTTGCTATGTTCCAAATGACCTTTGCCATTATTACGCCTGCTCTTATTGTGGGTGGTTTCGCAGAACGCATGAAATTTTCTGCGATGTTGTTGTTCAGTGGTATTTGGCTGTTAGTGGTTTACGCACCTGTCACGCATTGGGTATGGGGCGGTGGTTGGTTAGGTTCAATGGGCGTTTATGATTTTGCCGGCGGTTTGGTCGTGCATATTACGGCTGGTGTTGCTGCATTAGTGGCAGCTATGGTATTGGGCCCAAGAAAGGGCTTCCCAACAACGCCAATGCCTCCACATAACTTAACCATGACCATTGCCGGTGCCGGCATGCTGTGGGTCGGTTGGTTTGGATTTAATGGCGGTAGTGCGTTAGCAGCAAATGGTGACGCGGCAATGGCTATTCTTGTTACACATATTTCAGCTTCTATGGGCGCGTTCACTTGGATGGTTATTGAGTGGAAAAAGTTTGGTAAACCCAGCGCGTTGGGTGCGGTTACCGGTATGGTCGCTGGTTTAGGCACCATTACACCAGCATCAGGTTTTGTTGGCCCCGGTGGCGCGTTAATTATTGGCTTATTAGCTGGCTTCGTTTGTTTTAATGCCACGCAATATATCAAGCGAGTGCTAAAAATTGATGACTCTCTTGACGTGTTTCCAGTGCATGGTGTGGGCGGAATATTAGGCACACTAGCCGTCGCTGTTTTTGCCTCGACTGAGCTAGGTTTGTTTAGTGGGTATGGTTTTGCCGATGGTATTTCATCCATTGGTGGGCAGCTCTCAGTCCAAGCGATTGGTGTAGTGGCTGTGATTGTCTTTACAGCGGTTGCGACCTTCGTTATTTTGAAAGTGGTTGGTATGCTCACAGGTGGCTTACGTGTGGGCGAGGAAGCCGAGCAACAAGGCTTGGATATTACCGAGCACGAAGAAACGGGTTATAATCTGTAAGCGTTTGATAAGCATTGAAAGAGCCTCGGTGTACCGGGGCTTTTTTATGCCTGTCGTTATTGATAAGTGTATGATTTGCTGGAGCGCTTTAATTTATTAATGAGGACATTGTGATGATTAAATTATATGCATACCCCAGGTCTAGAAGCACCCGAGTTGTTTGGATGTTAGAAGAGCTGGGTGTCGACTATGAATTTATTAAAATTGATTTAATGGCGGGTGAAGGGCAAACCTCAGAATTCAAATCAATTCACCCAGACGGCAAAGTGCCGGCCATTGATGACGATGGTTTTGTGTTAACAGAGTCGGCGGCAATTCTAAATTACTTAGGGGATAAACACCCAGGCAGTGGCTTGATTCCGAAAGCCGGTACGCCTGAGCGTGCTCGATATGACGAGTGGAGTTATTTTGCACTCACTGAATTGGAACAACCTCTTTGGACGGTTGGTAAGCACACGTTTGTACTCCCTGAGGATAAGCGCGTGGCAGAGATGCTGCCCATTGCGCATTGGGAATTTTTAAAAGCGTGTGATGTTTTATCTCGCTGGTTAGACGGTAAGGAATATGCCTTAGGCGATTCGTTTACAGCCGTTGATATTTTGTTTGCGCATACCCTTCGGTGGGCCGATGCGTTTAAGGTGCCAACAGGTTCAGAGGTTCTAGATGCCTATAGAGATAGGCTGTCCGAAAGAGCTGCATTTAAAAGGGTTGTTGAGAAAGAAAGCCAGTTTAGTTGAGCAGAATATAAATAGACATAAGATTCGAATTCAGCGGCCGAAGAGTTAGTCTCTTATCTTGGTTAAGCGGCTGCTAGGGTCTATATCTCTAAAATAATAACTGATATAATGGCGGGTTCTGATTTAACCATTCGTTTTGCATAGCTGTTGGAATAATAATTCCTGCATTACGTTCCCATATTGATTAACTAAAAAATAGATAGTAGACAAATGACTGATTTAGCAAAATATAGAAACATAGGCATCTTCGCTCACGTTGATGCGGGTAAAACCACAACAACAGAACGTATTCTGAAATTAACAGGCAAAATTCATAAAACAGGTGAGGTTCACGATGGTGAAGCAACAACCGATTTCATGGAACAAGAAGCTGAACGTGGAATAACCATTCAATCTGCAGCAGTTTCATGCGAATGGGATGGTCACCGCATGAACATCATCGACACACCGGGACACGTTGATTTCACTATCGAAGTGTATCGCTCATTAAAAGTTCTTGATGGCGGTGTTGGTGTATTTTGTGGTTCTGGCGGCGTTGAGCCTCAGTCAGAAACTAACTGGCGTTATGCGAATGAATCGGGCGTTGCGCGAGTTATATTCGTAAACAAAATGGATCGCATGGGTGCAGATTTTTACCGTGTAACGGATCAGGTTAAAAGCGTGCTTGATGCGACGCCTTTAATTATGGTGTTACCCATCGGTATAGAAGACGACTTTATTGGCGTGGTTGATTTGTTAACACGCAAAGCCCACATTTGGGACGATACAGGTTTGCCTGAAAACTTCACTGTTGGAGAACCGCCTGAAGATATGTTGGACAAAGTGGAAGAGTACCGCGAAAAGCTTATCGAAATGGCCGTTGAGCAAGATGATGACTTAATGGAATCATACCTTGAAGGCGAAGAGCCATCGATTGAAGACCTTAAACGCTGCATCCGTAAAGGAACGATTGCACTTGATTTCTTCCCAACACTGTGTGGTTCGGCCTTTAAAAACAAAGGCATTCAATTAGTATTAGATGCGGTTGTTGATTACTTACCAAACCCAACTGAAGTTAATCCTCAGCCAGAAACAGATGATGAAGGCAATGAAACAGGTGAGTTCGCTATTGTTGATCCCGCTAAGCCTTTACGTGCATTGGCGTTTAAAATTATGGATGACCGTTTTGGCGCGCTAACGTTTATTCGTATTTATTCAGGCAGAATGAATAAGGGCGATACTGTTTTAAATACCTTTACGGGTAAAACAGAACGTATTGGTCGCCTTGTTGAAATGCAAGCGGATGATCGTATTGAATTGACTGGCTCGCAAGCGGGCGACATTATTGCTGTTGTAGGCATGAAAGACGTACAAACAGGCCATACATTATGTGACCCTAAAAACCCAGCAACACTAGAACCAATGGTGTTCCCAGATCCCGTTATTTCTATTGCTGTTTCACCGAAAGATAAAGGCGGCTCAGAAAAAATGGGTATTGCGATCGGTAAAATGATTAAAGAAGACCCCTCTTTCCGCGTTGAAACTGATGAAGACAGTGGCGAAACCATTCTTAAAGGCATGGGCGAGCTTCACCTAGACATCAAAATTGATATCTTGAAGCGTACACACGGCGTTGACGTGAGCGTGGGTAAACCACAAGTGGCGTATCGTGAAACAATTACTAAAGTACTAGAAGACAGCTACACACATAAGAAGCAATCAGGTGGTTCTGGTCAGTACGGTAAAATTGATTATATTCTTGAGCCAGCAGAAACGGGTGAAGGCTATAGCTTCGAATCAAAAGTAACCGGTGGTAACGTACCTCGTGAATACTGGCCTGCTGTTGAGAAAGGCTTCAAAAAACAAATGGCCAGAGGTGTATTGGCTGGCTACCCTTGTGTAGACGTAAAAGTGACTTTGTTGGACGGTGGTTTTCACGCAGTCGATTCATCAGCAGTTGCGTTTGAATTAGCAGCGAATGGCGCATACCGCCAATCAATGCCTAAAGCGGGCGCGCAAATCATGGAGCCAATCATGAAAGTTGACGTGTTCACACCAGACGATCACGTGGGTGATGTGATTGGTGACCTTAACCGTCGCCGTGGCATGATTAAATCTCAAGATGCGGGTGCAACAGGCGTACGTATTAAAGCCGAAGTGCCTCTTAGCGAAATGTTTGGCTACATTGGTGACTTACGCACGATGACATCAGGCCGTGGTCAGTTCTCTATGGAATTTGTGCATTACATGCCTTGTCCTAGAAACATTTCGGAAGAAGTGATTAAAGAAGCCAAAGAGCGCGATGCAAAAAAATAAGCGTTTAACGTAATTTAGCAGTTAAAAGGGTCGGTTTTACCGGCCCTTTTTAATGCCCGCTCGCAAATATTAGATACACTACGGACATGAAAGTATTAATTATCGCAGCGTTATGGCCAGAACCAACCTCCTCGGCAGCAGGGCGACGGATGGTTGGCCTGTTGGAGTTATTTCATGCGCAAGCTTGGTCTCTAACCTATGCCAGTACAGCGGCGCAGTCGGAACACTGCTACCCACTAGAGTCGTTAGGCATTCAACGCAAAGCCATAGCGGTGAACGATAGCGCCTTCAATGAAATGATTATCGAGTTATCGCCAGATATTGTACTGTACGACCGATTTATGATTGAAGAGCAGTTTTCATGGCGAGTAGAAAAATGTTGTCCACAAGCAATGACGATTTTGGAAACATCCGACTTACATTGTTTGCGACATGCCCGCAAGGATGCATTAAAACAAGGTCGGGTTTATGAAGAGTTTGATTTAATCAATGACGTAGCCTACCGTGAAATAGCCAGTATCCAACGCACTGATTTATCGTTAATAATTTCAAACTATGAGATGAAAATCCTAACGTCGGTTTTTAAGGTAGGTGACCGATTAATACAGTATTTCCCATTCATTGTAGAGCCGAAGAGTATCGAGCAATTAGTATCAACGTCGCCTCGTTACGATGAACGGAATGGGTTTATGTGTATTGGTAATTTCAAGCACCCGCCGAATTGGGACTCTGTCCAATATCTTAAACAAACAATATGGCCGTTAATAAGGCGACAGTTGCCAACAGCTGAGTTGTTTGTCTATGGCGCCTACCCGCCACCAAAAGCAATGCAGTTGAATAACCCCAGCGAAGGTTTCTACGTTAAAGGGCGAGCAGTTGATGCACAAAAAGTAATACAACAAGCCAGAGTATGTCTAGCGCCATTACGTTTTGGTGCGGGCTTAAAAGGAAAATTATTGGAGGCAATGGAGTGCGGCACCCCAAGTGTAACAAGCTCAGTTGGTGCAGAAGCAATGCATGCCAACTTACCTTGGAATGGTGGTATTCATAATCAGCCAGAAGCATTTGCTGAAGCAGCAATTGAGCTATATCAAAACAGACAGAAATGGCAAGAAAGTCAAAATAACGGCTTTGAAATACTACGACACTGTTATTCACCAGCTGAATTTGAACCGGCCTTGCTGGAAAAAATAAATACTATTTATAACGGCTTAGATAAGCATCGAAAGCAAAATTTCCAGGGCGGCATGCTGAAACACCACTTGATGAAAAGTACGAAATATATGTCCCTATGGATAGAAGCAAAGAATAAAGGAGCTGAATGAAGATGGCGAAAATACTTATTATCGGTTGCGGGGATATTGGCGGTGCGTTGGCAGAAGTTCTTGTGCAAGAGGGGCACGAAGTAACGGGCCTAAAGCGAACTTTACCAAGCCACCAGTCAGCAGTACGTTTCATTAAGGCAGATATAACAAAGGCAGATGAGTTGGCGAGTTTGCCTGTAGATTTTGATCAAGTTATTTACATCATATCGCCTAGCAGTGGAGGCACCCCTGCATACGAGGATGTATTTAAACTAGGTGTGGATAATGTGCTGGCTCGGTTTGAAAAAAAGAAAGCAAAAGTATCGTTTACATTTGTTTCATCAACAAGAGTGTACGGGCAACATCAGGGAGAGTGGTTGAACGAAGAATCCGAAACTAAGCCAATAGATGAAAGAGGAAAAATATTATTAGCAGCTGAAAATAAGTTTTTGGATTTTAATAGCCAAACAACAATTATTAGATTTTCTGGCATCTACGGGCGCTCTAATTATTTTTTAAACCAGCTTAAGGGGGGAGTTGAAATTCAAAAAGAGCCGCCTTACTATACCAATAGGATTCATAAAGAAGACTGCGTAGGCGCGTTGGCCTTTCTAATAAACAAGAAAAACACGGTGGTTAAACTAAAGAGTACTTACTTAGTATCTGACTGTGACCCTGCGTCGAAGTGGGATGTGGCGTGTTACCTTGCTGATGGTTTATCAATACAGCGCCCACCCGCATTAATGTTAGACCAGCACGCAGACTGTAATAAACGTTTAGATAACAGACGATTGATAAAGGAAGGGTATCAATTCAAATATAAAACCTATATGCAGGGTTTTAAAGCGGCGTTAAATGAGTAAATATAAATCCATAGTGATACTAACGGGGGCGGGTATTTCAGCCGAGTCAGGCATAAAAACATTTCGAGCCAGTGATGGTTTATGGGAAGACCACCGAATAGAAGATGTCGCAACGCCAGAGGGCTTTGAGCGAGACCCGGAGTTAGTGCATAGGTTTTACAATATGCGCCGAGAGCAATTACTCAGTGACGAAATAAAACCAAATAAGGCACATATTGCATTGGCTTCATTGGAACAAAATGAACAATTTGAGGTGCTTGTCGTCACTCAGAATATAGATAATTTGCATGAACGAGCGGGTACAAAAAATATTATTCATATGCACGGCGAATTATTAAAATGCTTTTGCGTTCGCACACAAAAACATTTTACCGCGCCAAAGGTGCTGGATGGCGCAACGAAGTGTGAGTGTTGTCAGCAACCAAACACCTTACGTCCAGACATCGTATGGTTTGGTGAAATGCCATACCAAATGGATGAGATATATGATGCGATTAGTCGCTGTGATTTGTTTTTATCGATCGGTACCTCGGGCAATGTCTATCCCGCGGCAGGTTTTGTGCAAGCAGCGAACCAGTCGGGTGCGCATACCGTGGAATTAAATCTCGAACCTTCCTTGGTTGAGTCTGAATTTAAAGAAACAATCTATGGTAATGCGACGGATATCGTTGGCGTTTATTTAGATTCCCTTACATTAGGGTAAGGGTGTAATTCGTCTAAAGGAATGGACAGGCCATCTGCCATCACAATTCGAGCGTGTGTGCGATTTAATCGCCGAGGCCCTGCTACCCCACAAGAATGGGCAATAATGGAAATTTCTTTACTTAAATTCTTTTGGTAGTTGGCCACTCTGACCGTTTTGTTTGTTGGGTCTAATCCACGTTGTAAGTCTTTGTTGTGCGTAGTGATGCCGGTAGGGCAGGTGTTCTTATTACATTGCAATGCTTGAATGCAGCCTAAAGCAAACATAAAGCCGCGTGCAGACGTAACAAAGTCTGCACCGGCGCATAACGCCCATGCAACTTCTGTAGGATTGATGCGCTTTCCTGACGCGATAATGCGAATTCGTTTACGTAACTGATGAGTAATAAGTACGTTCTCAACAGCGGGTAAGGCTTCCACTAAGGTTAAACCCACGTTATCAATTAATGACATAGGTGCCGCGCCGGTGCCACCATCACCACCATCAACGGTGATAAAATCAGGCGCAGACTCTTCGCCACGCTCGTTTATTAATTCGCACAGCTCGTGTAGCCACTGCCAAGAGCTCACGACCGTTTTAAAACCTACGGGTTTGCCTGTTGTTGTCCTAATATGCTCGACCATACCCAACAATTCCGCAGGTGAATTAATCTCGGGGTGACGGTTGGGGCTAATAGAGTCTTGGCCCTGCGGTATGCCCCTAATATCTGAGATTTCTTTACTAACTTTAAGTCCGGGTAGAATGCCGCCTTTGCCGGGCTTTGCGCCTTGGCTAAGCTTAAGTTCAAACATTTTTACTTCAGGGTGTTGGGCGACTTGTTTTAGCTTCTCGTCACTTAAGTTTCCTTTATCATCCCGCACACCATATTTCGCCGTGCCAATTTGGAAAACAATATCGCAACCGCCTTCAAGGTGGTGCGGGGACAAGCCGCCTTCGCCGGTGTTATACCAGCAGCCGGCTTTTTTTGCACCACGAGATAGCGCGATAACAGCGGGCTTGGATATGGCACCAAAGCTCATACCCGAAATATTAAAGACGGAAGAGGTCGAATAGGGTTTATCGCAATAAGGCCCAATCATCATCGGTCCCAGTTTTACATTTTCACTGGCGAGTTTAGGAAATGGGCAATTAACAAAGATAACCGCGCCCGGTTGGCGCAAGTCTTTAGTGGAACCAAAGGCTACAGTCGAGTCAACATTCTTTGCAGCTCTATAAACCCAACTTCTTTGCGCTCTATTAAAGGGAAGTTCTTCACGGTCCATAGCAAAGAAATACTGGCGGAAGAACTCGCCCATTTTTTCGAATAGAAACCTAAACCGACCAATTAAGGGATAATTCCTGAGGATAGTAGATTCTTTTTGTAAACTATCTTTAATATATATAACTAGCGCAATGAGAAGAAAGACACCAACGGCAAAAATGAATAAAGCACTAAGAAGATCTAAAGATGTTGAAAGAAACTCAGCAATACCCATAGAGAAGATACTATCCATGCGTTAACTAATCGCTATATTTTTTAGCGACCCAATAATCAACACTTAAATATTTTCCTGCGCCTATAAAGAAAAGCACTAGCAGCATAATAAAATAGGTAGAAGCAAATTCGATACCATTGTTGAGAATCACCAAGCTGCCGTTTTCTGTAATCCAGCTGTAATTTCCGTGTTCGCGAATAATGTCTTTAGCGGCGCTGAGTCGTTCGACGGCGCCAGCGGTGCGTTCACTGGCAAAAAAACCACTGCCTTCAGCGATAGCTAACCAGCCATTTTGAAGATGTACAGAAATCGCAGCGACAGCCATAGTTGCCATCAGGGGGATAGATACCCAACGAACAGCGATACCTAATAATAATGCAATGGCACCAATAATTTCAATCCAAGTCGCCGCACCGGCCATCAAATAAGGAAAAGGCAAGCCTAGCCCGTAATCGGCATTGCCAAACCAGTCAACGGTGCTGTCGAAAGCGCCGAGCTTTTTAGTACCCGCCATCCAAAAGATGGGAACAAGATAAAGCCGAAGTGCGAGCGGTGCAAGAAAATCAAGTGAGCGTGTGCAATCCAACATGGATTGAAGTTTGGTGATGCATTTAATCATGATGTTTCCTTAATAATGTTAGTCACACAATAAGACCAGTGTATACACTAAGTTCTTTCGGCAGGCCTCAGCTTATTTTCTGAGGCGTGTCTACGCTTTAGCCACGCACTGGCTCCGGCGCCTGTCAACACACACCAAACAGCGAATAAAGCACCCGGTAAGGCTGTTTCTGGCGAGAAATGTTTCAAAGCAAGGGCAACGCCAAGCCCTGCGTTTTGCATGCCAATTTCAATCGCTAAGGTTAAACGATAAGACGCGTTAAAGTTAGCGAAGCGTGCAATCCCCCAACCAAATAAATACCCCAGCGCATTAACAGAAATAATAACAACAAATAACGACGTGCTGATGCTATTTAAACGATCATGGTTAGCAGCAACGGCATAGGCGCATATAATAATAATGGCGAGTGATGCCATCGTCGGCGCGAACTCAATCAGCGGTTTTGCGTGCGAGCCTAACGATTTACGTACGAGCATACCCAGCAATAAAGGCGATAAAACTGTTAGTAAAATCGTTTGCATCATCGGCCAAAAAGGAATCGGCAAGTAAGCGCCGCCCAGCAACTTAACTAACAACGGCGTTAAAGCAGGCGATAAAAACGTTGCAACCGTGGTTAACGCCACAGAAAAGGCAACCGCACCACCGGCAAGAAAAACAATCACATTACTGGCCATAGCGCCCGGAGCGCAACCAACAATAATAACGCCGAGTGCTAATTCAGGCGGTAACCCAGCCACCCATGCTGCAGCTGCACCCAATAAAGGCATAATGCTGTACTGGCTAAGTACGCCAACAAAAATAGGCTTGGGTGTTTGTAAGGTGGTTTTAAGCTCTATTGGTTCTAGCACAACACCTAAGGCGAACATAGACGCGGCAAATAACCAAAGAAAATACGGCTTAAAAACAAGAAAGATATCAGGCTGATAAAAAGCGACCAGTGCACAAAAGAGTGTTAGCGGTGCCATGCCACGTGAAACGAATTGTAGGAGTGATTTCATGCCTTAAAGCATAAAACGATTACCTTAAAAAAACACCAAATAAATACAAAAAGTCCATAACCTTATTTGCAGCAACTACTGTTTTCCTGAATAGGCGGACAAGGAATAGTACCGAACGAGCAAAATACACAACAATCAGAACCTGTTGGTTTGAGGAGAGTTCCGCAACTTTTGCATTCGTAGAACCATTGGCATGCATCTGTCGGCATGGTTTCTGTTTCAGAGTGCTTGCAATTAGGGCACGTGATAGTAGATTCTAGGATGGTGTTTTTATTCATTTATAGCCTCACATAGCTTGCTTGCAGGGCTAATAACGTCCCATACGGAAACAAAAACCATTAGTGCAATGGAGCCGTAAAACAACATGACCTGCCACTCGTTGGGATACCACAAATAATTTAGAACAATGAGTACGTAGCCTGGGCCGATAATGCTTAATAGGCCGCGGTACCAAATGCGGTGTTTGTACCAAGAATACAAATTGGTGACGAGAACAATGCCAGCAAAGATAGGTAATAAGGTGTTGATAAATAAGCCTTCAAACTGAGCAAAAAATCCCAGGCCAAGGCTAGCGCCTAACGCGCCTAACGCAGGAAAGCATGATGCGCAGCCGGCAGCGGCAATGAATGTTCCGATAGCACCTGCTTTGTCGGTTAAAAAAGGAAGTGACTTCATGATAAAACGCCTCTTGTTGACTTAGTTAAGTGCAGTATAAGTACCGTACCTAGGTACGGAATCAAGAGGTATTCTTAAATTAGCTGTCTTTGTCGATAAGGGTGTCAATCAAAGGACAATATGAATGATCTGCATTAATGGCGCATTGCTGCGTGTATTCGTCTAATACAGAGGCCATTTTTTCTAAGTCGGAGATTTTTTTCTGGATGAGGCGTAGTTTGTCTTGCCCCATTTGCGCTGCAGTGTCGCATTGCTCATCGCTTATTTCGAGTAGCTGACTTATCTCTTCAAGTGAGAAGCCAAGTAACTGTGCGCGTTTTATAAAGCGAATAAGGTTAAGTGTTTCGTCGGGGTATATTCTATAACCGAGAGCGGGCTTTTTGGGCTGATCAATTAAATGAATGCGTTGGTAATAACGAATCGTTTCAACATTGATATTAGCCGCTTTAGCCAATTGTCCAATGGTGAGCTGGTTGGTCATTTAACTATACGTCAAACGGCTCGTTAAGAATTTTAGCAACCGGCAAGTTTTTCAATCGTACGTATTGAGGTAAGCCATTCACATAAGGCGGGTAGTCTTCGCCCATAATCAAAGGCCGCAAATACTCTTCGCACTCGGGCGTAATGCCAAAGCCATCGTCGGTAATGTAGTGGGGTGGTAGCATTTGTTCGACGTTAGCGATGTCTTTTAATTCGCCAACACCAATCTCCCACTGATAAGGATTATTGCTAGTGCGAACAATGGTTGGCATGACGGCTGTTTTGCCTTCTAGCGCCAGTTCGATGGCTGCTTTACCCATTGCGTAAGCTTGGTCGACATCGGTTTTAGAGGCGATGTGACGTGCGGCTCGTTGTAAATAATCAGCCACTGCCCAGTGATATTTATAGCCAAATTCGGCTTTAATCATTTCTGCCACTACAGGTGCAACACCGCCTAATTGAGCATGGCCAAAGGCATCGCGTGTGCCTGCTTCGGCTAAGAACTTGCCATCAGGGTTTTGAACCCCCTCTGATACAACAATGCAGCAAAATCCATATTTATCAACGGTTTCATTTACCTTGGCAAGAAACTTCTCCTGATTAAATACAATTTCAGGAAATAAAATGATGTGTGGTGATTCGCCTTCACTTTCTGCAGCAAGTCCACCAGCTGCGGCAATCCAACCCGCGTGTCGACCCATGACTTCAAGTACAAACACTTTGGTAGAAGTACGTGCCATAGAGGCGACATCAAACCCTGCTTCGCGAATAGAGATGGCCACATATTTGGCAACAGAGCCAAAACCTGGACAGTTATCGGTGAGTGGTAAATCGTTATCAACGGTTTTAGGAATGCCAATGCATTGTAGTTTATGGCCTAATGATTCACTGAGTTGTGACAATTTGTTGGTGGTGTCTTGAGAGTCGCCACCCCCGTTGTAGAAAAAGTAGCCGATGTTGTGTGCTTTGAATACGGCTATTAAACGTTCGTATTCAGCGCGGTTCTCTTCAAAACTTTTTAATTTATAACGGCATGACCCGAATGCGCCTGATGGAGTGTAACGAAGTGCGGCAATGTCGTCAGCTGATTCTAGATTGGTATCTATTAGATCTTCAGTTAATGCACCAATAATCCCATTACGCCCTGCATACACTTTGCCGATTTTATCGTTGTGTTGGCGAGCGGTTTCAATAAGACCACACGCGCTAGCGTTAATAACGGCAGTAACACCACCGGATTGAGCGTAAAAAGCATTTTTAATAGTCATTAATAACGGGGTGTTTGATGAATTACGTGCATTATAAAGGTTGAATATACAAATTAGTTAACCGTTCTTCGCTATGCGTCACAAAATAGCCGTTATGACATTAAGACTAGTCGCCGATTTAAGCTATAGTTAACGAGTAATATAAAAATCGCCTACCAACAAGGTTTGAAGCACGAGTAATATAAATTAACACATTTAATAAGGTATGAAACATGTCCCTGTCTAAACAATTACTGTCTCTTATATTGGCTTTATTTTTGATGATTTTCAGTGTGAATTTTATGTTGAGTGTTGAAAATATTAGAAGTTATCTTGAAGGGGAATCGCAAATTCATGCACAAGATACGGCAACATCTCTCGGTCTTTCTCTAAGCCCGTACTTGGTGGACGAGAAAGATCCTGTTCTGGAAACAATGATGAACGCGATATTTGACCGAGGTTATTACAAAGAAATTAAACTGGTTAATGTAGAAGCCGAACCACTAGTAACACTAACGAACGATAAAAATGTTGAAACGGTGCCTGATTGGTTTATTGATTATGGGGCTGACACCTAATAATTCTC
>DUCS01000020.1 GCA_012959695.1 Cycloclasticus sp.
GGTTCGCCGCTTTTAAGCCCTTTCGTAATAGCACCTTGCAAGACTGCAAGCCTTTCAGCTCGTTGTTTGTCTTTACGTATTAAATCACGTACATAATCGCTATTATTGGCGTACTCACCATCCTCAGTACGTTCAATTACCCAGTCGCGCATTTGCTTTGGTAGAGATATATTCATTGTCGCCATCATTATCACCTCTCTATTTAATCAAATCACAATATGGCGCTGTTTGGCAGTCTTTGTCAATAACAAGACCTATTTGTGCACGGAAACTCTGGAAACCTAATGAGCCGCCTTATTTTTCTACTTAAAACTCTGATTTTTTGGGGAGATTACAGATTGGAAAAAGTGCAGGAAGAATTGCTTTAATAGAAAAACTAACATTCCTTGATTTGAGACAAAAGCAGCATCTGATCATGAAGATGGAACAAAATTATTAGCCCACGCGGATCCAAAAACAACCATTAGGTATTACGAAAGAAAGGCTAAAAAAGTAACGCCTTCCCGGTAAAAGGTTAGACAGTTCGCCTTTTTACCAAAATACTGAACTTATAACTCATTGAATAACTAGGCTTGGTTAGACACTTTATCAAGGTTCTTTAACCTTAAACCAAGCCACATACATGGTTGGAAATACAAATATGGTCAATATCGTTGCCACCCATAAACCATTCATCATGGTAATCGCCATAGGCCCCCAGAAGTAGTCGGTGACTAAAGGTATCATCGCGAAAATAGCGGCCAGCGCCGTTAAAATAATGGGGCGAGCGCGGCGTACCGTCGATTCTAATACCGCATCCCAAGGTGAATGACCTGCCGCTAAATCTTGGTCAATTTGATCCATTAGAATAATCGTATTACGAATAATAATCCCAATTAGAGCGAGCATTCCCAGTCTTGCAACCAAACCAAAGGATAAGTCCAATAGCAACAAAATAGACACCACACCAATGAGACCTAATGGCACGGTCATCAAGACCAAGGCCATTTTTTTCATGCTGTTTAACTCGAACATTAATAAAGTAAGGATAGCCACCAACATAAATGGCATTGTTTTTCCTAGCTGACCATCAACTTCTTTAGAGATATCCACCTCTCCAAACACTTCAACACGATAGCCACTTGGCAAGGTATCACGCAGTTTATCTATTTCTGGTTTGAGCGCTGTCACCACATCAAAATTCAACACACCCTCTTCCAGCAAGGACTGCACAATCACCGAACGATAACCGTTATAACGCCATATAACGCCTTCTTCAAGCTTCAGATTAATGTCCGCCAGTTCTGACAGCGCAACCGTTGTGCCGTTGCCCAAAGGAACTTGTAGATACTTAATTCTATCAAGGTTGTAGCGATTATCAGATTGGTTACGAAGCACGACATCAATTTGATCATTACCCTCGCGGTACTGAGTTACCGGCAAACCATCAAGCATGGCGCTTAGTGTTTTGCTTAGTTTTGCAGGGTCCGTTCCACTGGCCGCCACACGGGGAAGGTCCAGTTTAATATCCACCATCACCCGTTTTTCTCGGCGATTATCATGCACATCACGTGTTGTTGGATTGTTTTTTAGTATCTCTTTTAATTGTTCGGTAATGCCTGCCAATTTCTCAGGATCATTCCCTGTAATCAAATATTGCATCGGGTAGTTAAATGGCAAGCCATACGCAAGGTTGTACACACGTGTACGCACATTGGGTTGGTGCGTTGCAAAATACTCACTCAGCACATTCTTTAACCCTTCACGTGCATCCAGATCCTTTGCAATAACGATGATCTTGCTGTAATTCGCATTAGGTTGCTCTAAGTACATATCGTTTTGTACACGCAACGAATCCCCGCCTACATAAGTAATATAATTTTCAATGTTACCTTGTTGATCTAACAACTGTTCAACGCCTGCAATCTGACGTTCCATTTGTTGGTAACTGGTACCTTCTGGAAACCAAACGTCGACAAGTGCTTCAGGCCGATCATTTCCAGGGAAAAACTCCATTCTCACGCTTTGCATGCCAACAATAGTGAGAGCGAATGATAATGCAGTTGCCCCCAACACGGTTTTTTTATGGCTCATACACCAGGCAATTAATCGACGAAAGCGGTTATAAAAAGCGCTCTGATACATCGCAGAACTGTCGACATTAGACGCTTGTATTTGCGACTCAGTCTTATGTTCAACTTTTAGTAATTTAAAAGACAAATAAGGTGTTAATAAAACAGCCACCAGCCATGATGCAATGAGAGCCACACCAATCACTACAAAAAGGTTACCTAATATCTCGTTCGGTGCGGCATTAACAATGTAGACGGGCAAAAACCCTACCGCAGCAATTAAGGTACCACTCAACATCGGTTTCGACGTGGCGGTATAGGCAAACGTTGCTGCTTTTAACCGGTCCCAACCTTGTTCAAGCTTTACGTGCACCAACTCCACCACGATCATGGCATCATCCACCAACAAACCAAGCGCAATGACTAGTGCACCAAGAGACACCCGGGTGAGAGGAATTTCTAATATATACATCATCACAAACACCACACCCAAAACCACAGGAATGGCCAGCGCAACGATAAAACCTGTACGAAGCCCAAGTGAAAAATAGCAAACCACCAAGACAATAAAAATGGCTATTAGTAACTTTAATAAAAAACGGTTAATTTGTGCCTGAACAGATTTAGGTTGGTCTCCCACCAGTGTCACGCTTATTCCGGCCGGTAACTGTTCTGCAAACTCAGCCATCGTTGCCTTGACGTCATCAGACAAGGCCAGCAATTGATAACCTTTACGCATCGTAATGCCTAAACCAATGGAGGGCTTACCATTAACACGCATTCTAAATACCGGTGGATCTTCGTAGCCTCGGTTGATAGTAGCAATATTTTCAAGATATATAACGCTCTTATCTTTTAGGCCAATGGGCATTTTTTTGATGTCTTCGATGGATTGAAAACGGTCGTTAAGGCTGAGTCGATAATAAGACTGATTGCCTTCAATACGACCACTGTTTTGAACCTTATTATGCTCTTGCAACAAAATGCCAATCTGTAGAGGATCTAACCCCAGTGCCGACATTCGCTTGTCGTCTAGCTCCACAAATATTTTTTCATCTTGTACGCTGTATAAAATAGCTTTTTCTACCGACTCAATACGTACTAATGCATTGCGCGCTTTTTCAGCATAATCTTTAATATCTGCGAACGAGTAATCGTCACTATTAAAGCCATAAACCATTGAAAAAATATCACCAAACTCATCGTTAAAGAACGGGCCTTGAACTCCTGTTGGTAAGCGATGAGCAATATCGCCTATCTTTTTTCGTATCTCGTACGCGCGGTCTTTCATTGCTGCCGCAGCATTGGGCATAAAGTCTTCTATATTAACGACTAACCAAGCTTCACCCGGTTTACTAAACGAACTCACTTCGCGAAGCCAAGGCACTTCCAGTAATTTTGTTTCAATAGGGTCTGTCACAAATTGCGACATGTCAGTTGCCGAAGCGCCAGGCCATTTAACGCTAACAACAATTGTTTTTATCGCAAAAGCAGGCAAGTCACGTTGCCCTAATTTAAAAAAAGCAACCGTACCCGTAATTAAGATAATAATCATCAGGTAAATCAATATCTGCGAATGCTCTATTCCCCACCGAGCAAGGTTAACGCGTTCTTTATCACTCATTTTTCTAAAACTCTAACCGTACTGCCATCAGTGATTTTGTTAGCGCCCGCTATTACGACCCATTGGCCATTATTTAAGCCATCAACAATGCTCACATGGTCGCCCAATGGTTTACCAATCGTTACTGCTTTAGCACGAACTTGATTTGTCTTTGAATCAACCGTCATCACCATTGTTTGCCCGTTCAATTCAACAATCGCAGACGTTGGCAATAAACCTATGTGCGCCTCTTTTTTTGAAATCAAGGCGTGCCCCGTCATGCCCAGTTTCAAGTCATCTGGATAACTCGACAGGCTAAGCTTCACTTTATATGATGGAGAGCTATCACTCGACATCGGGCTGATTTCACGAACGACCGCCATGTATTGCTTGTCGCTATACGACCAAAGTTTAATCATCGCCGACTGGCCAACGATTAATTGATTAACATCTGTTTCTGAAACAGCCGTTACAAACTCCCAGTCATTTTTCCAAGCAAATGTCGCAATGGGAAAGCCCGCCTTTACAACGTTACCCACTTCAGCATTAAGCGTGGTAACAATGCCGTCAGCTGGTGCGAGTAATTGAGTGTACCCTCGTTGGTTCACTCGCTGAGCGTGCTCTGCTTTTAATGCTTTTAATCTAGCATAAGATGCCCGTTCAACGTTGATCGCCTTATCTAAATCAGACTGACCAATAAACTTCTTTTTGCGTAAGCCTTTCGCCCGAACCAAATCACGTTTAGCTCTTTCAAAATCTGCCGCCGCTGCCTTTTGTTTGTTAGAAAAACTTTCACTGCTCAGCACATAATCTTTTGCATCTAACATCGCAATGGGTGCACCTTTTTTAACCACATCACCCACATCAACCAAACGTTCAATTAAACGCCCTTCTACCTGAAAGGATAATTCACTTTGAAAGCGAGCTTGAACACGTCCCGGATAATCCATAACACGTGTCGCTGGTTGATATGAAAAAACACTCACCTCAACAAGCCGATCTAATGGCTCGTCAATTGCATTATCTCCACAAGCACTTAAAATAATGGCTGAAGCCGCAATCAAAACGCACTGAATAATTCGCATAATATTTCTTTGGTTACAAAAAAGTTTGGGGCTGATAACCAGCCCCATGTTCGCTATTAATAACAACTTATATCTTTAACGTTGCAAGGTATTTAGCCGCCGGTGGTGCTGTTAATAAAGCACCCAGCTTTTCTAAATCTCCGCGCTCTGCTCGCCACCCCATATAACTTTCGTGGTCTGCCCGAGCATCCCATTTTTCTAACAACACAATATTTAAAGGGTCATCATCATTGCTGGTAACAACAACACCTTGGCAACCTTTATAGGCACGCGTATCAGGCAATATAGCTTCCAGTGTGTTTAGCAATGTTTCACGGTTTTCTGCACTTACTTGTAAATCTAACGTTACATCTATCGACATCATTATTTCCTCTTTTAGTTTCCATTATTTTTCGGTTTTAATAACCAAAAATCAAAATAGCCTAACACCACACATAATAGACATGTGATTCCAGACTTGTAAATATAACCCAACACTCCAGTTACTCACCGTGTTAAACACTTATCAAAAATGGCATTCTAGACATTGTTAATGTGAACATTACTCAACTACTCTGCATTCTCGCTATGGACAAGTAGATTAACAGCTACAGCATGAATAGCCCAACCCATAAGTAAGCGCAATGCCATATCCCTTGTATAAAACATTACTCGTCATACATTTCATTCTAGCGTTCAAAAAAACTTTTTAGAAAAATCAAAACTAAACCCTACCAGCAACGCCTGCCCACCCTCTCGCCAGTATGTATCTGCAAACCCTTTTCGTTCGTGTGTTATAGCTGACCCAGTTTGTTCTTGGTAGTACTCTGCAAACAATTTCACATGTTTATCGTATTGATACTCATACCCCAGGTGAAAAATGTCACCACCAAAATTATCTACCTTTGCGATATGCCCGTTAATCTTATGTAAGCCTTTTTTATACTCGACATAAAAATTCATTGCATCCGAACCATCATTCCCATAAAAGCGTTTATCTGTAACATCACTACTGTGGCGTTCATATTTAGCGGCAATATAAAAATCTTTTATTTTATGGGACAACGATACACCAACAAGTTGCTGGCTGTTTTCGCCGCCTGCATCAGTAAAGCCAAACCCCAACTTAGTACCCTTAATACTATACGAAACAGTTAATTGATTACGATCATCATATTGGCCATTGCTCTTTTTATAACCATTTTTATGTGCATGCATCAGGCCAAAATTTAAACCATCAAAATCTGGGCTTGAGTAAACAATCGCTTGCTCAACTCTTAGCACTGAATACGTCGCATATCCCCTGTAATAAGAATTAAACCTATCTACAGATGCAGACACACTACTGTAATATGGCTCCCACCCTCTACCCACCCAAATTGAGCCGTATGCCGGTAAATTAAGCTGAATGTAAGCAAGTCTTTCTGTTGAATCAAAGACAGTCCTATCTTGATCAAACGTATTATTGATCTCCATATTAACCGTATCAAAAGGAAGTTCTAACAAAGCGAAGGCACTCACTCCATTATCTAATTCATGCCCTAGTTTAAGCGCAACCCTCGTATACGCATCACGAAAATTCGTATAATCATTATCTGTTTTTGTACCAGGGGACACGGATTCAACTTGGGTGCTAATCGTTCCAAATGCTTCCAATTCATACGCTACACCAGTCACAGGTATCCATAAAAAGGATAACAACAGTAGCTTGCTAAGCGATATGTTGCGATAAAGCCTGCAATCATTCTTTTTATATTTCATCTTCACTTTCAATCCAGCTTTAAATTTTTGCTAATAAAATCATTAAATAATTGTACTTTTAACTGCTTATATTGCTTCTCTTGGTACACTAAATAAACACCTGCAGAGCCTAGTTCATAATTGGGCAGCAACTCAACTAAACGGCCCTCTCGTAAATCATCAGCCACTATAAAGTGAGACAACACTGACACCCCTACCCCTTGCAATAAGAGGGTTCTAACTGCATCAGCATTGTTTGTCTTTATAGCGCCATCAACAGTCACGGTTTCTTTTTGCTTTTTTTGAGTAAACGTCCATTCCGTTGGGTTGGGCAATAGTGAAAAGTTAACCCATGCGTGCTTTTCTAAATCTTTGGGCACAACTAACGCCCCGTGTTGTTTCAAATAGCTAGGGCTTGCAGCCAATACCAAGCGTGAATCGGCCACTTTCCTCGCTATAAGGTTAGAATCTTGTAACCAACCCACTCGAACACTTACATCTATACCTTCTTCAACCATATCGATCACTTGGTCTTGTAGCATCAGATCAATATTTAGTTTTGGATATAGGCGCATAAATTCAACAATTAACGGCGTAATATATTGAGTCCCTAAACTATTAGTCGCGGCGATTTTTAATGAACCAACGGGCTGATTTTGCAGCACACTAATTTCATTTTGCATGAATTGCGTCTCTTCAACGATTTTCTGACAGCTTTGAAAATAAATTTTTCCTATTTCAGTCAAGTTAAGCTGACGTGTTGTACGGTTTAAAAGCCGTGCCCCCACCTGTTCTTCGAGCAGTGTTACATGCCGACTCACCGCCGATTTTGCCATATTGAGCTCTTTGGCGGCCTCAGTAAAACTGCCCAAATCTACAACATGGTAGAAAATCATCATTCGATCTAAGTTTTTTATGGCTGCCATTGTTCTTTTAAATAGAATAGTTTGTTATAAAATTACTGTATTGTTAAATTATATAGAAAATACTATCATAGGAAAAATTAAACTTATCTAAATTTTCCTAAGGCACCTCATGACTAAGCTTTCAAAACTTTCATTCGCATTACTTTTATTAACAGCTCTATCAGCACAGGCAAATAATGGTTATTTCGCTATCGGTTACGGCGCCAAAATGATGGGCATGGCAGGTGCTGCAATCGCCTTTCCTCAAGACACATTAGCAGGTGCAGTCAACCCTGCAGGCATGTCTCAAGTTGAAGGCTTAGATATCGGCGCAAGGTTTTTATACCTACCTAGAGACGCTGAATTTGATTGCCGAGGTATCGGCGCCTGTGATGAATTGGTACGAGATGACAGCCGGCGTAATTATTGGTTAATCCCAAACTTTGGATGGAACAAACGATTAAGTGATAAAAGCACACTCGGGGTTACTGTATATGGCAATGGCGGTATCAACACGACCTATAGGAAACGTTTATTTACTGAAACGTTTGAACGTGTCACAGGTTCGCCAAGCATTACAACAAATGGGCACTTAGGCGTAGATTTTACGCAGGTCATTATCGCCACCACCTACACCTACGAAATGTCTCCAAATAACTATATTGGTGCATCTCCTTTATTTGGCATTCAAAAATTTAGCGCACAAGGCCTAGACTTCTTCCAAGGCGTATCATCAGACCCAGGCAGCCTAACAAACAGAGGTGACGAGCTGTCCTACGGACTTGGTATTAAAGTGGGCTGGTTTTATAAACCTAACGACACTTACCAGTTTGGTGCCTATTATTCACCAAAAATGCAAATGACTAAAATGAAAAAGTATTCAGGTTTGTTTGCTAATAATGGGGATTTTGATATTCCTTCAAATTATGGCGTAGGAATGGCCGTTAACTTTTCAAAACAACTGTCCATATCTTTTGATGTGATGCGCATTAACTACAAAGATATTGATGCTTTATCAAACCCTGTGCCAACAGCTTCGGAACTGACTGGCGGCTTTTCTGCAGACAGACTACTCGGTGCAAAAGACAGCGTTGGTTTCGGTTGGAGAAGTATCACTGCTTATAAATTAGGCGTTCGCTACATTCTTGACGACACTATAACGCTTCGGGCGGGTGCAAACCTTGGTGAGGAACAAATCCCCAGACGATCAGGCTTGCTAAACCCCATCACACCTGCCATGCCAGCTAAACATTTAACCGCTGGGTTTAGTTATAAAACCAATGAACATTCAGAATGGTCTTTTGCTGTTATGCACGCCTTTCGCAATGAGTTAACGGCGCAAGACACCGCGTTTTTAGGGGCGGACGTTAAGTTTGGCATTGCAGAAACAACTTTAGATGTTAGTTACACCTACAGCTACTAACATACATTCACAACCATACATAAAAAGAGAATTTACAAAATGACTGATTTATTTTCATCCATAAACGTTGGCCCACATACACTATCCAATCGTATTTTTATGGCGCCGATGACGCGCAACAGAGCACCCGATACCATACCGAACGAGTTAATGAAAACGTATTACACTCAACGAGCCAGCGCCGGTTTGATTATTTCAGAAGGCTCACAAATCTCTTTGCAGGCCATCGGCTACCCTGGCACACCGGGCATTCACACAGCTGAACAGGTAACAGGCTGGAAAACTATTACCGATGCCATTCATGCACAAGGTGGGCATATCTTTTGCCAACTATGGCATGTCGGACGCAGCTCCCACCCGGACCTTCAGCCAAACAACGAACTACCCGTTGCGCCATCCGCTATTAAACCCGAAGGCGGTGCGATGACACTTGAGGGGCCCAAACCTTTTGTTACACCACGAGCCCTTACTATTGAAGATATTCAACAAACTATTAAAGACTTTATTCATGCCGCTGAATGTGCTCTGGAGGCTGGCTTTGATGGTGTGGAAATTCATGCTGCCAATGGCTATTTAATTGACCAGTTTTTACGTGACGGGACAAACCAGCGAGATGATAACTATGGTGGCTCAGTAGAAAATAGAAGCCGTTTCTTACTTGATGTTGTTGATGCTGTCTCTAACGTTTGGGGAGAAAATCGAACAGCCGTTAGGATCTCACCCCTTCAACCATTTAATGATATGAAAGACTCATCTCCAGAAACACTCTTCACCCACGTTGTTAAAGCACTCAACCAATACAATTTAGCTTATCTCCATGTGACAGAAATGGGTGCTGAAGCACCAGGCGTTGCTGGACCGGCCTTTGATTTAACCAAACTACGGCCATTATTTGATGGTATCTACGTCACTAATGCTGGCTATGACAAACAACGTGGCAACAAAACCATTGCGAACAATAGTTGTGATGCAGTTGCCTTTGGCGTGCCATTTATAGCAAACCCAGACCTAGTGGCGCGCTATGAATCAAATGCTGATTTAAATGAAGCCGAACCAGCAACTTTTTATGGTGGTGACTCAGCGGGTTATACAGACTACCCAAACCTTGGCTAGCCTTTTAATAAAAACCACAGAATATTATGCTTAAAAAATTATCAATAGCTGTACTTGCCTTTATTAGCTTTCCATCGTTCGCTGACCCATCACATGCCTACGCAAATGCAGTGCTAGAAGCGCTTCAGAAAAAGGGAGTATTAAGCCAACAGGATGTAGCTGATATTAAACAGCAAGCAACTCAAGCCGAGTTACAGGCGACTAAACCCAATACGGCCGAAAAAAGCAATGTTCAACAACTCATTGCCGCTACAAAAAAGAGCGTCAACAAGGCCAGTCCTAATATTAAATTTTGGGGGCAATTACAACCACGCTATACATTCGTACCCTCTAAGAACGGCCTTCAAGGAACTAACAGCTTCACTCTCCGACGTGCTCGCGTTGGTTTTAAAGGCTTTGCAATGGACAAGGTTGCCTTTCGCTTCCAATATGATGCATCCAACGAGGTGGCAGGGTTATCAAACGCGCAAAAATTACTGGATGCTTGGGTGAGTTTTAAACACTTTGATGACAGCATTGGCAGCATTACAGTTGGGCAACAATTTGCTTTAGGCTACACTCGTCGCCCACATAAAACGGCCAGTGTAGAGCGCAAATTTACCGAAGTGTTATCACCAGGAGCCACCGGACGGCTCCGTGGACTGACCATTAGAAAAGGTGATATGGGGCTACCCGAAACCAACTCCAAGGGTTATTTTGGCAACCGCTTACAGTATGCTCTTGGCTTGTATAACGGCCCTGATTTATCGCTAAACAACGATAATAATGACCTGATGTTTTCTGCAGCCTTCTCTCTACGCCCCACCGGGGTTTCACCCAGTGATGACGAGTATCAATTCAAAGACAGACCATTTGCATACAGTATTGGTGCTGCCTACAGTACCTCGCTGGATTCTGTAACACTGGACACAAAGTTTCAACCCAACGGGGTTGATTTAGATAATGAATGGCTGAGTGCTCATGTTGACGTTCAAGCACACCATTGGTGGCTCTGGGCTTCATGGGCACAGTTCAAATCCGATGCTCAGGGTGGTTTAGCCGTCAATGAACAAGGTGACAGTACAAGTACGCTTAATTCAAACGCGTTCACTTTAGGTGTCAGCCGGGCCTATTTACTGAATTCTGAAGACATGGGCTGGGCATGGGCTTTACAATACCAACACGTCAATAATGAGCACCCCTCTAGAACCGCCTTCTTTAGACCGCTAACGGGAAAATCTATTGATGAGAAAGCACGCGGCATGAATCAAGGCAGTGTTTATCAAGCCATGTTCACTTGGCAGTTTGATAAAAACTTACGGCTGATTAATGAACTGGCTTACTATGACCCAACAGACGGTAAATTTAATTACCCATCGTTCATCAGTCAATTACAGCTAACCTTCTAATCCAAACTCAAGCTATTAGCTTATGAAACAAGAACACTTTATACAAGCGGCTGGGCATCGCCTGCGGGCGCTTCAACTTGGCAACATACAAGCCGGTTCGCCCACCTTGGTCTTCCTGCATGGCGGTATAGACACTATAGAGATGTGGCGTGACTTCCCCGAACAGGTACACCAATCGACTGGCCTAAGTGTTATCGTTTATGACCGCTGGGGGCACGGGCAATCAGAACCATTAACTGAATTCCGAGAGTGTGACACGCGTGCTGAAGAAGCTGATGAGCCATTACTTGATATTTTCAAACACTTTGGCCTGACTAACGTCATTCTAGTGGGCCATAGCTACGGCGGCGTTATATCTCTTATTGCAGCAAGCCTTCATACAGGCATTATTCGCGGTGTCGTATCAATTGTTCCACAAATGCTCATTCACCCCCTTTGTCTTGCGGGTGTAGAAGACGCTAAAGAAGGTTTTGAAAATGGTAATCTACAAGAAAAGTTACAAAAATTTCATGGTGAAGGGCTCGACACTTTGTTTTATGATTGGATAAACCGCGTTAATAGTTCAAGCTATCAAGCCGAAGATTGCTCGCAATATTTACAAAAAATCACTTGCCCAATATTGCAAATATACGGCAAGGAGGATGTATATGGCTATTTGCCAAACCTTGAACTATCTGAAAAACATATCCCCAGCAAGCTATCAATAAACGTTGTACCCGATGCTGGACATTATGTTCACTTAGAAGCTAAAGAAACCGTCGTTAATGCCGTAAAAGAGTTTTGCTTAACGCTATAGTGTGATTGTTAGCCTAATCCACCACGCCGCGCAAAAATACAAATAGCTACGACCAATGATTAACCCAAGCCTTTCAATCTTAATCACTCGCTGGGCACCATTAATGTTCGTTTTGTTGTGGAGCACTGGGTTCATTGGCGCTAAGTTTGCTCTGCCGTTTATCGAGCCGTTCAACTTATTATTCATTCGCATGTTGGCGACGCTGGTTGTGTTCGCCATTCTTATTAAAATATTTCGAGCCAGCAAAATCACCCCCATTCAATCTATCCACCAAATGGTCGTTGGGTCGCTTGTGCATGCGGCTTATTTAGGCGGTGTTTTTGCCGCCATAAAGCTACAAATGCCTGCCGGTTTGGCGGCTTTATTAGTTGGCTTACAACCTTTATTGACTGCCTTAATGGGATTCACCTTTTTATCCGAGCGCTTAAGCTTTAAACAATGGCTTGGTTTGCTGTTGGGTTTACTGGGTGTTTGCATTGTTTTATTGCAAGGGCAGAATCTTGAAAACGTCAATATTTCAATGGCCGCTTTATTAGCCGTAACCGTATCGTTATTTGGTATTTCTGTCGGCACGATGTATCAAAAGCGATATGGCGTTGGCGTTAACCTGCTCACCGGCTCATTTTTTCAATACCTTGCGACGGCTATCTGGATGGGTTTGCTAACCTTTACGTTTGAACATCAAGAAATTATCTGGCATCCACATTTAATCGGCGCGTTAATATGGCTAGTGTTTGGCCTTTCCATTATTGCTATTTTGTTACTGATGCATATGATTCACGAAGGCAAAACAACGCAAGTTGCCAGCTACTTCTATTTAGTGCCACCCGTTACCGCTATTGAAGCATGGTGGCTTTTTGATGAGTCACTAACACCCATTGCTATTGCAGGCATGTTAATCGCCATTTATGGGGTATACCTTGTGATTAAAAAGGCAGCCACCTAATAAACAATCAAGGACTATTGCTACTTGTGGCTATGAGCCATGCCAACTTGGCATTCATTCTGGATGCACTGTTCACGAACATGCAAACGTTTAGTTCCTTTTGTTTATATTGACGAACTAAATTGGTCCGCTCGAAATGGAAGCAAAACATTCCCCAAATAATGGGGAATGTTTTTGTCGTTTCTTTGTTAGAACATGCGCATAAAGCTTATGCCAACATCATAACAACGGTGATCAACACCAAGCCCTGTACCACCCCACATGGTGCCAACTAAGGCATCCACCTTCCACGTATCGTATTGAATACCAATACCGACGCTGGCGATTTGTATATCTCCAATGGTAATGGTCACCGGGTTTTCAAACTCCGAAGGTATGCCAGAAGATTCATTTGTGTAACCGGCTCGTAGAGTTACTGTGTCATTCAGTAAGTATTCTGTACCAACGCTATAGCCGTGAGCACGCGTCCAACCGGGGTCTTCGTCAATATTCTGTAGAAATACACCCTGATTATCGAACTTTGCATTAGAACCTGGCCACTTAAAGTCACTCCAGTCATTTTCGCGATAATCATAAGTGAAGGTCAGTTTGTTTGTTGGCTTATAAGCAACACCTAAACCCCATGAAGCACCGTATTCAAATTCAGTATAACCATCACTTTTTTCGTTGGTTCTAAATGGGTCAAGTCGAATGTCACTTCCGCCCTTAAAGCTAACACGCGTATCACCTTTAAGCTTCATACTAGAGCCGGTGCGGTATGTTGCGCCAACGCTCCATTGTTCATTAAATTTGTAGAGCATACCAAGGTGACCTTGAAAACCGTATCCCCACTTACGAATTTGTGCATCGTAGTTATAATCTAGCGTCGGGTCGGGGGCTCTGTAATCTTTGTGGACATCGCCTCGCCAAACGTTAAGAAGAAGGTCCGCACCAACACCCACGCTAAATTTTTCTGTTACTTGATAGCCTATCGAGCCGTTGACTGCCATTAGTCCCAAAATGGCAAAAACATCTGCCTCAATTTCTGCATCTGTAACAGGGTCAGTTATTTTATCGTTATAGCTTGAATAAGCCCCACCTACACCAAAGATACCGCCCGCGAGTGTGTAGCGGCCGTAGTTTTTGAAGGCGACAAATGAAGGCATAGTGGCTGCACCTAACCAGAGCTCCTCATCATCATCAAAGTTAGCAGGCTCAGACTCGTAAAAGGCTGGGAAAAGATCGCCTTTATTTGGGTCATACGGTTTATCAAGGTCACCTATTCGTCTGTTTGTAACCCCATTTTTTGCGTCAATTTTAGCCGTCATTGAGTAAACACCAAAAGTGTAGCCAGAACCTTTTAATTGGCTTAGACCAGCAGGGTTCCAGTGAATAGCGGAGGCATCATCTGCTAAGCCAATAAATGCGCCACCCATGCTAATGGCTCGAATGCCTAGCCCCTCCAAATTTATTCCACCAGCATTAACTGCTGTGATGGGAGTTGACAGAAGTACAATAAGGAAAAAGTTGATAACTTTTTTACGACACCTCTCTGTATGCACACTTATTCTTTTTATGTTTTTCTTAGCTAAATCCATTTTCTTAATTCCCATAATTATTGTTTTAAATGTCATTGTAAGGCCAATAGCCTCATGTATTATCACGCCATTATATAATATATACCCTGCCCATTTAGCTGCCCCCATGACTTAAATCACTTTATCTTTATCTTTATCTTTATCTTTATCTTTATCTTTATCTTAAAAATAGAGTTTTTCCCATACAATAACCCCATATTTTTGTAGCTATATTTCTTATTCTTGATCGCCCTACAAAATGATAAACTCTAAACCTTTACAGCAGCTTTTAGGTTAGCAAAACCTAATGATGACAACAAAACAACGCAAAATAATCCATATCGATATGGACGCATTCTTTGCCTCTGTAGAACAGCGTGACCAGCCTAAGTTGCAAGGCAAGCCGGTTATTGTTGGTGGCCAGCCCAATAGCCGCGGTGTGGTGGCGGCGTGTAGCTACGAGGCGCGTAAATTCGGCATTCATTCCGCGATGCCATGCTCACGCGCCGTTAAGCTTTGCCCAGATGCTATATTTGTACCACCTCGATTTGATGCGTATAAAGCCGTATCAAAAATAATCCACGAGATATTTTGGCACTACGCATCAGACGTCGAGCCGTTATCACTTGATGAGGCTTATCTTGATGTTAGCCACAGTTCTGAATTTGAAGGGTCAGCAACGCGTATTGCCGAAGCCATTAAAAAAGACATTCAGGCAGAAACTCAACTGATTGCCTCGGCCGGTGTTTCCTACAATAAGTTTCTGGCAAAAGTCGCATCGGACATGGACAAGCCCGATGGCTTGTATGTTATTAGGCCGGAACAAGGTGAAACATTTATATCCGCCTTACCCATTGGTGATTTTTACGGTGTTGGCCCCGCAACCGAAACTAAAATGAACCGTTTGGGGGTTAAAACAGGCCTAGATTTACGTACAAAAAGCCGCTTCGAACTCGCCAAGCATTTTGGCAAATCGGCTGACTATTTTTACCAAATAGCTCGCGGCATAGACAACCGCCCCGTGCGCAGTACACGTGTACGAAAATCGTTAGGTAAAGAAACCACCTTTAAAGAGGATGTTTACGATAAAACTGTGTTACTTGAACAGCTCATTACGCTAGCGGAAAAAGTATTCCAACAATTAGAAACCCAACAGTTCGTCACTAAAACAGTCACCCTGAAAATAAAATACGCCAGTTTTAAATCCATCACCCGTTCATACAGCGATATGAAAAGCTTTATTCAGTTGACACACATACCTACGATATTTACAGAGCTTTTATCTCGAACAGATGCTGGACAACAAGGCATTCGGTTAGTTGGCATAACCACCAGCAATTTACTAAAAGCCAATTCTAAAGAACAAAAAGACCAACTTGAATTTGAATTATACTAATACTTCAGTAACTTCATTAGCTTCGAAATGTGGCATGACTGTTAGTTCGCTATACCACCACTTTCCGTCAAAAGAAGCTTTATACGACGATGTCCTTGATGGTATATACAAAGACAATTCAAATTACTGGCAAGACCCGATTGAAACTAAAGGTGATAATTGGCAGGAACAGCTAAAAAATTATATTTCAAATTTTTGCCACATTATTCAAAGTGAACCTGATTTTACTCAGCTGATAAAACGTGAGCAGTTAGACGCCGACCCAAAGCGCATGAAAAAGCTTGTCGAATCAGTATTATCGTCTGAATACTTAGGGTTTGAAGAATTGATAAAAAAAGCCAACCCTCATTGTGATGCGAGAATTTACGTAATGACTATTCTAGGTATGGCTTTACATTACTACGAGACAAGCAAATTTAGACGTTATTTACCTGACTACTCCCCTGACATGGAAAACCCAGAGATAGTAGCTGAACAAATATCAAATATTTTGATTGGTGGCATCGCTTATAGAAACGGTAACTAAATTATTCACTTTTAGCTAAATAACAAGCAATTGATGTGGAAATTGGTCGGGACGAGAGGATTCGAACCTCCGACCACCAGTCCCCCAGACTGGTGCGCTACCAGACTGCGCTACGTCCCGATTTAAATTTTATTATTTAAGAATTTCTAGAATTTCTTGCAATTCAGCTTGGATTTGCTGAATTTCAATTTTAGTTTGTGATGTGTCTTTTTGAGAGTTATCACCTGACAAATGTGTACGTGCGCCGCCAATGGTATAACCATCGTCGTAAAGCAATCCGCGTATTTGTCTAATTAAAACAATGTCTTGACGTTGATAGTAACGTCTATTCCCGCGACGTTTTACCGGTTCAAGCTGTGGAAACTCCTGTTCCCAATAACGTAATACGTGTGGCTTTACGACGCATAACTCACTCACTTCACCGATAGTGAAGTAGCGTTTAGCCGGTATAACGGGCATTTCCTTGTTATGGCTGGGTTCCAGCATACGCTTCTACTCGTTCCTTTAGTTTTTGACCGGTTCTTAATGTCACCACTCGTCTTGCGGAAATGGCCACATCTTCACCCGTTTTTGGGTTTCTACCAGGGCGTGCTTCTTTGTCTTTTAATTCGAAATTGCCAAAACCTGAGATTTTGACTTGCTCACCTTTTTCAAGAGAGTTTTTAATCGCTTCGAACATTTGCTCAACTATTTCTTTGGCTTCACGCTTATTCAGCCCTAGCTCATCAAATAGTTGCTCTGTTAAATTAGCCTTTGTTAATGACATTTTATTATTCTCTTAGCTGAGCGTTAAATACATTGTTTAAGTTTTCAAGCAGTTCATTAATAAGCTGCTCCACTTCTTTCTCGACCAGTGTCTTAGATTTATCCTGTAAAATCAAGCCTAAAGCGACACTTTTTCTACCTGTTTCTATGCTCTTTCCTTGATATATATCAAATGTAATCACTTCATGGACCAAGTTATTTTGCTTATAAATATAGTCTACTATTTCATTTACGTGCACTTTCTCATCCATAATGAGAGCTAGGTCACGCCTAACGGGCGGAAATTTCGACATCGCTTCGAACACGGGTATCGCTTTTATTTGTATTTCTGACTGAACTAGTTCTACAAGATACACCGGTTTTTTAACGTCAAAATGGCTTTCAAGTGCGGGGTGTAGCAAACCAATATAACCGACATGTTCACCACTTTTATTGATAAGCTCTGCCGTTTGGCCTGGGTGCAAAGCGTCGTGTTGACCACTCTTAAACTGATACTCTGATGCCAAGCCATTCAACGCTAAAATAGACTCTACATCATGTTTGATGTCATAAAAATCTAACGCTCTCGTTAACTCGCCCCACTGCTCTGGTTGCGCCTTCCCGGTGGCTAACAACGACAAGACTTGCTGCTGCTTAAGCTCGCCTTGTTCCACGGTGAATTTAAGCCCTGTTTCGAAGAAGCGTACACTTTCTTCATTACGCTTAATGTTTGCGTCCATCGCTTTTAGCAATCCCGCCCATAAAGTCGTGCGCATCACCGACAAGTCTGATGAAATTGGGTTTTGCAAACGATAAACGTCCACGTTTGGTGTCAGTAAGTTAAGCGCTTCTTCGTCGGTAAAGCTGTAAGTAATCGCTTCTTGATAACCCAAGTCGACCAATAAATCTTTAATGCGGTCTAACGGTTGCGTTTTTTCTTCAACCGACATCAACGAGCCTGAAATATTTAGGCTGTTTTGCGGTAAGTTGTCGTAGCCGTATAAACGCGCGATTTCTTCAATTAAGTCAGCCTCAATCGATATATCAAAACGATAGCTTGGCGCCGTTACAAGCCACTCAGAGCCTGGTTTTTCAACTTGCATACCAAGGCTTAAGAAATAACTTTCAACTGTCTCTTCGTTTAGCTCAACACCCAACACACGCTGTATTCTTTCAAAACGTAGCTTAACGGCTTGATTTTTTGGCAAGGTCGCATCAGACGTCTCATCAGTTAACGGCCCAACATCACCACCGGCAATAGCGGTTAACAGCTCAATGGCTCTATCTAAAGCACGGTAGCAAAGCTCTGGATCAACGCCCCGTTCAAAACGGTGTGAGGCATCGGTGTGTAAACCAAATTTTCTGGATTTACCGGCAATGGTAATGGGTTTAAAAAAGGCACACTCTAAAAAGATATCACTTGTGTCATCGCTAACGGCTGAGTCCTCACCGCCCATAACACCGGCAAACGCCAAAGACTTTGTCTGATCAGCAATCAGTAACACATCGTCGTCTAATTCAATGGTTTGTTCGTTAAGTAACGCCAGTGTTTCGCCTTCATTCGCGCGACGAACCACGATGTCGCCCTCAATTTTATTTAAATCAAATGCATGAAGCGGCTGGCCTAATTCAAGTAAAACATAATTCGTGACATCAACTAACGGGCCCAAACTTCTTTGGCCACAACGTCGTAATTTTTCCTGCATCCAAATGGGCGTGGGTGCAGAACGGTTTAGGCCTTTGACAACTCGCCCTAAATAACGCGGACAATCCTCTATCGCTTCGACAACCACATTGACTTTGTCATCAATGGTTTCTTTAACCTTGTTTGCTTCATTAACGGTCATCGCTTTACCTGCAAAACAGGCAATTTCGCGTGCAACACCTTCAATGCTTAAACAGTCCGCACGGTTAGGCGTTAAATCCACTTCGATAATGGTATCGTCTAGTTGCAGGTATTGTCTGATATCTGTTCCTATTGGCGCATCGTTGGGTAGTTCCATCAAGCCATCGGCTGAATCAGCCAAGCCAAGTTCCTGCTCTGAACACAGCATGCCATTCGAAGGCTCGCCACGTAGCTTGGATGGTTTGATTTTAAAATCGCCCGGCAATACAGCACCCACAGTGGCTACTGGAATGCATAAATCAACGCGTACGTTACTGGCGCCGCAGACGATATCCAAGGCATCAGCATCGCCAATGGACACTTTACATAAGCGTAACTTATCGGCATTTGGATGAGGCTCTACTGACAATACTTGACCCACCACAACACCGGTAAATTCTGCCGCTGCCGCAGCAACTGAATCCACCTCTAAACCCGCCATGGTTAGTTTAGCGGTTAGCTCATCCGTTGGGATTGAGTAATCAACAAATTCTTTAAGCCATGCTTCATTAACTAACATTTTATGCCCTACCCAGCTTAATTAAATTGTCTTAAAAACTTAAGATCATTTTCAAAAAACAATCGTAAGTCATTGATTTTATAACGAAGCATCGTCAATCTTTCTACGCCCATACCAAACGCAAAGCCGGTAAATTCATCAGAATCAATATTGATATGACGGAATACTTCTGGGTGGATCATGCCGCAACCTAGCACTTCTAACCAGCCTGTCTGACTACATACACGACAACCCTCACCTTCGCACATGACGCATTCAATATCCACTTCAGCCGATGGCTCGGTGAACGGGAAGTAAGACGGCCTAAACCGTACCTTCACATCTTTTTCGAAGAACGCCTTTAAGAACTCGCTGATAACGCCTTTTAAGTCAGCAAAATTGATGTTCTTATCAACAACAAAACCCTCCACTTGGTGAAACATGGGTGTATGAGTAATGTCAGAATCACAACGGTAAACACGGCCAGGAGCAATCACTTTAAGCGGCGGTTGTTGGTTTTCCATCACGCGGATTTGAACCGGAGATGTGTGCGTTCTCAGCAAGGTATGTTCATCAAAATAAAACGTATCGTGCATGGCGCGAGCCGGGTGATGCGCTGGGATATTGAGCGCTTCAAAGTTATGGAAATCATCTTCAACTTCAGGCCCCATCGCAACGTCAAAGCCAATACGATTAAATATTTGTTCAATGCGTCGCATGGTGCGTGTCACGGGGTGAACACCGCCAACGGCTTGCCCACGACCTGGCAGCGTTACATCGATAGTTTCTTCACGTAAGCGTTGCGCCAATAATTCATTTTCAAGGTGTGTTTTACGTTGCTCTAACAACACTAGAAATTTTTGCTTCGCCTCATTGATAGTCGCCCCAACTTTAGGACGTTCTTCAGGAGGCAATTTACCCAACGTCTTCATCTGACGTGTAAACACGCCTTTCTTACCGAGGTAAGACACACGAATGTCTTCAACAATAGACAGGGAGTCTGCAGCCACTAATTCTTTTTCAGCCTGTTCCACAATACTTTGTAATGAATTTTCCACGTTGTTATCTTTTTTATTTAATCCAAATAAATAAGGGAAAGGCCAATAGACCTTTCCCTCACGACTTACTTATCAGTTTGTAGTAATTGCTTTAGCAAATACATGAGTAACGTTAATTACTCGAACTTGGTTTTCTACAGATTAGATTTCGCAGTCGCTACCAATTGCGAAAACGCATCTTTATCAAAAACGGCAAGATCAGCTAATACTTTTCTATCCAAACCAATAGATGCTTTCTTAAGGCCATTCATAAAACGGCTGTACGACAAACCACAACTACGAGCACCAGCATTGATACGAGCAATCCATAATGCACGGAATTGACGTTTTCTTTGACGACGATCTCGGTATGCGTATTGACCCGCTTTAATAACTGCTTGTTTAGCAACACGGTAAATACGGCTACGCGCTCCGTAATAACCTTTTGCTTGCTTTAATACTTTTTTGTGTCGTGCTCTTGCAACAACACCGCGTTTAACTCTAGGCATTTCTAATCCTCAATAAAATCTTAAATTAACTATATGGCAACATACGAGCCACGCTTTTCTTGTCAGACGCGTGAATCAATGATGCTTTACGTAAATGACGTTTACGTTTGGTGCTTTTTTTGGTCAAAATGTGACGCAAATGTGCGTGCTTACATTTAAAAGCGCCAGTACCCGTTTTTTTAAAACGTTTTGACGCTCCGCTGTTTGACTTCATCTTAGGCATTACAGTACTCCATTAATTAATTTTTTTCGGCGCCATAACCATAACCATTTGGCGACCTTCAAACTTTGGCCATTGTTCGACCATTGCTAATTCTTCTAAATCTTTTTCTACGCGTTTCAACAGCTCCATACCGAGTTCTCTATGGGCCATCTCTCTACCGCGAAACCTTACGGTGATTTTGGTTTTATCCCCGTGTTCTAAAAATGAACGTAGGTTACGTAATTTAACGTTGTAATCACCAATATCTGTTCCCGGTCTAAATTTAATTTCTTTAACCTGAACATTTTTTTGTTTCTTTTTTGACGCCTGTAGTTTTTTACTGGCTTCAAACTTAAATTTGCCGTAATCCATTATTTTGCAGACCGGCGGTTTTGCTGTTGGTGATACTTCAACCAAATCCAGTTCAACCTCTGCAGCCATACTCATGGCTTCTTCAAGTGTAACAACGCCTATTTTTTCACCATCATGAGCAATTAGCCTCACACTTGGAATCGTTATGTCTTCGTTTATTCTTACTTTTTTTGTTGCGATCTTACAATCTCCAAAATATTAATTTAGATAAAAACACAAAAACCTAAGACTCTAATGCATTACGCTCAGCAACATTCGTTGCCAATAACGTAATAAAGTCTTCAGGAGTGAAATTACCCATGTTTTTTCCACTTAAAGAACGAACTGCTAATTCGTTATTTTCGACTTCTTTATCGCCAAGAACAACAAGGTATGGAATACGCTTTAAAGTGTGCTCGCGAATTTTAAAGCCGATCTTCTCATTTCTCAAGTCTAATTTAACTCTTATGCCTTGTTTTTGAAGTATTTTTGCAATTTTCGACACATATTCATCGTTTTTGTCTGTAATGGACATTAAAACAACTTGTGTCGGTGCCAACCACACCGGAAATTTACCCGCATATTCTTCAATCAAAATACCGATAAAACGTTCCAATGAACCCAAAATTGCACGGTGCAACATCACCGGCGATTGCCGCGAACCATCTTCGGCAATATATTGCGCATCTAGGCGATCAGGCATGGAAAAATCGACTTGAATAGTGCCACATTGCCAAACACGGTCTAAACAATCTTTTAAAGAAAATTCGATTTTCGGGCCATAAAACGCGCCTTCGCCTAGTTGCAAATCCCAATCTAGATTTTTAGCGTTCAACGCCTCTTCTAAGGCTTTTTCTGATTTATCCCAATCTTCGTCTGTACCCACTCGCTTTTCAGGGCGCGTTGATAACTTAATGATAATCTCAGTAAAACCGAAATCTGCATACACTTCGTACAGCAGGTCGATAAAGTCTGACACTTCAGATTGAATTTGGTCTTCTGTACAGAAGATATGCGCATCATCCTGAATAAAGTTACGTAAGCGCATCAAGCCGTGTAATGTGCCAGACGGCTCATTACGGTGGCACGATCCAAATTCTGCCATTCTTAACGGCAAATCTCGATAGCTTTTTAAACCTTGGTTATAAATTTGCACGTGACATGGGCAGTTCATCGGCTTAACGGCATACTCACGACTATCTGATTCGACCGTAAACATGTCGTCATGGAATTTATCCCAATGGCCTGACTTTTCCCACAACGACTTATCGACCAATTGCGGCGTACGTACTTCTATATAGTCATGCTCTTGAAGCTTGCCACGAATATATTCTTCAATCGTACGGTAGATAGTCAAACCAGCATCGTGCCAAAAAATCATGCCAGGCGCTTCTTCTTGAATATGGAATAAATCTAAGGCTTTTGATATTTTACGGTGATCGCGTTTTTCTGCTTCTTGAATTCTATACAAGTATTTTTTTAGCGCCTTTTTATCGCCCCAAGCGGTACCATAAACACGCTGTAGCATTTCATTGTTGGAATCGCCACGCCAATAAGCACCCGCCAGTTTTGTTAACTTAAACGCTTTTAAACTGCCTGTATGCGGCACGTGTGGGCCACGGCACAAATCAGTAAAATCACCTTGCTTATAGAGTGACAACACTTCATCTTGCGGAATGCTTTCGATAATTTGCGCTTTGTATTCTTCATTTTTCTCTCTGAAAAATGCAACCGCGTCATCACGCGATAACTCAAAGCGTTCAACTGCAATCGCTTCGTCAGCCAAAGCTGACATTTTCTTTTCAATTTTTGCTAAATCATCTGGGGTAAAAGACCGTTCGAATGCAAAATCGTAAAAGAAACCGTTATCAATCACCGGACCAATGGTGACTTGCGCAGTTGGAAATAACTGTTTAACGGCTTGCGCCAACAAATGCGCCGTTGAGTGACGAATAACATCTACACCCTCTTCGTCTCGCGCAGTCACTATCGCCAACGTTGAATCGTTTTCAATCATAAACGACGCGTCAACCAGTACATCATTCACTTTACCTGCCAAGGTTGCTTTTACTAAACCGGCACCAATATCGGCGGCAACATCAAGCACGCTGATTGCTTGCGAAAATTCACGCTGACTTCCATCGGGTAATGTAATGACTGGCACGGTAAGACCTTGTAGTAGTAGAAAGAAAGTTTTTTTGTTAGAAAATTGGTAGGCACGAGTGGATTCGAACCACCGACCTCACCCATGTCAAGGGTGCGCTCTAACCAACTGAGCTACGCGCCTGCAAGCCAACTTTCAAGACCGCGCATTGTACTTAATGTTAGCGCGTTAGTGAAGCCATACGCGTTTTTAACTTGAATCTTAAGAACCTAATAGAGCAAAGTCTTGTAGCTTATGTATCTCATCACGTACATTTGCTGCTTCTTCAAATTCCAGATCTCGCGAGTGCTTGTACATTTTTGCTTCCAAGTTTTTGATGTTTTTAACCATCTGCGCGGGCGATAACGCCTGATATTTGGCAGCCTCTTCTGCCACTTTCTTCATCGTGGAGCGCTCAGATCGTTTTGAGCCTTCCATAATATCAGTCACCTTTTTAACGATACCTTTAGGTGTTATGCCATGCTTTATATTATGAGCTTGCTGGGTTTCTCTGCGGCGGCTGGTTTCATCCATTGCTCGCTGCATTGAGCCTGTAATTTTGTCGGCGTATAAAATGGCCATGCCTTTCACATTACGCGCTGCCCGCCCCATGGTTTGAATCATCGACACTTCTGAGCGTAAAAAGCCTTCTTTGTCAGCATCTAAAATGGCCACCAGCGACACCTCTGGAATATCCAAACCTTCACGCAACAAGTTAATCCCAATCAACACATCAAAAACGCCCAGCCTAAGGTCACGAATAATTTCAACACGTTCAACGGTTTCAATGTCTGAGTGCAAATAACGCACCTTAACGCCGTGCTCCATCATGTAATCGGTTAAATCTTCTGACATGCGTTTAGTCAGTGTCGTCACTAACACCCGTTCTTTAAGCTTTACGCGTTTATTAATCTCCGATAACAAATCGTCTACTTGCGTGGTGACTGGTCTCACTTCAATAACCGGGTCCAAAAGCCCAGTTGGACGTACAACCTGCTCTATTATCGCGCCAGAGCGAGCCATTTCGTACTTAGCTGGCGTCGCCGATATGTACACCGTTTGCGGCGCTTTCGCTTCAAACTCTTCAAATCGCATGGGTCGATTATCCAACGCCGACGGCAACCTAAAGCCGTATTCAACTAACGTTTCTTTTCGTGAACGATCACCTTTATACATCGCACCTACTTGCGGAACCGTCACGTGCGATTCATCTATAAACAGCAAGGCGTTATCCGGCAAATAATCAAACAAGGTCGGCGGCGCCTCCCCAGGGTTTCTGCCCGACAAATAACGCGAATAATTTTCAACGCCGGAGCAATAGCCAATTTCTCGCATCATTTCGATATCAAACTTTGTTCGCTCTTCTAAACGCTGCGCCTCTACCAATTTATTAAGCGAACGTAATTGCTCCAAGCGAACAGCCAGCTCTGATTTAATTTTATCGATAGACTTAAGAATAGTTTCTCGTGGCGTGACGTAATGCGAAATAGGAAAAATGGTATAGCGGGGAATTCGCTGAACAATTTCACCGGTTAGTGGGTCGAACAAAGACAAGCGTTCAATCTCATCGTCAAACAATTCTACCCGTACCGCGTCTTGATCCGATTCCGCAGGAAATATATCAATCACATCACCACGCACTCGATACGTTGCCCTTAACAGCTCAACATCGTTTCGCTTGTATTGCATATCCGTTAACTGACGAATAATTTCACGTTGGCTGACGCGCTCACCGCGTGACAAATGCAAAATCATGCTGAAATACAACTCAGGATCACCCAAACCGTAAATACACGACACGCTGGCAACGATAATAGCATCGCTTCGCTCCATCAACGCCTTAGTGGCCGATAGGCGCATTTGTTGAATGTGTTCGTTTAACGATGCATCTTTATCAATAAAAGTATCCGACGCGGGCATATACGCCTCAGGCTGATAATAATCGTAATACGACACAAAATACTCAACGGCATTATCCGGCAAAAACTCTTTAAGCTCGCCGTACAACTGCGCCGCCAATGTTTTGTTATGCACTAACACCAACGCCGGGCGTTGCAATTGCGCAATGGTGTGCACCATCGTAAATGTCTTACCCGAGCCCGTTACACCCAATAAAGTTTGATTCGCCTCACCCTGCTCAATACCTTCAACCAACGCTTTAATCGCCTTTGGCTGATCGCCTGCGGGCTCAAAAGGTGAATGAATCACGAATTTTTTATTCATAGGGATTTTGCATACACGCCGCATCAAGTAGAATGCGTTATTTATAATCAAGTAACCTTGGATTTTATTCCAAAAAGATACGCAGCGCGCTATTAAGCTATCTTTATTTAAAGAGAAACAATACAAATGAGCATCAAACTATCACAACGCGTTCAACGCATTAAACCATCTCCGACCTTAGCTGTTACTGCAAGAGCCGCTGCTCTAAGAGCCGCAGGCCAAGACATTATAGGCCTTGGTGCCGGCGAGCCTGACTTTGATACCCCAGAGCACATAAAACAAGCCGCTAGGGACGCCATTAATTCAGGCAAAACAAAATACACCGCTGTTGACGGCACCGTTGAACTTAAAACAGCCATTATTAACAAGCTTAAAAAAGACAACGGCCTGTCTTACGAACTAGATCAAGTGCTTGTTTCCTGTGGTGGTAAACAAAGTTTCTTTAACTTAGCTCAAGCGCTATTAAATGATGGTGACGAAGTTATTATCCCTGCGCCATATTGGGTATCGTATCCAGACATGAGCTTATTGGCAGGCGGCGTACCCGTTATTGTTAAAGCTGGACAAGATCAAGACTTTAAAATCACAGCTGCGCAACTTGAAGCGGCAATTACAGACAAAACCAAATTAGTTGTCATCAACAGTCCATCAAACCCAAGCGGCAAAGCGTATACCAACGAGGAATTAGCCGCGTTAGGTGAAGTACTTATAAAACACCCTAATATATTAGTAGCCACCGATGACATGTACGAGCACATCCTGTGGTGTGACGAACCGTTCAGTAACATCGTCATGGCTTGCCCTGCCCTGTACGACCAAACCATCGTGCTTAACGGCGTATCTAAAGCCTATTCAATGACTGGCTGGCGCATTGGTTACGCAGCCGGCCCTGTTACCTTGATAAAAGCGATGAAAAAAATTCAGTCGCAAAGCACATCAAACCCAACGTCAATTTCACAATACGCAGCACAAGCCGCATTAGAAGGCGACCAGTCTTGCATTAGCGAGATGTTAGTCGCCTTTAAAGAACGTCACGACTACGTGGTTGAAAAATTAAATCAAATTGAAGGCGTAAGCTGCATTTCATCAGACGGCACGTTCTACTGTTTCCCAGACTTCAACCCCATACTTAACCGCATGAGTGACATTGACAACGACGTTGATTTGGCCGAATACATCCTTGAAAAATCAGGCGTCGCATTAGTCCCAGGTTCAGCATTCGGGCTAGATGGCCACATGCGCATATCAATCGCCACCAGCATGGATAACTTAGTAAGCGCCATAGACCGGATCGCTAATTTATTCAAGTAAATTTAAATGCGGTTAAGGTCGAATAGCTATTGACCAAAACAACCTCGTTTCGTAAGATACGCGTCCCAAACAATTCCTCTGTAGCTCAGCCGGTAGAGCAAATGACTGTTAATCATTGGGTCACTGGTTCGAATCCAGTCGGAGGAGCCAATACAATCAAAGAGTTAGTGTAAAAACTAGCTCTTTTTTTATGTCTTGAGTTTTTCGGGTCAAGGATAGGTCAAGGTTCAAGCTAGATTCTACGATTCAAGGAAAAGCCAGTTGCAGCATGGCTCACAGGGCATAAACATACCCTTTTGCCTTTATTTAACTTGCAGCTCGCTGTCCTACCAAAGCATCCCCATTCACCGCTTTATCACTTTCATCGCGCTAGCGTCATCAAGCACGCCTACACGCCCATCTGGATGAAGGTTGGTGAACGGCCTTTATGGTTGCGCTTCAGTCCCAATGGCAAGCGAAGCAGAAGACCATGCTGTAATCCCCCCAATAAACAAGCGGAATATAGTAAATAGGTGCTTACAAGGCCTAAGTGCCGTTTAATTGGAAATAGAATCTGCGAGATAGCTTAGTGCGTT
>DUCS01000021.1 GCA_012959695.1 Cycloclasticus sp.
CCGCCTTTCAGCAAAGCATCAATGGATTCGGTATACGCCTCGGCCAATTCATCAAAGCTGATGTTTCTAAACGCAGGGTCATTAACATCTGGTGAAATGCTCGCCGTGCGATTCGTGGGGCCCAATACACCGGCTACATAACAGGTGCGTTCAGGATATTTAGCTTCAATATCATCCGCCGCTTGTCGTGCAATGCGTGCTGACGCTTCATTAATTTCATACGACAAATCTTCCATGTCGTAATCAGCCATCGCTACGCGGGTTGAATTGAACGTATTGGTTTCAACAATATCCGCACCGGCTTCCAAATAAGCGAGGTGAATTGCTCGAATAGTATCGGGCTGCGTTAATGACAACAGATCGTTATTACCCTTAATATCACTTGGCCAATCGGCAAAGCGTTCGCCACGATAATCACTTTCAGTAAAGTTATACGACTGAATCATCGTGCCCATTGCGCCATCCAAAATTAAGATGCGTTCTTTTAATGAACTTAAAAGCTGGGTATGTTTTTTTGTTTGCGTCATCAGATCGTACAGTTTTAGATCAAATAAACGCGTATTTTACGCTTTTAGCGCTGTAACAGACACTTCTTGTTCGTTATTTATTACACTAGACCGGACTGAGTTTTAATTTTTATTGATGACAATCACCCACATACCCACCGTTTTATGTTTCTCCGGCCATGATCCAAGTGGCGGTGCGGGCGTACAATCTGACATTGAAGTACTCACCCACTTTAATTGCCACCCATGTTCTGCGCTGACTTGCCTTACTGTTCAAGACTCTTCCACCGTTTACAGGCTTATTCCACTGAGCGCCAATGACATCACTGAACAAGCAAACTCTCTGTTTAATGACATGACGATTGATGTTATTAAAATTGGCTTAACTGGTTCCGTTGAATGTGTTGAAGCAATTGCCAAACTGATTCAACAACACCCTAACATTCCTGTCATATTTGACCCTGTATTAGCCAGCGGTGATGGCACTTCATTAGCCAGTAATCAACTAATTGAATCAATCAAGCAACACCTTTTAGCACTTGTGACTGTACTCACACCCAACACATTGGAAGCACGCCTATTAACTGGTCTTTCATCAGAGGTTAGCGTCGAGCTTTTAGGCCAGCATTTATTAGCCACAGGTGTGGATTACGTGCTAATTACCGGCGGGCACGAAAATGGTGACTCTATTATCAATACGTTATTCCATAATGGGCAAACAATAGAACAAAACTCTTGGGAAAGGCTAACAGGTGAGTTTCATGGATCTGGCTGCACATTGGCAACCGCCATTGCAGCACAAATTGCGCTTGGAAACTCTATTAGCGAAGCTATTAACATCGCCCAGCAATACACCGATAACGCCTTAAAAAATGCCGTACAAATAGGTAAAGGGCAGTTATTCCCTAATCGCATAGGATGAAGAACAAGTTTCCTAGTAAAGGCTTATATGCCATTACACCGAATGGCTTAGATGCAAACACCCTTTATGCAAAAGTAGAACAAGCACTACAAGGCGGCATCGCTTTACTGCAATACCGTGACAAAACCAACGCCGCAGAAGAAAAGTTGCAACGTGCTAATCATCTTCACACGCTATGCCTAAAATATAGCGTTCCACTAATTATTAATGATGACCCTGATCTTGCATTAGCCTGCAAAGCGGAAGGCGTACATTTAGGTCAAGTAGACGGCTCTGTACAAAAAGCGCGTGTTTTATTAGGTGATAGTGCAATTATTGGAGTGACCTGTCATCACGATATTTCACTGGCAGTAACAGCCCAACAACAAGGTGCGGATTACGTTGCCTTTGGGCGGTTTTATAATTCCAACACTAAGCCAGGAGCACCACTCGCAACAACAGAGTTGCTGACTCAAGCCAAAACAGAATTATCAATTCCCACCGTCGCCATTGGTGGCATCAATCACATTAACGCGCAAGCACTTGTTAATATGGGCGCAGACTATATTGCTGTGATTGAAAAAATCTTCTTAGCCAATGACATTAAAAATAGCTGCCAACGCTTTAACCACTTATTCGAAGCCTAAAGGTGCCACGTCCACGCCACATGTAGCGCATTTACATAAGGCGTTACAGATTCTCTGGCTCCAGGAAATAAAGCTGATGGGCCGGTTAGTGTTTCTTTAAAGAAATGTTCAAAGCCAACGTGTAATTCATTCCCACTTTTAGTTTCCCAACTCAATCCAACACTCGCTTGATGAATTGGATTTGGTGTTAACAAGCTAAAAGTGGTTGAACTAAGATGGTTGTCATTAGGCCGTTTGCCATACGCATAACCGGCCCTTAAAGTAAGCCTTGCTGATGCAAAATACGTTAAGCCTAAACGGTAGTTTGTTTGATTATGTTTCCAACCAAACCCGCTGCCGTGCTCACTACCAATCAGGGGACCTCCAGGTGCTAGTGAATTAAGCAAGCTATTGCCTAGCGTTTTTACTTCACTAAATTCGATACGCTGAACATCTAAAGCAATAATCCAGTTTTCGTTAGGCCGAACTGCCGCACCAACACTGTAATTAGCGGGAATATCAAAACTACCGCCAGCAAACAGACCTTTGTAGTCGTCAAATTCTTGCATATACACTTTTGTTGCATAGGCTGCGCCCAATGACAACCACGGTGTTATTTCACCGTACCAGCCCAAGCGAACACCCGCCCCAAATGCAATATCATGCCCATTATTAGTGACCTTACTGGGGTACTTTGAGAACGGTGCGAACGCATGTAAACCAAATGATTCAAAACGTTGAAGCGCCAACAGTGGTGACACACCAATACTATGCCCTGGCGCAAATTCCCAAGCGATGGTTGGTGCAATAATCAACTGGGCTAAGTCGAAGCCAGCCTCATCACAGCCTAAGAAAAAATTACCTGGCTTAGCGCCACATGCCACAAGATTAGCATTTGTGTTTGGAATGCCAGATGTTGCCGTGTATTCACTATTTAAACCTCCGTTTGCATAAGCCGTAATACCCACAGTTACTTTGTCATTCATTTGGTGTGAATAAGCAAATTCAGGAATTATGAAAAAAGAGTTTCTGCTATTTGATGAAAAATCAAACGGCGTGCCAGACCCTGTTCTTTTTACTTTACGATGCGGGTTAAAAAACTCAGCGCCTATTTCAAACTGATTGCCCGCTGCTGTTAATTTGCCTGGGTTAGATGCACCTGCAAACGCATCTTCAGCAACCGCCGTGACCGCACCAGCTGTTTGTTTGGCGACATGACCATAACCAATTGAAAAATAACCGCCACCTGCGAAAGTGACCGTAGTAAAACCAATTAATAGCAGCGTAATGAAGTATTGAGTCTTAGATAAAAATCGCATAGTTTTTCTACTCTTTATTATTATTTTCTAATATTAGCACGCGCCGCAAAAAGCTTCTACCTTACATAAAAAAACGCGGAACAAGTCCGCGTTTTTTTATCGATATGATATTAAACTACTACCATCCATAACTCCCTGTAACGTACACATTTCTTCCTTGCCCTGGCACTTTATCACCTACAGCTACATCCGAACCTCCCGCCCTATTAATTGCTGCTGTATGGTCGGCGTAGTTTTTATCTAATATATTTTCCACACCTAAGCCAATATTAAAACCTGAGGCAGGTTGCAGTTCAGCTCTTACATGCAATAAGCCATACCCGCCTGTTTTTTGCTCGGCATTGTAAGCTGCAACATCATTTTGCTCTGAATATGCCTCGACTTCTGTCGCAACAGACCAGTTATCTTGTTCAAACGTTAGCTGAGCACGTGCGTTTAGTGGAGCAATTCGATACAAGTTATCACCAGCATCACGCCGCTTGCCACGAACATAACTTACGGTCCCATCTAAACGCAAATTTGCACCTAGCTCATAGCCCCACTCAACATCCATCCCGTAAAGTTCAGCATCTATATTCGTAAACTGTAAAACAGTCGTACTCGCGCCACCAGTTGCCAAACCAAGAACAGTATTTGCTGTTGCCTCAGTGATTTCTTGACCTTGAATATAATCATTTATACGGTGGTAGAATGCTCGAGGCGCAACATACAAAGCTCCTGAAGCATATTCCAAACCAGCTTCAAACTGGTACGCTGTTTCAGAATCAAGATTCACATCGCCAACATACACGCGGTTGTCTGCCAAACCGCCAGTCGCTTCTAACGGTATCCACAAATAACGTTCTTGGTAAGTGGCAGAACGGGTTTTACGTGCAAATCCAATTTCAGCCGTTAACTCATTTGAAAGTGTCTGCCGTAATATAGCGTCAAAATCCCAGTTATGGTCCGTCTGCGATAAGTCACTATTGTTGAAACTATCACGTAATTGCTGGAACGGGTTACCCATCATAGCCATGTGATGATTAACATCATCTGAGTCCATTTCAACCTGCGTATAACGAACACCTGTTTCTAACTCTAGCCCTTCTGAAATATCACCTTTCCACTCGATAAAACCACTGTAACGGTTTCTCTCAGCTCCATTGAAATTATCAACTCTGAATACTGCAACAGTTGGGCTTGTGATCAACCCATCATGTGTCGATTCATCACCTTCCAAACCAAGACTTAAACTACCACCTGAAAAAGGCATATGATAAACCGCTGACAAGCCGCCACCGTCAACTGTCGTTAAGTTTTGCCTTTCCCTATTGCCACCTACACCATTAGGTCGTAATGTGAAATTATTCATCAAATGGCGCATATCTTGGTAGTAATAACCCACATCTAACGAACGGCCTTCACCTAATTGAATACTGTAATCAGCCGAGAATATACCGCCTCGCACCCAAATAATGTCCATTGGTAATGAAGGTGAGCCGGTATGACCTGTGTCATTATGACTGTAATTAAAGCCAATTTCTTGCGAACCAAACTTTGTGCCGTAACCTACCGTGTATGCATCTCGATCATACTGGCTTGGATCGACTGATTTACTGCCATCAAACTCATAATCACCGCCTTTTTCTTGGCTCAAACTTGTGTGAAAACGATGACTATCATTAGCATAAGTCCCTAATACGCTGCTTGTTAAGCCGTTATCCGACTCGCTATAACCGAATGAGGTTAAACCATGAAATTCAAAATCGCTGCTGTTGGTGAATTTACTTTTACGCGATTCTGCCGTCATCGAACCACCAATGGTTTCAATGCCGCTACTAACGGGTGCAATACCTCTGTACACCGTTAAGCTTTCTGTTAAGGAAGCTGGAATATGGCTCAGCGGAGGATCCATACTATTCGGCCCCACTTCTTTCCACGACATGCCATCAACCACTGCATTAACACGACTACCAAATTGGCCGCGGTACGAAGCAATACCCGTTAACGGACCATTTCTATTAACGTTAGCGCCTGGCACACGCTTTAGTAACGCTGCAGTGTCTTTTAATGCTAATGAATCGGGTGCCACACCGAACGTACCAGGACGCATACTGCTACCTTCAACAATAATGGTTTGATTTGTGTAATCTGCCGCTTGGGCAGACACTGCAACCAGTGCTGCTGATAATAAACTTAGTTTGGAATGTTTCATAAAACCCTCTACTTTTTAGATGGAGGTATTTTACGGGCGTGCTTTATTTATGGGAATGTGGCAAATTGTCGCACCCTAAGTAAGCCGCGTTATGAATTCGCTATAAAACACAGTTTTTTATTTCGCGTTCTAGTCCTTCTTTAGCGCTTTTTGAATCTAAAATAATGTCGAAGCGACTTTGTTGTTGTGCTTGAATATTAGTCGTTGTTAACCGTTTACCTTCGCCACTAAACAACAGCCAACCATTGCCTGTTTGGCATATCGCTTTTATGCGAATAGGCTCAATGTGTTTAAGAAGCGCTTCTAATTTTTTTTTTGAGAATGTCTCTGTTTTATCAAACACTTGGCTAAATACGACAACTGCTTGCTCTTTCACTAGCGTGTTATGCCCTAACGACAGTGTGTCTTTATCTCTTCCAGCAACCGCTTCAAGATCTAGCCAGTTCGCGTCAATGACACCAAAGCTGGTTTTAGCCACGACTAATTTTGGAATCAAACAATCTTTCACTAAATCATCAAATACTTCCATTGCCAGCACTGATGCTAAATCTACCTTATTGGCAATCAATATATCGCTTAACGCTACTTGTTGTTCTAAAAGCCCACTGCCATACATCGCTGGGTTTAGTAATTTTTCAGGGTCTAACAAGCAGAAACTGGCTTTTAACGACAAGACGGCTTGAAAGTGTTCGCCGTTCAGTGTTTTTAACACACCATCTGGGTGGCCTAAACCACTGGTTTCAACAAACAAGCGGTCAGGGCGAGACTGCGTAAGTAATTGATTGATAGCGACCTGCATGGGCACACCAGCAGCACAACACATACAGCCGCCAGGAATTTCCTTAACGTGTACGCCTTGTGATTGGTAATGCGCACCATCAATACCCAATTTACCGTATTCATTAACCAACACAGCCCAGCGCTCGTTAGATGGCTTTTTATCAAACAAACTAAGAATGGCGCTGGTTTTCCCCGAACCCAAAAACCCCATAAAAACATGGGTTGGTATGGCAATTAACGGTTTACGTGCTGTCATAATTTATTGCCTGCGACAATTTGCCACATTCACAAAATTGAAAGGGGGCGTAAGCTATGTCTAACTCTTACATTGCAGTACCGAAAGAATATTACTTTCTACAAACAACTGCTCTCTAGACCTCAAACGAATATAAGAGTCCTTTTCGCCCTCTGTAGTTTGGAGGGCGTTTTTTTTGCTAAACGCGTTTTCTTGCTGCAATTCTCATGCGCAATGCATTCAATTTAATAAACCCTTCCGCATCCTTTTGATCATATGCGCCGCCATCGTCTTCGAACGTGGCTATATTTTCATCGAACAAGCTATCCGTTGATGATTCACGACCCACCACAATGACATTGCCTTTATAGAGTTTCAAACGAATGCGACCATTCACCGTTACTTGCGATGCATTAATCATCGTTTGCAACATTTCACGCTCTGGGCTCCACCAGTAACCGTTATAAATAAGGCTAGCGTAACGCGGCATCAATTCATCTTTTAAGTGTGTCACTTCACGATCAAGCGTAATCGACTCAATGGCCCTGTGTGCTCGTAACATAATCGTTCCACCTGGCGTTTCATAACAACCACGCGCTTTCATGCCGACATAACGATTTTCTACAATATCTGCGCGGCCAATGCCGTTGGCACCACCCACTCTGTTCAGTTCCGCTAATACTGTTGCTGCTGACATCGCTTGACCATTAATCGCAACGATATCGCCGGCTTTATAATCAAGCTCAATGTAAGTGGCTTCATCTGGCGCATTTTCTGGCGACACCGACCAACGCCACATATCTTCTTCTGGCTCAACCCAAGGGTCTTCCAAAATATCGCCTTCGTACGAAATATGCAGCAAGTTAGCATCCATTGAATACGGTGATTTTTTGCCACGTTTCATTTCAACGGCAATACCTGCTTTTTCAGCGTACGCTAACAAAGAGTCTCGCGAGGTTAAATCCCATTCGCGCCAAGGGGCAATGATTTTAACGTCAGGTTTTAACGCATACGCACCTAGCTCAAAACGCACTTGATCATTGCCTTTACCCGTTGCGCCGTGTGAAATAGCATCCGCACCGGTTTCATTGGCAATTTCAATTAAGCGTTTTGAAATTAACGGGCGAGCGATAGACGTGCCCAATAAATATTCGCCTTCATAAATCGTATTAGCACGAAACATGGGGAACACAAAGTCACGAACGAACTCTTCTTTTAAGTCGTCAATATAGATTTCTTTAATGCCGTACGACGCCGCTTTTGCACGTGCCGGTTCAACTTCTTCACCTTGTCCTAAATCGGCGGTAAACGTAACCACTTCACAGTTGTAAACATCTTCCAACCATTTAAGGATAACGGACGTATCTAGGCCACCTGAATAGGCTAGAACAACTTTATTAACATCTTGCTTTGACATGGCATAACTCGCAACTTAAAAAATCATGCGCGAATTATACCTGATTGATTACTTGGCGCTAGAGTCGAACTTAGCAGTTAGCGATTCGGCTGCGAATTACCCTGAAATTGTAATATCTACACGCCTATTTAATTGACGACCCGTTGGGTACCGATTAGTCGCTGTTGGTCTACTTTCACCATAGGCTTTAGTAATAATACGTTCTACTTTTACGCCTTGTGATATTAAGTACTTTTTGACGGCACTTAAACGTTTTTTAGAGACCGCTAAATTTGCTTGGCGCGGTCCTTCGCTGTCGCTATAACCTTTTAATACCAGCGTACCCTCAGGCTTTTGTAAACGCATGTACTCTAATAAATAATCCAATTTAGTGTTATCGCGCTTGTTCAAACTGATTGAGCCCGACCTGAAATAAATATGACTAAACGGTTCAGGACCTGCGACTTTTATTCGAACGCTACCTTCCGGTGTTTCTATTTCTTCAGGGTCATCTAAGACTACGACTTGTTCGCTAGGTATGCCTTGCTCAATTAAAAATTCACTAATACTTGCAATACGTTTGTCATACACTCTACGACCATCTTTAACAGAAAAGCCTTCTGTACCACGTATCAAGTCAATTCTTTCAGTAGCGCCCGCCTCTTTTATATACGTAACCGCTTTGCTTAATAGGCGTTTATTTTTATGTGAAATCGATGAGCTTAAACTATCAAACAATGACAATTGATGATGAACGGCTTTTCTGCTGAAGGGTAACAACTCTTGCTGACACAATTCGAATTGCACCATGCCGTCCAAAAAATTGACTGCCGATACGACGACATCAACTTTGTTGCCGCCTCGTTTAGACTGATAACTGAATTGCTGAAAATGACCGTTAGAGAGCTCCTGCAACATTCTTTCCGACACGTCGCTATCAACAACTACTTTGTGCAAATCAGCCTTTACAGTACCCAATTCCATTGAAGGCACATCATGCATCCAAACCGGCGGAATAGAACTTAACATAGCCGTGCGTATGGGCGGCACATATGATTTCGACGTCAAGATAAAGCTAATAGGCTCGCCCGATTTTTGCTCAAAGACAGCTATTCCATACTGCGGAATAGTGTGCGTTAAGAAACAAGCCACACGGTTCCCCGAAAACTGCCATTGCGAATGAGTAATGCTTGCTTGATATTGTTGTGCTTGAGCGCCGAATGACATTAGTACGGCGGCCAAAGCAATATAAATTAGTTTGATTATATTCATACCACTGTTATCGGCTGAAAAAAACAGAACTTGAAAACTAATTTAGCCTAAAAATTTATTTAAAATTTCCATAAACGCGGAAGGGGATTCTATGTGCGGCCAATGCCCCGCTTTGGGTACCGTTTCAAACTCAGCGACTGGGAAAAATTTAGCAACTGAAGTTCGATATCTTGGCGCCAAATACGTTGATTTTTCGCCATTGATAAATAGCGTTTGCTTGCCAAAACTTTGAGGCACTTCACTCTCTGGGAAACCCATAATGACTGGCATGTTTTTTTCGATACTTGCTAAATTAACACGCCACTCAAATCCACCGGCCTTACTTGACACCAAGTTTTGCAACAAAAACTGCCGTAAACTGAGGACATTAATTTTCTCGGCCAAATATTGATCTGCTTCTTTTCGAGATCTCACTTTATCAAGCGGCACATTATGCAATCCTGCTAACACGTCATCAAAATTATGCTTGTATGTTACCGGTGCAATATCCACAACAATAAGCCGACTCACTTTATCGGGCTCTGACATGGCCAACTGCATCGCCACTTTACCACCCATGCTGTGCCCAAGAATTGTCGCTTCAAGTAAGCCTTGTTGATCCATAAACGAGGCGACATCTGCCGACATGGATGGGTAGTCCATCAAATCAGCATGTGGAGATGAAGCATGGTTGCGCAAATCCAGCGTATACACGCAATAACGTTCAGTCAATAACTGGGCGATGCCTTGCCAATTACGCGCATTGCCAAATAAGCCATGCAGAATAATTAAGGCCTCACCAGCATCTCCATGCTTTGTGAAATTTAACGCAACTGTCATTAGCCGCTCTACTTACTTCTTTTTGATATATAGATCTGTAATGGTACCTGCCTGCATTTCAGCGGCAAAGGCCAGTGTTTCTGATAACGTTGGATGAGGATGAATGGTTAAACAGATATCATCAACATCCGCACCCATTTCCAGCGCCAACACGGCTTCGGCAATTAATTCACCGGCATTAGTACCAACGATACCCGCACCTAAAATGCGTTTTGTTTCTGGATCCCAAAGGACTTTTGTTAAGCCTTCATCACGACCAATACTCAAGGCACGGCCACTGGCTGCCCACGGGAATACAGATTTTTCGTATTTGATGCCCTCGGCTTTAGCTACTGTTTCGGTCAGACCCATCCATGAAATCTCTGGGTCGGTGTATGCAACCGACGGAATGGTCATTGGATCAAACGCGACTTTTTCACCAGCAATGACTTCGGCAGCTACCTTTGCTTCGTGCACGGCTTTATGCGCTAACATCGGGTTACCGACCACATCGCCAATCGCATAGATATGCGGCACATTGGTGCGCATTTGTTTATCCACGTTAATGAAGCCACGCTTATCGACATTGACACCCGCTTTATCGGCGTCTATTAATTTACCGTTGGGGCTACGGCCTACCGACAATAACACGCGATCATACACTGCTGATTCAGGTACGTTGCCACCTTCAAAACTAACCTTTAAGCCTGCCTCCGTTGACTCAATCGCAGTGACTTTTGCCTTCAGGTAAATATTGTCTAACTGTTTGGATAAACGTTTGTGTAACGGTTTTACAAGATCTTTATCACAACCTGCTACCAACTGATCCATCAACTCTATGACGCTGATTTTTGAACCCAGTGCGTGGTACACCGTGGCCATTTCTAGTCCAATAATACCGCCGCCAATCACCAGCATGTTATCGGGCACATCGGCTAAGGCTAACGCGCCTGTGGAATCCATTAAGCGGTCGTCGTCATACGGGAAGCCAGGTATTTTTACCGGCTGAGAACCCGCTGCAATAATCGCGTTATCAAATGAGATGGTTTGGCTTGAGCCTTCGTGTTCAACCACTATCGAATGGCTTGACGCAAAGGTTGCATAACCCGTTACCACGGTGACTTTACGTTGTTTGGCCAATCCGGCTAAACCACCTGTCAATCGCTGAATAATATTTTCTTTATTGGCGCGAATACCGTCGATATCTAACTCGGGTGGTGCAAACGTTACACCATGCGCTGACATTTCTGCCGCTTCATGAATCACCTGCGCTTGATGCAATAACGCCTTAGACGGGATACAACCGACATTCAAACAAACACCGCCTAGTGACGAATACCGCTCAATTAATATGACTTTTTTACCGAGGTCTGCCGCGCGAAACGCGGCTGTATAACCGCCGGGACCTGCACCTAATACCACCACTTCAGCGTGTAAGTCACCTTGCGGCACACTCATCGGTTGCGCCACTGGAATATCGCCGCGTTTCGTTTCATTTGATGCTGAACTAGTCTCTGCACTGTCCAGCTTAATCAGCACGTCGCCTTCAACCACTTTATCGCCTAAGGACACCATGATTTCTTTAACGATACCCGCTGCTGTACAGGGGATATCCATTGAAGCTTTGTCACTTTCGAGGGTTAAAATACTGTCTTCCACCGCTACGCTGTCGCCAACGGAAACAGCAATATCGATCACTTCTACGCCGTCATCAAACTCGCCAATGTCGGGTACTTTAATGTCTATTAAATTAGCCATGCTTGCCTCCTACAACAACACGCGACGGATATCGTTCAGATAACCCGACAAGGCAACCATAAAGCCGGCAGCATCGGCCCCATCTATCACGCGGTGGTCGTACGTCATATCCAGTGGCAACATCAACCTCGGCTCAAATTCTTTACCGTTCCATACCGGTTGGATATCAGCGCGCGTTGCACCCAAAATGGCTACTTCTGGCGCATTAACAATCGGCGTAAAGGCTGCGCCACCAATACCGCCTAGGCTTGAAATGGTCATACACGCACCTTGCATTTCTTTCGGCGATAATTTGCCGTCGCGCGCTTTCTTGCTGATCACGCCCATTTGTTCCGCTAAATCAAAAATATTGGTTTTATCAACGTCTTTAAACACCGGCACAACCAAGCCATTTGGCGTGGCCACAGCAATGCCTATGTTGTAATACTTCTTGTAAATAATACTTTGCCCATCGGCTGATAAGGATGAATTGAACTGCGGAAATTGTTTTAGCGCAGCCACTAAGGCTTTCATAATAAAGGCTAAGAAAGTCACTTTAACGCCACGCCTTTCAGCATCGGCTTTTAATGATTTTCTGAACGCCTCCATTTCAGTAATATCGGCCAATTCATGGTGCGTGACCATCGGCACATTTAACCAAGCGCGGGTTAAGTTTTTACCGGTGAGGCGTTTAATTTTACTTAAGGATTTTTCTTCAATCTCACCAAATTTTGAGAAATCAACCGCTGGAATAGGCGGAATACCCGACCCAACTGGCGCTGCGGAAGATGTGCCACCAGCCATCACTTGCTTCACGTGACTTTTAATGTCCTCTTTCAGCAAGCGACCTTTAGGCCCTGTGGCTTTTTTAACCGTCGATAAGTCAACGCCTAGTTCTCTAGCAAACTTTCTAACCGACGGGCTGGCATGGATATGCCCCATTGGTTTTGACACGCTAACCGCCTGATTAGGCGTGGCTGACGCTGACTGTTGAGTGACCGGCGTTGCTGGTTGTTGCACCGCTTGCGGCTTTGCGTCAGCTGGAGGCGTTGGCAAACTTTCTGCCGCCGCGCCAGATAACACAACAATCAAACCGCCTTCTGCCACTTGATCACCGACCGCGACAAGAATTTCTTTGACTGTACCAGCCGCTGTTGACGGAATTTCCATGCTGGCTTTATCACTCTCCAACGTCAGCAGCGATTGCTCCTCTTCCACCACGTCACCCACCACAACATTAACCTCAATCACTTCTACTTCGTCAAAGTCACCGATGTCAGGAACATGAATGTTAATTGTTTCTGTCGTTGCTACTGGTGGCGCTTTTTCAACGACTGTCTCGGCAGGTGCTTTCGCAACGGGAAAATCCGCCTGAGTTAAACGAACAACCACCGAACCTTCGGCTACAGAATCGCCAATCGTCACCAATATCTCAGCCACTACACCCGCAGCTGATGAGGGGATTTCCATACTCGCTTTGTCGCTTTCTAATGTTAGCAACGCTTGCTCAACTTCTACAACATCACCGACAGCCACCAACACTTCAATCACTTCTACTTCGTCGAAATCACCAATATCCGGTACTGCTACCGCTATTAAATTACTCATTAATATCTCCTTTCACCGGATTAAACTAACCAAGGCGCGGGCTTAGACGAATCTAAACCATATTTTTCAATCGCTTGCTGCACAACGCTCGCTTCAATTGCACCCGTATCCGCTAAGGCACTCAACGCAGCAACGGTGACGTAATAACAATCCACTTCAAAGAACCGGCGTAGGTTCTCACGCGTATCCGAACGGCCGAAACCATCGGTACCCAGTACGGTGCAATGTTTACGTATAAACGGGCGAATAGAATCAGCTAACAAGCGAACGTAATCTGTTGAAACGACTACCGGGCCTTGTCGGCTATTCAAACGCTGCGCAACGTATGGCACTTTGTTTTCTTGCATTGGGTTCAACCGGTTATCTCGCTCACAAGACTGTCCTTCTCGTGCCAATTCCGTAAAGCTGGTACAGCTCCACAAATCAGACTCAACACCCCATTCTTCTTGCAACATATCAGCCGCTGCTATCACCTCATTAAAGATGGTGCCAGAACCCAATAATTGAACACGTGGCTTACCACTGTCCGCGCCTTCTTTAAACAGGTACATACCTTTAATAATATCGGCTTCGACACCTTCTGGCATCGCTGGGTGCGCATAATTTTCATTCATCACCGTCAAGTAATAAAACACGTCTTCTTGCTCTTGAAACATGCGTTTCAAGCCGTCGTGCATTATCACTGCTAACTCGTAATTAAACGTTGGGTCATACGAAATACAATTGGGCACAGATGATGCCCACAATAAACTGTGGCCATCTTCATGCTGAAGCCCTTCGCCATTTAGCGTGGTTCTACCAGCTGTCCCGCCCAATAAGAACCCACGGGCGCGCTGATCGGCGGCCGCCCAAATTAAATCGCCAATGCGCTGAAAGCCAAACATAGAGTAGAAAATATAAAATGGAATCATCGGTACATTGCTGGTTGAATACGACGTGCCCGCGGCTATCCAATCACACATACCGCCGGCTTCGTTAATGCCTTCTTGCAGAACTTGACCGTTTTTGTCTTCTTTATAGAACATCAACTGATCAGAGTCTTGAGGCGTATAAAGTTGCCCTACTTGCGACCAAATGCCGAGTTGACGGAACAAACCTTCCATACCAAAGGTACGTGACTCATCTGGCACAATCGGCACGATGCGTTTACCGATTTGTTTATCTTTTAATAAAATATTTAGAATACGAACAAAGGCCATTGTTGTTGATATCTCACGGCCTTTTGACGTGCCTTTTAACATCGGCTCAAACACAGACAAGTCTGGAATAGGTAATGAATCAGATTTTTGACGGCGCGCCGGCAAATAGCCACCGAGATCAGCGCGCTTCTTCTTCATGTACTCTTGCTCTGACGAACCTTCTTCAAAGGTTAAGTACTCCAAGTTATCCACTTCTTCATCAGAAATAGGTAAATCAAATTGGTCTCTGAAATGCAGCAAGGACTTATGACTCATTTTCTTTTGTTGATGTGTTGTATTTTGCGCTTCACCTGACTCACCCATGCCGTAACCTTTAATGGTTTTGGCTAAAATAACGGTGGGTCTTTCTTTTTCTTTGCATGCCGCATCGTAAGCTGCGTACACCTTCGCCGGATCGTGTCCACCGCGGTTTAACTCCCAAATGTCTTTATCCGACCAATCGGCCACCATCGCTTGTAGCTCTGGCGTATTAAAGAAATTTTCACGCACATAAGCGCCGTCTTTAGCTTTCATGGTTTGGTAATCACCGTCCACACAATCCATCATGCGTTTACGTAAATGGCCTTCTGTATCGCGTGCTAACAAAGCATCCCAACGGTTACCCCAAATTACTTTTATCACATTCCAGCCAGCGCCCCTGAATTCAGACTCTAACTCTTGAATAATTTTACCGTTACCACGAACCGGGCCATCTAAACGCTGCAAGTTACAATTGACAACAAACACCAAGTTTTCAAGCTTCTCACGCCCCGCCATACCAATAGCGCCCAATGATTCTGGCTCGTCAGTTTCACCGTCACCCAAAAACGCCCACACTTTTCTGTCTTCAGTATTTGCAAAGCCACGGTCTTCGACGTATTTCATAAAGCGGGCTTGGTAAATCGCCATAATCGGCCCCAAACCCATAGAAACAGTGGGAAACTGCCAAAAGTCTGGCATTAACCAAGGGTGTGGATACGATGAAAGGCCGCCGCCATCAACTTCTTGACGGAACCCGTCCATTTGTTCTTTACTTAAACGACCCAACATAAACGCCCGCGCGTAAATACCTGTTGCCACGTGGCCTTGTACGTATATTAAATCACCGCCATGCGTCTCGCTCGCCGCGTGCCAGAAATGGTTATAACCCACATCGTATAAGGTAGCCGAGGATGCAAAACTGGCAATATGGCCGCCAACATTGGTATCCTTATTGGCACGAAGCACCATTACCATCGCATTCCAACGTACGTATGATCTGATTTTATGCTCTAACGAAGTATCACCAATGTATTGCGCTTGCTTTGGAATGGTAATGGTATTGATATAGGCGGTCGCCGCGCTGAAGGGTATATCGGCGCCAGCCAAGCGGGCTTTTTCTATCAGTGTTTCTAATAAGTAATGCGCGCGTTCTTCGCCTTCGTGTTCTATAACGGCCTCAAGTGCTTCTAGCCACTCTTTAGTTTCTTGCGGGTCGCTGTCGTTAAGACTAGAAATAGGTGTATTAGTTGTCATGCTTACTCCAAATTTTCAATGATGAAAAACCAGCTATGCAAGGGGCTTCCCACAAAACGTTATTCTGAACTATAACTTAAAAGCAACTCGCGTACCAATTAGCCACTAACTGATACATAAGGCCTTTTAACCAAAAATGCACTTCAATATTCAGTATATGTTAAATGATTACGAATACTATTTCCCTTTGATTAAAATATATTCAAAATTACCATGAAAACAAACTCTCTTTTTGTTCTAAGCATAATCATCATCGCACTTTCAAACCCTGCATTTGCGGGCAAACTCTACAAATGGGTTGATGAAAACGGCAATATTTCCTTTTCAGACAAAATTCAGCCCAAAGACTCAAGACTAGAAAGAGAAACGTTAAATGAAAAAGGTCGAACCATCGCCGTAAAAGATGCCGCTAAAACGCCTGAAGAGCTTAAGCAGTTTAAAAAAATTAATGCTCTGCAAAAAACGCAAGAAAAGATATTACAGTCACAATTAGCCAGTGATGCCGCTCTATTAAAAACGTTTAGAACAGAAGATGATATGACCGCCTTAGCGAACAGCAAATTTGAAATGCTAGACTCACACATCAGCATTTCTAACGGACAGTCTGAAACGCTCAAAAAACAACTGATGATTCACCAAAAAGCGGCTGCCAAATTCGAGCGTGAAGGTAAAAAAATTCCCACGAAAAACGTTGCCAATATTGCATCAGCACAAGGTCAATTCGATAAAAACCAACATGAAATAGTGGCTTATAAACAGCAGAAAGAAGACGTCGCCGAGCAGTTAGCTAATAACAAGAACCGCTTTAAAATACTGACGTTACAGACTGCGGAGAAACCAAGCATTCACAGTGAAACAATTCCTAGCCTATTTTTAGGGGAAATATCTTGCCAAGCCAACAGCTGCGAGGGCACATGGAAATCCGCAGTTGAGTTCATTTCGCAAAAAGACGCCATTGTTATTTTTACATCCGACAACTTAGTTTTAACGAAAACACCCAGACTTAGTAAAGACAAGGGCTTGTCATTAACGAAAGCACAAAGCGAAACCGGTAGTTTAATTACCCTAGATATTCGTTGCGCCGATTCAAAGAGTGGTAAAGCCACCTGTAAAAGCCCACAAACAGCCCAACTCGTGGACGAATTTAACCAGCTAGCTAATTAATTTCTAACCAATAAGGTTCCCATTCCTTTGTCGGTTAGCAGTTCCAATAAAACCACGTGGGGGACGCGACCATCAATAATGTGTGCGCTATTAACGCCGCCATTCAGCGAGTCCATCGCGCACTGAATTTTTGGCAACATACCTCCATAAATAGTGCCATCTTCAATCAGCTCATTAACTTGAGAGATTGATAAGCCCGTTAGCAATTCATCGTCCTTACTTAATAAACCAAACGTATTGGTCAATAGAAGGAGCTTTTCTGCGCCTAACACTTCGGCCATTTTACCAGCAACTATATCGGCATTAATATTGTACGAAGCGCCGTCTTTACCGACGCCAATGGGCGCAATAACTGGAATAAAGTCGCCCTGAACCAACATATTTACAACCGATGGATCAATGCTCTCCACGTGACCTACGTGGCCCATATCAATTAACTCTGATGCTTGCTCAGATTTTGCTTGTTGGCTTGAAGTCTTTTTCGCGCGAATTAAGTCGCCATCTTTGCCGGTTAAACCAACCGCCGACCCGCCGTGTTGGTTAATCAGGCTAACAATTTCTTTATTCACCAAGCCACCCAGCACCATCTCTACAACATCCATGGTGTCGCGATCCGTCACCCGAATACCGTCGACGAACTGGCTTTTCATTCCCAGTTTTTCAAGGTGCATACCAATTTGGGGCCCACCACCGTGGACCACAACAGGGTTCAAACCAACCTGCTTTAATAAAACAATATCACGTGCAAAGCCGCTTTTTAGTTCTTCATCCACCATCGCGTTACCACCGTATTTAATGACAATGGTTTTGCCAGAAAATTTCTGAATATACGGTAACGCCTCACTTAAAACGTGCGCAGTTTGTATAGGATCAATTTTATCGTTTTTCATTACTTTTTTACTCGTCAATGTTGCTTATCAATTGCTCTAAAATGGTAATTCAATATCGGGGTTTACTTTTAGCATTTGTTCCTTAAACAGCGCTTTAATTTGTTCTAGCGCGACCTCATCGTCCGCTTCAAAACGCAACACCAATGAAGGCGTAGTATTAGACGCACGAACCAAACCCCAGCCATTTTTAAATTCAACACGAATACCGTCTATGGTTATTATTTTAGCGTCTTCAAATTCTGATTTTGATTGCAATTCTTCAACAAAGCTAAAGTTTTCACCTTCTTGCAAAGCAATGTTTATTTCGGGCGTACTGACGCTATCCGGTAACTCAGCAAAAATCTCAGTCGCCGATCTAAACTCTGCCGTCACAATTTCCAATAAACGGGCTGCTGTGTACAGCGCATCATCAAAACCATACCACCGTTCTTTAAAGAAGATATGTCCACTCATTTCACCCGCCAATTCTGCATTGGTTTCTTTCATTTTCGCTTTGATTAACGAATGCCCAGTTTTTGACATGATTGGCTTGCCGCCGTGTTTAGCGATAACTTTGGCTAAATTTCGCGTACATTTTACGTCATAAATAATATCCGCACCGGCCTGTCTGGACAGCACATCTATCGCGTACAACATCATTTGCCGGTCTGGCCAAATGATATTGCCACTGGAATCAACCACGCCTAAACGGTCACCGTCACCATCGAACGCCAGGCCAAGCTCTGCTTCTTCTTCGCGTACTTTATCAATGAGTTCTTGCAAATTTTCAGGCTTGCTCGGGTCAGGGTGATGATTTGGGAAGTTGCCGTCAATGTCACAGTACAACGGCACCACGTCACAACCCAACGTCGACAACAACATCGGCGCAGCTTCCCCAGCCACACCATTGCCGCAATCGACAACGATTTTCATCATACGGCCCAAACGAACATCCGCGGTAATCGCACCAATGTATTCGGGCAACATGACCTGCTCCTGATAAGACCCTTCACCTGCTTCAAAGTCATTTCGTTCAATACGTTTATACAGGTTTTGTATGGCATCGCCTGATAAAGTGTTACCCGCAATCACTATTTTTAGCCCATTATAATTAGCTGGGTTATGGCTACCCGTGATCATGACACCGGACTGGGTATCTAACTGGTGCGTAGCGAAATACAGAACCGGTGTAGGCACTTGCCCAACGTCAATGACATGACAACCTGTCGACTGAATCCCTTTGGCCAAAGATTCACTTAATCGCGGACTGTGCAACCGTCCATCACGCGCAATAACGATGGTTTTTTGCCCTGCATTTAATGCCTCTGTCGCTACAGCACGGCCTATTGATAAAACACCGGCTTCCGTTAAAGTTTCATCAACAATGCCGCGGATGTCATACGCCCTAAAAATTGATTGCGGCACATCCATTTGTGTTTCCACTTCAATGGCATCATCTTTCATAAAAATAGGGTTAACGGCTTGTTCCGGTTTTTTCTGAATATTCGCTTGCACGGCATCTGCAATTGCTTGCTCACCTAACTGCTCCTCCTCAGATAGTGCATCTCCTTCATCAATCACACGTGGCTTTTCTTTATTCTTTTTAGCTTTTCGCTTTTTTAACGACTGCCCTAGTTTTTTACGTTTACCCTGATCGCCCAAGATACTAATTAACATTCCCAATATAAAAATTATGATCAATGAACCAACAACATAAGTCATTAACTCACCTTGCGAGAGTGGGGCCGCTATTGCCTGTTTCTTAATCGTTATTTTCCAACGCGTACCAACCACTTGAATGCCACCTAAAGCTGCACCCGATTGATGAGAAGACGCCCCACCAGAGGCAATTTTCAGGCCGCCTTGTTTCAGAAGTAACCAGCCGCCTTGTTCACCCGCTAACGCAGACTTAAACGTTTTTTGTATTGCGTCCACATTCAAACTGGCTAACACAACGGCCAAAGAGCCTTCACCATCCATCACCGGCGCAACAATCGCTATATGACGATTATCTCCACTCATCATGTGTACTTCGGGCATTTGTACTTTCTTCGACGTTTCAGCCCGTCTAATTAAATCCAGCCCTGCATAACCCAAGGGCGGGCTAACCGTCATATCAACTTGCATTAAACCTGGGCGAACAACGCGTAACTTAGTCATCTCATCGACTGATGAATGATGACTGTTAACCCATGCTGTCACCGCTTGCGTATTCTCTTTTAAACTGTCAATCAAAGCAGGGTCTTGCGCCAAAGCCGTAACAGAGCTGCGCCATTTCTTTACTTTAAGCGATAAAGCGCTCGCTACTTTTTGCACACGCGCCGTCAACTGTTCTGCCTCGTCAATATTTTGCTGTTCAATTTGACCGAGGTAAACATAGCCCGCACCACCAAGCGCAAGAACCAGCAACATCAACATGGGAATAATCTTTTTTATCATGGAATTATCCTTTTCCTGTATGACCAAATCCACCTTCGCCTCGAAGGCTGTCATCAAAACTATCGACTGGTTCGAATTCAACTTGAACAACCGGCACGAAAACCATTTGCGCAATACGGTCGCCTATTTCAATCGTAAATTCGGCATTACCGCGGTTCCAGCACGAAACAAACAATTGCCCTTGGTAATCGGAATCAATTAGCCCCACTAAGTTACCCAACACTATGCCGTGCTTATGCCCGAGCCCTGATCTCGGTAAAATCACTGCCGCTAAGTTTTCATCAGCAATGTGAATTGCCATTCCCGTTGGGATTAATTTTGTCTCGCCCGGCTTTAGTAATAACGTTTCATCCAAACAAGCGCGCAAGTCTAAACCCGCTGAACCAGTCGTTGCATATTCCGGCAGTGGGATTGATTTTCCTAAACGTTCATCCAATAATTTAAGCTGTATTTTTTTCATGATACCTTGTTGCTATTAATGCGATTAATTCTCGCGCCAACTCTGGCTTTGGCATGCTGTCAATTTCCTGCTCACCACCGTTCCAATACACTGATAAGGCGTTGAGCTCACTGTTAAATCCGCCGCTGTCTCTTCCAACCCAATTTGCCGCAATCATATCCAAAGACTTTCGCTCTAGCTTGTCTTTTGCGTACGCTTCTAAATTATCTGTTTCTGCCGCAAAGCCAACACAGAACGTCGTATCATCTTGTGTTGCTACATCAGTCAATATATCAGTGGTTTTCACCAGCGTTAATTGCATCTGCGTGGCATTCTTTTTGATTTTATTGTTAGCAATTTCAAGCGGCGTGTAATCCACCACCGCGGCCGATGCAATAAAGATATCTGCCCATTTAGATTTTTCCATTACCGCTTCAGCCATTTCATGTGCGTTAACAACATCAATGCGTTCCAAGCCGGATGGTGTTTGAAGCTGCACAGGGCCAGCCACTAACGTAACATGCGCGCCAGCCTCCACGCACGCTTGTGCGAGCGCAAAACCCATCTTCCCCGAACTGTGATTGCTGATATAACGAACAGGGTCTATTGCTTCTCTTGTTGGCCCTGCGTTTAATAACACATTCAACCCCGCCAACTCACCCGTTTGAAAATGCTCCACTACCGATTGCACCAGTTCTTCTGGCTCTAACATTCGGCCTAAGCCGACTTCGCCACACGCTTGAACACCTTCCCCAGGGCCTAAAATAATGACACCTTGTTTTTGCAACTTACGAAGATTATCTTGCGTGTTTGGATCATCAAACATCGCCCGGTTCATCGCCGGTGCGAGCATCACTTTTTTTTCTGTTGCCAATAAAAGCGTTGTTAGTAAATCGTTCGCCATGCCTGAAGATAAACGCGCAATAAAATCTGCGCTGGCAGGCGCAACCAATACAACATCTGCCCAACGCGCGAGGTTAATATGCCCCATACCGGCTTCTTCTTCAGCATCAAGTAACTGGGTATGCACAGGAGATCCGGATAGTGCTTGAAAGGTTAACGGCGTTATGAACTCTGTTGCCGCCGGCGTCATAACAACGCGTACTTCAGCGCCCAAGCTTTGGCACTGGCGCAATATTTCCGCCGCTTTGTACGCCGCTATGCCGCCCGTTACACCCAACAATATGCGCCTATGTTGAAGTTTATTCACAATAATTTAATTATCTATCTGAAACTAAAACCACATTATGTCACACAACACGATATATTCTATGCTGCATGCCATTAACGTTATCAAGGAATGATTATGTCTATTACTGACTGGCCCGAGCAGGAGCGGCCACGTGAAAAACTATTGAGCCGCGGCGCAGCCGCGTTATCTGATGCTGAACTGCTGGCTATCTTTTTACGCACGGGTACTAAAGGTGTCACCGCCGTCGATTTGTCCCGTTTACTACTCAAACAATTTGGCTCACTCAATACACTCATGCACGCGAGCCAAGACGACTTTTGCCAAGGTCACGGACTGGGAAACGCTAAATATGTCCAGTTACAAGCCGTTCTCGAAATGTCGCGCCGCTATCTACAAGAAACCATCAGCAATCAACACAGCATCAATAATATTGAAGACACTAAAAAATACCTGAGCAGCAAGCTTGCGCACCAGCAACGTGAAATCTTTGCTTGCCTTTATTTAGATAACAAGCACCATGTTATTGCATACGAAGAGTTATTCTTTGGCACCATTGATGGCGCGAGCGTTCATCCACGTGAGGTTGCCAAAAGCACGCTTCAACATAATGCTGCCGCCGTTATATTCGCCCACAACCACCCATCAGGAAACTCGCAACCTAGTCAATCGGACATTAATATCACCCAACAATTAACAAGTGCATTGAACCTTATTGACGTGAGAGTCCTAGACCACTTAATTATTGGCAAGGGAAGTGCTACATCACTCGCTGAACTTGGCCATTTATAAAACGACGCTACGTTGGCTTGCCACCCCTTCCTCTTCAAGCTAACTTCTACTCTTCAAGCATGTGGTTATTAAACAAGCAAATTTAGCCTTAAAATGACGTTTTACTTTACTAAAAAAGCGTATTCTGGTATAAATTCGCACCGTTTCGCAGTTAACTGCTAACCCAATTATTTAAACAGAGGTTTTATCATGTCTAAAGTATGCCAAGTCACTGGCAAGCGCCCAATGTCGGGAAACAATGTTTCTCACGCGAAAAATAGAACTCGTCGTCGCTTTGAGCCGAACCTACACCACCACCGTTTTTGGGTAGAAAGTGAAAACAAATTTGTTCGTTTACGCGTCTCTGCAAATGGCATGCGTACCATCGACAAAAAAGGTATTGACGTAATTTTGGCTGACATTCGCTCACGCGGCATAAAAGTTTAAGGATTGGTAAAATGAGAGATAAAATCAAACTAGTTTCTAGCGCAAAAACAGGTCATTACTACACAACGACCAAAAACAAACGCAACATGCCTGAAAAAATGGAAATCAAAAAATTTGATCCAACCATTAGACAGCACGTTATGTACAAAGAAGCGAAGATTAAGTAATAGCTTCCTAAAGAAGCAGCTATTTGCTTCTTCGATTACTAAAAACCCGTCACTAGACGGGTTTTTTTTGTACTTCTTTTAAGGCGATATAGACAACGCCGTTTTGCTCAACAAAGTCCAACGGTTTTAAAAACTGGCCTCCGCATGGTCCCGCAAAACACTCACCATTTTCAGTTTTGAACATCGCCCCGTGTATCGAGCATTGGATGTATTGACCAGAGAGCGTTAAAAACTGGTCGGGCGTCCAATTTAACGGCGCACCGGTATGCGGACAACTGTTTATGTATGCACGTAACGTATTGTCTTCTTCACGCACCATAAAACCATCACAACCGCCACTCCCACCAAAGTTAATATTAAACGCGCGTGAACTCTTACTGGCTAGAGACTCTACTTCTACTGCCTTTACATAATGGACACCGGCAACTTCTATTTTTTCCACCAGCCCTTTTTCTCTTTTTCGGGTTCTAATTCATTCGACTCTTGCTCTTGATTAGCCAGAGTCTGCATAGACAGTATTTTTTTCTTTAACGCCAAATTCATTTTTTCGTTATTTCCCAACTTCACCTGCATCGCCTGAATGTCACTTTCGGTTTGCTCACGCACCAAGTTAAGCTCAGACTGCACAGCCTTCAACTCATTTTTTTCTTCTTCGCTAGGGGCTTCATCTACTTCTACGATTGACGTTTCCATTTTAATTTCCAAATCCATTAAGGCTGAATTTGAGTCGTCAAGCTGTTGCTCTAACTCACGAATACGCACTTCATCATTTAAATTATCACCCTTTGAAGCCGACCTTTCCAGCTCACTCACACGTCGCCTTAAGTTATCTTTCTCCGCATTCACTGCTTGCAATTGGTCTTCTAAATCTCCGCTTTCTTTCTCACCTTGATTTTGTAACGACGATAATTCTTCAACTTTAACCACTAAACATTTTGCTTCTTCTTTTGCCGCTGATAGCTCCTCAGCCAGCAGGCTAAGCCTTCCTTCATTATTTTGATTTGAATCGGCAATTGAGCGCTCTTTTTCCTCGCTTTCCGCTTTTAGAGCGCGCGTCAATTCATCAATTTTTTTATGCGCTTGTTTAAGCCCTTCGCCCCCTAATGAACTACTTTTCCTTAACTCACTTAATTCAAACTCCGTTTTTTCTGACTCACTAGACGTAATCGATAGTTTTTCATCAAGCTTTACCAAATCAGCTTCTAACACCGTTCTTTTTTCGTCAGACTCTTTTAACTTGCTTTCTGTATTGAGCAACTGCTGTTTAAGCACACCCTCTTCTGAACCATGCTCTGAAGAGAGCACAGACAGCCTATCAGTTAGTTCTTTGGCTTGCCCCTCTACATCATTGGTTTTCGTTTGAGCAGCTTGAAGCGCTTCTTGTGACTCATTTAATGCCTGCTGTAACACGGTTTTAGATAATTCAAACTCGTCTACTATTAATTGTTTATCAGACACCGCTTTTTTGTACTCTATTACCTCTTTCCGCGCATCATCTAACTGTGTCAGCAGTGCTTGCTGATCACCCGTCGATGCCAACAGCACTGTTTCTGCATCAGCGGATTTTTGTTTTAGATTGTCGTTATCATCATTGGCTGTTGCTAATTTCTCGGTCGCTCCTGAAAGTTGAGTTTGCACTAATTTTAATTTATCTTCTAATGCCGCAACTTGCTGAGACGACTCAAGCAATTTCGACTCTTGGACTTCTTTATTTTGTACGACCAAACCAAGCTCTTCACGGGTATATTTGAGGTCTTCTTGAAGTACTTGATGCCCTTCTGCATCATTGGTGGATTGCCCTTTAAGATCCGTCAATTGCTCTTGTAATTGAGTATTCTCATCGATCGCGTGCTTGAATTGCTGCTCAACAGTGTTTTTTACTTCTGATGTGTCAGCTAAACTTATTTCCATTTGAGCCAAGCGCTCAGTTAACTCACCTTCTAGCGTTTCTTTACCCGTCGTAACGGCGTTTAATGATTCCTCTGCACGTTCTGCTCGCTGACGTGCTTCGCTTAATTCCGTTTCCAATTTCGCCGTATCAATAACCGACATGTCTATCTGCGCTTTAGATGCTTCTATATCCTTTTGTAGCTGATCGTTAATTTCTTTTTGATCCGCCACCGCAGTTAGGTTGATTTGTTCTTTTTCTCTTAGCGCAATCGCATCTTGCTCAGTTGTTTCAAGCTGACTTTTAAGCGTGTCATGCTCAAGCAATACACTTGTTAACTCTTTACTCGCTTGAGTTAACTTCTCTTCTAAGTCCTTATTCTCAGCTTTTTCATTTGATGACTGCTCAATTGAGCTTAGCTTCAACTGCTCGTTATCAGAGGCGGATGCCGCCAAATCTCGTTGTGCCTGCTGAGCCTTAATCTCAACTTCATTTAATTGTGTTTTAAACGACTCAATTTCAGCCAACTTCTCTTCAAGTACTGCACCGCTGTTTCTGCCTGCATCGTCTAATGATTTAAGCTGCTCCTCTAAGTTTTTTACGCTCTGCATCATTGTGCTGAGGTTGTTCTCTTTTTCGTCTACCTCTTGCTTTAAGACAGCTAACGTCGACTCCAATTTTTCTTGCTCAAATGCCGCTTGCGTCTTATGTTCAGCCAATGTTTCCTGACTCTGTGATCTAATTTTTTCAAGCTCATCTAATGCTTCGTGCAATAAACTATCCGCTTCTTCTTTCGCTGCTTCAGTTCTAACCACACTGTTACTTATGTCTAATAATTG
>DUCS01000022.1 GCA_012959695.1 Cycloclasticus sp.
TTTAACACAGGGACGCCAAAGGAGCTTTTAGTAGACCTAAAAAAACTACTAAAAGAGAATTATTAGGTGTCAGCCCCAAAAACTAATATAAGTAATGCAAACCACGCTTTAGCACTTGAGCAGGTTAACAACAACGTTAACCTCTCTCACTTAATAAGCGCACTGCAAACGACACTTAACATTGATGAGTTGCTACCGCTTTTTAGCACAGAGCTATCAACCTCGGTAAACCATAGTGGGTTTACTTTCGAACACGATGACCTAAAAATCAATATCCAAAATGGCCAACGAACAAACCATTCTTGCGAATATAGCTTAGCGATTGAAGACACGTCTCTTGGGAAAATAACATTCATGCGTCGCAAACGTTTTGCAGAAAACGAATTGCTTATTATAGAGAGCTTTCTAAGCGCCCTATTGCACCCGCTTAAAAATACGCTACTGTATCGTCAAGCTATTCAATCAGCCCACACCGACCCCTTAACTGGTGTTCTTAATCGCTCTACCTTGCAATCAGTTTTTCAAAAAGAAACCGCTCAAGCTAAACGACACCATTCGGGCTTATCTTTAGTGATGCTTGATATCGATTTTTTCAAAACCGTTAATGATAATTACGGCCACGCAGCGGGTGATGTTGCACTTAAAGAACTTACCAACTGTATCGAACATACCGCTCGCGAAAGTGATCATATCTTCAGATTAGGTGGCGAAGAATTTGCCATCCTATTAAATAGCACCGATTTAAAAGGTGCTGATTTATTGGCAGAAAGATTGCGCAAAGCCGTGCAGGGTATAAGCATCAAGCACGCTGAACATAATTTTAATTTCACCGTCAGTATGGGCATTACCGAATGTAATGATAACGATACATTAGAAAACACAATGAACCGTGCAGACAAAGCACTCTATGAAGCAAAAGAGTCTGGTAGAAATAAGGTTGTTAGCGCATAGGCAAGAAACGCTATTGTTAACTGTCTGAGCTCGTTATATGTTTAAGCGCTTGAATTTCTTTCTTATCTAAAAATTGGTGTCGCCCCATAGGCAAGCCTGGCGGTAAAAAGACCGTGCCATAACGCACTCTAATCAATCGGCTTACCTTACAGTCTTGCGACTCCCACAATCGCCTCACAACACGATTTCGCCCTTCGGCAACAACCACGTGGAACCAGCGGTTAATGCCTTCACCACCCGACTCGTGCACATCTTCAAAACGCGCCTTACCGTCTTCAAGCTCTACACCACTCACTAAACGCTCTACCATCTCTTTCGTTACAACGCCCATTACGCGCACGGCATATTCTCGATCAATTTGTTGAGATGGATGCATTAATTTATTCGCCAAATCCCCATCATTGGTAAACATTAATAAACCTTGTGTATTTAAATCGAGTCGACCTACCGCTATCCACCGGCCCGCCTTAAGCCTAGGCAGTCGTTTAAAAACGCTCGGACGACCTTCTGGATCGCTTTTACTGACAATTTCGCCAAGCGGCTTGTGATAGATTAATACTTGCGTTTCCACCATCAGCTTACCCGCTAATTTAACCGGGCGACCCTTAAGTTTAACAATGTCATGTGTCGTTATTTTATCGCCTAACTTTGCAACTTCCCCGTTCACATGGATTGAGCCATCGGCAATCCATTTTTCAACTTGTCGGCGCGAACCAACCCCTGCTTGCGCCAGCAGTTTCTGAATACGTTCGGGTTGCGCGGACTTACTGGATGTTCTCGGTGAGTGGTTCTGGGGGGGGCGTCTTTTCATCGTCTTTCACGTCTCGTTTTGTTGGGGTTTCATCACCCAAGTTAAGTTGCACATCTCTCGATGGTAACAAGTCAATATCAAGCAAACTGGATAACGGCGGAAGGTCGCCTAAGGTTTGCAAGTTAAAATAATCTAAAAACTCTTTCGTGCTTGCATAAAGCGCAGGCCTGCCAGGCACTTCTTTATGACCAATCACACGAATCCAGCTTCTTTCTTCTAATGTTCGTATAATGTTTGTACTCACGGCCACACCCCGAATTTCTTCTATTTCGCCTCGTGTGGCCGGTTGTTGGTATGCAATAATTGCCAATGTTTCCAGCAACGCTCGGCTGTATTTTACAGGCTTTTCTTCCCATAATCTTGCCACCCACGACGAGTATTTAGATTTAACCTGAAAACGATAACCGCTAGCCGTTTCAATCAACTCAATCGGTTTCGCTTTATACTCAGCTTGCAATAGATTAATAGCCTCGCGCACTCGGTGTTTATCTGGCCTATCTTCAAGTAGAAACAAGCCTTGTAACTCCATAATGGATAGCGGCTCACTGGCCGCAAATAACGATGCTTCGAGTATATCTTTTATGTCCATCTGTTTACTTAACCGTATGTATGAATAACTACTCGACGATGGGCTTTACCCATACCTCAGACAAGGGCTCGCCTTGCACGATTTCCACCAAGCCTTCTTTGCATAACTCCAAAAGCGCTAAGAATGTTACCACGGCTCCACTTTTCCCCTCTTCCATTGTAAAAAAACAATGAAAGGCAAAAAAACCTTCAGCATCACCCGATAACGTTGCCAAAATTCTCGACATCCTTTCTCTAACCGATAACGGTTCACGCTGAATTTGGTGATGGCTAAATTTTTCAGCCCGTTTTAAGACGTCTTGAAATGCAATTAAAATAGCATCAAGTTCCACATCCGGCAAAGGCTTATCAATTTTATCGACAACCAATTCAGCCGTCGCTAGATAATTATCTCTGTACAGCCTAGGTAAGGCATCAATGTCATCCGCCGCACGTTTAAACCGTTCATACTCTTGAAGGCGTCTAATCAATTCTGCTCGCGGGTCCTCTTCATCGGCAGATTCCTCAACTTGTCTTGGCAATAACATTTTCGATTTAATTTCAGCCAACATCGCCGCCATCACCAAATATTCAGCTGCAAGCTCCATACGGAGATTTTGCATCATGTCAATGTACTCAATGTATTGTTCGGTAATTTTTAAAACGGGGATATCGAGAATATCTAAATTTTGGTGCTTAATAAGATAAAGCAATAAGTCTAAGGGGCCCTCAAACGTTTCTAAAAAAACTTCTAGCGCATCTGGCGGTATGTATAAATCTTCGGGTAATTCTTGATATGGCTTACCATCAACCAACACTAGCGGTTGTTGAATTGGCACGACATTGTCAGGTAAGTTTTCCATTTATTGTTCAGATAAATATATCAAAATATGACATTTAGTCTATCACAACACCCTAACGCTAAACGCCGTGTAACTCACTCAACCTGCATAATTTTTAGTGTATTCGTTCCACCATAATGACCCGTCAATTCGCCTGTCGTAATAATCACTAAATCATCTTCACTGACAATCTTAAGCTTTTTTAATTTTGCCATCGCAGCGCGGTTAATATCCATTGAACTACTCTGCGGAATGTTCATAAGGATCGGCGTTACACCACGGTACATGGTTACGCGACGGCAAATAGCTTCATCAGGCACCATTGCAAAAATTGGAATCCCTGAGCTAATTCTCGACATTCTCATCGGCGTTGAGCCTGTTTCTGTAAACGCCGCTATTGCCTGAATATTGGTATGGTTTGCTACATACATAGCCGACAACGCTATGGCCTCATCAATTCGCGCGAATTCTTTACCCATTCTGTGCCTAGAACGAATTGTTCTTGGTTGCCGCTCGGTCTGTTCACAAATCCGCCCCATCGCTTCCACTGTTTTGACCGGGTATTTGCCGACAGATGTCTCAGCGGACAACATCACTGCATCGGTACCATCTGCAACCGCATTGGCAACATCGAATACTTCCGCCCTAGTTGGAATTGGGTTCTCAATCATCGATTCCATCATTTGCGTTGCCGTGATAACCGCTGTGTTTCTATCTCGCGCTAATCTAATCAAACTTTTTTGTACCGGCGGTAAATTTGCATCGCCAATTTCAACGCCCAAGTCTCCACGTGCAACCATGACAATATCTGAAGCATCCACAATTTCTTCTAACACCTCTAACGCTTCAGCGCGCTCTATTTTCGCTACCAAGTGCGCCTGACTCCCCGCCGCTTCAACTAATGCTCTGGCTTCATGCATATCAGCCGCATTTCTTGGGAACGAGACAGCCACGAAGTCCACGCCAATTTCAGCGGCGGTAATAATGTCGGCTTTATCTTTCTCTGTCAGGGCTCTGGCTGATAAGCCACCGCCCTGTAGGTTAATGCCTTTATTGTTTGACAATAAACCCGCGACAACAACCGTACAGTTAATTTTTGACCCTTCGACCGATTCGACATCCAACACAATCCGTCCGTCGTCCAATAACAGTCTATTACCGGCGCAAACGTCCTTAGCTAATTCTTTATATTCACAACCCACCTGATTAATATCACCAATGTTCGCATCCAAATTGACATCAATAATGAACGGCGCACCTTCTTCAAGCGTTACCTTATCGCTTTTAAACCGAGCAATACGAATCTTTGGGCCCTGTAAATCTGCCAAAATCCCAACGTGTCGATCGAACTTTTTCGAAGCTGCACGCACCATGTTAGCGCGATTCCTTTGATCATCCGCATCGCCATGAGAGAAATTAAGACGGACTACATCAACGCCTGCTTTAATCAGCTCCTCTAAAATTTTGGGGTCGTCTGTTGCAGGCCCCAATGTTGCCATAATCTTCGTACGCCTTGGTTTTTGGTAATTGCTCATGTCTTTCTCGCTATAGAAGTAATCTTTGGAGTATAGACTGTGCTAGCAATTATTTGCTAATTGCCTTGCCGTTCAGCCAATAAAAGAACAACAGTAATCGGTACCTTGACGGATTTTCAGCTGAAAACATGAATGACTCGGCAGGTCAAATGACTCGCCGCCTTTAACAGCTAGCCACTCCGTTGAACCGGGTAATAAAACATCCAGCTCCCCCGCCATAATTTCCATTACTTCTGCTACCTCGGTGTCAAAGCTATACTCACCTGGCATCATAAAGCCCAAGGTTTTGGCCGTACCATCGGCAAATTTGACGGTTCTGCTAACCACCTTTCCATCAAAGTAAACATTCGCTTTTTTAATGATGGTGACATCTTGAAATTCTGACATGTTGTTTCCTTAAGTTAATTGCAACGAGCTAAAGCAAGTTCATACTCATGGCTGCTTTTACTTCCTCAAGCGTCTCTTTGGCTACATCACGGGCTTTCTCGTTACCTTCATGAATAATTGACCGCACTAATTCGGGCTTCTCTGAGTATTCACGTGCGCGCTCTTGCATCGGTTTCAACTCGCGCAAAACCGCTTCAATCACGGGTTGCTTGCAATCAATACAACCAATTCCGGCGGTTGTACAGCCTTCTTTCACCCAGTCGCGAACTCCGTCATCTGAATACACTTCATGGAACTGCCATACTGGACATTTTGCAGGGTCACCTGGGTCGGTACGTCGCACACGCGCTGGATCCGTTGGCATGGTTCTCAGCTTCTTTTCAACGTCTTCCGGCGCATCGCGTAGTGCAATGGTGTTGTTATAAGATTTGGACATTTTTTGGCCGTCTAAACCCGGCATTTTTGATGCTTTCGTTAATAGCGCCTGTGGCTCTGGCAAAATAACTCGACCACTGCCTTCTAAATAGCCAAACAACCGTTCTTTGTCCCCAACGGTAATGTTTTGTTGCGCTTCCAATAAAGCACGTGCAACACCTAAGGCTTCCTGGTCGCCACTTTCTTGGTAAGCCGTGCGTAATTTATTGAATATTTTTGCGTTCTTTTTGCCCATTTTCTTAATCGCAGCTTCAGCTTTTTGTTCGAAGTCTGGCTCGCGACCATATAAATAATTAAAACGTCTAGCCACTTCTCTAGTCAATTCAACGTGAGCAACTTGGTCGGCACCCACTGGCACTAAGCCCGCCTTGTACATCAAAATATCGGCGCTTTGCAATAACGGATACCCTAAAAACCCGTAGGTCGCTAAATCCATTTCTTTTAGCTTTTCTTGTTGGTCTTTATAGCTGGGCACCCGCTCTAACCAGCCGATTGGCGTCATCATTGAAAGCAACAAATGCAATTCAGCGTGCTCTGGAATACTGGATTGAATAAACAAATCGGCCAAACCATGATCCACACCCGCAGCCAACCAATCTATCACCATATCCCACGTGCTCTCGGCAATAATAGATGGATTTTCATAATGCGTGGTCAGCGCATGCCAGTCTGCAACAAAGAAATAGCACTTGTATTCTTGTTGCAACTCAACCCAATTTTTCAATACCCCGTGGTAATGCCCTAAATGCAACTGACCTGTCGGCCGCATGCCTGAAAGTACACGACGGTACTGCGCTGGAACTTCTGAATTCACTCTTCCTCCTAAATACCAAATATTTTAAAAATACTGGTTTGTAAAAAATAAACCGGCGGCCCTAATATTTTAGATAGCCAACCCATTGCGATTATAACGACTAAAATTGGAAAGCCCAGTCGCTCAAGCTTACTAAATTGATAACTTAATTTATTGGGTAATAAACCTGCTAACACACGCCCCCCATCCAATGGTAACAACGGCAATAAATTCAACATCATTAATACTGAATTTATAAAAATGCCAGCGTAACCCATATAAATAAGCGGCATAGAAATAAACTCATTATTGCTTCCCAGCATAAAGCCTATTTTCATTAAACCACCCCAAGCAAGCGCCATCAATAAATTAGCCAATGGGCCTGCAATCGCCACGTACACCATATCGCGTTTTGGGTTTTTTAAATTATTCCAATTAACTGGGACTGGTTTTGCCCAGCCAAACATAAAGCCACCTAACAACAATAAAACAGCTGGCACAATCACCGTACCGATTAAATCCATGTGGCTAATGGGGTTCAAGGTTAAGCGCCCTAAGCTCTTGGCTGTATTATCGCCCAGTTTACTGGCCACCCAACCGTGCGCCACTTCGTGAACGGTTATCGCAAAAATGACCGGTAATATCCATACCGCTATACGACCGACTAAGGTCAGCTCGTCCATCGGCATTAATTATCGTCCTTTTGCGCAATGAAATTTGCTTCGCCCTTACCTTGGCGAACGATTTCCGGGAAGTCATTATCCCAAACCACAACGGTCGTAGGTTGATACGGAATAACGCCACTGTCCACCACGAGGTCCAACAAGTTACCAATTTGATCGTTAATGTCATACGCATCGGCTATCGCTTCTGATTCGTCCGGCAAAATCAGTGTGCTGGTCAACATCGGCTCACCCAATTCTTCAAGAATTCGTTGCGCCACCACATTATCAGGCACGCGAATACCCACCGTTTTGCGTTTAGGATGTTGTAAACGACGCGGCACTTCCTTGGTCGCTTTCAACACAAAGGTAAACGCGCCCGGGGTCAACGATTTTAATAAGCGATAGGTGTCGTTATTGACCTGTGCGTACGATGCAATTTCGGTTAAATCGCGGCATACCAAGGTAAAGTTGTGCTTATCGTCAATACGGCGAATTTGGCGAATACGATCAACCGCCTGCTTATCACCTAAATGACACGCTAGAGCGTAAGAGGAGTCAGTTGGGTAAGCGATAACCCCACCCCGGCGAATAATGTCAACCGTTTGTTTTATTAAACGTGGCTGCGGGTCCTCTGGATGAATATTGAAATATTGTGTCATGTTGTTTGCTGTGCTTTTTTCTTCGCGACATTATCGCGCAAATACACCGGCAATGCATTTTCCGCACTCACCGTTTGTTTGTTTTCAACCATCTGTACAGCCAACAGTGCTACTTCTTTTGCCCTTGGCAAACCATCCGCTTGTAAAACAAGTTGTTCAGCCTGTACTTGCTCACGTAGTATCGTTTCATACGTTGCCCAACCGTGGCCAACACCTATTGCCTTTTTTCCTTGTTTAACGCAGATATCTGCTGGCGCAATAACCACTTCGTCTGATACTGCAATCAAGGCACCTTTTTCAATCACATATTCGCACCAATACACTTCACTCATTCTTGCATCTAGCGCCGCATAAACGGTTTGCCCATCTAGCCCTTTCACTTGTTGCGCCAACGCCAAGAGCGTAGACACAGGTGCAACGGGAAGTTCAGTTGCAAACGCTAAACCTTGAATGACACCTGTGGCCATTCTCACGCCAGTAAATGAACCGGGCCCGCGACCAAATGCCAAGGCATCTAGCTGTTGTAACGTCAACCCTGCCTCAAGTAACAACCCGTCAACCATCGAGAGTATTAAATTACCGTGCTCACGCGGGGCAACTTGGAACCGCTCTATCACGTCATTATCAATGAGCAATGCAGCTGAACAGGCCTCTGTTGCCGTTTCAATCGCTAAAATTTTCATGCCGATTTTTTGACCTTGGATTTTTTATGATTAATACGTTGAAAAAACCTATTCACATCCGATAATTCTTGCGTAATTGGCATTGCCGGTAACGACTGAATAAACACCTTTCCGTAACCTTTACTGGATAAACGCGGGTCGCATAAAACGAGTACCCCTTTATCATCTACATCACGAATCAATCGCCCAACACCTTGTTTTAATGTCAGCGCGGCAGACGGCAGTTGAAAATCAGAAAATGGCGATTGCCCGTTCGCCGTCATGTAGGCAAGACGTGCTTTGGTGACGGGATCACCCGGCGAGGCAAATGGCAATTTATCGATAATAACGCAAGATAAAGCCTCGCCACGCACATCAACGCCTTCCCAAAAGCTGGCTGTCCCTAGTAACACCGCTCGGTCAGTGCGTCTAAACGCCTCCAACATTTGTTGCTTGGGCAGATCACCTTGAACCAATAGATTAAACGTGGTCTCTGCCAATAAAATATTCGCTGCTTCCTGCAACGCTTTATGGCTGGTGAACAAAATAAAAGCACGGCCGTCGCTGGCATCCAACACCGGGATGATTTTCTCAATCATCGTCGCGGTGTAGCTATAATCCCTGGGTTCAGGCAGTCCGTTGGGCACGTACATCAGTGACTGGTGTACAAAATCAAAAGGGCTTTCCCACATACCTGTTTCGGCGTCTTGCAAGCCAAGTCGTTGAGTAAAGAAATCAAACTTACCGCCGACGGATAACGTAGCCGATGTAAACACCCAACTCGCCTCGCTTGCAAATGCAAAACTGGCAAATGCTTTTGAAATATCGAGCGGTGTTCGGTAAAAGGTAAAGGTCCGGTTAAAGGTTTCAAACCATTGAATCCAGTCAAGTTGATCTTGATTCGAAAATGACTTTAAGCGCAGCAGCAATTCTTCACAGCGCTTCCAACAAGACTCTAAACCTTTAGAACGCACGGCGACGTCCGTCAGCACATTAAATAGCTGTTGTATCCGATCAAGCAAGCAATCCAATGCGTGCGAAAAACCCTTTAATTGCTCAAGTTCATCCCAAGAACCTTTAACAGACTGTTCAGGTAATAATTTACGCATTTCTCGTATGTCTTCACTGATAACATGCGTTAAATCTAGTAAGGCGGGCATATCTGACGCAATTTTTAATTGTTCTGAACTAATATCTGCCAACAACGTGAAAATTTGTCGCGCGCTGATGGATATTCCTAAAAATCGTGACGCGGTATCAATCAGTTGATGCGCTTCATCAATGATAATCAACTCCGCATCGGGCAATAGCTGACCAAAACCGTCGTCTTTTAACGACCAATCGGCACACAGTAGGTGGTGATTAACAATCAACACATCCACTTCTTGCGCTTTTTTACGGGCTAGCAACGGGTAGCATTCCGAGATTATCGGGCAGTCCTGACCCAAACAATTATCCGCTGTCGATGTCACCTGTTGCCAAACAAAAGAGTCTTCAGCAACACTCGTCACTTCTGCAATATCACCGTCCGTTGTATGATTTGACCACTCGTCGATTTCCCTAAGGTCAGCCGCTAGTTCTTTATCAAACCCCGCTGTTTGCATTTGCGCTTGCTCCAGACGGTACAGACACAAGTAATTTGATCTACCTTTTAAAACTGCGCCTTGCACTGGTACTTTCAAGGCATCACGTATAATTGGAAAATCTTTTTCAAAAATCTGATCTTGAAGGTTACGTGTGCCCGTGGAAATGATGGTCTTTTTGCCCGATAAAATAGCAGTAATGAGGTAGGCAAAGGTTTTACCCGTTCCCGTGCCAGCTTCTGCGACTAAATGGGTTGTTTGCTCTATAGCTGTCTCAATGGCACGCGCCATCGACAGCTGCCCTTCACGGGGCTGAAAACCATCAATGTGTTTAACCAGTTCGCCATTGGAACCGAATATAGAATCAAGATCGTGCAAAGAAATGTCCGTTAAATTTAATGTACCGGCTTATTCACGCCACGCAGACGTGTCTAAACCATCTTCTTTTGTCCACACCAAGGTGGCGATATTTCGAAATTTAGCAACCGACATTGCGCCCCGCTTCATTCGACTTGAATTATCTTTGAGGTTATCAAAAATATCATCCCGTGTAGCCTCATAAATTTCAAAGGCCTGATAATCTTCATTCATCAAAACGAGCACCACCGAATCCCAGTCCTTATCTAATTTCAACTGGCCAAGCCGCTGTCCGCGATAATTGTCGTTAAAAATAGTACGCGCTTTGATTTGTACCTTTTTAGGGCCAACGCCCAATTCACGCGTCGCATCGTAACCATCGGAGCGATCCTCGCTCAACTCTAGCCTTAAAAATTTTGCTGCATCGTGCTCAGCAATCTCATTACTTACACCGGGTAATGGTTTGCCCGTCATTTTTTTGAAATCCGCTGCCAACTGGCGAGCTTGCTCTATTAATTTATCAACAGAATAAACACTCGTTGACGACGTCATATTAAAACAACCTACTTGCATTAGCCCTAGCGCGCTCAGCAGGATCCGCATGGCCTAATTTTTCATGGCAAGCCGCTATTAACATCCAGTTACTGCGTTGTAAGTTCTTATTCGTTGCCGAGAGCAGGTTCGATTTTTTAGCTAGACTGATGGCTAAGGCATGTTTATTTTGTTGATAACGTATGGCAGCCAATGCATGCCATACCTGAGCGTCTTTGGGATCAATACGGACCGCACGTTCCAACTTTGACGCCGCAATATCTAACTGACCACTTTCACTTTGTTGGTACGCACTGTCTAACAGTGCTATCACGGCAGGGTTTTGTACGCCGGTTGGCACATCGCTTGGAGAAGCATAGTTGTCATCTTGAACAATTTGCTCATCAATCGGATAGGTTTTAACACCCTGATTTGTTTCAGATGGGTACGATGTCGCTTGGCCTGAACGCCCTATTGGCGCAGGAACTTGGTTGTACATAGATAAATCGGCACACGCAGACATCGTTAACAGAATCGTAAGAACGGCGAGTAACTTCATATTTTCTTATCTACCTTTAAGTAAACCATCAAACCAATGACCCGCACGTTCTAACGTCCTCCCAACGGCCCCAACACAAGGTGAGTAATCCACAGGGGACGAACCTTTTATAAACGGATATTGTACAGCATTCGTACAAAATTCATTGGCTCGAAAACCTTGAGAATCAACCCAGCTAAACTCTACATTTTCTGGTTGAGTTAGCAACAATGGTTGTCTGGAAATTTCAGCCATGACACTCGACCAAACCTGCAAAGCGCCACTAGCACCGGTTAGTTTTGACGGTTTATTATCATCTCGCCCTAGCCAAACAACGGCTAAATAATCACCGCTAAAGCCCGCAAACCAACTGTCCCTTAATTCATCGGTTGTACCCGTTTTACCTGCTATATTAAAATCTGGCGACATGTGTCGATACGCTGAGCGGCCAGTACCCTCTCTCATCACTTCTTGCAGCACTGTATTGAGTAAGTACACAGCCGACGGATCAGCTACTTGACGCACATTTAAAGCATAACGTTGCAAAGCGGAATGGTCATTTGAGGTGACGGACTGAATGGAACGTAAATGCGTAAAGAAACCATCGCCGGCCAATGTTTGATACATTTGCGCTACCTCAATTGGTGATAACGCTAACGCACCTAATAAAATAGAGGGGTAAGGTTTAATTGGGCGCCTGACTCCCAAATTCTCCAACGTACGTTTGACGTTCGACACTTTAATGTCCATCCCCAATCGAACCGTGGCCAGATTATAAGAATGCGACAGTGCAGTATGCAAAGGCACGAGGCCATGCTCAATTTTGTCATAATTCTTTGGTGCCCAACGTTCGCCTGAGCTTTGTTTTAGCGTAATGGCGCTATCATCAATAGGCGTCATTAGCGTAAAAGCTGAAGGTTGCGAAAGCGCCGTTAAATACACAGCAGGTTTAACTAACGACCCTATTGGCCTAATCGCATCTAGCGCACGATTAAAGCCATTAAACATTGGGTTCCTATCACCGATAACGGCTACGATTTCTCCACCTTCACGGCGCGTAATAACCATTGCGCCTTGTAACTTACCTTTCTCAATACTGTACTGTTTATTTAGGGCACCCAATTTGCGTTTAAACAAGGACTCAGCCGTCGTTTGGATGTTGTAATCTAGGGTTGAGAAAATATTTAACCCATCTGAGCGTAAGTCTTCGTCCTTATAATCACGACTTAATTGGCGTTTAACCAAATCCAAAAAAGCAGGGAAACGTGAGCTTTTTATTTGTTTAAACGGTGATATATCTGCGCCAAACCGTTTCGCAATCTTTCTTTGTTGATCGGGTAACAGTTGCAAGCGCGCCATTTCATCTAACACAAGGTTCCTTCGTGTTACTGCGCGTTTAGGATGACGCCTTGGATCATAATAAGACGGCCCTTTAACCAAGCCAACAAGTAACGCAGTTTGGTGCGGTTTTAACTCACGCAACGGCTTATTGAAATAAAACACGCTGGCCATTCCAAAACCATGAATTGAACGCTCACCATCTTGGCCTAAAAATACTTCGTTTATATAGGCTTCTAATATTTCATCTTTCTCGTATCGCGCCTCAATAATAAGCGCCATCATGGCTTCTTTTATCTTTCGCCAGAGGCTACGTTCAGATGTTAAATAAAAGTTTTTAATTAGCTGTTGCGTCAGGGTACTTCCGCCTTGTACAACACCCCCTGCTTTTAAATTCGCCCACGCCGCACGCAATATCGCTTTAATCGATACACCATAATGGTGGTAAAAATCACGGTCCTCAATGGCGATTAAGCCATCAATTAACGTATGGGGGACCTCGTCAATCTTTACTAGCACTCTGTCCTCTTTGTGGCTGGGATAAAAACTGCCAACTTGCACAGGGTCTAGCCGCAGCAATGGCACAGTTGCGCCGGTATGCGTGTTTTTTATTACTGAAACGCGGCCGTTACTAAAATATATTTTGACTGTTTTAGACGGCTCTTTACCATCAAAAAAATCAAACGCACGGGTTTTAACGGTGTAAGCATGACCGGAACGATAGTATTTACCAGCAGAATCAAACTGTGTTGATCTTTGGTAATGTAAATCGACCAGTAATGTTTCAAATTGTTCGAATGAAAGCGGGAGGCCTTGATATATTTCAACAGGATTGGCGAAAACGTGTGCAGGTAATGCCCAACGCTTGCCTTCAAATTGAGTGCGAACGGTATTGTCTAAATACAGAACATATGCAACCAACACGGCGACGAATAATAAGCTTAGCTTAATAACGCTTCGTTTTATGAAACCTGCTGCTTGTTTTTGTTTATTTCGCCTAGAGGGTTTTCTTTTTGACGTTTTTGCTTTGGTTTTAGACTTAGCCATAGTCGATTTAACTGATTGACGAGGATACATATTCGCGCCTAAGCACAGCTTGACATCATGTCATAGACTGGATTCTACGTGGTGATTAGTTTCTCAATAGAAAACCATCCTAAGAAACGCCAACTTTCCTCTGTCTTTATTAGCGGTTTATTGCACGACATAGGTCGCTTAATTATTTACATGAAAGCACCTGACTTAGCCCGTGCAGCTTCATTAACGGTTAAAGCTGACGACATCAGTGAAATTGAAGCAGAAACGTCAACCCTAGGGTTTAACCACGCTGAACTCGGCGGCGCCTTATTAGGCATGTGGAAAATACCTGAGTCCATTCAATTCGCTGCCGCCTTCCACCATCAACCTACACTTGCGACCAGCCATCAAGATGAAACAAATATTATTTATCTCGCTAACCAATTGGCTCACGCTGACACCTCAAGCGATGACTCTATTCGCGAATCCATGTCGCCAGACGACCCTGTATGGGACGGTTTAGATATGCCGTATGGCGTTATTATTCCCGTTTGTGCTGAGGTTAAAGAGCAATTCAGCCAAACCTATCAGATGTTTTTTGGCGACTAGCCAAAACCTGTAAACTCTTTTTTACCGAGACAAAAAACACTAAATTCGCCTGCCACCATTTTCGTCCATTCTTCGTTAGACGTTAATGGTTCCGTCGCTATTACCGTGACCACATCGGTACTGGACGTTTCTTTCTTAAAATCCACGCAGATATCCGCGTCCAACAGTTTTGCTTCTACAAAGGGTGCTTGACGGGTTAACCACGACAGTTTAGTCGTGCAGTACGTGTACAAATTATCTGCATCGCCCATAAGGACATTAAACACTCCAAGCTGCGCTATTTCTGTATAGAGTGTCTGGATTAATTTTCTAAGTTTTACTTTACTCGTCGGCTTATTTGAAAATTCTGCGCGAAGACGCCCAAGCATCCAACAAAAGGCATATTCGCTGTCTGTTGTGCCAATGGGTAAATAACCGTTCAGCGGCTTCTTTTTAATGCCTTTCAACTGGCCATTATGTGCAAATGACCACACTTGCCCCCATAACTCACGTGAAAAAGGGTGCGTATTCTCAAGGCAAACACGTCCTCTATTGGCCTTTCTTATATGACAAATAACTTGCGTACTTTTGATTGAGTATTGCTGGATGAATTTGGCCACTTCAGAATCAGCACTGGCAATTGGGTCGTGAAAAGAGCGGTAGCCCTTCCCTTCATAAAACGCGATACCCCAACCATCTTTATGTGACCCTGTTTCACCGCCTCGTTTAATAAGCCCGCTGAAACTAAAGCAAATATCCGTTGGCACATTAGCGCTCATCCCCAGTAATTCACACATGACTCGAGCTATATCTCTTCTATAATCGTGCGCGCAATAGGAACCTGAACATACTTACTTTTACCGTCTTTTTTCACCCAAAAAAAGTAATAACCTTTTTGAGGGTCAGACGTTACTTTGCTCTCTTTAACGGCCCATTCTTTTTTATAAGAGCCTTCAATAAAAGTGACCTTATAATCGCCTTCCAACCAACTCACACCCAAACGAGAAATCTTATTTTGCTGCTCTTCTGAGCAACCGTTTGCGAATAGAATCAATAATGTCAACAATGCAAACTTCATGATTTTTCCAATTTTTTCATCACAAGAAAAACCATCACAAACGCGCCGCCTAAGGCACACATCCAAACGTCAACTTTTTGTAAATCAAGCAAGCTGCCTATGCCGCCACCAATAGCTGCGCCAATGCCACTAAACGCCATACTTCGCATCATTTTACAAAAGGGACAATCCGATCCTTCACCAAAAAAACTTGCCATTATGACTCCTCCTCAATAACCAGCGTTTCAGTATCATTGTCCTCTACTAACGAATAAAGCGCATCAATATGCTCAACGTTATCATTTAACGCTTGAATATAACGATAGCTTTCACCACCTGCTTGTAGAAAAACCTCACGATTTTGCAATGCAATTTCTTCTAGCGTTTCCAAACAATCCGCAGCGAATCCCGGGCAAATGACATCAATGCTTTTGATGCCTTCTTCAGCCAGTTCGTGCAATACATCAACGCAATACGGCTGTATCCACTTTGCCTTACCAAATCGCGATTGAAATACTAAGCGCCATTGCAACGGCTCCAAGCCTAATTTTGCAACCAACAGTTCGGTTGTTTTAGTGCAATGGCTCAAGTACGGATCACCTTGCCTAATGGTTCTTTCTGGCACCCCATGAAACGAGAGAAGCAAACATTCTGCTTGACCGTTGTTCGCCCAATGTTGTTTTACACTACTCGCCAACGCCGTAATGTAGGCATCATTATCGTGGTAATCCAAAATTGTTTTACTGCTTGGCGCATTTTCCCAACGCGCATATGAACGCCGAAATGCATACCAAGCGGTTCCAGTACTGGATGTCGCAAATTGTGGGTACAAGGGTAAAAATATAATATTGTCTGGCTCATATTCTTTGATTTCTGCCATCATCGATGCAATGGATGGTTTGCCATAACGCATGGCCAGTACGAATTTATAGCGCCCCTTTTGTTCGTGATCTGCTTTCGTTTGCAAAGCATGATGGATGCGTTTAGAAAAAACCATCAACGGTGAGCCTTCATCTGTCCACACTTTTTGGTATGCTTTGGCCGATTCTGCAGGGCGCTTTCTTAAAACAACTAAATTAAGAATAAACCACCAAATAAAGTGCGGAATTTGCACCACACGTGGGTCCCATAAAAACTCGCGTAAATACTCACGGACAGCGTCTTCTGTCGGTGCCTCTGGCGTGCCTAAATTAACCAATAATACAGCTGTCTTTTTCATTTAAACGGTCAATTAAACTGAGTTAAGCCATTTTGAGTAGGCTTAAAAACTCTGCGCGTGTTTCTGAATTTTTGCGGAACTGTCCCAACATGCTTGAGGTCGTCATTTGTGAATTTTGTTTTTCGACACCTCGCATCATCATGCATAGGTGTTTCGCCTCAACGACAACTGCCACACCTTTAGCACCGGTTACTTCTAAAAGGGAGTCTGCAATTTGCGTCGTCAATTGTTCTTGAATTTGTAAACGTCGTGCAAACATATCAACAATTCTTGCCACTTTAGACAAGCCAAGCACTTTACCATTCGGCAAATAAGCCACGTGGCATTTGCCAATAAACGGCAGTAAATGATGCTCACACATAGAATACAACTCTATGTTTTTCACAATCACCATATCATCCGCATTGGAATCAAAAATAGCACCATTCACTATCTCACCTAACGATTGTTGATAACCGCTGGTTAAAAATGACATCGCCTTTGCCGCACGCTTTGGCGTATCAACAAGCCCTTGGCGATTCACGTCTTCACCAATGTTTGAAATTATGCCTTTGTAGAATTTTTCCATCATTTTCTTGTGCTTAAAATTTAGCCAAGTATACCGCTATATCGTTAATTGGACGCCACTAAATTGGCTTGATGAGGCGCCATTTCTTCAAGTGCCGCCAGCAATACGTCTGACCCCGCATTTTTATGTCGCGCGTTCTCACTTAGGTATCGCCGCCAATATTTTCCACCCGGCTGCCCTGCAAACAAGCCAAGAATATGCCGCGTCATATGTTGCAAAGAAACACCCATTGTCAACTGCCTATCTACATAGCGTATAAATTCGTGCAATACCGCCTCTCTATCTAGCGCACCCTCATTGAACAATTGCTGTTCAATTTTCGCCAAAAAGAAAGGGTTGTGATAAGCCTCTCGCCCAATCATCACACCGTCTAGCTTATTCCAGTGTTGCTTAATATCCTCAACTGCTTTAACACCTCCATTAACAACAACCGATAAATGCGGAAATTCACGCTTAATTAAATACGCTCGGTCATAGTTAAGCGGCGGGACGGTTCTGTTTTCTTTTGGAGACAGCCCCTTCAATATCGCTTTACGCGCGTGAATGATGAAGATCTCGCAACCGGCTTTAGATACCGTATCGACAAAATTTAATAAAAACTCTACCGAATCAAAATCATCTATGCCAATACGCGTTTTAACCGTGATGGGTATATCAACCTTGTCTCGCATTTCGCTAACGCATTGTGCAACTAATTGCGGCTCAGACATTAAACATGCGCCAATACCGCCATTTTGCACACGATCACTCGGGCAACCGACATTAATATTGACCTCTTGATAGCCTTCTTGCTGCGCAAATTCTGCACATTGAGCCATCTCTGACGGATTGCTACCACCAATTTGCAATGCAAGCGGTTGCTCAAATTCATCGAACATCAAGAAACGTTGTTTATCGCCATGCAACAGAGCACCTGTCGTTACCATTTCGGTATACAGCAGGGCATGGGGTGACAACAAACGGTGCAAATAACGGCAATGCCTGTCTGTCCAATCCATCATGGGCGCAACGGATAGTTGTCTATTTATCATTTTTTGACGGTAACATTAAGGTTCTCTGCTATTCTTAACTAATGACATTGATTAAAAAGTTTGGCAATTTAAATGGTTAGAACAAATAAAAGTCTGTATGTACTTGCTCTTTTTGCATTCTGCTTGCTTGTTGGCGCGGCATTATATTACATTCAACTGCAATCCACCGAACTGCAAAAAAAGTCGTCGCAATCAATCACCACCATGCAGCAAAAAAGCACGTTAATCAATGCAATATCCCAAAACCTTCGGGCTCGTTCTTACCTCTTACTAACCATGCTTAATGAGAAAGACGCCTTTATATTGGATGAGTTAAATATACAAATGAACAGACAAGGCGCTTTTTTTAGACGCAACCGAGATGCATTAAAAGCACTGCCATTAACACCCCCGCAAGTTAAGGCGCTAGGTGAACTATATAACCTCACTACCGCCAATTCAATCAACCAACATAAAGTCATTAACCTTCTAATTGAAGACGATAAGGACACCGCTGCCACATTATTGTTTGAACAAGCTATTCCAAACCAAGTACCCATGCGGGCTATTGTCTCCGATATTATAACCATGGTTGAAAATGAAAATGCCCGCATTACCGGTGGCCTTCAAATAGACATTAAGAGCAAGCAACAAATATCGTTCGCTCTAACCCTCATGCTGGGTCTATTTGCTGTCATTTTAATCAGCCTGCTGCTCAAGGGAATAAAAATTGGCGACGTATTATTAACCCATAAAACAACCGTGCATGACTCGCTAATTAGCTCTGCAATAGATGCCATTGTCGTTATGAATGATGATGGCGTCATTACTGCTTTCAATAAGGGCGCCTCATTGCTATTTGGCTACAAAGAAGCCGACATTATTAACGATAAGTTTTAACCACTTAGTCACCTTAGGTGCCAACGCCAAACAAGGTGGTGAAGACACAAACGCATACATTGAAGATGATGCTATACACAAGGACTCTTACTTAATACCTGTACAGAGCTAGCCATGACAGACACTGGTGTATTTGGAGACCACCGGTTTAATTTAATTATTCGAGATCTCAGTCAACGTAAAGAAAGCGAACGTCGACTAATCGAACAAACCCATGAACTTGAAGAAGCAAGGGCGCGCTATAAAAAACTAAGCGAAACAGACCCGCTGACTAAAATAGCAAACCGCCGCGCCTATGAGGAACGTCTCATCGACGAAATTAATACCGCTAAAAGGTCCACCAAGCCATTGGCCTTGATTATGTTAGACGTGGATTCCTTTAAACAATACAACGACTATTATGGTCATGATCTAGGTGATGTCGTTTTAAAACGCATTGCCCAAGTAATCTCGGAATCGCTTCCGCGAAGCACCGATTTTTCAGGACGTTTTGGAGGGGAAGAGTTTGTCGTCTTATTGCCATCCACTGACATCTTTGGTGCGTATCAGGTCGCCGAAAAAATACGCTTAAGCATCAAGTCACTCGAGATTAAGCACATAAAATCAGACGTGAAACACGTTATTACTGTCAGCGCGGGTATTGCTGCCCTTTCTGGTGACTCACTCAATGATATTGAGCTTTTCAAACAAGCCGACACGGCACTTTACCAAGCCAAAGAGGCAGGTAGAAACAAAAGCATCACCTTCAAATTAAGCAATAAAGACAACCGCTCGAACAAGCTTTAACGGTTAACTAACCTGCAATTGCCAACAAAACACCTGCCGCGACTGCAGAGCCAATCACACCCGCCACATTCGGCCCCATTGCGTGCATTAATAAAAAGTTATTCGGGTTAGCTTCCAAACCAACTTTATTAACCACACGCGCTGCCATTGGTACCGCTGATACACCCGCCGCACCAATCAATGGGTTAACCTTACCGCCGGTAACTTTATGCATCACCTTGCCCATCAGGACACCGCCGGCTGTACCGATTGAAAACGCAGCCATACCCAAAACTAGAATACCTAACGTTTCAGCCGTTAAGAATTTGTCAGCAGACAGTTTCGAACCAATCGCCAGGCCGAGAAAAATCGTCACAATGTTGATTAACTCATTTTGCGCCGTGGAGCTTAAACGGTCGACCACGCCACTTTCGCGCATTAAATTACCAAACGCTAACATGCCAATAAGCGGCGCTGATGCGGGTAAAAACAATATCACCACGGTCAAAATAATTAATGGGAAGATAATCCTTTCCTTCTTGGTAACGTGCCGAAGGTGTTTCATCTCAACTTTGCGCTCCGCCTCGGTGGTTAAGGCACGCATAATAGGCGGCTGAATAAGCGGCACTAACGCCATGTAAGAATATGCAGCTACCGCGATAGCACCCAGTAAGTCCGGCGCTAATTTTGACGCCAAGAAAATGGCCGTGGGGCCATCCGCACCCCCAATAATCGCAATCGCAGAGGCGTCTGCTAAACTAAATTCCATGCCAGGAATCATGTTCATCGCCAAAGCACCGAGTAATGTGGCAAAAATTCCAAATTGAGCCGCCGCCCCAAGTACCAATAAACTGGGCATGGCGATAAGCGCGCCAAAGTCGGTTAGTGCACCAACGCCCATAAAAATTAGCAGTGGAAACAAGCCGGTATCGACGCCCATATGGTACAAAATACCTAGCAACCCATCAGGGCCGCTCATACCGGCAATAGGGATATTCGCCAAAATACCGCCAAAGCCAATCGGCAATAATAATAACGGTTCAAACTTTTTTGCAATCGCTAAATAAATCAATAACAAGCCAATGCCTATCATCAACACGTTGCCCCATTCGAAGTTAGCAATGCCGGTGGATTGCCAAATTTGTAATACGCCGCTGTCCATTATCTCAACCTAACAAATTAAAATGAGGGGTGCGCCTGCAGGAATAGACTCACCTTCTTTTACGAAAACATCTGAGATTTGGCCTTCAATATGCGCCCGAATTTCAGTTTCCATTTTCATCGCTTCTAGAATAATCACCACGTCACCTTCGTGCACGTCGTCACCCGCAGCGACACCAATACGTATGATATTGCCGGCCATTGGCGACAATAACGGATCGTTCTGACAAAATACGCCAGACGGAGCAGATTGAGCGGGTATAGACGATAACGACGGCGCCGCATTCCCAGCTGGCGCGATATTATCAATTGAGCCACTGGCTCCAACCGTTACGCTATACACCTTTCCTTTTACTTCAACATCGTATGTCTCAGGACCCGCGTCAGCAGCACTGACTGTTTTTAAGCCCGTTGGTACCGGTTCAAACGCATCTGGATTATGCCTGTTTTTAATGAAGTCCAAACCCACTTGTGGGAATAAAGCATAGGTTAGAACGTCATCAATGCTTTGTTCGGCCAACTGCAAGCCACCCTCTTTCGCTTTGGCCTCTAGATCAGTAATTAAAACATCCAACTCATCATCAATTAAATCAGCTGGACGACAGGTGATAGCCTCTGCACCGTCTAAAACACGTGTTTGCAATTCCGCATCTACAGCCGCTGGCGTTTCGCCGTACTCACCTTTTAATACACCCGCTGTTTCTTTGCTGATGGATTTATATCGCTCACCCATTAACACGTTCATAACCGCTTGGGTGCCAACAATTTGTGAGGTTGGCGTGACGAGTGGCAAGTAACCGAGGTCTTTACGAACAATTGGAATCTCTGCTAATACTTCATCAATTTTGTCGCCCGCATTTTGTTGTTTTAGCTGACTTTCAAGGTTCGTTAACATGCCGCCTGGTACTTGTGCGATAAGAATTCTTGAATCAACCCCTTTTAAAGAACCTTCAAACTCTGCATATTTAGGACGAACTTCTCTAAAGTAAGCCGCAATTTCTTCGACCGCTTCAATATCAAGCCCTGTCGCACGCTCGGTGCCTTCCAACATAGCAATAAACGTCTCTGTCGGTGAATGCCCGTAGGTCATGCTCATCGACGAAATCGCGGTATCCAGCATATCAAGACCCGCATCCACCGCTTTTAGACAGGTTGCGACACTCATGCCGGTTGTTGCATGACAATGCAATGCAATCGGCACGTCACATTCTGCTTTTAAACGTTTAACCAATTCAGCTGCGTCATACGGTCTTAGCAAGCCTGCCATGTCTTTAATGGCAATCGAGTGACAACCAGCATCTTCGAGCTTTTTACCCATATCAACCCAACCTTCTAGGGTATGAACGGGGCTCTGCGTATATGAAATAGTACCTTGCGCGTGTTTACCCACTTCAATCGTTGCTTTAATGGCGGTTTCAAGGTTACGAACGTCGTTCATTGCGTCGAATATACGGAAAACGTCCATGCCATTTTCGGCAGCACGTTCGACAAATTTACGCACTACATCATCCGCATAATGCCGATAGCCCAACAAGTTTTGGCCACGTAGCAACATTTGCTGTTGCGTATTAGGCATCGCTGCTTTTAATAAACGCAAACGCTCCCAAGGATCTTCACCCAAATAACGAATACAAGAATCAAACGTTGCGCCACCCCATGTTTCGAGCGACCAATAACCAATCTTATCCAACTTTTCAGCGATGGGTAACATATCCTCAATGCGTAAACGTGTGGCAAAAAGAGATTGGTGTGCGTCGCGCAAAACGACGTCTGTAATTTTTAATGGATTCGTCATAATATTTATTTTATTTGGAGCGGAAACGTTCGACAGCAATCGAGATGGCTGCAACGATGTCGTCATTTATACGATTAGAACCCGGTGGGTTAACTGAGTGTTCTACAGCCGGTTCATACTTCAAAATTAAGGTTGATACTCCCTTAATAATAACAACCAACAAGCCTAAGATGAAAAAAACCATTCCCATCCCAAGCAGCATCAAATTAACGCCTTGCTCTAACAACTCTGAAATATTCATGGGTGCATTATAGGACAGGAGTCGCTAGAAAAAAAATAAAAATGCCCGTCGTGTTGACTAAGCACTTTATATCAACTTGCTTAATCGAAAGTTGACCCTTTAAAAACCCTGTCATCGGCTTCGTTTTGCTCTTTGCGCCCTTCAACAATCATTTCTTGTTGTTTAGATTTCTCAATGAGTTTTTCAACCACTTTTTTGCGGCTGTTGGTCTTTTTGAAGGCTTTTTTGTGCTCATCCACTTTGATTTTCACGCTTTGAACCGTTTTGATTTGCTCTTCTATCGCACAATCCAATTTTTGCACAAAGGTTTGGTACTCTTGCAGCCTCGATGCAGACATGCCGTTTTGTCCTTTCAATTTAAACTGAACTAAGTACTCGTCTCTATAACCCCTTAATTTTTCAAGCTGGTCTAGCGATTCTTGCTGTTCTACAGCCGACTGGTTCATTCTAACCACGGCTGCGGTTTCTTTGTGCTTGGCCATTTCTTTAACTGGCTCGAACCTTTTTGACTTTTTTACCATGCTGCCCACTTATACACCCGTTGCAACTGCGACAGATTTACCTTGCGCCAATACATCTCGCAGACCTTCAATACTTTCGTCAAAATCTACCGCCTCAGTCAATCGTTGTTGTAAGAAGTTTAACATTGATTCATGCATATCAACCGCTTGATCAACCGCCACATTGGAACCTGATTGATAGGCGCCAACATTTATCAAGTCAGCATTTTGTTGGATAGGTTGAATTGATTTTTCTAAACTCTCGCGCCATATCTTGATGCTCTTCTGGTGTAACCTCTATCATCAAGCGACTGACGGATGCTTCCATATCGATGGCAGGGAAGTGTCCTGCCTCCGCTAACGACCGAGACAAATGAATATGACCGTCAAGGATGGCTCGACTGGCATCGGCAATGGGGTCGTTTGAATCATCACCTTCTGTTAACACGGTATAAAATGCCGTGATCGAACCATCACCTTCATCTGAATTACCCGCACGCTCAACTAAACTTGGCAACTTACTAAACACAGAGGGCGGATAACCTTTTGTTGCCGGCGGCTCATTAATGGCTAACGCAATTTCTCGCTGCGCTTGCGCATAGCGCGTTAAGGAATCCATTAACAATAAAACATTTTTACCCTGGTCACGAAAATACTCAGCAATACTGGTAGCCAACATTGCTCCGTGCATACGCATCAAGGGCGGATGATCCGCTGGCGTGGCGACAACAACTGCTCGTGCCATGCCTTCAGCGCCTAATGTTTTTCTAACGAATTCATTCACTTCACGCCCACGCTCACCAATCAGACCAACAACAATGACATCGGCATTGGTATAACGGGTCATCATACCCAAGAGGACACTTTTACCCACGCCACTGCCCGCGAACAAGCCTAAACGCTGCCCTCGCCCTACCGTTAACAAGGCATTAATAGCGCCTATGCCCACGTCCAACGGTTTCGTTATTGGTCTACGGCGTAAAGGGTTGATAGGTCGGCCGTGTAGCGGCAAGGTATCTGTTGTGTGGACGGGGCTTGATATTGCAGAATCCGTCCCAGATCATTCAACCTTTTGGCGGTTTAGACAAACGCTTGAAAAGCTGTGTTT
>DUCS01000023.1:0-928 GCA_012959695.1 Cycloclasticus sp.
GCACCGTCTTTTACATTCTCTTTCAGTTCAGGAACATGTTTTCTGGCAAGTTTCAACGCCACTTGATACCAGTTAAACGGCTGTTGAAAACCCAATTTCTCAGCCAAAACCATCATCCTTCTGATTTCTTCACCTGCCCTATCTGAACAAAGTTCTTTCTTTTCTTCATCTGACATTAACAGACCTATCCTAAGAGGCTCTAACCCTATTGATTTCTTTTTTTTCATGTTGGCGACACCTTTAACTCATCAAGGTAATCAGCCCATACCTGCATCATCTTTTTTCGCTCTTCCAAGTGTGCAGTTCGATTATATGCACGTCCGTTTGGGTCCCTCACTGCATGAGCCAGTTGATGTTCAATGAAGTCGGGACGAAAACCTAATTCCTCATCAAGCAATGTACGCGCCATTGCTCTAAACCCATGACCAGTCATCACTTCTTTGCTAATTCCTAAAGACCTCATCGCTGACAAAACTGCATTATCGCTCATAGGACGGTCGCCTCTAGGCGACCTTAAACTAGGGAACACATAAACACCAGAGCCAGTAACAGGTAGCAAGGCATTAAGAACTGACAACGTCTGACGAGACAAAGGAACAACGTGTTCAACCTTCGTCTTTGTTATGAAAAAGCGCCATTCCGCCTTCTCAAAATCCATATCTTCCCACCTTGCCGTCCTAAGCTCTTTCGGTCGAACAAAAACTAGCGGTGCAAACTTTAATGCGTTACTAACAACCAATGTGCCTTGATAACCACCCAATTTCCTCAACAATATACCTACCCCTTTCGGGTCTGTAACTGCCGCAAAATGTTCCTTTTTCTTTGGCTTTAACGCACCTCTTAAATCAACAGAAATATCTCGTTCGGCACGTCCAGTTGCTACGGCATATCGAAATATTTGACCACAGCTGCCAAGCACCCTGTGCGC
>DUCS01000023.1:938-24460 GCA_012959695.1 Cycloclasticus sp.
CCGGCATGCTCACCTTGCAGTCACTCGGCTACCGCAATGTGCGCAGTCTCAACGGCGGGCCTTTCCTCAATACGACGCACGACCTCAAGCAACTTAGGAGCATTTATATCTACAATAGGCATGCTACCTATGTAAGGAAAAACTCCTTTTTCCAATCTGCCAATAATTCTCTTGGTATGTTCATCTACCCAACCACTCGATTTATTAGATACCCACTCCCTAGCAATTACTTCAAATGTGTTAGCTGATTGTGTATTTCTAGTCAGCCTCTTAGCCTTACGGTTCTCACTCGGGTTTATTCCTGCAGCAACTTGTTTACGAGCATCATCCCTTAATTCTCGTGCGTCTTTTAAACCGACATCAGGGTAAACACCTAAAGATAACTGCTTCTCCTTCCCATCAAATCTATATTTAAAGCGCCACCATTTGCCACCCTTGAGGTTGACGAGCAAAAAAAGCCCTCTCTCATCGTATAGTTTATAAGGCTTATCTCTAGGCTTAGCCTTGCGAATAGCTGTATCAGTTAATGACATATTACACTCCAAAAGTGGGGTAACAGGTATGACTTAAACACAGTTACCCCGCAAAGTTACCCCAAGTTATTTCAGGACATTACTGGACAACAATAAGCTATGGAGGACTACAAGGCAATAAAAAGCCCCTTACATATGGGGCTAGAGGACTTTTTTGGACTTTATAAAACACTTGATTGGTGGTCATGGGTGGACTTGAACCACCGACCCCGGCATTATGAATGCCGTGCTCTAACCAGCTGAGCTACATGACCATACTTTGAAGGACGTGAATTTTCGTGGTTTCAGCTTATTTTGTCAAGCCAAACAAGCATATACACGCCAAGTTCTATACATTAAACCTAAAATGCGTTACATCACCGTCTTGCATGATGTATTCCTTACCTTGAACACCTAGTTTTCCAGCTTCTTTTGCGCCTTGCTCACCGTTGTATTTGATGAAGTCTTCATAGGCTGTAATTTCTGCACGGATAAAACCCTTTTCAAAATCGGTGTGGATCACACCTGCTGCTTGTGGGGCGGTTGCGCCTTTTTTAACCGTCCAAGCGCGTACTTCTTTAACACCGGCAGTAAAGTAAGTTTGTAGGTTTAATAAGTCATAACCCGCTCTAATCACGCGGTTTAAACCTGGTTCTGTTAAACCCATTTCTTCTAAAAATTCGATCCGCTCATCTTCTTCCAGCTGAATAATCTCGGCTTCCATCGCTGCACATACAGCAACAACGGCTGCACCTTGCTCATTTGCTAGATTTGTTACTGTGTCCAAAAACGGATTATTCTCAAAACCATCATCTTGAACATTTGCTATGTACAACATAGGCTTCAACGTTAACAGCTGATAACCTGCCAGTGACAGTAATTCGTCCTCTGTGGCATCTAACGTTTTTAGCGTCATCGTTTCATCCAAATGCTTAAGCACTTTTTCTAAAAACACTTTGTTTTTTAACTCGTCTTTATTGCCTGATTTTGACGCTTTAGTAGCCTTAACAACCGCTTTCTCAAGAGAGGCCATATCAGCTAACGCCAATTCGGTTTGAATCACTTCAATATCGGCTAATGGGTCAATCGTTCCTGCGACATGAATCACATCATCGTCTTCAAAACAACGCACTACATGTGCAATCGCATCAGACTCACGAATATTGGCCAAAAATTGATTACCTAAGCCTTCACCTTTTGATGCGCCAGCCACTAGGCCTGCAATATCCACAAACTCAAAGGTGGTTGGCAACACACGCTCAGGTTTCACAATGGCCGCTAATTTATCTAAACGCTCATCGGGCACAGGCACAATGCCAGTATTTGGTTCGATGGTGCAAAACGGGTAATTCTCCGCTGCAATCGTTGCTTTTGTTAATGCATTAAACAGGGTTGATTTACCCACGTTTGGTAAGCCCACAATACCGCAATTTAAAGCCATAAGTTTCTCTTCGTGATTCTATAAAGCCCGTGATTATACGTTATGCACCCACAGACTTAAAAACAATCTAAGTGATAATGGCACACATAGGCTTAGTCGCGTAAAATACGCCGTTTATATTTATAAATTCAATAGGTAAACTCATGAAAAATTACAAAATTGCCGTTATGGCTGGCGATGGTATTGGCCCAGAAATTATGGAAGAAGCTATTAAAGTTCTTAAGCTCGTTGAAGAACGTAACGATGTAACATTCGAGTTAATGCCTGCTTTATTTGGTGCGTGTGCTTATTTTGAAACTGGTGATGCGTTTCCACAAGCCACTAAAGACATCTGCGATGAAGCTGATGCGATTATTAAAGGCCCGATTGGTTTAAGCCATGAGGAATCTAAAAAAATCCCCATCGACAAACAACCCGAACGTGGCGCCTTGTTACCCATGCGTAAACGCTACAACACCTACGCAAACTACCGCCCGGTATCATTACCTAAAGGCCTTGCGCACTTTTCACCCCTAAAACCAGAAATTATCGGTGATGGCATTGATTTAATTATGATTCGTGAATTAGTTGGCGGCTTATACTTTGGTAAAAAAGAAGTGGGCGTGAACGATAAAGGCTTACGTTACGTTAAAGAAACATTGGAATACGACGAAGCGCAAATTCGCCAAATTATGCACCATGCTTTTAAAATGGCCAACAGCCGCAAGAAAGTGTTGCACAACATTCATAAAAGCAACGTATTAAAGTCATCCGTGTTGTGGAATGAAATTATGGAAGAAGTGGCGGTTGAATACCCAGAAGTTAAAGTGATTAATATTTTGGTAGATGCCGTGGCGACATTGCTTTGCTTGAAACCAACACAATTCGACGTGATGGTAATGGAAAATATGTTTGGGGATATTTTAAGTGACCAAGGCGGCGGTATTTTAGGCTCGCTTGGCTTAATGCCTTCAGCGTGCTTAGGTGACGACAAAGCGTATTACGAACCATCTCACGGCTCGGCTCCTGATATTGCTGGCAAAAACATGGCCAACCCGTATTCAATGATTGGCTCTGTTGCCATGATGCTTGAATACAGCTTTGGCATGGTTGAAGAATCCAAAAATGTTTGGAGTGCCATGCAAGCCGTCTTCACCGATGGCTACTCAACAGCTGACCTGTCTAACCCCGGTTCAGGCGTTAACATGATCAGCACCGTTGAATTTGGTGACAAAGTTGTAGAGAAGTTAAAGGCTATGCCGACGGTTTAACACTATGCTAAGCGGTTTTATCTTTTAAGACCGCTTAGCTACTTGTTAACTGATTTATCGACAAGCTTACCATCGATAAACTTATGCAGAATACTGGATACAAATGTTTGGTACGGCATACCTTCCATGAGCGCTTTAGCCTGTAAAGATCGCAAGTCCCTCGATGAGAGCCTAATGTTTATACGTGCATCTTTTTTAAATGTTGCTTCAGCAGCAGGTACATGACGCTTAATTTGCTGTTTTTCTGACTTAGGTTTTTTCAACTTTCCCGAGTCAAATGCTTCAAGAATCTCTTTTTCATATGGGTCTAATTTAGCCATTTTCATCACCTATATACTCCTTAGTCGCTTTTCGGCTAGGAATAATCGTTTTAAGAAATATTTGATTCTTATCTTCAACGTAAGGAACCAAATATGCATAATCCTCAATTAATACAACTGATATTTTTTGATTAGGGTATTTCTTCGAATTTGGATGATCATATATTGCCACCTCATTACCTAACTGAATATTGAGAACTATCTCTTCAAACGATACGCCTCGCTCTTTTTGGAGCAATTCATTCTTTTCTAAATTCCAAGAATATACCTTCATTATAAGAACAATAGCATCACGTGTGCATTTTGTCATCAGAAAACGTTCACGTCCTAAATTCCAGCTTAACTTCTATCCCAGTAAAATTATTCACTGTTTTCCCTTACATTCAGTAAATATTGTCGTAATTTCTTTTCGCTTCTCATAACGTATAGAATGTATACCTTATCAACTTCTATACGATAAAAAATACGGCAGGGATTTACAAGAATTTCTAAATATCTTGATTCTTTAATTTCGGATGGCTTACGGCCTAACGTTGGAAACTGCTCAAGCTGATTTATACTAGAAAAAACTTTTTGCACTAAATTAATTGCGGCGCTTGGTTTATCTAAAGCGATATATTCCGCTATTGCGTTAAGGTCAGATAAAGCTGGCTCGGTCCAAATTACTTGAGCTATTTATTCATTTTAGCTTTCGCTTGTGCATGGGTATAAACACGATTTTCTAAAATGGCCGCCTCACCTTTCGCTATACCATCCAAAATTTCCATGCGATTCTGCATCATCTCATAATCGTCAACATCAACAAGGTATGCAGATGGTTTCCCATGTTCAGTGATGAGCACAGGCTCTTTTGAATCATGTAATTCAGCTAATATTTTAGTCGCTTGGCGTTTTAATGTGGCCACTAATTCAATTTTCATAAAGTGATACTATACTATCACTTTTGAGTTTGCAATTTTCTGTTCGCTAATAATAGGTACTACACTAAAGCCTTACATTGACTAAGCTTTGTAAAGTTCAAATGACTCTAATATTTACGTTTTTTCATGCAACTGAATATTAATCATCCGTACAGCAGCAGATATAGACGCAAATACTTGGTTAGAATGCACACCGCGAGTTTTGCGCTTTTTGAATGGGTCATCCCAAGTAATCACACACTCGGTTAATGCGCTAGTATGCCCACCTTTGGGAATTCTCACTTCATAATCGACCAGTTCAGGTAACACCACATCATAATCAACCAGTACTTTATTAACGGCATTGATAAACGCATCAAAACCACCGTTACCATTGCCTGTTGATTCATGCTCGTTACCTTTCACATTGACACTGATCGTTGCCATAGATGACTCGTCTAAACGACTGGTAATTGAGCAATCGAGCAATTTAATATGTTTGTAATTTTCACTTTCTAAAACGTCGGCAATGATGAACGGTAAATCTTCTGTGGTAATCGTTTGTTTGGAATCGCCTAAACGAACAATTCTTTCCAGTACTTTTTTCTGATTTTCTTCCGATAAAGTTATGCCAAGTCGTTCTAAGTTATTACTGAGCGATGCCTTACCAGCCATTTTTCCTAACGCATAACTGCGTATTCTAGAAAAACGTTCGGGGCTTAATTTACTTTCGTAAAGCCCGCCTTTTTTATCGCCATCAGCATGAATTCCCGCTGTTTGGGTAAATACATCATCACCAATAATAGGTGCATTAGCTGCTACCCATTTACCCGAGAAATTTTCAACCATATTACTCAAGCGAACAATGTTGCTTTCATCAATAGACAGTTCCATGCCCATTTTATCACGCAGCACAACGGTAACTTCTGACACCGACGCATTGCCCGCTCGTTCACCCAAGCAATTAACCGTGCAATGAATCGCACTGACGCCTGCACGAACCGCAGCCATAATATTCGCTGTGCCTAGGCCATAATCATTATGAGGGTGGAAATCGAACTGTGTGTCTGGATAACGTGTACACATATCACTCAACGCATCAAACACTTCTTCCGGCGACATCACACCCAAGGTATCTGGCAACATAAAATGATCGATACCAGCATCTTTAATCGCGTCCATATAGGCAAACACATAGTCAGGGCTATCAGCATACCCATTCGACCAGTCTTCTAAGTACACGTTCACCTTTAAGCCTTGCTCTAAGGCGTAATTAACTGTGTTTAACACTTGTTCTACGTGTTGCTCTAGGGTCTTGCCTAATTGCTCACGACAATGCTTTTCGCTGCCTTTGGTTAGCAGGTTGATGACCCTGCCATTCGCCGCGACAATCCAATCGACGCTGCGTTTATGATCAGAGAAACCCAGCACTTCAACCGCATCTCCAAAGCCTTCTGCTTGCGCCCATTCGTTAATATTACGAACGGCCTCTTGCTCGCCTTCAGACACACACGCGGATGCTACTTCTACACGGTCCACTCGCAGCGATTCCAACAATGCTTTTGCCACACTGACTTTTTCGGCAGGTGAAAACGACACGCCCTGCGTTTGTTCACCATCACGCAAGGTGGTATCCATTATTTGGATGTATCGAGAAGCCATCTTTTTATACCGTTAGGGTTCCGTTATGCCCAAAGCCAAGGGAACTGTTGCTTGTGCTGTTCTTCAAACTCGCTGATTTTATCCACGTGTTTTAGGGTTAAACCGATATCGTCTAAGCCTTTCAACATATTGTCTTTACGGAACGGGTCAATCTCAAATTTAAAGCCGTTACCCGCAGGCGTAGTCACTTCTTGATTTTCGAGATCGACCACAAAGCTGACGCCTTCATTTGCATTAATTTCTTGCATCAACGCGTCTAATTGCTTCTCATCAACAACGATGGCTAAAATGCCATTTTTAAAACAGTTGTTGTAAAAAATATCCGCATAACTGGTTGAGATGATGGTGTTAAAGCCGTAATCGGCAATCGCCCAAGGCGCGTGTTCACGAGAAGAACCACAACCGAAGTTATCACCTGCTACAAGAACCTTTGCGCCTTTAAACGCTGGCTTGTTTAATTCAAAATCAGGGTTCTCAGTAACGCCGTCGTCGTTAAAGCGCCAATCGTGAAATAAATGCACGCCAAAGCCGCTTCGTTCAACTTTTTTCAAGAACTGTTTCGGAATAATTTGGTCGGTATCAACGTTACTGCGGTTCATTAAGGCCGCAACGCTTTCGTGTTTTTTATATTGATCCATAATCTTAACCTAATTTGCTGATGTCAACGAAACGACCGGCTGCTGCCGCTGCCGCTGCCATGGCTGGTGACACTAAATGCGTACGGCCACCTTTGCCTTGACGACCTTCGAAGTTACGGTTTGATGTTGATGCGCAACGCTGGCCATCTTTTAGTTCATCGCCGTTCATTGCTAAGCACATGGAACAACCTGGCTCGCGCCATTCCCAACCCGCGTCTTTAAATATTTTATCGATACCTTCTTTTTCAGCCTGAATTTTTACGTGGAACGAACCTGGCACAGCAATCGCTGTTACACCGTCGGCCACTGTCGTACCTTTGGCGATGTTCGCCGCATCACGGAAATCTTCAATACGGCCATTGGTACAAGAGCCAATGAACACGTAATCAATTTCGATATCGGTCATTTTTGTATTCGCCGCAAGGTCCATATATTTCAACGCGCCTTCGCAAGCAATACGTTTGCCTTTGTTATCAAAACTTTCTGGTGCAGGTACAACACCGTTAACACCTACCACTTGTTCTGGCGACGTGCCCCACGTTACTTGCGGGCCAATATCGTCTGCATTTAATGTAATGGTCGTGTCGTATTCAGCGCCTTCGTCTGTCACTAATGACTTCCAATACGTTAATGCTTGATCCCACTGCTCGCCTTTTGGCGCAAATTCTTTACCTTCTAAAAAATCGAAGGTTTTTTGGTCTGGCGCTACCATTCCTGCTCGTGCACCTGCTTCAATCGCCATATTACACACCGTCATACGGCCTTCCATTGACAACGCTTCAATCGCCTCGCCTGCGTATTCAATCACATAACCTGTACCGCCAGCGGTTCCTGTAACACCGACAATCGCAAGCGCGATGTCTTTAGCTGTGCAATGTTTAGATAATTTGCCATCAACTTGTACCAACATAGTTTTTGATTTTTGCTGAGGCAAGGTTTGGGTTGCCATCACGTGTTCCACTTCTGACGTACCAATACCGAATGCTAACGCACCGAACGCGCCGTGCGTTGCTGTGTGGCTATCGCCACAAACAACCACCATACCTGGGTGCACAAAACCATGCTCTGGAACAACCACATGAATCACGCCGTTATCTGGGCTATCCATGTCGTATAAATTTAGGCCATTTTCTTCGCAATTATCGGCCATTGTTTCAATTTGCTTTTTAGCAATCGGATCAGCAATAGGAAGGTCACGATTCTTAGTCGGTACACAATGATCCATTGTCGCCAAAATACTGTGCGGGTTGCGCACTTTTCTGCTTGACGTGCGCAAGCCTTCAAACGCTTGAGGACTAGTGACCTCATGCATTAAGTGCCTGTCCACATATAACAAAGGAGCCTGACCAGGTTCTTGGTGAACAAAGTGGCCATTCCAAATTTTTTCGTACATCGTTTTTTTCATAATTCTTTCCAAAGCTAGCTCTTCACATTATTTAACAACACGTGAAGAGAAATGATCGACTGGTTGCCGAATGAACCGTGTATTTTCGCTAAATTTAGTGCATTTTGCAATCAGAGAAATTTTAATATCCGCCAAAATAAACACTAAGCAATAAAAAAGGCTTAACGCGAACGTTAAGCCTTAGATATATGGAGCTGGTGAGAGGATTCGAACCACCGACCGGCTGATTACAAATCAGCTGCTCTACCGACTGAGCTACACCAGCATCAGGGCGAGTATTCTATGCTAAATGAAAAGTTGGAGCAATGCTTAACAAGTAATTTTACGGATACTATTTTTTCCCTCGCCCTTACTGGTATTTAAAAAGTCTTGTATTGATTTTTTATTCCTTTCCGTTTCGACTTTAACACCGTAGCGACTTTTTTCTCTCGAAAGAATAGTTGCATTCACTTGTTTTTCTTTTAATTCGTCTAACCTGACCTTAGCGCGAGCTTCCGTTACAAAAACCCCTAATGAAATAACGCCTTTATAATCTCCATTTGGCACCAACCATAGATTAGTCACCTCTTTTACCTTCAGCTCTTCCACATCCCGCAATGCTTGCTGCCAATCTCTATTTGATGAATATGTTACCCAGTATTCACTCACCATTCGTGAAACCACGATGCTTGCTTTATTGTCCACGCCCTTCAAATCAATAAGTAACTGATTCGGGCTTTCTTCAGTTGAGAAATCACCAACGACAAAACAGTCTTTAGCTATGGCTTGACTGAGCACTTCAGCAGCTACCGCGCCCTGTTCCACGCCTGCTTTATTGTTTAACAAAACCAGCGGTTCCAAAACCTTTTCTTTATACAACGGTGTTTTTTTGACCACGCTTATAGCGTCGCTTTTACTGGCGAACCCCCAAAAAAAGTAAACGATATTGATGAGCAATAAAAACAAAAATAATTGCTTCATACGGTTTGCTCGGCTAACAATCGCAACCCTTGAATCACAAGGTCTTCTTCTACGTACACCGGCATGGGTAAACTGTCTGCTAACGCCTGCGCATGCCCGCCGGTTAAAATTGTAGATACTTTCAGCTGATATTCGGCTTCTATATCTAACACTTTCTTGCTCACAAAGGCCTGTAGCATTTGATTAATCCCAAACAGAACAGCTTGCGTGGTATTGGTTCCAAACTGCCCCCGCGCTTCTAAATCTTGGACGTTAACTTTCTGGGTGTTGGCTAATAAAGATGTTTTCATTAGTTCTGAACCCGGCACTATGTACCCGCCTAGGTGACGCCCATTTTCCGTTACAACGTCCATTGTTAACGCCGTTCCACTATCAACGATACAAAGCATGCCTGAATACTTATGATGTGCCGCTATTAAAGCCAACCACCTATCCACACCTAACTGGCTCGAATCTTTATAGCCATTAGTTACACCGCAGGCCTCATTTGAACTTGCAATAAAGGTTGGACAAGGTTGCTTGTTTTTCTCAGCCCAAGTGGTTAGCTGCACATTAAAATCATCGGCTCCAACACTGGAAACATGAATAGTCGAAAAGCTATAGCCCTCGAGTGCTGCAAACGCAACATCCAAACCTATATGGTTTAGCGCACGACCCTGCTTTAACAAATAACCGTTGTCGACAACTTGCCATTTCAGCGCCGTATTACCAAGATCTATAAACAGTTGGCGCATCTAATTGCCCTCTAACCGCAGACTAACCTCGCCTGACATAATACGTTGCGTTTCCCCACCTGGTATCGTTAGAAGAAGTTCGCCAACGTCAGATATGCCACTTGCAATACCTTGTTGACGTGACTGGCCTGAAATAATTTGCACTGACTTCCCTCGATAACTATCTAATCTATTCCATTGCTCAATATAGGGTGATAAACCATTATCTTCATAGCTGTCAAGAACGTTTAGCACTTGCTCAATAAGACGGGCCGCTAACGTATTTCTTCCCATCGCTCTACCGTATGCTTGATTTACATCTGTCCACGGCTGATCAATTTCATTCGATGCCTGAGAGTTCATATGGTAGTTGATACCAATACCAATAATAGCCGTGTAACCACCTTGGCTTTCTCCTTGAATTTCAACCAAAATGCCGCCTAACTTTTTGCCCTGCCATAAAATATCATTTGGCCATTTCAGACCATGCCCGCTCATACCAAGCCCTTCCAGCGCATTGCATACAGCAACACCACACGCCAAACTCAGGCCCGACAAGGCTGCAATGCCACTTTTGAAATTCCATAAAAAAGAAAGGTAAATGTTTTGACCATACGGTGACACCCATGTTTTACCTAACCGACCTCGACCCGACGTCTGCATTTCTGCCATACAAACCGAACCGTTTTTCAGCGCTCTTAGCGCATGCTGTTGAGCCAACAAAGCATTGGTCGACGGACAAACATCCAATATAGTTAGTTGCTTTAGTGGCGACTGTTTATTTGCATAAACTATGGGTGTTATTTTTTCTTTATCCAGCAGTTCGATTGGCACTTTAAGCCTCGTGCCTTTTCCTTTTACGGCATGTAACTCGAAGCCGGCCGCTTCCAATGTTTTTAAATAATTCCAAATGGATGTACGACTGACGCCAAGCTCAGCCGCTAATTGTTGGCCAGAGATAAAGCTGCCGTCAGCCAATTGTTCGATTAATAATTTATGAGTCGCGGTTAATTCCATTAAAAAAGCATAACAGCTTCAAATGAAGCCAAGAAGGGGCTAATTTAAAATAACCGTTATATTTGCAAACATCACAACCAAAAACACGCTTGGGAGGAGAGGTTAGCGTGGTCAAACGGCTGCTTTTACCCGCATAAATACCAGTGAATTCACTGATTATCCGAAAAACGCTTTGAGGATAAAGAAGAAGATAATGGCTAAAACGCCACCAATTGGCAAGGTAATAACCCAAGACATAAAGATGCCACGAACTACATCCATATTAATGGATGAAATACCGCGCGCCATACCCACGCCCAAGACTGCACCTACCATGGTATGTGTCGTTGAAATGGGCATGCCCATACCCGACGCTAATACCACTGTAGATGCTGCAGAAAGCGTGCAACAAAAACCACGGCTCGGTGTTAATTCTGTGATTTTAGTACCCACCGTTTCCATGACCTTTCGACCATACATCGCCAGCCCTAAAACAATACCCACGCCACCAACAAATAATATCCACATCGGCAAAGGTGAGTTTTGCGACAACTCCCCTGACATAACAATACTATTAATGGCCGCCAAAGGGCCAATAGCATTCGCCACATCGTTTGAGCCATGCGCAAAGGCCATGGCGCATGCCGTTAACACCATCAACGCACCAAATATTTTTTCTACATTGGCATAGTGAAAATATTTATCTGCAGCAGGATCAAATTTAACGCGACTCACCATGTATTTACCTAAACAAGTAATTAACACCCCGCACACGGTCGCCGCCGCTAATGACTCGCTCATCGACAAATCTAGCCCCACGTGCTTTAGACCTTTCATAATGGTCACAAGCGCCAAAATAAAGCCCACTAAAAACACATAGTAATGCACGTATTTTCTAGCGTTTTCCAGTGGTTTATCCGTATCTAAAATCAGTTTTTGGATTGAACGGAACAACATAAAAGCAATAACGCCAGCTAATAAAGGTGACGTCACCCAACTCATCACAATAGTGCCCAGCTTGCCCCAATACACCGCATCCATACCAATGCCGACGATCGCAAAACCCACAATAGAACCAACAATAGAGTGCGTGGTAGAAACAGGCCAACCTTTCATAGATGCAATCAACAACCACGTGCCTGCTGCTAACAAGGCCGCCAACATACCAAAGACTAAAATCTCCGGCGTTGCGCCGAGGTCGCTTACATCAACGATACCTTTTCGAATAGTAGACGTTACCTGGCCACCGGCCAAAATAGCGCCGGCAAATTCAAAAATACCGGCGATGATAACCGCTTGTTTAACCGTAATCGCTTTAGAGCCAACTGACGTCGCCATGGCATTCGCCACGTCATTCGCACCGATGCCCCACGCCATAAACAAACCAAAAATAACCGCTAGAACTAAATAAGTTGTTCCGTAATCCATCTTAAAAAACCTCTTATTTTGCTAACATTTGCTGAAAACGACGGCCAACGCGTTCAGCGTCATCTGCAATATCCGCAATCGACTCAATTACACGGTACATAAACATCACGTCAACTGCATACAAATCCTTTTCAACAGCAAATAAGTCTGAACGTAACTCCACTTGAATACGATCTGTTTCAGATTCTAAGTTATCAAGTTCCACAAGCATTTTTTCGACAACACGCACAGCATGACCCCTAAAACCCGTTTCAATTAACTCATCCAATTCATTAACAACTCTAAGCGCCTGATTGCAGGTAGCAACGGTTGCTCTGACTAACTCAATTGCACGTTGCGCCGCTTGTTCCGGAAACCGAAGCTTTCTACCTACAACAATACCCGCTACATCTCTAGCACGGTTTGCAAGTAAGTCTTGCACACGTAGAGCATCTAATAAATCCTGGCGCTCAATCGGCATAAATAAGCCCGTTGGCAATTGTTCGCGTAACATGTGCTTTTTATCGTCTGCTTTTTGCTCGAGCGCTGCAATTTCATGATAAACCCTTTTTACAGCGTCAGCGTCACCCAAAGCCATTTTCTCAAACAAGTCGATGAGCTTGGTCACACACTCATCAACCAGCGTCATATGTAATTGGAGTGGAGCCACGGGAGACGCTCCGAATAGACCTGATAAATAATTTTTAGAAGCCATTGATTTAAACCTTATAAATAATGTTATTCAATGTCGCGCATTATATGTGCGTCATTCCGAAAAGTATCAATATTTCTCTATTTAAAACATAAAATATCGTTGTTTTGTTACCACGCTTGCACATTAGCGACGCCCATAATAATTAATGTTAAGCTAATTTTAAACCTTGTTCAATAACAAACTCCACCTGAAACAATGCTGATGCTACGCTCAATAACGACTCTATTTTTAATCGGCTTTTTATCGTTTACAGTTGCTGATGATATTAGCATCGGTTCCTTTTCTCAACGAGACCTGTCCGGTTGGCAAGAAAAAGAATTTTCTGGCCAAACTCACTACACACTAAGCCCTTACAAGAAACATTTTGTACTCGCATCTCTTAGTTCAAACTCGGCCTCTGGTTTATTTAAAACGGTCGACATCGACCTTAATAAAACACCCATTATTCATTGGTCATGGAAGATAAAAAGCACCCTTAACAGCAACAATGAGCGGATCAAATCAGGCGATGATTTCGCCGCTAGAATTTATATCGTATTTTCTGATGGGCCATTTTTTTGGCAGACCAGAACGTTAAATTATGTTTGGGCAAATCAAGCACCAACCGGTGAACATTGGCCGAATCCTTTCACTAGCAACGCACAGATGTTTGCAATCCAATCGGGTGACGACAAAGCAAACCAATGGCAGGCAGAAAGTCGTAATGTGCTCAAAGATATTCAAATTTTATTTGGCAAAAAAATTACTGACATTAAGGCCATTGCCATTATGACGGACACTGATCAAACAGGCGCTACTGCACAAGCTTGGTTTGGTGATATTTGGTTTAGCGATCAATAGGTCGCTAAACCAAACTATTAGCCTTTAGCAAACGTTAAAGCATCACCGTCCACATCCACTTTAATGACATCACCGGGTACAAAATTGCCTGCCAAGATATCTTGTGCCAATGTGTTTTCTAAATGTTGCTGAATCGCTCTTTTCAGGGGCCTTGCGCCGTACACTGGGTCAAACCCTGCATCACCCAATTTATCTAGCGCTGTGTCTGACACGTGCAAATCGATATCACGCTCTTGCAAACGTTGGCGTAACACCTCAACTTGTATCGTCGTAATCGCCCTAATTTGTGAACGCCCTAAAGGATGAAACACCACCGACTCATCAATCCGGTTAATAAACTCAGGTCGAAAATGGTTACCGACCACATCCATCACCGCATTTTTCATTTCTTCGTAGTTCGACTCGCCCGCTAGCTCTTGAATACGATCAGAACCCATATTCGATGTCATTACGATCACTGTATTTCTAAAATCAACCGTACGACCTTGCCCGTCTGTTAAGCGCCCATCGTCCAGAACCTGTAATAATATATTGAACACATCAGGGTGCGCCTTTTCAACTTCATCCATCAAAATAACGGAATATGGCCGGCGACGTATCGCTTCGGTCAAGTAACCGCCTTCTTCATACCCCACATAACCCGGAGGCGCGCCGATTAAGCGTGCGACCGAATGTTTTTCCATAAATTCAGACATATCAATGCGTACAATTGCTTCGTCGGTATCAAACAAAAACTCAGCCAACGCTTTACATAATTCAGTTTTACCGACACCCGTTGGGCCTAAAAATAAAAACGAACCATTCGGACGATTGGGATCTGACAAGCCCGCACGTGAACGACGAATCGCATCACTCACGGCTTTAACAGCCTCTTCTTGACCGATAACCCGCGCACCTAAATTATCTTCCATTTTCAATAATTTTTCGCGCTCGCCCTCCAGCATTTTAGCGACAGGAATGCCCGTCCATTTGGATACCACGTCGGCTATTTCTTCCTCAGTGACTTTATTTCGCAACAAGGTGAATACTTGATCATCGTTACCCGCTTCCGCTTCTTGTATTGCTTTTTCCAAGCGCGGAATTTCACCGTATTGCAACTCTGACATGCGGGTTAAATCACCCGCACGGCGCGCTGTTTCCATTTCCAATTTAACGTTTTCTAACTCTTCTTTGTGCTGAGCACTGCCTTGCATAGCGGCTTTTTCAGATTTCCAAACTTCGTCCAAATCAGCAAATTCTTTTTCTAACTCGTCAATTTCCGATTCCAGTAACGTCAAGCGTTTAATCGACGCGTCGTCGCTTTCTTTTTTAAGCGCTTCTCGCTCAATCTTTAATTGAATAAGGCGGCGCTCAAGTCGATCCATAGATTCTGGCTTCGAATCCATTTCCATACGAATGCGGCTAGCCGATTCGTCAATTAAATCAATCGCTTTATCTGGTAATTGCCTATCGGAAATATATCGATGCGATAATACCGCCGCAGCCACAATCGCCGGATCGGTAATATCCACGCTGTGATGTACTTCATAGCGCTCTTTTAGGCCACGCAAAATGGCAATGGTATCTTCCACGCTAGGCTCATCCACCAATACTTTTTGGAAGCGGCGTTCCAATGCGGCATCTTTTTCAATGTATTGACGGTATTCATCCAGAGTTGTTGCGCCCACGCAATGCAAGTCGCCACGTGCTAATGCCGGTTTCAACATATTACCAGCGTCCATCGCGCCATCACCTTTGCCTGCACCAACCATCGTGTGCAACTCGTCAATAAATAGAATGACTTGCCCTTCTTGCTTCGACACATCATTTAAAACAGCTTTTAGGCGCTCTTCAAACTCACCACGAAATTTTGCACCAGCAACCAATGCTGCCATATCCAACGACAATACGCGTTTGGTCTTTAAGTTTTCAGGCACTTCACCATTAATAATTCGTTGCGCCAACCCTTCAACAATCGCAGTTTTACCTACACCAGGTTCACCAATTAACACGGGGTTATTTTTAGTACGACGTTGAAGCACTTGAATCGTGCGACGTATTTCTTCATCGCGACCAATCACCGGGTCGAGCTTGCCTTGTTCCGCACGCTCCGTTAAATCAATGCTGTATTTTTCTAGCGCTTGGCGATTGCCTTCGGCGTTAGGGTCGTTCACAGCCTCTCCGCCACGCACGTCATCTACCGCTTTCTCAATGAGACTTTTTGTTGCCCCAGACTCTTGAAGCGCCTTACCTGTCTGTCCTTTATCTTCCAGCGCAGCCAACACAAACAGCTCACTTGAGATGTAAGCATCTTTACGTTTTTGCGCCAGCTTATCGGTAATATTGAAAAGGCGAGCTAAATCATTAGACATTTGCACGTCGCCAGCATTACCTTCAACCGTTGCGATACGGTCTAGCACAACGCCCAACGATGAACGCAATTTATTCACGTTAACGCCGGCTAATTGCAGTAAATGGCGGATACCCGCACCTTGTTGATCGAGCATGGCCACCAATAAGTGAGCAGGCTCTATGAATTGATGGTCTTTGCCCAATGCTAGGCTTTGTGCGTCGGATAACGCCACTTGAAATTGGCTGGTTAGCTTATCCATTCTCATATTTTAACCCTCGTATTATGTCTATCGATAGTTAATAAATGGGGGTAAAGCTGCCATTTTTCAATGGCCTTAAAAAACTCGGACGAGCAAGGCAAAAGCCTTAGTGAATAAAGCTATGCAGCCAGCCAATCAAACCAATGCCAAACAACATCAGCATAATTTGTTCTACGGCTGCCGATAAATCAACCCGTTTATGAAGCGTTGGAATTAGGTCTGCGACTGCAATATAAATGAAACTTGCGGCGGCGAATGCCAAAATATAAGGAAGAATATGTTGGAAATCTGCTAACCAGAAATAGGCCAGTAAGCCACCTACTAGCGTCGCAAAACTCGAAATAACATTGTAGAGAATGGCTTTTTTACGCGTAAAACCACTTTGCAATAAAATGGCAAAATCGCCAATTTCTTGTGGAATCTCATGCGTTGTAACAGCTAATGCGGTGACCACACCCAGATGAATATCCGTTAAAAATGCAGCTGCAATTAATATTCCATCGACAAAGTTATGCACGCTATCACCGACAAGGATGAGGGTGCCTGCCGATTTGTTACTGTTCGCATGCACATCAACGTGACCCTCACAATCGTCATGATGACAATGACGCCAAAGCACTAGCTTTTCTAAAATAAAGAAGAACATCAGGCCGCCAAGAATCGTCATCGATAGTGTGTGAAAGTTCTCCGAACCCACTTCTTCTAAGGCGTGCGGCAATAAACCCACAAACGACACACTCAATAACGCGCCCGTCGCAAAACTCACGCTAAACGGCAATGCCTTGCTGATGATTCTTTTCGGCAAGAAAAGCACTAAAGACGCGCCCAGCACACTCAACACACCGCCAAACAAAGTAAAGAGAATGATCCAAGTAAGTACGGTCATGAGTGATGAATTATGATTGAAGCCAAATTAACGATGCCATGCGACCCGTCACAGGTTCTCGCCGATAGGAGTAAAATTGTTCTGCCTGATTATACGTACAATGCTCGCCGCCATACATCCTTTTTACACCGCAATGTAGCAAGGTCATACGCGCCAAAGCATATAAATCGGCAAGGTAATGCGTGCCATCAACTTGTTGGAAAGCTTGCTGCATAACTGGTTTTTTATCGACAAATGCTCGTTTTACTTCAGCCCCCACTTCGAAATTACCTGGACCAATTGTCGGACCCAACCACGCTAGGATTTGTTCCGGCTCAGCTAACTGTGACACCGTACTTTCTATCACTCCAGACAATAACCCACGCCAGCCTGCATGAATGGCCGCCACTGCAGAACCGTCTTTTTTACACAATAAGATAGGTAAACAATCAGCCGTCATAACCGCACAAACCAAGTTGCCATGGCGAGCGATTGATGCGTCTGCTTGAGGAATCACCGCGTCGCTTGCGTCACTAATATCTATAACATTAACGCCGTGTACTTGCTCTAACCAAACGGGCTCAGAAGGCAACTTAGCATTCTGGATAAGTTGATCCCTATTATCGTCAACAAGCGCCTCGTCATCACCGACGTGTTTTGCCACATTAAAGCCGGCAAAACTCGCCTGACTAACGCCTCCTTGTCGACAAGTCGTTAGCGCGTTGACTCGTTCAGGCGCCGGCCAATCAGGCGTGATGACATTCATGGTTACGTCGCAGGCGTCTCTTGCCCTAACACGTGAACTAAGTTCGCCATATCGTCTGGCATATCGCAAGTCCACGAAATATCCTCGCCCGTTACTGGGTGGACAACCCCTAACCTTGCGGCGTGTAAAGCTTGTCTTCGGAAACTGCGCAACGTGTCACTTAGCAACTCACTTGCGTTAGCAATCGCTTTAAATCGACCGCCATACACTTGATCGCCGACAATGGCGTGATGGATATGACTCATGTGCACACGAATTTGATGCGTGCGCCCCGTTTCCAGTTTCACCCGTAACAACGTGTGTTTGGCAAAGCGTTTCTCGACACGGTAGTGCGTGATGGCTTCTTTGCCACCGCCTTTTACTGCGTAACGTTTGCGATCCGTTGGGTGCCTCGCTAGCGGTTCATTAATGGTACTACCTGCGGTCATATAACCGCGCACGACCGTCAAATATTCACGTTCAAACTCTCTCGCTTGAAGTTGGTCTACCAACGTTTTATGCGCTGTTAACGTTTTGGCAACCATCAATAAGCCGCTGGTCTCCTTATCAATTCGATGAACCAATCCTGCCCTTGGCAGCCCTTCAAGTTCAGGCTCATGATGCAATAACGCATTTTGCAAGGTACCGTCCCAATTTCCTACCGCCGGATGCACCACTAGGCCAGCCGGCTTGTTCACCACCAACATGGACTCATCTTCATACACAACATCCAACGCAATGGGTTCGGCCTTAACGTCTAGCGATTTATCAGCAATGGGTGTAATAACAACCATTTCTCCGCCATAAACCTTATCGCGTGGGCGCAGCGTTTTATTATCAATAAGAATATCGCCACTTTTAACCCAACTTTTAAGCCGACTGCGCGAATACTCCTGACATAATTCCGCTAATGCTTGGTCTAGCCTAAGGCCCGCCATTTCATTAGGAATGATTAAATCTATTTGTTGTTCTTTTTTCAAGTCAATAACATTGTAATAATTGATGTGCTGCGGCATTATAACCGCTTAAATTCTCTTAACTTATTATTTAAATGTGCAACCTTCCTATGAAACAACTTTTATTGGCCGTCATTTTTTCTACCTTAAGTGCATGTACCGCTATCGACTTGGTCACCCCTGAAGAAGCTCCTGATGAAAAAACCAACTGGTCAGCCGCTGATTTTTATGAAGAAGCTAAAGCATCGTTAGACGACGAAAACTATTTAAGTGCCATTGAGTTGTACGAGAACTTAGAATCGCGATATCCATTTGGACAGTACGCCCAACAATCGCAGATTGAACTAGCTTTTGCTTATTACAAAAATGATGAGCCTGAATCCGCGATTGCAACGGCTAATCGATTTATTCGTATTCACCCTCGTCACCAAAGCATTGACTACCTCTATTACCTCAAGGGCCTAATCAACTTTAACCGTGGTATTGGGTTTTTAGACCGCTATCTACCAACCGATAAATCTCAGCGCGATCCAGGCGCGGCTATCGAATCATTAGATGATTTTGCCACACTGATTAGACGCTTCCCAAACAGTCAATATACTGAAGATTCAAAACAACGCATCGTTGCATTAAAATCTAATCTGGCGTTACACGATTTAAATGTGGCGAAATATTACATGAAACGTCAAGCCTACATTGCCGCCATTAATCGCACCAAACATATCATTGAAAAGTATGAAAGAACCACCGCAGTACCACGCGCACTTTTGTTAATGGCGGACGCATATCAACAAATTGGCATGCATGATTTAGCTGCAGATGCACAACGCATCTACCAACATAACTATCCAAATGGGCTACCTCCTCTTGATAACCCAACGTTTGCGCACGAGCGAACCATCTCTGAAAAAGTGTGGGAATATCTGGAACTGGACGAATAGCTAATCGTCAGAAAATAGCACCTTACTAAAACCAGACGTCATTGGGAAACGGCGTTCGCGGCCAAACGCTCGAGACGTTATTTTGACACCCGGCGGGGCCTGGCGACGCTTATACTCGTTTTGCTCTACAAGTTTTAACACCCTATCAACGATGGCCTTGTCGTAGCCGACGTCTAAAATCTCACGCCTTGACTGGTCTAACTCGATATATCGTTCCAAAATGTCATCCAATACAGGATAAGGAGGCAAGCTATCTTCATCCTTTTGATCCGGCGCTAGCTCTGCCGAAGGGGGGCGCGTAATAACCCTTTCAGGTATAACTGCTGACAATTCATTACGGTATTTTGCTAAGGCATACACCATCATTTTTGGCACGTCTTTAATCGGCGCAAAGCCACCGGCCATATCGCCATACAAGGTCGCATAACCCACACTCATTTCGCTTTTATTACCCGTCGTTAGCAGTATTTTTCGTTTCTTATTGGATATCGCCATCAATAAAACACCCCGGCTACGCGCCTGAATATTTTCTTCAGTAACATCTGCATCAAGCCCTTCAAACGCACTGTCTAACATGGATGAAAATGCAGTGGTTGCCGGTTCAATCGCAATGGTTTGATGTTTAACGCCCATGGTGTCAGCTTGTTTTGCGGCATCGTCATTGCTCATGTCCGCGGTGTATTTCGATGGCATCAAAACCACCTCAACACAATCATTCCCTAACGCATCTGCGGCAATTGCCAGCACCAACGCAGAATCAATACCACCGGACAAGCCCAATACCGCACCGTTAAAACCATTTTTAGTTACATAATCTCGCACACCTAATACCAAGGCCTGATAAATACTTTCTAACTCCATCAGGCTTGCAACAGGCTCGCTTAACCCTTTTATTTCTCCGTTAGATGAAAACTCAACGTACTCGATAGCTTCTACAAAAGCGGGCGTTTGTTGCACGACGCAAGCTGTTGCGTCCATAACAAAAGAGCCACCATCAAAAACCAACTCATCTTGTCCACCCACTTGGTTAACATACACAATCGGCAATCCAGTTTCTGCCACCCTTGCCTGAACTGTTTGCTGGCGGTTAAGGGCTTTATTTACTTCAAATGGCGATGCATTGATATTAACAATCAGCGATGCACCCGCTTGTTGTAATTGCTGACAAACAGTGGGCGTCCAAATGTCCTCACAAATTGACAAGCCTATTTTTTCGCTGCCCAGCATAAACGTGCACACTTGAGTACCCGCTTGAAAATAACGCATTTCATCAAACACGCCATAGTTAGGTAGCTGTTGCTTACGGTAATTTGCCATCAGTTCGCCGCCTTTCAATACAGCGATGCTATTAAACAAACCTTGCTCAGCTTTTTCTGGATAGCCAAGAATAACCGTGAGCAAGGGGCATGAGCTTGAAATACGCTCCAGCTCTTTTTTTACTCGAGCAATGAAGTCATCACGCAACAATAAGTCTTCTGGCGGATAACCCGTTATGGCAAGCTCGGTGAAAACGATAGCATCCGCACCCTGTTTTTCTGCCTGATGACAAAATTCAATAATTCGATTTGCATTGCCGAGCAAATCACCAACAACAGGGTTAAATTGTACGAGTGCTATTTTTATCATGAGCTCTTTTGTCGTTTTCAATGGACATAAAAAAGGGCTGTACAGTGTACAACCCTTTTCAATATTGCTAAAACTTTGAGCGATATTAGCCCAAAATTTCTTTCATCTTTGCACCCATTTCAGTTGGCGACTTAACAATATGCACACCCGCTGCTTCTAATGCTGCAAATTTAGCTTCGGCAGTACCTTGTCCACCCGATACAATCGCACCGGCATGGCCCATGCGTTTACCAGGAGGCGCTGTAACACCCGCGATATAACCCACAACAGGTTTGGTCACGTGTGCTTTGATGTATTCAGCCGCTTCTTCTTCCGCTGTTCCACCAATTTCGCCCACCATAATAATGCCCTTGGTATTTTCATCTGCTTCAAAACGAGAAATAACGTCGATAAAACTCATGCCATGAATCGGGTCACCGCCAATACCGACGCACGTTGTTTGGCCTAAACCAGCGACCGTTGTTTGGTGGACTGCTTCATAGGTTAATGTGCCTGAACGCGACACCACACCAATACAACCTGCTTGATGGATGAAACCCGGCATAATGCCGATTTTGCATTCACCCGGCGTGATAATACCTGGGCAGTTAGGGCCAATTAGAACAACATCGTCATACGCCTCTAAAGCCGCTTTTACTTTCAACATATCCAATACCGGAATGCCTTCTGTAATACAAACAATTACTTTAATACCGGCAGCAGCAGCTTCAAGTACAGCATCAGCTGCAAATGGAGGCGGCACATAAATCATTGTCGCTGTAGCGCCCGTTGCTTCAACTGCGTCCGCAACGGTATTGAAAACAGGCAAATCTAAATGCGTTTCACCGCCACGGCCCGGCGTTACACCGCCAACAATGTTAGTGCCGTATTCAATGGCTTGCTCTGAATGGAATGTACCTTGTTTACCAGTAAAACCTTGGCAAATTACTTTTGTGTCTTTATCTATTAAAATACTCATTATCTATCCCTAACTTAAGATGCGGCTTTAACAGCGGCTTTTGCTGCCAACGTTAGATCATCTGCTGCAATAATATCTAGGCCAGAATCTTTTAAGATTTGGCGACCTTGTTCAGCGTTTGTACCTTCTAAACGTACGACGACGGGTACGTTAACACCCACTTCTTTAACTGCTTGAATAATGCCATCAGCGATTAAGTTACAACGCACAATGCCACCAAAAATGTTCACTAAAACAACTTTTACTTTGTCATCAGACAAAATCAATTTAAATGCTTCAGCCACACGCTCGGCCGTTGCGCCGCCACCAACGTCTAAAAAGTTAGCCGGAAAACCGCCTTCTAATTTAACCAAATCCATTGTTGCCATCGCCAACCCTGCACCGTTGACCATGCAGCCAATACTGCCATCTAACGTAATGTAGTTTAGGTCATGCTGCTGAGCGGCGTGTTCTTTCTCATCTTCTTGAGATGGATCACGCATCGCGACCATGTCTGGGTGACGATACGCTGCGTTATCATCCAAATTTACTTTTGCATCTAACGCCATTAAGTCGCCGTCACCATTCACAACCAATGGGTTGATTTCAACCTGACTAGCGTCTTTAGCGACGAACATGTTTAATAAAGCAGACATTACTTTAAAAAGCTGGCCGACCTGCTTACCTTCTAAGCCCATTTTAAACGCCATATTCCGACATTGGTAAGGTTGCAAACCGGCAACAGGGTCAATAGCCGCAAGCAATATCTTTTCTGGCGTTTTCTCAGCAACTTCCTCAATATCCATACCGCCTTCTTCAGACGCCATAAACATAATGCGTTTGCTGCCACGATCAACCACCGCACTTAAATACAACTCTCTTTCAATTGGTTTTACTTCTTCAACAATAAGAATTTCAATCGGCAAACCTTCTGCGCCTGTTTGCGGTGTAACCAAACGAGAACCCAATAGCTTCTTACTAAACTCTTCGACTTCATTAAAGCCATCACAAAGCTTTACACCACCTGCTTTACCTCGGCCGCCCGCGTGAACCTGCGCCTTCACGACCCATCTATCACCACCTAATTCTTTTGCCGCATTAAT
>DUCS01000024.1 GCA_012959695.1 Cycloclasticus sp.
ACGGTCCGGCTATTTTCAGGCTTCAGGACCATACCGATCGTTTATTTAGGTCGGCACATATTTTGAATATGAAAATTTCGTTTGATAAAGACACGCTGAACCAAGTTCAGCGTGAAGCCGTTTCTCGAAATAAATTGAAATCAGCTTACCTGCGTCCGATGTGTTTTTACGGCTCAGAAGGCATGGGTATTCGCGCGGACGCGTTGAAAGTACATGTGATGGTTGCCGCCTGGGAATGGGGTAAATACTTGGGCGAAGACGGCATTGAAAAAGGCATTAGAATCCGCACGTCTTCGTATACTCGTAATCACGTAAACAGCGTTATGTGCAAAGCCAAAGCGAATGGAAACTACATGAATTCCATTTTGGCGTTACAAGAAGCCATTTCCTGTGGCTACGATGAAGCCATGCTGCTTGACCACGAAGGGTTTGTGGCCGAAGGCAGTGGCGAGAATATATTCATTGTGCGCAATGGCAAGTTAATTACACCCGATTTAACCTCAGCGCTAGAAGGCATTACGCGTGAAACCATTTTCCAATTAGCCGAAGAGTGTAACTTGGAAGTGGTTGAAAAACGCATCACACGAGATGAGGTTTACGTGGCAGATGAGGCTTTCTTTACTGGCACAGCGGCAGAAGTGACGCCGATTCGTGAAGTGGACGACCGCACGATTGGTAATGGTGGCCGTGGCCCAATTACGGAACGCTTACAAACACTGTATTTTGATGCCGTACATGGCCGTTCGCCAGAGCACAGTGCTTGGTTAACACACGTTTAATCGCTTGAAAAAACCGTATCGCATATTGGTCGTTGGCCCATCGTGGGTCGGCGATATGGTCATGGCGCAAAGCCTGTTCATGGCGCTAAAAGAACAACACAATCATTGTGTGATTGATGTCTTAGCGCCGGCGTGGTCGTTGGCGCTAATGGAATGCATGCCAGAAGTCCGTAAGGCGATAATCATGCCTCTTGGGCATGGTCAGTTTGATTTTAAAGGCAGAAAAGCACTGGGCAAGCAACTTCGAGTGGAAGAATACGATGAGTCAATCGTATTGCCAAATTCTTGGAAATCAGCCCTCGTGCCGTATTTTGCTAATATTCCCAAGCGGACTGGTTATTTGGGCGAAATACGTTGGGGCCTGCTGAATAACTCGCGCAAACTGGATAAACAATTTTTAACCAAAACCGTGCAGCGCTTTGTTGCGTTAGCATCAGCACCCAACGCAATTTTACCGATTATTCCTCAGCCACGTTTGTTGGTTGATCCGGCCAGTGTGGCTGAAACGGTTAGTACATTCGATGTACCTGAAAAGACGAGCAAAGTGCTTGGCTTATGCCCCGGTGCGGAATATGGCCCAGCAAAACGCTGGCCAGAAACGCATTATGCAGAAGTAGCAAAACAGGCACTAGAAAAGGGTTGGCAGGTGTTTTTGTTCGGTTCAGCGAAAGACGAGCCAGTGACGGCAAAAATTAATGAATTGGCCGGTAATGGTTGTCGCGATGTCGCGGGTAAAACTAGCTTAACTCAAGCGTTAGATTTAATGTCCTTATGCGATGTTGTTGTTAGTAACGATTCTGGGTTAATGCATGTCGCCGCCGCGCTTAACATCAAAACAATAGCGTTGTATGGCTCATCAGATCCAAATTTCACGCCGCCACTTCACCCAGAGGCAGAGGTCATCAGTTTGGGCTTGTCCTGTTCACCATGCTTTAAACGAGAGTGTCCTCTCGTTCACTTAGATTGCTTGAGAAAAATTTTGCCAAAGCAAGTGTTGGCGTTATTGGGTATCGTTTAACGTTTGGTCATGAAAGTTCTTATCGTTAAAACTTCATCATTGGGTGATGTGATTCATACATTGCCCGCATTAACGGATGCAGCAAAAGCCATACCCGATATTTCATTCGATTGGGTTGTCGAAGAATCATTTCAAGATATTCCTCGTTTACACCCCAACGTGAATAAAATTATTCCCGTTTCTGTACGTCGTTGGCGTAAAAACTTTTGGGCGAATCGAACGGCAATTAAGGCGAGCATTCAAGACATTCAAAGCGAGCAATATGACGCAGTGATTGATGCACAAGGCTTGATTAAAAGCGCGTTTTTTACACGCTACGCGAAAGGTGAAACGTATGGCCTGTCAAAAACTAGTTGCCGTGAGCCACTAGCATCACTGGCGTATCAACATAAAATTGATGTGCCCAAAGGGCAGCATGCCATTACGCGTGTTAGGCAGTTATTTGCTAACAGTTTGGGGTATGAGTTTGCAGATGCAGGGTTTTCATATGGCTTAAACAAAGAAGACTTTCCAGTGCCGAAAAGTCTCAAGCAGCCCTATCTCGTTTTATTGCATGGTACGACGTGGGCCAGTAAGCATTGGCCAAATGAATATTGGCGAGAGCTCGTGTCATTAGCAACGAATCAGGGTTTTAATGTGTATCTTCCATGGGGTGATGATGTGGAGAAAATACGTGCGAATGAACTGGCTGCCGTGTCAGATAGTGCATATGTGTTACCCAAGTCATCAATTAAAGCATTGGCCGCTATTTTGATGCATGCTAACGGCGTTGTTGGTGTCGACAGCGGTTTAGCCCACTTAGCAGCAGCCTGCGGAACACCAGCCATTACACTGTATGGTTCAACCAGCGCTGTGTTAACCGGCACGATGGGCGATTACAACAAGGCATTGCAAGCACAGTTTGAATGTTCGCCGTGCTTAAAGAAAGCATGCGCCTATGACAAACCTTCATTAGTTAAGCCGGCCTGCTATCAAACCTTACCTGCTCAGTCAGTGCTGGATAAACTTCAGGCGTTAATGGCGTGAACATTGCGCAAGGAATAGAAAGTTGGGCTAAAAACTCAATCGAGCCGCTCAATATTAAGCTCAATGATGGCGACATTCAGTTAACTGAAAAATTGAGACACCTGCCAAATAGGCGGCTCACTTGTTTGGCGCAGTGGCAGAATAAAATCGTTATAGCTAAGTTCTTTTACGGTGTTCGAGCTCAACAGCACGTTGAAAAAGAAGCGTCCGTGTTAAAGGCCTTAATTAAAAAAGGCATTCGTACGCCGTCGCTTTTGGGCGTGTACGAGGAAGCTGATTGTTCGCTATTAATCATTGAGTACATGGCACATTCCACCTCTCTAGCGGATTGGTTGAAGCTTGAACCTGAACAGTTAGAGTTTGACTCGGTCATATCGGAAACAACGGCGTTGATGCTTGAATGTCACCGTGCGGGGTTTGAAATACAAGACCCGCACCTAGAGAACTTCTTAATAAGTAACGGCGAGGTGTACATTATTGATGCCGGTGATATTGCTCAATCAAATACGCCACTAAGCCATGAAAGCTCGCTTCAGAATATGGCGCTTTTATATGCGCAACTGCCAGTCACGCATGACTTGATTGCATTTCAAGTCTTAAAAAAGACCTTATCAGCAGTGGGCCATCTTGATGTGCCAGATGAAAAAACATGGCAGCAACGTTTAATTAGCCAACGCCGCTGGCGACAAAAAAAATTCATTGATAAAAAAGTGTTCAGAAATTGTTCTGCGTATATTTGCCAACAGAGCCGTTCAAGGTTCTTAGCGGCTAAGCGAGATTTTTTTACCGACGAGGTAGCGCAAGCGTTATC
>DUCS01000025.1 GCA_012959695.1 Cycloclasticus sp.
ATTTGGTATGTTAGGTGTCAGCCCCTTTTTCTTTTGTTTGAATGTAACTCTTTTGATCGAAATCAAGCGTCTTAACCGCAGCGTCGAGAATATTCGTTACGACGGCTTTCTTTTCATCGTAAAACTTGATTTCAGGAGAATTCATTTCAATAGCATTCTTTATTTTTCTTCAAGTATGGCTTAGATTCTAAATTAATCAAGCAAAAATACTTACTATTCAATGATTTATTTGATATTGTTTAAGCACTTACGTAGCTTTTAAATTCAACACATTTGCCTTTAAAATTCCTCATCTTCTCTATTAACTCTTTTAGTATAAATGACATAAACGCCACCAAACACCAATAGAAAAATGGCAATCCATTTCACGATTTGTTGTGTGCTAGTTGGCTCAGCACTATTAGGGTGTTGCTCACCAACGTAAAAATCAAACTCTCTACTCGTATCGTGGCCATCTTTATTTAAAAACATCACTTTCCCGTGATAGATCCCTTTTTGTTTCGGCGTAAACTTCAACAACATCGACCCTCGAGGGTATGTGTCTAAGGCCAACGCACTTAGCGGCTCAACCACATCACCATTTATGTAGCCCATAGAAAAAGAGAACGGCATTTTTTTCGAATCCTCTTCCATAAAGTCCAACACAAGCGTTGTTTCTACTAGGTCAGGCGCTTCCTGACAAAACACTTCTCCTTCTTGGGTTGAAGGCTGATAGGCGGTCAGGTGAATTCCGCGGTCTTTTCCAATCATTAAGGTACAAGCACCGTGCTTGTTATCGATATTTCCATGCGAATACGCATGCCCACTCATAAAAAAAAGTACAGCTATTAGTGCTCTCATTATTTAACCCTTAACTTTATTTAACCCTTAGTACAAAATTTTTTTAATAAATTCAATATTAATTCTAACAAACTATTCTTTTTTAGCTAAACTAACAGATGTAAAAAGTAATTTTTTGTAGCTTTTACTCGGCACCCATTACGGTACAACACTTTTTTGTGGATTGACCTTCAAATATTAAGGATATTAAATGAATTTTATAACTCGCTTAGTTGGTTTCATTCTCGTGTTATTACCTTCTTTGGTTTTTTCTGCTAGCCCAGGCGAACACACACAACTTGACCTAACAGATCACACGGTTGGTTATATTGCTTTGGTTATCTTTGGGCTTGCCTATACCCTAGTAATTTTTGAAGAACAATTACACTTAGCTAAATCTAAGCCTGTTCTTTTAGCCGCTGGTCTTATTTGGATTCTCATCGCCATTGTTTATCAGCAACACGGTTTTGATCATGCGGCAGAGATTGCCGTCAGACATAACTTCCTTGAATATGCAGAGCTATTCTTCTTCTTATTGGTAGCGATGACATACATCAACGCTATGATTGAACGTGGTGTATTTGATGAATTAAGAGGCTGGCTGGTGAGCAAAGGGTTCAGTTATAAAGCCCTATTCTGGTTATTAGGCATACTTGCATTCTTTATTTCACCGGTTGCAGACAACCTAACCACTGCATTAATCATGTGCACCGTAGCACTGACCGTTGGTAAAAAAGAGCCTAAGTTTATTGCTATTACCTGCGTTGTTATTGTTGTTGCTGCAAATGCCGGCGGCGCATTTAGTCCGTTTGGTGATATCACAACACTGATGGTTTGGCAAAAAGGTATTATTCAATTTACTGAGTTTTTTGTTCTATTTATTCCTTCTGTTGTCAATTACGTTGTTCCTGCAGCGATTATGCATTTCTTCATACCAAACGGAACACCAGACGCAATTGAGGGTGAAGCCATTAAAATGAAACGAGGTGGAATGACGGTTGTTGTACTCTTTATTCTAACGATCGTCACAGCCGTTAGTTTCCATAACTTCCTTCACTTGCCACCTGCTATAGGCATGATGTTTGGATTGGCATACCTGAAGTTTTTTGCCTTTTACCTGAAAAAAACAAAAGCGAAAAAAGCTGATGAACAACCCGCTTTGGAAGAAGCCTTTGACCAAGGAATGGGATACGAAAATAAACCCAAGCAAGAGGCTGAAAGCTTTGATGTTTTTAAAAAAGTCGCTGGCGCAGAGTGGGATACTTTATTTTTCTTCTATGGCGTTATTTTAGCGGTTGGCGGTTTAGGCTTTATGGGTTATTTAGCAATGGCTTCAGAAAGCATGTACGGCCAGCTTGGTCCAACAACGGCCAATGTTATCGTTGGTCTTCTGTCTGCCATTGTTGATAACATTCCAGTTATGTTTGCCGTATTAACCATGCAGCCAGATATGTCTCACGGCCAGTGGCTATTAGTCACTTTAACTGCGGGAGTTGGCGGTAGCTTACTATCCGTTGGTTCTGCAGCTGGTGTTGCTTTAATGGGCCAAGCTCGCGGCATTTACACATTTGCATCGCACCTTAAATGGACACCTGTTATAGCGCTTGGTTATATTGCTAGCATCTATACTCACCTTTGGATTAATGCATCTCATATGTAACGAATAATTAAGTTACAAATGAAAACGACAATGAAGCCACCTGTACTTGGCTTTGCTGCAAACAGCGGCACGGGTAAAACAACCTTATTAAGCCGCCTCATTCCTATCTTGGATGAGCGCGGTATTAAAGTTGGCCTAATTAAACACAGCCATCACGACTTTGATATTGACCAACCTGGCAAAGACAGTTACCGCTTGAGAAAAGCTGGCGCATCCCCCGTTGTGCTTGTATCCAGTCATCGACGCGCTGTTATCACTGAATTATCGTCAACTGAACCCACCTTAGCCGAACAGCTGTACTGCTTCCCTGTTGGCTCGGTCAATTTAATCATTGTCGAAGGTTTCAAGCACGAAGAGTTTCCTAAAATAGAATTGCACAGAGCTGAGTTAAACTCACCTTTATTACACCCCCATGATGATGCCATTATTGCCATTGCTAGCGACAGCCATCTACAAACGTCCCTGCCTCTCTTAGATTTAAATAACCCAGCGCAAATTGCCGGCTTTGTCATTGATCAATTTTTAAGTTCAAAAATTAATGACTGACTGTTGCGCCACACCAGGATTATTATCGCTGAAAGATGCCTTAACTCAAATTCTCAGTGGATTACCCGTCAATAAGGGTTACGAGCGCTTATCGTTAAAAAACGCCTTACATCGCATTGTCTATCACGATATAAAATCCGCTATTGATGTACCCAGTTTTAGAAACTCATCAATGGACGGCTATGCAATGCATTCCAATGATTCGGTTGATACTCCTTTATCCATCATAGGAACGTCATGGGCAGGCAGTCCTTACACTGAAAGTCTCGCTCACGGTGAGTGCATACGCATCTTTACCGGCGCATATGTTCCGAATGATTGCGACTGCGTTGTGATGCAAGAAAACACCACACGAATTAACGACACTCTTCAAATAAACCAAGCAGCCAAACCTGACGAGAACATCAGGAATATTGCCGATGACACAAGCAAAAATCAAACACTCTTTGTTAAAGGGGAGTCTTTGAAGCCTGCAGATATTGGCTTACTCGCCTCATGCGGTGTGGCTGACGTTGCCGTTTTTAAAAAAATTACCGTCGGCTTTTTCTCCACCGGTGATGAACTTGTTTCAATTGGCTCGCAACCAACGCTTGGACAGATTTTTGACAGTAACCGCTACACATTAAATGCCATGCTCATAGACGCTGGTGTTACCCCTATCGACATGGGCGTCATCGCAGATAATCAAGACGCCGTGGAATCTGTTCTATTAGCAGCCTCTAAACACTGCGATATGATTATTACCAGCGGTGGTGTATCCGTCGGGGAAGCGGATTTCATTACCGATGTTTTGGCGAAAATTGGCAACGTTAATCTCTGGAAAATTGCCATTAAACCCGGTAAACCGTTAGTTTTTGGATCCATTAACGACACCACTTTTTTTGGTTTGCCGGGCAACCCCGTGTCCGTCATGGTTACATTCAAACAAGTCATTTTACCGGCCATAAAAAAACTAATGGGGCATCAAAGCACTCAACAATCCATTACGTTACAGGCCACCACCACTGAAACCATTAAAAAACAGCCTGGCCGCATGGAGTTTCAACGGGGCATCGCCAATAATGTTGACGGTAATTTAACCGTTAGTCCAACCGGCAGGCAAGGCTCTCACATGCTAAGCTCCATGTCTAAAGCCAACTGTCTTATTGTGTTAGAGCAAGACATGGGCGACGTAAAAAAAGGACAATCTGTGACGATTCAATTACTAGGAACACATTTATGACAAGGACATCCATTCTCGTTACTGGCGGTGCTGGTTATATTGGCAGTCATGTCGTTAAATTACTCGGTGGACGCAACGAAAACATCGTCATCTTAGACGATCTTTCAACCGGCTTTGAACAGTCCGTCTTACACGGTGAGTTTATTAACGGTCATACCGGCGATAAGGAACTCGTCAAACGTATTTTAAAAGACTACAACGTTGAGTCTGTTCTTCACTTCGCGGCTCACACCATTGTTCCAGAGTCAGTAGAAAACCCGCTCAAGTATTACCAAAACAACACCTGTTGCACGCGCAATTTACTGGAATGCTGTTCTGATGCAGGCATCAAGCAGTTTATCTTCAGTTCCACCGCTGCTGTATACGGCGAACTAGAGACTGGCTTTGCATCAGAAGAGACGCCAAAAGCGCCCATCAATCCTTACGGCAGTTCAAAGCTGATGAGCGAACAAATGATTCGCGATGTGTCCGTAGCCAGCGATTTAAAACACGTTATTCTGCGTTATTTCAATGTGGCGGGCTCTGATCCCGATGGGCAGATTGGCCAATCCACTAAAAACGCGACGCTACTGATTAAAGTTGCCGCTGAAGTAGCGACCGGTAAACGTGACAAATTAATGGTATTTGGAACCGATTACCCAACACCCGACGGCACCGGTATTCGCGATTACATTCACGTTTCAGATCTCGCTGCTGCGCACATTGATGCTTTGGACTACCTCAGAAACAACGGTGAATCCACCACGCTTAATTGTGGTTACGGGCATGGGTTTAGCGTTCGAGAAGTGATTAACGCCATCAACAAAGAAAACGGCGCGCCTATTAATGTAGAAGAAATGCCCCGCCGCGCAGGTGATCCAGCTGAATTAATTTCAGTAGCGGAAAAAATTCGCCAAACGATTGGCTGGCAACCCAAGTTTGATGACCTAAACTTTATCGTAAAAACATCCCTCGCTTGGGAAAGAACGTTAACTGAGAAATAAGCTAATCATCGCCATCGGGTATGACTGCGTCAACCACTGCCACGCCTACCTTTACCGGTAATAAAGCGACATCAACAGCCGTATCCACGGTAGAAATAATTGAGCAGCCGTTTAATATTCCAACTGCAAAAAGCATCAACACCAACTTCAAGTATAATTTTCTCATCTCTTTATTATAGGCAGTAAAACCTATCCCTTTGTGAAAGGCTTCACCGTTTAGAATCAACTGGCTTTCGAGATTGCAAAAACAGTTTGATTCGTTGCAAACCCAACTCGATAGATTCCATTGTTGTTGTATAAGCAAACCTAAGGTATTTCTCAGGTTGGCTCACCCCAAAATCTTTGCCCGGCGTGGTTGCCACCCCACCCTTTTCTAGCAATTCAAGAGCAAAAGTATAACTGTTATCGGTAAACGCACTGCAGTCGGCATATATATAAAACGCGCCCTGTGGTTTGTTCGTAATCACAAAGCCTAGCGCCTTTAAGCCATTATAAAGCACATCACGTCGTCGTTCAAACTCATCTCGGCGCTGATGCAATATATCCCGTGTCGCCCCGTTAAAAGCCGCCAGCGCCGCGTGTTGTGAATGGGTCGGGGCGGAAATATACAAATTTTGCATCAAACGCGTCGCGGCAGACACCGCATAGTCAGGCACAATCAACCAACCAATTCGCCAACCCGTCATGCCGAAAAATTTAGAAAAACTGTTTAGCACAAACACATCGTCCGTTATTTCTAACGCGGATACAGCACGGTTTTTATAGACCAGCCCGTGATAAATTTCATCGGATATTAAAAAACCCTTTTGCTCGTGAACGGCAGTCACAATATCATTCAATTGTGCACGGCCAACCATCGTGCCCGTTGGGTTAGACGGTGAAGCAATCATCACGCCTCGAGTTGCGCCACCCCAAGATTGAGAAATGTGCTCAGCCGTTAATTGAAAGTCATCAACGTCACTTACTTTTACTGCTTTTGCATCAGCTCCAAATAATCTAATTAAGTTACTGTTACAGGGGTAACCCGGGTCAGCGGTTAAGACTTCATCACCTGCATCCAACAGCGCAGCCAATGCAACCGTCAATGCGCCCGAGGCACCGGGTGTAATAAAGATGCGCTCTGACTGCACTATTACGCTATATTCTTGCAGATAGTGTTCAGCAATTTTATCGCGTAGCGCAGGCAAGCCTTGTGCCGTTGTATAGCGAACGTTACCAATATCTAAGAAGTTCTTAGCCGCCTCTAAAATTGGCTGCGGAGTAGAAAAGTCAGGCTCTCCTACTTCCATATGAATAATTTCTTGCCCTACTTCTTCAAGCTTTTTAGCTCTTGCCATAATATCCATCACATAAAACGGTGATACAGATTCAACACGCTTTGAAACTTTTCCAATATTCATTAAAAAAACCTTTGTAGAAAACATCAATAAGGTCTATATTTTAATGCATGATAACCATGTGCACGAGTATGCAATTAACAAATATATATTGCACAAAGTACAAATATCTGATATTTATGCGCGCTGAATTTTAACCTTGAGTAATAAATAACATAATGGCTACAAACAAAAACTTAGACGGCTCACGCCTTCAATTTAAACCATACAAAGCGAAAAAGGGTGAAGAGCATATGTCTCCACCACAAATTGAACATTTCAAAACCATTCTTAAGCAGTGGAAAAATGAATTAATGGGTGAAGTTGATCGCACCGTTCATCATATGCAAGATGAAGCATCTAACTTCCCTGACCCAACCGACAGGGCAACTCAAGAAGCCGATTTCAGCTTGGAACTTAGAACCCGTGACCGCGAGCGCAAATTAATTAAAAAGATTGATGAGTCATTGATCATGTTAGACAACGCGGAGTATGGTTTTTGCGAGTCATGTGGGCTTGATATTACCATTAAGCGCCTTGAAGCTCGCCCAACGGCTACCCAATGCATTGATTGCAAATCTCTTGATGAAATAAGAGAAAAGCAAAAGGGTTAGCAGCTTAAACAACTCAGAATACAGGGGGCGTTTTGCCCCCTCACCTACTGGCCCACTACATTTCGGTTCACTGTATACCGCTGTCGCCAGTTATCTACAAGCCAAGTCAAACAACGGCAAATGGCTGCTCAGAATAGACGACTTAGACAAGTTTCGTTGTAAGCCCGAACACACCTTAAGCATACTCAAAACACTTGAAACCTATTGCCTTGAATGGGATGAGCCCGTTTTTTACCAGAACACACGTGACGACGCCTACCAAGAAGCGCTAGAGCGCTTGAAGCTACTAAATTTGCTTTACCCTTGTCAGTGCTCTCGTAAAGACATATTCGAGCGTCAAGCGGATCACGGCGTTTATGATGGGCATTGTTTAAACCATTCGGTCAATCAACGCAACGTAACCTCACTTCGACTAAAAATTCCGCAAACAACTGTCTCTTTTATCGACGCCATCCAAGGAAGAACTGAGCAAGAGCTGGCTAAGCATGTTGGTGACTTCGTGATGTTCCGAAAAGACCAAATTTATGCGTACCATCTCGCGGTAATATTGGATGATAACGCACAAGGCATTACAGAAATTCTAAGGGGGTACGACCTGTTAGACAGTACTTACCAACAAATTCACCTGCAGCGACTATTGAAAGTACACACGCCTCACTATGCACACATTCCAGTGATCAATGGTGCCGATGGTGCTAAATTAAGTAAACAAACCTTTGCTGATGATGTTTCTTTCTTACCCATAGGTCAAACTCTGGTGCGTGTTTTCGAACATCTACACTTAAAACCGCCTACGGAACTGAACGAATCAAGCCCAAACGAGATTTTAAAGTGGGGCATAAACAACTGGTCTCTCAAGCGTATTCCATCCAAAACGTGCATGTCACTGCGTCATTAACTCTAATTCACCTGTACGTATTTGTACTATTTCAATAGAATCTTAAGTGAACCTTGAAAAGTAATGAAGATGACCGCTAAAAATAACGATGTTTTCGAACAATTTAACGCCTTAATCGGCGGCAATATACCAGATGAGTACAAAGATATTTTGAAGAGCTTTCAAGAGCAGGGGCTTTTCTACCAGCAGCTAATTGAAAATATAAGCCGTGAAGACAATGACTTATCTAAATTTTGGGACTTGCCCAATACGCTCGGTTTTAAAACGTCCAATAAAGAACAACCGGATTGGTTAACACTTATTCTTAAGATGAACGTCCCTCAAAGTGATTCTCAATCACCCACACCAGAACCATTTAGTCACCTATTGGATCAAATACCTCAACAAATACAGGATGATTTTAAAAGTCTACAAACTCATCTCAGCAAACTGAGGGGCCTTCATGCAGAACTGAGCCAACTTGCGATGCAACGATTTAAAGCCTTACAAAGTGAAACCGGTGACGAATCCGCCGAACAACTCTGCGCACATTGGCTAAAAGCCGGTGAAGAAGCGTTTAATGACATCAGTCAACGAGACGACTACATAGAATCACAACAGGCTCTTTTTGAATCGTTAAACAAATTCAAACAAAACCAGCAGAGCGTATCCGAGCAACTAGCAAATGTATTTGGCCTACCTTCCCAACAAGCACTTCAAGATGTGCAAAGGGGGCTACATACGTTAAGGCTTGAGTTTGCAGAATATAAAGAACAGACCGATGCCACCATTGAAAAATTAACAGCTCGCGTTCGTAAACTTAAATAACGCTCCACGATAATGCCAACAACAAACACGCAACACGACGATATTTGGCAAGATGACTTCATCCTACTCATGGACCAATTGAGCCATGCCGATAGGAAATCTACGCCTAAGGTTGGCACCAGCCCAAAAGAGCTAATCTACAGCGAAAACAAGTTGAAACTGTTTAGATATCAAGCACTGGACATCAAGCAAAAAAAGACGCCTATATTAATTACTTACGCGTTGGTTAATCGTCCTTTTATAGTCGATTTAGAGCCTAAAAGATCCCTTGTTTTACGCTTACTGGAACATGGTTACCCCGTTTATCTTATTGACTGGGGTTACCCTGATAGCAGCGATTGTTTCACCAGCCTTAATGACTACATAAATGGCTACCTCTACCGCTCTGTTCAGAAAGTTAAACGGCATTCAAAAAAGAAAAAAATTGATCTTCTAGGCATATGCCAAGGCGGTGTTTTTTCTTTATGTTATTCAGCGCTACACCCAAGCGATATTCGAAAATTAGTAACCTTGGTCACGCCAGTGGATTTTCATGCTGAAGGCAATACATTGAACTTGTGGACAAACGGCTTAAACGTCAACACCTTAGCCAATGACACCTGTAATATATCCGGTAAATTAATTGGCCAATTATTTAAAACACTCAAGCCATTTCAATTGAATCGCGAGAAGTATCGACAGGTTAAACACCTGATAAGTAAAAAAGAAAACTTAGACACCTTTTTACGTATGGAGAACTGGCTAAACAGCGGGCCAGATTTAACTGCTGTTGCCGCAAGAGAATTTTTAACTGACTTTTACCAACAAAATCGTTTGCATAAAAAAACGTTAACGATTAATGGGAGCCCCGTTCAATTAGAGAATATTAAGTGCCCTGTTTTAAACTTGTATGCAACTAAAGATCATATCGTGCCGCCGGAATCTACTCGTGCACTAGGTGCGCAAATCAAGCCAAAACTTTACCAAGAACATGCACTAAATGGCGGCCACATCGGCGCATTTACCAGTCTAAAAACTCAAGCCAAACTCATCGAAACATTAACCAACTGGTTAGGCTAGCTTAACCGCCGTTATTTTTCCGTAGGCTTAGTGGATAGTGTCATGCTCTTAGTCATCGCATCCCACATAGTTTTTTGAAACCCTTCCATCGCCGACATTTGCTCAGGCATCGGCATGTACATTTTCATCATCTCTGACATATCATTCGACTCAATGCCCGCCAACATTTTCTCGCGAATCTTCTCCATCGCTTCTTTCTGTAAGGCTTGAACATCTGGAAGCCCGAGTAGTTCCCTCATTTCCTGGGGAGTAGCATCAATTTCAATCGTCGCTTTCATAGTAACCTCTCGTTAATCACCCTCTTAGATCAATAACATTAAGCTAAGAGGGTTTAATTAATCTTTCTATTTTTTAGCATCACCTTCGGTCATTGGCCGACCCGATGGTTTAGGCATTTGCAGTTTCGCTGCAGGTTTTGGCGCTGCTTTCTTAGCGGCTACTTTTTTAGCTGCAGGTTTTGGCGCTGCTTTCTTAGCGGCTACTTTTTTAGCTGCAGGTTTTGGTGCAGCTTTCTTAGCGACTGCTGGTTTCGGTGCTGGTTTCGGTGCTGCTTTCTTAGCAACTACTTTTTTAGCTGCAGGTTTTGGTGCAGCTTTCTTAGCAACTACTTTTTTAGCTGCAGGTTTTGGTGCAGCTTTCTTAGCGACTACTTTTTTAGCTGCTGGTTTCGGTGCTACTTTCTTAGCAACTACTTTTTTGGCTGCAGGTTTTACAACCATAGAGGGTGCTTCTGCCAAACCTTCTTTGATTAAAGCAGTCATCGCTTGCTTAGTTTCCATCGCAACCTTGACGGAGTTCTGCGCACTTTCTAATACTTTTTCTGACAGTTCTTTATACAAATTCGATTGTAAGTTCATTAAGTCAGCCATTGAGGTCGCCTTAGTGACTGCTTTAGCCTTTTTTACACTGCCTTCTAAACAACTAGACACCATGTCCATCTGCAATTTAGTCAGTTTTTTTATGGATTTGGTATTTAAACTGTTGATTCTTTTCAGCGAATCATTCGCTTTTTTGCTTAAGTTCGCCCACTGTTTGATTAAGTCTTTTTGCATTTGCCCCACTCCTTTGTTATTAAATATAAAAAACGCTACCCTAGTAATATCTGTTAGTTCTTACGCTGTCAATAAAAAGGCGGTCAAAAGACCGCTTTTTTAGCAAATCACTACCATTTTTTTAGAAACTGGTGAATAAGCCACCATTAACCGGAATATTTGCACCGGTTATGTAGCTTGCGTCACCTGACGCTAAGAAGCCAACGGTATTAGCAATTTCAGCTGGCTTCCCCATTCGTTGCATAGGAATTTGAGAAATTAAGTTATCTCTAATCTCTTCATCAATCGCCATCACCATATTGGTTGCAATATAACCCGGGCTAACAGAGTTAACCGTAATCCCTTTGCGAGCTACTTCTTGAGATAAAGCCATGGTGAAACCGTGCATTCCCGCTTTTGCTGCAGAGTAATTTGTTTGACCAAATTGGCCGCGCTGACCATTGACAGAAGAGATATTGATAATACGGCCAGATTCTCGAGTTAACATGAAATCTAAGACGCTCTTAGTCATGTTGAACACGCCGTCTAAATTAGTGGACAACACCGCATCCCAATTAGACTCATCCATGTTTTTTAAGAAGCTATCACGTGTAATACCCGCACAATTGACTAACACCTCAATTGGGCCCACTGTTTTTTCAACGTGCTCAACCATCTTTCCGCAAGCTTCAAAATTGGTTACATCCGCCTCTTCCACAATAAACTCAAAACCCGCTGTTTTTTGTTCCGCAATCCATTCGTCTGCTTTTTCAATGTCCTTATTGAATGTTGTCGCAACAACGGTATAACCATTTTCAGATAGTTTTCTTGATATTTCCGAACCGATACCACCTAAACCGCCTGTTACTAATGCAACTGAATTATTCATTTATTTATTTACGAACCTCTGATTGGGTTAAACACATTAAAATTATTGCAGCGCAATATAACCGTTGTAACAGCGTAAGTCAATTAATAGCAACGACCATGTAACTGCACAATATCAACCGTTTAATAATGATCTGTGCCTTGAACACAATCATTGGCTCTGTTTAATTTCTTACCTGTACAATAGTAAAAAACGACTACGGCGAATAAACACCATGTTATTACTTATTTCCCCTGCAAAAACCTTGGATTTTGACACCCCTGCTAATACAGTTGTGCATTCACAACCAGAATTTTTGGATGACTCTGCTGAATTGATTGATCAATTAAAAACACTGTCCCCAGCGGATGTATCATCGCTGATGAGCATCAGCGAAAAACTGGGTATGCTCAGTAGCAACCGTTTTATTGAATGGCAAACACCCTTTACCCTCGATAACAGCAAACAAGCTGTGCTTGCGTTTAAAGGGGATGTATACGAAGGCATGTCGGCCAACACATTCACCGTAGAAGATTTGAATTGGGCAAACAGCCACTTACGTATTTTATCTGGCTTATATGGACTACTGAAGCCGTTAGATTTAATGCAGCCGTACCGACTTGAAATGGGTACCCGTTTTAACAACCCACGCGGTAAGAATTTATATGAGTTCTGGGGTAACAAAATCACCGATAAACTCAACGACGAAATGGCCAATCAAAAAAGCCCCGTCTTAATCAACTTGGCATCAAACGAGTATTTCAAATCGGTTAAAACCAAACAACTAAATGCCGCTGTGATTACCCCTGTTTTCAAAGACTGGAAAAATGACAAGTACAAAATTATCAGCTTTTATGCCAAAAAAGCACGCGGCATGATGAGCGCTTATATCATTAAAAATCGCTTAGAAAGTCCAAGCGACATCAAGCAATTTGATACCGCTGGTTACGCGTACTGCGCCGAACAGTCGACAGAAAACGAATGGGTGTTTTTACGAAAAGAAGCGGCTTAGTCTTCCAACGCTTCTGCTTCTAAAGAAAGGTACACCAAATAGGCGTTTTTACGGTTTGCTTCTTTAAAGGCCGGTAAGTCGGAAAAGGCAGACCAATCTGTTTGCTGATAGGCTTCATCAAATGCTTGAAGGTCTTCTACTGATTCACCCATTTTCTCTCTGATAAACGCCAAGTAACGGCGTGTTAACGAGACCGTTTTTGCGGGTTCTTTAGCCGCTGCGCCATGCCCTGGAATGAGCCCTTGAAGCGACTGCATTTCCATTTTTTCAAGCGTTTCTAACCAGAATTTAGTATCCGAACTACCTAAATAAGGAACACGGCCTTCAAAAATAAGGTCGCCTGAAAAAAGCACACGATCATTTTCAATGTACAACGTCATGTCGCCATCGGAATGAGCTGGGCCAACAATGTTCATCAAAAAAGTAACGCCACCAAGGGTGAAGCTTTCCGATTGTTTTACAAGTCGATCGGGTTTAATGATATACGTTTCATCATCCACCCAAGGGAACAATGAAATACGGCGCTCTTCAAGGCGCTCTTTACCCACCGTTGATTCTATGTATTTATAAACACCAACCGGTGCAAGCACTTCTGCACCTTCTTCTTTAAACACTTGCGCACCGTATATGTGGTCCGCGTGGTAATGGCCAAGAATAAGCTTAACGATGGGCTGATCAGTGATTTTTCCAATCTCACCCAGCAGCTGCGCCCCCAACGATGGTGAACCCAGAGCATCATAAACAACCACACCTTCTGAAGTGATAATAAACCCAGCGTTTGAAACAAACCCTTCGTTCTCAGTCGCTGCGCCCGACATACCTTTGACATACCAGACATGTTCCGACACTTGAACCGGTATCATCTCCACGCCACTGTCTGCGTATTCTGTAGCCGCCGATGCTGAACTGGCCATCAAAAACATTAAAATCAGTACGGTTTTTATATTAAACATCAATCTATCTACAGAGCATTTAGTTATTAGTCTGTGATTAATATAACCCGAATAGCATCCAATTTATATGATGCCCGTGCAATATGTGAGGTTAAATCTGCAATACGTTGCTTCTGCCCTGCCACTTCCGACTCTCGGATATTGGGGTTAACTTGCGCCAAGGCTAGCAACCTTTCTAAACCTGCTGACTCTTGCTGTTGCATATCAGCAAGGCTATCGCTAACCAAGACGGTTTGATGCTCAACCACCAACCCTTCTGCTTTTTCGATCAATGCTTTAATCGCATCTTGCCCATGCTCAATAATGTTCAGCGCAACCGGTTTTTTAACATACGTGAGGCGTGACGCAATGTGCTCTGGTTTTAGGATATTCGTCATATCCATTCCGTTAGAACCAACCACAATCCGTTTCATCGTTTTCGGCAAATAACGGTGTAATTGCAAGCGTTTAGGCGCTGGGCAGTGCGTGGTGAAAATAGCCTCTAAAATTAAGGTACCGGCTGGTATCGGCGGTAACGCCATCGTGCAAAACGTAGAATTACCAAAGTCGCTATTGATAATTTGCTCCATCGCACCAACAACCATTGGGTGTTCCCAAGTTAAAAAATGGAAGTCTTCACGCGATAATGCAATTTTCCGATTAAACGTTGCCGTTAACCCGTCCTCGGACAAACCCGGAAAGTTCTCCGCTTGCATATGCCCCGTCGGTTTAATAACGATGCTGTCTTCACTGTGATATTGCTGTTCAACGCCAAAGCTTTCAAATACTTCTTCCATGTAATGCGACAATTCTAAATGGCTGGCGGACAGGCTTATTTCATCAACAATTGCTTGCGCATCGTCTTTTCTGCACGAATTAAGCTCCAACATTAAGTCACGCCCGGCGTGCATGTCTTCAATACTTTGCGCCATCAAAATACTTGTTTTGTCGATAATTAGATTAAACTCTTCATCTGAACTGTCATCTAATAAGGCCTCTTTCAAGTCTTCTTTCACCGCCGCATAGACGTGGTGTCCGGTTGAACAAACATGACTAAACGCGTTAAGCCCCTTGTCGTACCAATTCATTAACCGCTGCTGCGCTGAGCCGGCGATACAGGGCACATGAATATTAACCGTGCCCGTTTGACCAATGCGGTCTAAACGCCCAATACGCTGCTCCAATAAATCTGGGTTTAACGGTAAATCAAATAAAACAAGGTGATGCGCAAACTGAAAATTTCGTCCTTCACTGCCTATTTCGGAACATACCAAAATTTGAGCGCCTTCTTCAGCATCCGAAAAATATGCTGCCGCCCTGTCCCTAGCAATTAGACTCATGCCTTCATGAAAAACCGCTGCCGCCGTGGTCGTGCACATTTTTAAATAGTCATGCAGCTCTTCTGCTGTTTGCTGTTGCGCGCAGATAAGCAACACTTTTTCATCTTTATTCTCTTCTAGCCAATCCATTAACCACGTCACACGCGGGTCAACATCTAACCAGTCTTCGCCTAACAATACTTCAGGTAACAACGCGTTAATTAAGGCAAGGTTGCTATCTAACTCAAATTCAGCCTCTACACCCAATTCCGGTAGCTGGTGTGAGTGTAATTGGCGCGACGAGAACACATCAATATTGTCGCGCGTATTACGAAATAACACGCGACCTGTGCCATGCCTATCCAATAACGCATCAATAATGGCTTGCAGTTCAATGTCATCTTGCGACAACATCTCTAGCCCTAACAAATCAACCAAGGCCTGTTTAAGTGCTAGATTTATCAACACGTCTTCAATTGACGATGCGTCTAATAACTGTTTAATCAAGTCATTAACGTGCTGATAGCCCGCCTGCTCCGCTTTAAAAGCGGCCAAGTCGTAATAACGGTCGGGGTCAAGCAAGCGTAACCGTGCAAAATGACTGGTCACGCCGAGCTGTTCAGGCGTGGCTGTTAACAATAACAAACCGGGCACTTCACTTGCCAGTTCTTCTATGCAGCGGTATTCCTTGCTGATGTTATCTTCATGCCAAAACAAATGATGCGCTTCATCAACAATCATCAAATCCCAATTCGCTGCCACAGCCATGGCATGGTAATTCGGTTGTTCCGACAAAAATGATAACTGGCACAGCACTAATTGCGCTGTTTCGAACGGGTTTATATCGCCCTCTTCTCGAATCGCATCGCAGCGTTCGTGATCTAAAATCGTAAATGACAAATTGAAACGCCGCAGTAACTCAACGAGCCACTGATGAATCAATGCGTCTGGCACCACAATTAACGCACGCTCGATTGAACCCGTTAATAATTGTTGATGCAAAATTAAACCCGCTTCAATGGTTTTACCTAAACCCACCTCATCCGCTAATAAAATACGCGCTGACGTTCGTTCCGTTACTTTTTTAGCAATATAGAATTGATGCGGTAAGAGTTGTACCCGTGGGCCGGTTAAGCCAAAACTTGAGGATTGATCTAAGGTACGTTGAAAATTCAAGGTTTTAAGGCGCAAATCAAATAATTTATTTTTATCAATTTGACCGGTAAACAAACGACTTTGCGGTTTATTGAACGCCCCCACACTGTCTAAATCAACTTCGTGCAGAACAATTTCTTCACCGTCTTCACTCGTACACAGGTACATCATGCAATGGTTGTGTTCCTGAGTTTCCCCAACCCTGAGCGTTGCCCCATCAATATGACGAACCGTATCACCGGCGCTGTATATAACCCGGCTTAGCGGTGCATTATCCAACGCATAAACGCGTGTTTCTTCAACGGCAGGAAAAAACACCGTGGTATGTCGACCCTCTATAGACTCCACCATACCAAGGCCTAACTCAGTTTCTGTATGACTAACCCAGCGTTGCCCCGGGTAAAAATTCTGCTGACTCATCGACTAAAACCCTACCATTCTCTACAAAGGCAGGGATGATAGAAGCTATAACCAACGCCCGCAATGCAATATTTAGAAATGTTTTTCATCCAGCCCTCGCGTTAAACGAATTTGCGCGGCAATCTCTTCAATTGAAATAGACGTTACATTAAGAAAAGGAACGTTTTCTAACTGAAATAACTCTTCTACTTGTGACACTTCACGCTGACAGGTTCGCAAGGAAGCGTACGGGCTTCCTGGTCGGCGTTCTTCGCGAATTCGGCTCAATTGTTCCGCACTTATCGTTAAACCAAATAATTTCTTTTTGTGTGGTTTGAGCGCGCGAGGCAAACTGTAATTATCCAAATCACTGTCGGTAATTGGAAAGTTGGCTGTAAAGATTCCATATTGAAGCGCCAAAAATAACGAGGTAGGCGTTTTGCCCGTCCTAGACACACCCACTAAAATCGCATCCGCTTGGTCGTAGCGATCAAGTCGCGCACCATCATCGTATTCCAACGCATAGTTAACTGCCCTTATACGAGATTCGTAAGAACTTTTATCCACCAAACCATGGCTTTTGCCAACTTCATGAGAAGATTCTTGCCTGAGATCACTTTCCATTCTAGATATATAATCGTTAAATAAATCATAGAAAATACAATCACTTTCGGAAACTATCTTTCGCAAATCATCATTAGTAAAGGTGCTAAAAACAAGTGGTCGACCTTCGTTTAAGGTATACCCATCGTTAATTCTGTTCTTCAGAGCCTCAGCCCTAGCTTTTGTATCAACGAATGGAATAACGTGTCGTTCACGTTCAACTCCATCAAATTGAGTCATTAAACTATTACCTAATGTTTCAGCTGTAATGGCTGTTCTATCTGATACAAAAAAGATTGTTCTACTTTTCATTTTATATACGGGTGATTTTTTTGTTAAAATAGTTGATTAACGCAATTTTAAACTAATTCAGAGGGTACCAAGTTGAAAGAATACATCGTTTGGCTCGATTCGACAGGCATGGGTGACGTAGAGCATGTAGGTGGTAAAAATGCTTCTTTAGGTGAAATGATCAGTAACTTGGCATCGGTTGGTGTGGATGTACCCGGTGGTTTTGCCACCACCGCAACCGCTTTTAGAGAGTTTTTATCACAAAGCGGCATTGACGATAAAATCAACGCAAAACTCAGCGCATTAGATGTTGAAGACGTTAATACCTTAGCTGTTGTTGGCAAAGAGATTAGGCAGTGGGTTATCGACACCCCTTTCCAGCCTGAGCTTGAATCTGCGATTAGAGAGGCTTACGCAAAAATGCAGGCTGACGCTAACAGCGAATTTTCCGTCGCTGTCCGTTCTTCTGCTACAGCTGAAGACTTACCCGATGCTTCATTTGCTGGGCAACAAGAAACCTTCTTAAACGTTGATGGCATTGAAAACGTTATTCATTCAATCAAAGAAGTCTTTGCCTCGTTATATAACGACCGCGCCATTTCATACCGTGTGCATCAAGGTTTTGAGCACAGCGAAGTGGCTTTGTCAGCGGGCATTCAACGCATGGTACGCAGTGACATTAGCGCATCTGGCGTCTTATTCACACTCGATACTGAATCTGGCTTCCGCGATGCAGTGTTCATTACATCCAGCTATGGCTTGGGTGAAATGGTTGTGCAAGGGGCCGTAAACCCTGATGAATTCTACGTTCACAAACCAACATTAGAAGCGGGTCGCCCTGCTATTTTGCGCCGTAACCTCGGTAGCAAACTGATTAAAATGGTGTACGACGATGCACCTGACGCTAAAGAGCCCGTTAAAGTGATTGATACCGACCCTGCAACACGCGTGGTGTATTCCCTTACTGATGCTGAGGTTGAAAAGCTATCTGAAATCGCTATCACCATTGAGAAACATTACGAACGCCCTATGGATATTGAGTGGGCAAAAGATGGTTTAGATGGCCAGCTTTATATTGTTCAAGCGCGTCCAGAAACAGTACAAAGCCGCGCCGGTAAAGAAATTGAGCGTTATTCATTAAACGCCACATCAAAGGTGTTGGTTGAAGGCCGTAGTATTGGGCAAAAAATTGGTGCGGGGCCTGCACGTGTTATCAACAGCATTGCACAAATGGATGAAGTTCAAGACGGCGATGTATTGGTCACCGACATGACGGATCCTGATTGGGAGCCGATCATGAAGCGTGCTTCTGCGATTGTTACTAATCGTGGCGGCAGAACCTGTCACGCGGCGATTATTGCCCGCGAACTGGGCATTCCAGCCGTTGTAGGATGTGGCGATGCAACCTATCACATTACACAAGACCAAGAGATTACTGTTTCTTGCGCTGAAGGCGACACCGGCTTTATTTACGAAGGTTTATTGGATTTCGAAATCAATAAAATCAACTTAGATTCAATGCCTGAGATTCCTGTCAAAATCATGATGAACGTCGGCAACCCTGACCGTGCGTTTGATTTTGCGTCATTACCACACGAAGGTGTTGGTCTAGCACGTTTAGAATTCATCATTAACCGCATGATCGGCATCCACCCTAAAGCGCTATTAGAATTTGACGAGTTACCAACAAATTTACAAGACACCATTAACAAACGTATTTCTTGCTACGACAGCCCTAAAGACTATTACGTTAAGCGTTTGGTTGAAGGAATTTCAACCATCGCAGCGGCATTCTCGCCTAAGTCCGTTATCGTTCGTATGTCTGATTTTAAATCTAACGAATACGCTAACCTAATTGGTGGCGACCGTTACGAACCAGACGAAGAAAACCCAATGATTGGTTTCCGTGGTGCATCTCGTTATATTTCAGAATCATTCCGCGAGTGTTTCGACATGGAGTGTGACGCGCTTAAATACGTTCGTGACGAAATGGGCTTAACCAACGTTAAGATTATGATTCCATTCGTTCGCACCTTGGACGAAGCACGACAAGTGACTGAGCTACTGAAAGAAAACGGCATTGAAAGCGGTAAAAATGGCCTTGAACTTATCATGATGTGTGAATTACCATCTAACGCACTCATGGCTGAAGAATTCCTAGAATACTTCGACGGGTTCTCCATTGGTTCAAACGATTTAACACAACTAACCTTAGGTCTTGATCGTGACTCCGCGCTAATAGCTCACTTGTTTGATGAACGCGATCCAGCGATTAAAAAATTACTGTCAATGGCGATTCAAGCTTGCCTCAAAAAAGGCAAATACATTGGCATTTGCGGCCAAGGCCCATCCGACCACCCTGATTTAGCCAAATGGTTAATGGAGGAAGGCATTGAAAGTGTTTCATTAAACCCAGACACCGTGATTGAAACATGGATGTTTATGGCTGGCCAAAAAATAGAAGGATAATAAAAAGATGACCATTACAACGTTTAACCCACCTGTTCGTACGCTTATGGGCCCTGGCCCTTCTGATGTTCACCCGCGCGTATTATCTGCATTAGCACGCCCAACTATTGGTCATTTAGACCCCAGTTTTGGCCTGATGATGGATGAAGTTAAAACACTACTTCAATATGCGTTTCAAACAGACAACCAACTCACCTTCCCTGTTTCAGCGCCCGGCTCCGCTGGCATGGAAACCTGCTTCGCTAACTTATTAGAAGCTGGCGATACGGTTATCGTCTGCCAAAATGGTGTGTTCGGCGGGCGCATGAAAGAAAACGTAGAGCGTTGTGGTGCTATTGCCATTATGGTGCAAGACGATTGGGGCAAAGCCATTGATCCGCAAAAAGTTGAAGATGCCTTAAAAGCGCATCCAGAAGCCAGCGTACTGGCTTTTGTTCATGCCGAAACATCAACGGGCGCCCTATCAGACGCTAAAACACTGTGCGCTTTGGCACACCAATACGATTGCCTCTCCATTGTTGATGCGGTTACTTCCGTCGGCGGCAGTGAGTTACGCGTAGATGATTGGGGCATTGATGCCATCTATTCTGGCACACAAAAATGCTTATCGTGCGTACCGGGCTTATCACCTGTTAGTTTTAGTGAACGTGCGCAAGAACGAATTAAGCAGCGTAAACAACGCGTTCAAAGCTGGTTTTTAGATTTAAACTTAGTGATGGGTTACTGGGGTAGCGATGGCGGCCGTTCATACCACCACACCGCACCTGTTAACAGCTTGTACGCACTTCACGAGTCTCTATTAATGCTTCAAGAAGAAGGCTTAGAAAATGCATGGGTACGTCATACACACCTTCACAACGCGCTTAAAGCTGGCCTAGAAGCAATGGGGCTTAATTTTATCGTTCCTGAAGCCTCGCGCCTACCACAACTAAACGCCGTCACCATTCCAGAAGGCGTGGATGAAGCCGTTGTTCGCAAGCGTCTACTCCACGAATACGACTTAGAAATTGGTGCTGGCCTCGGCTCTCTTGCTGGCAAGGTTTGGCGTATTGGTTTAATGGGCCATTCTGCTAGTGCCAGCAATGTCATGTTCTGCTTAGCCTCATTAGAATCTGTTCTAAGCGATATGGGTGCTAATATTCAAACGGGTGTCGCGTTACCAGCTGCACAAAAAGCTAGCTTCACACAATAGGTTCACATTATGGCTAAACTCTTTATTTTTCTACAACACATTTTGCCGCAACATGGCTTATCAGCGTTAATGCACAAACTGGCTCGCTGTAAAACGCCTTGGGTAAAGAACGCCATTATTAAGACCATCATTAAGCAATTTGGCG
>DUCS01000026.1 GCA_012959695.1 Cycloclasticus sp.
TCGCACGAACCAAACCCTAACATTGCCGCTATTTTACAAAATATTCCCATCTCTAATCTCCCCAGTCTTTTGTTGTTTTAAACTTACTACATGCTTATTTAGTCGATATTAACAGAAAATTAATCACACCCAATAATATTTATGCCCAAGTTGTTGAAGGTTTGTACGGAAATTAAATCTTTTTTACTGGCTCAGCGTTAGTCCTTTAGACCCAACACGTCTTGCATATCATACAAACCAGCTGGCTGCTCTGCTGCCCAACAAGCGGCTCGAATAGCACCGGTCGCAAACGTCATACGGCTCGTCGCTTTATGGCTTATTTCAATCCGCTCACCTTCATCGGCAAACATCACCGTATGCTCGCCAACAATATCGCCCGCTCTAATGGTTGAAAATCCAATGGTTCCCGTTTCACGTTCGCCGGTAATGCCTTCACGCGCATACACGGCACAATCATCTAAGTTCTTACCCATTGCATCGGCAACGACTTCGCCCATTTTAAGTGCGGTGCCTGAAGGCGCATCGACTTTGTATTTATGATGTGCTTCGATGATTTCAATATCTACGCTAGAACCAATGGCTTTAGCCGCTAATTCAAGTAACTTCAATGTCACGTTGACACCAATACCCATATTAGGCGCAAAAACAACCGGTATAGATTTGGCGGCTTCACTTATTTGTGCTTTTTGCTCATCAGTAAAGCCGGTTGTACCAATGACCATTGCTTTTTGATTCGCTTTGCAAAACGTTAACTTTTCAAGGCAAGCATCTGGACGCGTAAAATCAACCAACACATCAAAATTCTCCAATTGATTTTGAAACTCAGACACAACAACTACTCGCTCAGCTGCAATGCCGGCTATTTCACCCGCATCCTTACCCATTGCAGATGAAGCATCTCGTTCAATTGCCACGCCCAGCGTTGCATGCTCATTTTGCGCACATGCCTTAATTAAATTTAATCCCATACGACCACTTGCACCGGATATCGCTATATTAGCCATTAAACCCTCCTTCCTTACGCCAAAAAAAGCATCAGCTTACCAGACACCGTAAAATCACCTAACAATGTTTTAATTTTAAGATTTCATCTTATCAAAAAAACTCTTTACCCCATCCAGCCAAGAATTCTCTTGAGGGTTATGACGTGTTCCACCCGTTCTAAACGATGTTTCTAGTTGACCAACCAGTTTCTTTTGCTCAGCGGTTAAATTGACGGGTGTTTCAACATTTATTCTACACATTAAATCACCGGTAGCTCCACCCCTTACCTGTTTAACGCCTTTGCCACGCAACCTAAACAATTTTCCAGTTTGCGTTTCTGTTGGAATTTTAAGTTTTACTTTACCTGTTAAAGTCGGCACTTCAAGCTCACCACCCAAGGTTGCTGTTGCAAAACTAATCGGCATATCACAATATAAATTAGCCCCATCGCGAGTAAAAATAGCATGGTCACGAACATTAACTTGTACGTATAAGTCCCCAGATGGACCACCATGATCACCCGCTTCACCCTCACCACCCAAACGAATTCGATCGCCGGTATCCACGCCAGCCGGTATTTTAACGGCTAAGGTTTTTTGATCTTTTGTTTTACCCGTACCACGACACTTTCCACATGGGTCTTTAATAACCGAGCCAGAACCGCGACAAGTTGGACACGTTTGCTGCACAGAAAACATGCCTTGTTGCATACGTACTTGGCCATGCCCTCCACAGGTTGAACAAACGCCTGACTTACCACTTTTGGAACCAGAGCCTTTACAACCTCCACAGCTCACAGAAGTAGGAATCTTGATTTTAGTTTCCAGACCAAAAACGGCATCTTCTAAACTTAGATCCAAGTTATAACGTAAATCAGCGCCACGCGTTACTTGGCTGCGTCGACCACCGCCTCCGCCTCCAAAAATATCACCAAACACATCACCAAACACATCGCTAAATGAATCTCCGCCGTGGTGACCACCGCCGCCCATAGATTGCTCAACACCGGCATGCCCAAATTGGTCATAAGCCGCGCGCTTTTGCTCATCACTTAATATCGCGTAGGCTTCTTGAATGACTTTAAACGTCTCTTCCGAATCAGGGTTATCTGTATTCCTGTCCGGATGATGCTTCATCGCCAAACGTCGATACGCTTTTTTTATTTCTCGGTCGCTGGCATTACGGGCAACTTCAAGTGTTTTGTAATAGTCTTCTTTTTCCATAATTCTCAAATCGTGAATACGTCAAAGCCACCGATAAATCGGCGGCCATGTCGCGCCCAATGCATGGGCGAATTTTATGTTACGTTAAGGTCTATAAATAACGATTATTTCTTATTATCTTCTTCGTCCTTAACTTCTTCAAACTCTGCGTCAACAACATCATCTACATTTGCATCAGAACTTGCTTCGGCAGAACCTTCTTCAGCCGCACCATCAGCACCAGCGTCAGCATACATTTTTTCAGCTAACTTTCCTGATAACGCAGTTAAGGCTTCCGTTTTCTCTTCAATTGCCGCTTTATCGTCGCCTTTAATGGCTTCTTGCAGCGCTTCAATCGCTGTTTCAATATCAGCTTTTTCAGCCGCATCAACTTTATCACCCATTTCTTCAATGGATTTTTCAGTTGCGTGAATCATACCGTCAGCTTGGTTTCTTGCTGTCACAAGCTCATGCAGTTTTTTGTCCTCTTCAGCATGAAGCTCTGCGTCATTGATCATTTTTTCAACTTCTTCATCAGACAAACCACTGGATGCTTTAATAACAATTGACTGTTCTTTGCCCGTTGCTTTGTCTTTTGCCGACACATTCAAGATACCGTTTGCATCAATATCAAAGGACACTTCAATTTGCGGTGTGCCGCGACGTGCTGGTGGAATATCTTGCAAGTCAAAACGACCTAATGATTTATTGCCGGATGCCATTTCACGTTCACCTTGTAATACATGAACAGTCACCGCTGTTTGATTGTCTTCAGCCGTTGAAAAAGTTTGCCCAGCCTTGCTTGGAATCGTTGTGTTTTTTTCAATAAGCTTGGTCATCACGCCACCCATTGTTTCAATGCCCAGCGATAAAGGCGTGACATCTAACAATAAAACGTCGGTCACGTCACCCGCTAGCACACCCGCTTGAATAGCCGCACCTGATGCAACTGCTTCATCTGGATTCACATCTTTACGAGGCTCTTTACCAAATATTTTAGTCACCACTTCTTGAACTTGTGGCATACGTGTTTGACCACCTACTAAAATAACATCGTCAATTTCTGAAGCAGACAAACCGGCATCTTTTAACGCTGTTTCACAAGGGGCAATAGTACGTTGAACCAAGTCTTCTACTAATGACTCAAGCTTGGCACGCGTTAACTTAACGTTTAAATGTTTAGGGCCCGTTGCATCCGCCGTAATGTACGGTAAATTAACGTCTGTTTGTTGATTAGATGACAGCTCGATTTTTGCTTTTTCTGCCGCTTCTTTTAAACGTTGGAGCGCCAATGGATCGTTATGTAAATCAACAGAATTCTCTTTCTTAAATTCGTCAGATAAGAAATCAATAATACGCATATCAAAATCTTCACCGCCTAAGAAGGTATCGCCGTTGGTAGACAACACTTCAAATTGGTGTTCACCGTCAATTTCAGCAATTTCGATAATCGATACATCGAATGTACCACCACCCAAGTCATACACAGCAATCGTACGGTCACCGGTTTTCTTGTCCATGCCGTACGCTAATGCTGCTGCCGTTGGCTCGTTAATAATACGCTTAACCTCTAGGCCAGCAATCTTGCCTGCATCTTTAGTCGCTTGGCGTTGTGAATCATTAAAGTACGCTGGCACGGTAATAACCGCTTCAGTCACTTCTTCACCTAAATACGCTTCAGCATCTTTTTTCAACTTCATTAAGATACGCGCGGCAATTTCAGGTGGTGCTAATTTTTTATCTTGTGCTTCAATCCACGCATCGCCATTTTCAGCAGCGACAATTTTATACGGCACCATGCTGACGTCTTTTTGCACAACGTCATCTTTAAATTTACGCCCAATTAAACGCTTAGTAGCAAACACTGTATTCGTTGGGTTTGTTACCGCTTGACGCTTAGCTGACTGGCCTACGAGCACATCGCCTTCAGCAGTAAACGCAACAATAGAGGGCGTTGTTCTTGCGCCTTCACTGTTTTCAATTACTTTTGCGCTGTCGCCATCTAACACGGCAACACACGAGTTTGTTGTACCTAAATCAATACCAATAATTTTAGCCATTTGAATATCTCCGAAATTTAATCATTAATTTGTTGTTAGTTTAGATATGGGGCGTTGAATAAGTATTTCAAGCCTGCTCATCTATTTTCTTTGCACCCGCTGGCGGCTCTGACGGCGTAACAATCACCATTGCTGGGCGCAATAAACGGCCATTCAACGTATAGCCTTTTTGAAACACCTGCATCACTGTATTCGGCGCATGGTCTGGACTTGGAACAACAGAAATAGCTTGGTGAAGGTCGGGGCTAAATGTTTCACCTTCTGGATCAACTTGCACCACGCCTGATTTTTCCAGTGACGAAATAAGCTGCTTATAGGTCAGCTCCATGCCTTCTTTAAGAGCGGAGCCATCCGTATCCGCCTCACTTTCATTCGTCGCTGCAAGGCCCATCTCTAAGCTATCCACCACCGGCAACATATCTTTTGCAAACCTTTCAATAGAGAAACGGTGTGCTTTTTCGATGTCTTTTTGGGTTCTGCGACGAATATTTTCGACTTCAGCTTTAGCCAATAACAGCTTATCCCAATTGTCACTCGCTGCGGACTTAGCTGTTTCTAATTCCGCTGCTAAATTCACTTCTCCTGTAGCTTCTGACGCTACCGCTTCGTCAACAACTTCTCCAATTAAGCTTTCCTCTGTATCAACCGGTTGCTCTTGGGTATCGTTTTGATCTGTTGGTTCTTCAGATCCCATAATATTTCCTCATATTTTTAAAACTTGAATGGTTATCGCAAGCACAACAATGCGTGCATAGCGATTGCTATTGATAAATGGTGGTGATTTTTAAGTTTTCAAGGCCTCGCCTAAAACTTTTGCCGTAACATCAACCAAAGGAATAATTTTGTCGTACGACATCCGCGTGGGCCCAATAACCCCAAGGACGCCCACTGTTTGATTATCAACAGTGTAAGGCGCCGTCACTAAGCTACATGCACCAAACGGTTGATAACCAGACTCTTCGCCGATAAAAATCTGCACACCGTCGGCATTCATACAACGGTCCAACAAATGCATGATATCTTGTTTTTGACTAAACGCATCGAACAAATGACGCATGTTATCGACATCCGCTAGTTCCTGAAAATCCATTAAATTCGTTGCACCCGATAACACAACATCTTCGGTATTTTGGTTATTAGGAACACTTTGATGCGCCAAATTAATCGCATCAATCATCATCTGGTTCACTTGTTGTCGAGTTTCGGTCATTTCACGTGCAATAATCGACGTTACCTGCCTCAAACTTTGCCCGACGAACAATGAATTCAAATAATTTGACGCTTCTTGTAGAGCGGATGAAGAAAAGTTTTTGGATGTTTGTATGACACGGTTATGGACCTCATCATCATTGGTGACCAAAATAACTAACACTTGACCCTTTGATAGCGGCATAAATTCAATTTGTCGAAAACTAGCCGACTCTCGTTTGGGCAGGCTCACGACACCCGCTAGGTGGGTAATGCCTGATAGCAACTGAGACGCATTCGTTATAATTTGACTGCTGCCGCGCTCTTTTCCTACATTAACCTTCAACTCGCTAAGTTGTTCATACTCTGGCTGCCTAACCGTCAGTAATGAGTCCACAAAGAAACGATAACCAGAATTCGTCGGCACGCGCCCTGCCGACGTATGCGGAGAATGGATTAAACCCAGCTCTTCCAGGTCCGCCATAACATTGCGTATCGTCGCTGAACTAACGTTCAACCCTTTTGTACGCGACAACGCGGCAGAGCCAACAGGTTGACCGTCTTCAATATAACGCTCCACCAACAACTTCAATAATTGACGGGAGCGATCATTCAATTCTGTATTTAAATTAGTCATAGTCGTACCATTATATTTATTTTGGTAACTAAAGACAGAAACTACCGTAAGAATAAATAATTAAAAACTTTATAATTTAGGCTCAAATCAACCGACTTCGTGTAAACTTTTCATCTCCTAACGAGGTAACTGATGAACACACAATTTAAACGTATCGGACTCATTTCAAAGCCAGATGCGACCGACATAAAAGACACCGTTCAAGCCTTATGCGACTTGTTAAAACAGGCCGGCATAGTGGTATATATCGACCCTCAAACGGCTCGGCACACAGACTTTTCGAGTGAATACATCAAGCCTATAGAATCGTTAGCCGAACACTGTGATTTGATTATGTCCATCGGTGGCGACGGTACACTCTTGTCATCCGCACGTTCGCTGGTGAATACAAACGTACCACTAATTGGCATCAACTTGGGCCGGCTCGGTTTCTTAGTCGATATTTCTCCAGAAGAAATGAGCACTAAAATCCAACAAGTACTTGAAGGGAATTTCCATGAAGAAGAACGCATCATTCTGATCACTCAAATCATCCGAAGTGACGACCTGATTCATGAGCAATCTGCTTTTAATGAAGTGGCGCTTCACCGTTTAAAGTCACCCGGTTTAATTGATATTGAAACCTACGTTGATGATCACTTCGTTAACTCGCAACGTTCCGACGGCCTTATCATAGCCACACCCACCGGCTCGACGGCCTACGCCTTATCCGGCGGCGGCCCATTGATGCACCCATCACTGGATGCCATCGTGCTAGTGCCCATTAACCCACACACCCTTAGCAACCGCCCTATTGTGGTTGATGGTAATAGCGAAATAGGCATTAAGTTCAGCCAAAGAGACAAGCATCGAGCCCAATTAACCTGTGACAATGTTATTTTACCTGATGTGTTAGAAGGTGACTTTATTCGCATTAAACGCCACCCTAATAAAATTAGATTACTGCACCCAACCGATCACGATTTTTTCAATACCTTGCGGGTAAAACTTGATTGGAGTCGCGCACCACAAAGCTAATCATTTATGCTTAAATCAATTGATATCAATGGGCTCGCGGTTGTCGATCAACTGAACCTTGAATTAAACACCGGCATGACCGTATTAACGGGTGAAACAGGCGCCGGAAAATCAATCTTGCTTACTGCCATGAAGCTCTGTTTAGGTGAACGTGCCGACGCTGGCTTGTTACGCCCAGGGGTTAACAAGGCCGATATTTCATTAGATTTTGACATCAGCAACACTGCAGCCGCACTCAGTTGGCTGCAAGAAAACGAGTTCGACGATGACAATGACTGCTTAATTCGACGCACAGTTAACGCTGACGGCCGATCACGGGCGTTTATTAATGGTCAGGCGGTTAATTTGAAAACGCTACAACAATTGTCTGAACACCTTATCTGTATCCATGGGCAACACGCTCATCTCGATTTGCTATTGCCGGCAAAGCAAAGTCAATTACTGGACGCTTCTTTAACATCAACCACCGCTCTTGACGACTGTAATCAGCGTTACGAAAAGTGGAAAACATTGAACGATGAACTCCTTAGCTTAACCGATGGCAATGAAGACAACGACAGTGAGAAACAATTACTCAAGTATCAAATTAACGAGTTAGAGCAGGCCAATGTTGTTCACCTCAACTACGACGAATTGGTGCAAGAACATTCAACCGCATCAAACATGGGTAAAATAATTGAGCTTGCCGAAATGCAAATAAATGCGTTGTATGAAGATGAGAACCACGCCATTCATACTCAATTAAGCAGTAGCTCCTCCGAATTAGAACAGTTAGCTGATTTATCGCCTCAGTTTTCAAGCATCTCCGAACAAATTAAAGAAGCAACCATTCAAATACAAGAGGCTAGCCGAGATTTAAGGCACCAAATTGATCAACAAGACGACGACCCACAGCAACTTGCTTTACTCGATGGGCAATTAAGCCTCATTCACGAACTTGCTCGTAAACTGCACATAGAACCCCAACAACTCCTTGAAAAGCACAGCGCACTCGCCAACCGGCTTTCTTTGCTGGAAAACCGTAATGAACGGCTAACGGCCATCCAGCAGGAAATTTCAGACGCAAACGCGCTGTATCAAAAAGCCGCTGAAGCACTTCATCAACAACGCGTCAAAGCAGCTAAAAAATTGAGCCTTGATATTACTAAAACGCTTAAAACGCTTGGTTTACCCGATGGCCATATAGACATTCAAGTGGTGTATACAGGACAAAAAAAACCTCAAACAAATGGGCTAGATGACATCAACTTTTTGGTCACCACAAACCCTGGGATGCCTGCTTCGCCGATAGGCAAAGTAGCGTCAGGCGGGGAATTGTCCAGAATAAGCCTCGCTATCCAAGTGGTTACAACACAAAGCAATACAACGCCTACGTTGGTATTTGATGAAGTCGATGCTGGTATTGGCGGTGGTGTCGCTGAAACCGTGGGCATGTGCTTGAGAGAAATAGCCGCTGATCGACAAGTACTATGTGTGACGCATTTACCTCAAGTTGCATCACAAGGACACCAGCATTTATTCGTCAGTAAAAACAAGGACAGCGAACAAACTAAAACTCAAATTAATGTTCTGCACAACAAAACACGCATTGAAGAAATTGCCCGTATGCTTGGCGGCATTGAGATGTCAGAAAAAACATTGGCTCACGCGCAAGAAATGCTAGATAAGGCTATTTAGAACACGCTGAACAAACGCCATATATATAAAGGCTATGATCCGTCATCTCATAGCCCTTTTCTATGGCAATAGCACGTTGGTGCCGCTCAATCACCTCATCATAAAACTCATCCACTCGTCCGCACTTAACGCACATAATATGATCATGATGCTCGCCTTGATTTAATTCAAATACTGAATTCCCACCCTCGAAATGGTGTCGATTTACTAAGCCCGCACTTTCAAATTGAGTTAACACACGATAAACCGTCGCCAAACCAATTTCTTCACCGTCATCCAAAAGGGCTTTATACATATCCTCAGCAGACAAGTGTTTGTTGCCACTTTTTTCTAACATATCGAGAATTTTCAAACGTGGCAAAGTAACCTTTAAACCAGCTTCGCGTATATCTTTTGACTCCATTTTAGCCTCAATTTTAGGGTGGATTAAATAACAAGATAAGGTATCATCACTCACTCACAATCATACACAGATGACTCTACATGCGAAAGCTTCTCATTATACTTACCTTACTTATTTCTAGTTCAATTTTAGTCGCTTGCTCAACGACTAAAGACTTAAATAATCAAATGCTTGAAGTTGCTGACAATTTGCCCGGCGTATATAAAATAAATGTGCGACAAGGCAACCTTGTCACTCAAGAAATGATTGATCAACTACGTCCAGGCATGGATCAAAGACAGGTTAAATTCATCTTAGGCACTCCTTTACTCATTGACCCCTTTCACAAAAATCGCTGGGACTACTTTTACGATCTAAAAAAAGCCGGTAAACAAGATAAGAAAGAGCGTGTAACTGTTATTTTTGATGATAACCGTTTAATCAGTATTAAAGGTAACTTCAAACCCAGTAACGAATTCAAACCGATGACCATTAACACTGAAGTTGTCGACGTACCTAAACGTAAAGCAGGAGAAAAAGGCATTATGGATAGCATATTACGCACACTAGGCATTGAGTACGACGAAAAAAATTAGAATGACGATAAACCCTTATTTAAAAAAGATAAACCAAACGCCGCACGCCAACAAATTAAATCTTCAACTCGTTTCAGTTAAAGACACTTCGGCTACGTTATTATTGCCATTTAGTGAAGATATTATTGGCGACCCGATTAACCGCTTAGTTCACAGTGGTGCCGTAACCACACTGGTTGACACAGCATGCGGTGTTGCTATTTTTCAAACACAGAATAACTTTCGTGCCATGGCAACGCTCGACTTAAGAATTGACCACATGCGCCCTGCTTCATCTGGTGTTGATATTTACGCGTACGCTGATTGCTATCGCCTAAGCCACACCATTGCCTTTGTTCGCTCTACGGTATACACAACCGACATGGAACAACCCATCGCGACAGCATTGGCCACTTTTATGCGCTCTAACAAAGATTTTCCCGTTAATTAATATGTCACCGCTTAAAACGATTCAAGATTTAAAATCTAAGCAAGACTATGCAGGCTTAGCTCATTTAATCCCCTACGCAAAATCAATTGGCGTCGAAACCAGTATGGTGGGAAATAATATCGTTTCCACACTGCGCTTTAAGGAAAGCAATATTGGCAACCCCTCCATACCAGCCCTTCATGGTGGGTTGGTTGCAGGCTTTATGGAAAACGCAGCTTTACTCCACTTAATCTGGAGCACTGAGCTCAAAAATATTCCTAAGATTATAGATTTTTCGATTGATTATTTACGCCCAGGGCAGGCGGAAACCACTTACTCACATTGCGAGACTATTCGCTTAGGTCGCCGAGTTGCCTTGTGTAACATAACAGCCTGGCAAGCCGACTCCGAAAAACCAATCGCCATCGCTAGAGCCCACTTTTTATTGTCCAGTAACGAGCCTATTAAGTAACCACTTTTGCATAAAAAAACCTAGGTAACCCTAGGCTTTCTATAGTTAATAGCGTGACTGAATTAAATCCCACTGTATGTTTGTGGGTGAATGCGTTCGCCAGGATTCAGTAAGCGATTTAGTGCGTTGATGTAGGCTTTAGCAGACGCCAATACGATGTCTGTATCTGAGCCTTGCCCATTCACTATGCGACCCGCCTTCTCAAGTCTTACCGCTACTTCACCCAATGAGTCCGTCCCTTTAGTGACATTACTCACAGCGTACAATTGCAAATCAGCATCGCTGGATACAATTTTCTCAATGGCTTTAAACGTGGCATCGACTAAACCACCACCATCTGATGACGCCGATTGCTCTTCCTCATCAATCAATAGCGTAATACTCGCTTGGGGTATTTCACCGGTTTCTGAACACGCTTTAACTGAAATCAACTTAATCGCTTCGGCAAAACTTTCTTCCATTTTAAAATCGGACACTAACGCGTGAATATCTTCATCAAAAATTTTAGATTTTTTATCCGCTAAATCTTTAAAACGCCTAAATGCTTTATTCAACTCCTCTTCGCTATCAATACTGATATTGAGCGTCTCTAAACGGTCTTTAAACGCACTACGGCCGGACAATTTACCCAGCACTATTTTATTTGAGCTTAAGCCAACATCTTCAGCCCGCATAATTTCGTACGTTTCACGTGATTTCAATACACCATCTTGATGGATTCCAGATTCATGGGCAAAGGCATTCGCTCCCACAATGGCTTTATTAGGTTGCACTGCAAATCCCGTAATGCCAGCCACCAACCGTGAACACGTCATGATTTGAGTCGTATCTAAATCAACATTCACAGGCACCATATCTTGCCTAGTGCGCACTGCCATCACTATTTCTTCAAGCGCGGCATTGCCTGCCCGTTCACCTAAACCATTAATCGAGCATTCCACCTGTCTAGCACCATTCATAACGCCCGCTAAGGAATTTGCCACCGCCATACCTAAGTCATTATGGCAATGAGTAGAGAAAATGGCTTTGTCCGAATTTGGCACGCGTTCAATCAGTTGGCGAATGGTTTCGCCATATTGTTGAGGCAAGTTGTAACCGACTGTGTCAGGAATATTGATTGTTGTTGCACCGGCTTTAATCGCCGCTTCAATTACTCGACACAAAAAGTCCAGATCTGAGCGACCCGCATCTTCAGGCGAAAACTCGACGTCATCGGTAAAGTTTCGAGCCAACTTAACCGCTTTAATGGCTTGCTCTAACACCTGTTCTGGCGACATTTGCAATTTTTCACGCATGTGCAACGGAGACGTCGCAATAAACGTATGGATACGCGACGCATTGGCATCTTTAAGCGCTTCACCCGCTCTCTTAATGTCCAACTCACCAGCCCGAGCCAAACCACACACTACACTGTCTTTCACCGCTCTTGCGATACCTTGCACGCCTAAAAAGTCACCTTCACTTGAAATAGGGAAGCCGGCTTCAATGATATCAACCTTCATCTTTTCTAACGCCTTGGCAATGCGTAACTTTTCCTCAGCCGTCATCGACGCGCCAGGGCTCTGCTCACCGTCGCGTAAGGTTGTATCAAATATTATTAATTTTTCTTTACTCATTTCTATACTCCACGTGTCATATTTTTATGACCAATCTTTTACTCAAATAGGGTGTACGTTTCACCTCGCCAGGCATCATCATTAGCCGCGAAGCGGCAGTCGAGGTAGGCACAACAAGAGAGTTTGTTGCGGAACGAACATACAGCGTGATGCCTCACTTAACGTGATATCGAAAATTGCTTTGACATCAATCCTTTTCATGGCTATTAATATAATCTATTTCCTTAGTATTTCAAGCCAAATCAACGGTTAACCGAGCCGGCGCCTTTTTTAGTGACTTTTCCCGCCTCGGCGCGTTGTCGCCTAACTTCTTTGGGGTCAGCAATTAAGGGGCGATAAATCTCAACACGATCGCCTTCTCTAAGCGGCGTATCTAACTGACAAGGCTTGCTAAAAATACCGACAGTGCTAATCGACAAGTCTATTGCAGGAAAACGCCCCAAGATACCTGATGTCACTATCGCCTGTTCAGCGGTTAAACCTTCTTTAAAAGGCACCACTAAAATCAACTGTTTTTCTGGTGTCGCATAGGCGACCTCAACCTGTTCCATAAATCTCATCTGCCCGTTTAATAAAAGACTCCATTAAGGAACCACAAATTTGGCTAAAAATTGCAGAAAAAACAAAGTTACTGACTGAACTTTTAAACTCAAAATCAATTTCCATTATTATTTTACAAGCATCATCACGAAGGTGCTTGAAATGCCATTCACCGTGCATGGATTCAAATGGCCCGTCCAATAATTCGAGTTGAATGCTTTTTCCTGCAATTAATGTATTCTGCGTACTGAAAATCTTATGTAATACTTTCCACGCAATCTCAAGTTCTGCTTTCATTTCACCTTCGGATTGCTCAAGCACCCGACTACTTCGGCACCATTTCAAAAACTTAGGGTACGATGCCACGTCGTTCACTAATTGGAACATATCAAGAGCTGAATGTTTAACCAAGGCACTTCGCTCAATCTTAAGCATGTTAAATCACTTCAATCGCTTTTAAGAATACAACCAGTACCGCCAACGGCGACACAAACTTTACTAAGAAAAGCCACGTGTTAAATAACGCCGCATGTTTAAGGCTCAATTCTTGACGTGCCGTTTCTTTATTCATCACCCAGCCCGCGAAAATTGCAATACACAGCCCGCCCAAGGGCAACATAATATTCGCCGTTAAGTAATCGAGAACATCGAAAAATGTTTTACCAAACAGCGTTAAATCAGCCGCTATATTGAATGATAAAACGGTACCAATTCCAACCGTCCAAGTAACCAAACCCGCCCAAATACAAGCCCGCATGCGGCTCATTTTTTTATTTTCAACCAACCAAGCAACCGCCGGTTCAATCAACGAAATTGAAGAAGACCACGCTGCAAAAAACAACAACACGAAAAATAACGCACCAAAAATGGAGCCATACGCCATGTGGCCAAATGCTATCGGCAATGTTTGAAAAATAAGCCCCGGTCCACTGCCCGGCTCCAAACCATTAGCAAATACGATGGGGAAAATAGCAAGGCCAGCAAGTAGCGCAACCGCGGTATCCGCAAGCGCAATAATAATCGTGGTTGAACCGATGGATATCTTGGATGGCAAATATGAGCCATACACCATAATCGCACCCATACCCAAACTCAGCGTGAAAAATGCGTGCCCCATCGCAGTTAAAATACCGTCGCTGGTTATTTTACTGAAGTCCGCTTTGAACAAAAACGATACGCCCTGTTGAAACGAACCCTGCTCCATTGCATAACCCACCAACAACACCAAAATAACCAATAAAGCCGGCATTAAAAACTTAACCGTTCGTTCTAACCCTTTGACGCCACGTGCGACGACTAACATTGTCAAAATCATGAACAGACTGTGCCACGCGAGTAATTTTTCAGGGTCCGCAATAAATTGCCCAAAGATATTACTGACGCCGTCAGACGTTACGCCATCAAAAACGCCCGAACCCACTCGCACAACATAGGCCATGGCCCAGCCAGCAATCACGCTGTAATAGGATAAAATTAAGAAGCCAGCAATAACGCCCAGCCATCCAAGCCACGACCAGAAACGGCTACCGGCTGCTTCTCTTGCTAAATCGCGCATGGTGTTTATAGGGCTTTGACGACCCCGGCGGCCTAACATTATTTCTGCCATCATGATGGGAATACCAATCGCAAAAATACATGCCAAGTAAACTAAAACAAACGCACCGCCACCATTTTCACCCGTTATATATGGAAACTTCCATATATTACCCAACCCGACAGCCGACCCTGTTGCCGCAAGAATAAAGGCTAAGCGTGATGACCACTGGCCATGTTGCGATGTTTTTCTCATATAAGAATCAGTATTATTATGATGCTTAATAAATTAACCTAACTTGGCCATTTAACCAAGTTAATAAACTAGGTTTATGCTGTTAATTTAAGCGAATAGTTTTACCCACTTCAATGAAATTTTTACCCTTTAAGTATAAAATGACCACATGGCAGGAAAAAAGAAAAAAACGCACCCTAACCACATCGCGTCCAACAAAAAAGCAACGCACGACTATTTTATTGAGCAACGCTTTGAAGCAGGCATGGTGTTAGAGGGTTGGGAAGTCAAAAGCATTCGTGACGGTCGCGTGCAATTAAAGGAAAGTTATGTCGTTATAAAGAACGGTGAAGCATGGTTAGCAGGCGCCCATATTTCGCCACTACTGTCCGCCTCAACACACATTGATCCCATGCAAACGCGACTACGCAAGTTATTACTTAACCGTCGTGAGCTGATTAACCTGGTCGCCCTCGTTGAACGTAAAGGTTATACCATCGTACCGTTATCTATGTATTGGGTAAAAAGTCGGGTCAAACTTGAAATTGGTTCTGCAAAAGGCAAGCAATTACACGACAAGCGCGCCTCATCTAAAAATAAAGATTGGCAACGGGAAAAACAACGCATCATGAAACACGCGGGTTAACTCTCCACATCATTTGCAGCTACATTTCTCCGTAAGGGTCACTTAATCCTTTAAGAATCTCTTTTGTCGCTCTTAGAATAATAAACAACACGCCGACACCCACCCAAACCATGCTCAAAATCCAGTACACGCCCATATAAATAAAGTCTGCAAAGCTTTTATCAATATCTAATAAACTTGAATCGTAATACGGTAAAAAAGCGAATGGCGCGAACGTTAGCACCATAAAAGACACGTGTTTATCGTGTAAAAATGTCGGCAGTCTCGTCTTTGCGTAAATAAATGCGCTGCCGCCAAAAAATAAATACAGCGGGTAACAAATCAATAAAATGATGGCTTGTGACGGCATAATTTCGCTGTTCTCATGAATCACTTGATACCAAGAAGCGTCTTGATGAACCAAAAAGCCACCGGCAAAAAAACCTATAAAAACTTGGCCGATGATAAACATGATCAAAATTAAATACATCATCACATAAGCATCACCGTCAAGTCGTTTACTACCCGCACTATAGGTTATTAAAACAATCCATACCGTCGCAATAACCAGCAACTCAGCTATAAAAAAGTCTAGCAAGGACACGCCTTTATATTGTGCTTTTTCAGCGTAACCAAACAAGTCGCCCAAATTAGCAAAACTGGGCCACCAAATAACACTCAGCATACAAAATAAAATAACAAAAGCTAGCGGTAGCTTTTTATTCGATACCATTTTCCCTCCTAGATCCTAATAACTATTTACGGTTTCACACCCTAATGCTGTTTGTCGAGCCTCTTACCCAAACGGCATATTTTCACTATTTTATGAACTTAACCTCGCGTATACTATCAAATAAGAACCAAAAGGGGATGACCTGGCTTCGACGTGGGTAGCAAAACCTAAGGTGCATGCCGAGCTTTCAGGAAACTCGTTAAACATCTGAAAAATTATAGTTGCAAACGACGACAACTACGCAATCGCTGCCTAAGAAACAGTAAGATTGCTGTCTGACTGGAGCCGTGCTTATGCGTCCAGAGATCTTCGGGTCATTCAGGCATCATAGCTCATAAGATCGTAGTGAAGCTCGTTCGGGGCAGATCTACTAAAACTTAACCGAAATCGTTATTGGTCTTCCTAGCCTATCGGGTAGCCACTAATTAAACTAAAAGTTATAGGATAAGCATGTAGAGCCAAGGGCGGAGTGCTTGCGGACGCGGGTTCAATTCCCGCCATCTCCACCAATTGAAAGGTCAGCTGATGACAGCTGGCCTTTTTAATTCAAATATACTCTAAATTCCAAGCGCATCTTTAGCCAAATCCCCACCTGAACCTTGAAGCGGCCCTAACGGATTGCGTCGAGATTTTTCTGAATCGATAAACGGCACACCACTCCAAACCTTGTACACCGTCACATTATCAACTAGGACTATCAAGGCATTAAAACGCCAACCAGACTCTATCGTTCTGCGCTTAAAACCAAGTAAGTCTTTAAAAGCACTGCCTATACGCTTCCTTTTGACAACACCCGGATGCGCCTCATAAGCCATGCACGCCTCTTGTTTAGCTAAACAATCCCTGACACTTAACGGCAAGTGTTCTAATTTAACCGAGTTAGTCGGCATGAATTTCTGAACAATATCTAAGTAAGACAATATTTTTACGTTCGGCGTTGAGTAAGGGTCAAAACCTAACTGTTTTAATTCTTTCACCGTTGTTTGATTGAGAATAACTTTGTCGTAGGCATCCATCGCCTGTTGAAACGAGTCCCAAGGTGACTTTGTGACCTCTTCAGCTCTTGGTAACGGGCTTCCGCAAGCCGTTAAAAATACAACAACCAATAGCATGAAAATTAATAACCTATAATGCATCACACATCGTTTCATTTCTAACACCTCAAGCTAAATTAATACAATTCCTTACTCACTAGTATAGTTGATTCTATAAATTTAGAGCCTAAATATTGCATTTAATTGCATGTTTAAAGACAGCTTATACGTTGAGTTTTGTTTATCACCAAATCAAAGCCGTATAAGCGTATAATGGTGAATTATCATTTGATAGCAAGCATGAGTTACGCTCAACCTAACGCTATCATTACCTCAAAAGTTAAGGCCCTAACATGACATCCGAAACAACTGTAAGCTTCGCTGATTTAGCGCTGTCTGCACCCGTAATGGACGCGATAACACGCATCGGTTACGAACAACCTTCCCCAATTCAAGCCGAAGCCATTCCACACTTGCTGAATGGTTTTGATTTGATTGGTACAGCGCAAACTGGCACAGGCAAAACAGCTGCGTTTGCTCTACCGCTTTTATCTAACATTGATTTAAAGAAAGCTGAGCCACAAGTATTGGTATTAGCGCCAACGCGTGAGCTCGCCATTCAAGTAGCCGAAGCGTTTAAAACATACGCCAGCGGTTTGAGGGGCTTTAATGTATTGCCCATATACGGCGGCCAAGCCATGGATACTCAGTTACGTCAATTAAAACGTGGCGTTCACGTTGTCGTCGGAACACCTGGTCGTGTAATGGACCATTTGCGCCGCAAAACGCTCAAACTTAACAGCCTGCGAACCATCGTCTTGGACGAAGGTGATGAAATGTTAAGAATGGGCTTTATTGATGACGTTGAATGGATTTTAGACCAGACCCCAAAGCAACGTCAGGTCGCGCTCTTTTCAGCCACCATGCCTGCGCCTATTCGCCGTGTTGCTGAAAAATATTTAAACGAACCTAAAGTCGTTAAAATTGCGTCCAAAACGTCTACCGTTGAAACCATCGAGCAACGCTTTTGGTTAGTTAGCGGTTTGCACAAACTAGATGCTTTAACACGTATTTTAGAAGTGGAAGATTTCGACGGCATCATCATGTTTGTTCGCACTAAAACATTAACCGTTGAATTGGCTGAAAAGCTCGAAGCACGCGGTTATTCTGCCTCTGCCATCAACGGTGATATGACACAGGCTTTACGCGAACGCACCATTACACAGCTAAAGAAAAAGCAAATTGATATTCTTGTTGCCACCGATGTTGCTGCTCGTGGCATTGATGTGAAGCGTATAAGCCACGTAATTAACTACGACATTCCTTACGACACTGAATCATATGTTCATCGAATTGGCAGAACTGGGCGCGCAGGTAGAACGGGCAAGGCTATCATGTTTGTGGCGCCTCGTGAGCGTCGTTTATTGCGCGCAATTGAACACGCAACCAAGCAAGCTATTAAGCCGATGGAATTACCCACGCGCGAACAAGTAAATGAAAAACGTTCGGATGACTTCAAAGCTAACCTTACGCAAATATTAGCTAATAAGAAATTGGACTTTTTCCACCACCTTATCCAGTCATATTTAGATGAACACGATGTTGACCCTATTCAACTCGCTGGCGCATTAACTTATTTGGCTCAAAAAGATAAGCCGCTTGAACTTGAAGAGTCGTCTAAAAAATCAGCACGGAAAGAAACCAGACAGCCACGCGAAGACAGGCCTGCAAGAGGTGAAAGAAGCGACAAGCGCAGCAAGTCATTCAGGCCGGATAAAGAGGATCTACCTAAAAACAAACGTGGAAAGCCAATCGTTCCAAAAGAGAACTATCGAATTGAAGTAGGCAAAAAGCATAACGCAACACCTGGAGATATTGTTGGGGCTATTGCTAATGAAGCCGACGTAGAGCCTAGAAACATTGGACATATTGAAATATGTGACGACCACAGTTTTATTGAATTACCCGTCGGCATGCCTAAGGTGGTATTTCAAAGCCTTAAAAAAGTCCGCGTGCGCAATCAACCCTTATCTATTGAACACACCGATCACGTAGCAAAGCCTGCGGCCACCTCCGCTAAACCCGCCAAAGGCAAAAAGAAGAGCTACACCAAAAAACCGAAAAAGAACAAAAATAAATCCGAATTTTAATCGGCTATGGAAAATCGAATCACTGAACTTGAAATAAAAGTGGCTTATCAAGAAGACACGATCCAGCAATTGGATCGTGTTATTTGCCAACAACAAGATCAGATGGATTTACTTAAAAAACAAATTAGGCAACTCCTCGAAAACACACACGAACCAAATGAATCGACAGGCGATTTACAATCAATCGTTGATGAAACTCCGCCACATTACTAATTCTTTACTTACCGACGTTTAATTCACGCATTTCACGGGATTCATCATGAGCATTAATTGGTACCCAGGGCATATGCACAAAGCCCAAAAGGAAATCAAAGAACGGCTTCCAGAAGTGGACATGTTTATTGAAATTCTCGATGCGCGCATCCCTTACAGCAGTGAAAACCCAATGTTAGCCAGCATTCGCGGTGATAAACCCTGCATTAAAATTTTAAACAAAACAGATTTAGCTGAAGACGACAAAACCGCCGAGTGGCAGCACTATTTAGAACAAAAAAAGAACACTAAAACATTAGCGCTTAACTTAAACCAACCCAACAAAAGTGAACAAATTTTCGCTCTGTGTCGCAAACTTGTGCCGAATAAAGGCACAAAAATCACTCCCATTACTTGTCTTATTACCGGCATTCCAAACGTTGGGAAGTCCACATTAATCAACACTCTAGCCGGTAGAACCATTGCCAAAACAGGCAATGAGCCAGCCGTCACAAAAACTCAACAACGTATTGATCTTGGCAATAATATCATCTTATTTGACACCCCTGGCCTTCTTTGGCCGAAGGTCGAAAACGAAGACAGCGGTTATCGTTTGGCGGTTACAGGGGCTATCAAAGACACTGCTATAGAGTATGATGATATCGCCTATTATGCTGCTGAATACTTACTTGAACATCATTGTGATGCGCTTCTTGAACGATACGGCCTAGAGGAAACACCAAGAGATGAGACGGCGCTTTTAGAAGCCGTTGGTAAAAAACGCGGCGCCTTGGTCAGCGGCGGTAAAATCAACCTAAATAAAACATCGGCTATTTTTATCCACGACTATCGCAGTGGCACTTTCGGTAATATCACGTTAGAAACGCCAGCGATGATTGAAATTGAAGTTGCCAAAACAGAAAGAATTATCGCTGAAAAAGCCGCATTAAAAGCGGCTCGAAAGAAAAGCTGGAAAAAGAAAAGATAAACCGTTAAATTGTTACCAATACGTTAGAACGTTCATTTACTTTTTTCGCCAAAAGAACAAACCACCACCATTATCAGAGCCTTTACCTTTTGGGTTTGCATGGTCTTTAATGTGGCGATCCACTAGGTCCTTAAGACTCAAGAATTCAGCAACGGAACCTGTTCTAGCTAACTGCTTACGCAACTTGTCAGAAATATCCATCGATTCTACAAATGCTTTTGGTTGATCTTTGACCAATTTATCAAATTCATACGCATAGGTTTCTAGCACTTCATTAACAACAATTTTCTCGAAATCCCCTGTCGTTCGAGGCGGGCTTGCGCCAGTTGCTGGTGCGAGACGCGCATTTTTAATTTGTGCGGAATACACTTCCATATCGTCTCTGGATATTAATGGCGGTAATAGCCGCATTAACTGAAGCAACTTTTCTTTTCCGCACAAACTGGGCTCTCTGGGTTTTTCTTTAACCTCTCCACTGGTTCGGCTAACGCTGCTTGGAACAATTTTTTCTCTAACTTCTTTAAGCTTCTGCGCTTCTTTTTCTGCAGCCTCTTCGTCAGCATGTACTTCAGAATCGAGAATATCCTCTGCCGTTTTTTTTCCGCTCTTTGACGAATCAACAATGATGTAACCTGAATGGTCTGCAACTTTTGCAATCACTTGGTTGGTGATAGACACAACTTCACCTAAACCTAGCCCTTCAAAACCAGGTTTTTCAATGATCTTCATTAATTTTTCTTGGGGCTGACACCTAATAATTCTTT
>DUCS01000027.1 GCA_012959695.1 Cycloclasticus sp.
GCGTTTTAACACAGGGACGCCAAAGGAGCTTTTAGTAGACCTAAAAAAACTACTAAAAAAGAATTATTAGGTGTCAGCCCCTTGATGTAATTGAACGTTTAGTAACCAGTGTGACTGATTTTAGTGATGCTGAAGCGAAGAGTGAAATAATCGACGGTTTACCTCGGTTATTAAAAGACATGAAAGTTGGTCTAGAGAACATTTCATATGATTTCCATGAGTCGGCGCCTTTCTTTAAAGAATTAGAGGCTTGGCATAGACGGTTGCTTGCCGTGACGACGGGCGAGCAAGATGATATTCCGGTAGCGCAAGAGGTTGTGCTTATTGAGTTTGGTGATGAAATATGCGCGGTGAGTCTGGAAGATGATTTATTGCAAGAACTAGAAACTGAGTTATCTCAAATGCCAGATGACAAATACACTAAGCGTGCTAATAAAATGCAAGTGGGCGATTGGATAGAATATAAAAGCGCCGAAGGCGCCATGTTGCGTGCCAAACTTTCATGGAAAAGTGCTGTGACAATGCAATGTTTGTTTGTTAATGATCGCGGAGCTAAGGCAATGGATATTAGCCTGGCCGATTTCGCAAATGAGCTGCGACAAAAATAGGTAAGTTTAGTGGGCCAAGAAAAAGCACCGTTAGTTGAGCGTGTTTTATTGGGAATGAAAAAATTAATAATGCCAACGGATCCGGAGCCAAGCATGGCATAACGTTTTTATCGTTTCTAAACTGTGTGATAATAAACAGCCTCCAACATGGAGGCTTTTTGTTTTTAAGGCAGTTAAATTTCAATGGTAGATGAAAAAATAATTAACGATGACGTAGAGCGATTTCTTGCTGAAGACGTGGGGAACGGTGACTTAACCGCACTGGTTATTCCAGAATGCAAGATGGCCAAAGCAACGGTTATTACGCGTGAGGCAACGCTCGTGTGTGGCCAAGCTTGGGTGACTGCGATTTTTGAGAAAGTTGATGCAGCTGTGGTAATAAATTGGCAAGTTGAAGAAGGCGAGCAAGCGTTTGCAGGTGATGTGTTGTGTTACTTGTCAGGCCCAGCTCGTGCTCTATTAACCGGTGAGCGTGCAGCTTTAAACATATTGCAGACGTTGTCGGCTACGGCATCATTAGCTTATCAATTTGCAAAAGCTGTAGAAGGCACAGGTACGGTCGTGTTGGACACGCGAAAAACCATTCCAGGATTACGCTTGGCGCAGAAGTACGCGGTTTGCTGTGGCGGCGCGTCGAATCACCGAGTGGGTTTGTACGACGGTATTCTGATTAAAGAAAATCATATTATGGCGGCTGGGTCTATTGCTAATGCGGTTGCTTCAGCGCGCGTAGCAAGCAAGGGTGTTGCGGTTGAAGTTGAAGTTGAAAGTATTGATGAAGTTAAGCAAGCGTTGGCTGCAAACGCTGATATTTTGCTACTTGATAACTTTACATTAGAACAATTAGAACAGGCCGTTGAGTTGAATAAGGGTGTCGCTAAACTGGAAGCATCCGGTAATGTCAGTTTGTCGACGATACGTGATATCGCCAAAACAGGTGTCGATTTTATTTCGGTGGGCGCGTTAACTAAAAACGTACAGGCCGTCGATTTATCAATGCGTGTGGATTTAGACGACTAACGGTTGTCTAAAAAAACGGATACGTTCTTCACCCGCTATTGCTTCGTATTACCCGATAATTTCAAATAGTTTAACCACGCGTTGCACACCGCCGACGCGTCTAATGGTTTCAATAACAGGATTAATTTCATGTTTCTTCAGTAAGCCGAGTAAATAGACTACGCCATTTTCGGAAACGATCTTCACACGTGTTGGGTCAAACCCTTGAATTTTATTCAAACTAAATAAAGCCACTTTAGCTTTGCTAGTAATTAAACTATCGCTACTGCGCGAAATCAAAGAGCTTGGGGCTGCTAGAACAATTTCATTATGAACCTTTTTTACCTTTGGTATTTTCCGGAGTCGATTAGTAATGTCGTTAAGAAGGTTGTCTGTTGGAGCTTCTCCAGTGAGTAGTAGCACGCCGTTGTAACAGGTGGCGTTAACGTGTGTATTGTTACGAATGCTATCAACGCCATACAAAACGCGTAGGGCTTTGAGTTCGATAGTTTGGTCATCAATGACGGTACCCGTACTGCGCCTGTCGTGTGCAACGGCAACGCCAGTTGTAGCAGCCGTTCCTACGGCGACGGCAGCGCAACCGGATAACAGGCTGATGATGAGTAAGGATGAAAATAGTGTCGTCTTTTTCAGTGTCATAATAAATTATCCGAATAATTGAAAATCAATGAGATCACACAAACAGTGAGTGATCACAAGGTGTACTTCTTGAATGCGAGCAGTTGAATTTGAGGGTACTCTTAGTTCGATGTCGCCTTCATTAAGCAGCGATTGAGATGCAATCTTTCCGCCATCTTTGCCAGCTACAATAATGATGGTCATCTCTCTATCGTGAGCCGCCTTGATTGCCTCCAATACGTTGCCAGAGTTTCCACTGGTGGTGTAAGCCAATAAAACATCTCCGGCTTGCCCTAGGGCGCGTATTTGCTTCGAAAAAACCTCATTGTACGAGTAATCATTAGCGATTGACGTAATGGTTGATGTATCGGTGCTGAGTGCAATGGCAGGCAAGCTTGGACGTTCACGTTCATAACGATTAAGCATTTCAGACGAAAAATGTTGCGCATCGCCCGCCGAACCACCGTTACCGCAGGTCAGCACTTTGCCGTTGTTGAGTAAACTTTGCACAATGGTTTGAGCGGCTAATTCGATTGGCTCAGCTAATACCTCTATTGCGTCGTGTTTGGTTTGAATACTATCGGTGAAATGTTGATAGATTCTTTCTTTTAAACTCATATTAGAACTCGTCAAATGCGTTAGTTATCCATTGTATATCATGCTGGCTGGAGGCAGGTGAAATAGCGATAACATCAAATCGAAAACCCAATCGGCTAGACTCGTTTGCCATATATTGTTGGGCGCATTTTATAAGTTTAGATTGCTTTCGGCGGTCAACTGAAAGCAACGCGCCACCAAAACTATTTGATGAGCGAAACCGGACTTCTACAAAAACAACGTGTTGTTTATCTTGCATGACGAGGTCAATTTCGCCATAACGACTGCGGTAATTTCGCTGTATAAGCGTTAAGCCGTTTTCTTGTAGAAAAGCGAGCGCTAAATCCTCGCCTTGTTGCCCAAGCGTGTTTGTTGATTCCATCTAAAGTGGCGAGGTATTTTCGTTCACAGGTTGTTCTGTTGAAAGGGTAGGCAGCATGTTGAGTGCGCGTTCTAAGTGTGGCGCTAAGCCCAACGAAGCGATGGCGCCACGTTTGAACTGGCCGCAGCTGAGCTGCCGGTTAACTAATCCATTTTGATTAATGGAAAGAATGCCGGTTTTACCTCGAAGGCGAGCAAAGTCGCTAGATTTCAAGCGGTTTAAATGTGGAATGAGTTGATGAGCATCGTAGCCAAACGCCATTAAACGACGGTGTATGCCGCGTGCGTTTGGCCAAAGTTCTAGCGCGCTATTGAGACCATCATCGGCGTTATTTTTAGGTTCGATAAGCCACGCCATGTCACAGAAAAACACACTGTCTAGGTCACGGTTGGCCACGGTGTTTAACTCGCCTTGGTAAATTTTTGATGTGCTATAAACCGGCACCTTGGCTGCGCGATGAAAACGTAACTGAGGTTTGATTAATCGACCTTCACGTGGCGCTGCAAGCAAGAAGATAAAGTCAGCGTCGTGCCGGCGTCTTTCTTCAAATTTAATGCTTAAGTTTAGCCGCTGGCGCAATTGTCTAAATCGGCTAATACTGTCGTCTAATTGCAGTAAATTTTTAATGGGGATGGAATAATCAGCTTGTTTAAGTGCGTAGGTTTGCACGCCTAAGATCTCTCCGCCCAGTTGTTGCCAAATGGTTGAAAAGTGCCTTGCTAATCGCTCGCCAGAACGAGATTGTGGCGTGAGAATGAGTGCTTTTTCATGGCCCTTTAGCCAAGCAAGGCTGAGCACTTGAGTCACGTCTTCTTCAGGCGACAAAGAAAACTTGTAAAAGTTATCGCTGTGATGGTTGCCATTTTTATTCAAGGCAATCACCGGAATAGATAAGTTGTTGATAGCCGCTATTCTGGCCGTATTTGCCTTATCTAAAGGCCCGATAATAACGTTTATACCATCGTTAATGGCTTGCTCATATAACGTTTCTATTGGTGTAGATGAAGTGTCGTAAAATTTAACATTAATTGGCCATCTGTTAGCCATGGCATAAGAAGACGCGGTGATACCTTTTTTGATGCTATTGGCCGCTTGCGAAAAGCCACCTTTAGTTGGCAAGAAAACACCCACTTTATTCGGTGCGTTAAAATCTATGCGGGATTGATTTGCAATGGTTGCAATAAATTCATCATTTGCCGTGTGTGATGGGTGCTGTTGTTTCCAATCAGTAATAACGCGACTGCGTGGATCAAAAACCGCTTGTTTCTTTAAAATGGTAGCAAGGTCAATCCAACCCGCCATATTGTCGTCTGCGCTGGGGCGCAAAAAGTCCAAGGCCTGTTGTGACAGTAAAGACAGGGTGTCTAATATTTTTGTTTGGTTGTTTAGTTTTTCATCCGGCTGAATCAGTAAGGTGTTCAGTAAAATTCGTTCGCGAGCGCTCTCTATTAAATTGCCGGCTTGGAAAAAAGCCGAACTGCTGAGTGTGTGTAAGTCGATGCGTTGATGATGGCTTAAATGACTTTCGTCAAGGCTCATCAGCAGGTAGTTTGCATCGTCAGCTTTGCCCTGCTCAAGCAAGGCGTGAGCAAGTTGTAATTTATTATGTGCAGTCAGCGCTTCAATACGGTTAAGCAAAGAGTTAATCAACTCATTGGCATTAGTTAAGTCACCGGCTTTTAGGTAGTGATCAACAGCAGAAATTAAATACTGATGTTGCAGCGGTGGCTGGCTGGCATTAGCCAATTGTGTATAAAGTTCAGCAGCGGTATAAAACTGTTGTTGAGCCGATGCGGCTTGGGCTTGTTGTAGCAATGAGTTAGACTGACTGCCCTGCTGAGTTTCAACTACCTGATTGCCAGCGCAACCGGCTAAGGTCAGTGCCATTACGGCTAGCAGAATGAGCTTAAAAAAGGCACTGGAACGATTGTTGTAATGATTCATAAACGATTAATTTAAACGACAGAATTAAAAAATGACTGCACAAGTGTTCAGTATCTTTTTCGAGGTCAACGATGTCAAACACTAATGGCATACTTTATATAGTAGCCACACCCATTGGTAACTTATCTGATATTAGTTTGCGTGGTTTAGAGGTGTTAGGCAGCGTTTCTTTGATTGCCGCTGAAGACACGCGCAACAGTAAAGTGTTGTTGAACCATCACTCCATCCAAACACCCATGACGGCTTATCACGAACATAACGAGGACAGGAAAACGGCGTTTTTGTTAGATAAGCTAACAGCTGGAGAATCCATCGCGCTGATATCGGATGCCGGCACACCATTGATTAACGACCCCGGTTATTCTTTGGTCGAGAAGGCAACGCAAGCGGGTATTCAAGTCATGCCGATTCCTGGCGCCTGCGCCATTATTGCTGCATTGAGTGCGTCAGGTATTGCTACCGATCGCTTTAGTTTTGAAGGTTTTTTACCCAGAACGTCTGGCGCGCGCCAAACCGTGTTCGAAGACTATCAAAAAAGGCAGGGCACACTTATTTTTTATGAATCTAGCCACCGTATTGCTAAATGTATGGATGACGTACTCGCCGTGTATCAACCAACGCACCGAATGTCGATAGCACGGGAATTAACGAAAACCTACGAAACCATTGTTACAGGTACGGTGGAAGCGGTGCATACGCTGGTGATGTCTGATAGCAATATGCAGCGCGGCGAATTTGTTGTGTTAATAGAAGGCTTCGACAAAAAACAGCATAAAGATGACGGTTTATCGACCGAAGATTTAGAGGTGTTGAAAACGCTGATGGGAGAGTGTTCCGTCAAAACCGCCGTTAAATTGGCCGTGCAACTTACTGGGCAATCTAAAAAACTGCTATATACCACGGCATTAGCATTAAATAACGCCGATTGATGGATAAAAATTGCCCGCGAGACAGTAACTTTGTACACTGCACTCGGAGTTGGCCAGGCAGTCGCTCTGCGCAAGCAGGGAGGAAAGTCCGGGCTTCATAGGGCAAAGTGCCAGGTAACGCCTGGGGGGCGCGAGCCTACAGATAGTGCAGCAGAAAGAAAACCGCCTAAGTCTACTCGTAGACCGGTAAGGGTGAAACGGTGCGGTAAGAGCGCACCGCGTGTGCGGTAACGTAACACGGCGATGGTAAACCTCACTTGAAGCAAGACCAAATAGAGAAGTGGTAACGCAAGTTACAAGGTGTGGCCCACACCGCTTCTGGGTAGGTCGCTCGAGGTGCACAGTGATGTGCATCCCAGATGAATGACTGTCCACGACAGAACCCGGCTTATCGGCCAACTCCACCTATTTCTTTTACCCTATGAAACATGATGTTACGAAGGCTCCAAGTGTGGGGCTTTTTGTTGTGGTACAGAGATTGATACAAAGGAAGCAGCCTTAATGTAGATTTTAGACGCTATATTGAGGGGTGTTACTCGTTATTGAAGGCGGTTAAGTTTCTCTTCTACTTCCTCAATCGGCATTGGCTTGGCAAACAAATAGCCTTGATAGTTATTGCAACCAAATTCTAATAGCATCTCTTGTTGTTGCGTATTCTCTACGCCTTCAGCAATAACATTTAAGCCGAGGGCTTTCCCCATGACGATAATGGTCTGCACAATAGAGCGGTCTTGTTCGTCGTGCTCTAAATCACGTACAAACGATTGGTCAATCTTTAGCTGGTTTAGCGGTAATTGTCTTAAGTATTGAAGGGATGAATAACCTGTTCCAAAATTATCCATTGAGAATTGAACTCCGTTCGCTTTTAACAGGTTCATTTTCGCAATAATGCCTTCAATATCATCCACCATCATCGTCTCTGTTAACTCTAGTTTTAATAGTTGCGGATTGATGTCGTGCCTTGCAGTGGCGGTTAGCACATTGGATACAAACGAGTCCTCATTAAATTCTATGGGGCTTACATTAATGGCGATAGTTAATGTATTCGTAGCAGGGTTAGTTTCCCAACGCTTTAATTGTTCACAAGCTGTTTCTAATACAAAGTTACCAATGTGTAGAATTAAGCGCGTTTCTTCTGCAATAGGAATGTATTGCATAGGGGGAATATACCCTTGTAGAGGGTGTTTTAAACGCAGCAGGGCTTCAGCGCCTATCGCATCACCATGCTCATTTACTTGTAATTGGTAGTGCAATTCAAAGAGTTTGTTAGATAAGCCGTCTTTAATCAGTTGTTCTGTTTTAGCTCTTTCATTAATGGCGTGTTGCATCTTTGGATCAAAGAATCGAATGGCGTTACGCCCCGAGTCTTTAGCTTGATACATAGCAATGTCAGATTGTTGTAATAAATCTGACACCATCGAGTTTTCTGAAAACATAGAGACACCAATGCTGGCTGAGATTGAGATGTCTTTGCCATGAATTACATAAGGTTTGTTTAATCCAAATAATAGTTTTTCGCAGGCTAATTCTGCTTTGCTTGCTGCTTGAATAGGGTCTTTATCTAAGCCATCAAGCATGATGACAAATTCATTACCACCAAATCGAGAGACGATGTCGCCCGTTCTTACAGTCTCTGTTAAACGGTTAGCGACCTGTTTTAACGCCTCATCGCCTGCATCGAAGTCTGTATTGACGCGTCAAGGTGACCAGGTCAGTGTTGGGTGTAGTGTTGGTGTAAGCATATATTCTGGTGCTGATGAATCATTAAAAGATTTAATTAAGCAAGCAGACCAAGCGCTTTATAAAGTTAAAGATCAAGGGCGCGGATTCTTCGTTATTCATCAAGAAGACAGTTGAAATAGCGCGTTCAACGGCGAGTTATTTGGTCGTTATTGGTGTGCTGTAGATTGCCTTGCAATAAGGCTTAATGGCGGATGTGTTCGGGATGTTCGCGTTTTTGATCTGAATTCATAAAAATATCCATATTATTCAATGCGTTAACCTAGCTTCGGCAGTGCTTGCCGACGTTTTCCCATTTCTACGTTTTTTATTCTCAAGATACTTTGTTAGACACAGTTTTCAGTATTTTCTTTAAGTAAAAGCCGCAAGCTTATGATTCTTATTGTCTTTATTTATTAACTTAATGCTGTATGAGGTAATTGTTGTGAAAGTCAGCTAAGTGTTTGTTCGTAAAGAAAGTATTTAGGGAATGAGATGCTTGACAGAGTGGTTATTTCATCCTTATAGTGCAAAAAAGTGGGGCAAAGTGGTAATAAAGGGAAAATAAGCATAAAGGGGATGGGTTTGTTCAGAGGAGTTAATAACGTGACGTTGGATGCGAAGGGGCGATTGTCTATCCCTACGCGTTACCGTACGCAATTGAAAACTTCTTGTGATGGACAAATGGTGATGACGGTTGATCGTGAACATAGCCTCCTATTGTACCCACTGCCGGTTTGGGAAGAAATAGAACGCAAGCTGATTAAGCTGCCTACATTGAATAAACAAGCGCGCCGTTTGCAGCGTTTATTGATTGGGCACGCGACAGAATGTGAACTCGATGGACAAGGTCGTGTGTTGGTGTCGCCACCGTTACGTGAATTTGCTGCGCTGGATAAAAAAATCGTGATGATTGGCCAAGGTAATAAATTCGAAATTTGGAATGATCAAACTTGGGCAACCAAACGCGATATATGGTTTGAAGAGGAGAATGCAGAAGAGGGTGAGCTTTCACCTGAACTGGGATCGTTGTCGCTTTGATGTCTGGCAACGCACTACATAAGTCGGTCTTGTTAGGCGAAGCGCTAAGCGGGCTGATACGACAAACTGATGGGGTTTATATCGATGGAACCTTTGGTCGTGGTGGGCATAGTGGGGCAATATTGCAGGCGTTGTCGGTGCAAGGGACGTTGCTGGCAATTGATAAGGACATGGACGCAGTGAATTCTTCACAAGCAAAAGCATTATTAAACGATGGGCGTTTCGACTTGGCGCACGGCAGTTTTGCGGACATGGATCAAATGGTGTCGGAACGAGATTGGACGGGTGAAGTCGATGGAATTTTACTTGATTTAGGTGTGTCTTCTCCGCAATTAGATGTGGCAGAGCGTGGTTTTAGCTTCATGCGAGATGGCCCGTTAGATATGCGCATGGACTCAACTCAAGGCGAATCTGCCTCGCAGTGGTTATCTCGTGTTGAAGAGCGGGAATTACTAAAAGTATTGCGTGATTACGGCGAAGAAAAATTTGCACGTAAAATTGCCGCTGTTATCGTTGAGCAGTGCAAAGAAGGGCCAATAGAAACAACCGGTCAGCTGGCTAAGCTGATTGAAAATTTAGTTACTCGACGTGAACCTGGCAAGCACCCTGCTACTCGAACATTTCAAGCCATTAGAATTAAAGTGAACAAGGAACTGGATGACCTTGAGCAAGTATTAGCGACGTCAGCATCTATTCTTAAAAAAGGCGGCCGCTTGGTGGTGATTAGTTTTCATTCCTTAGAGGACAGGATTGTGAAACGCTTTATGCGTGAGCAGTCGCGTGGCCCCGTTGTGCCAAGGCATTTGCCCTTGCCGCCAGATGCTGCAAAGCCATTATTTAAATGTATTGGTAAGGCCATTAAAGCATCGGCTGAAGAAGTGGCTGGCAATGTGCGTAGCCGAAGCGCCGTATTACGTGTGGCGGAGAAGTTGTGATGGCCAGCCAAGGCGACATCAATATGACAACGATACTGTTAATGCTGGTTGTGGTGTCGGCGCTTAGTGTTGTGTATGTGAAATATGACGCGCGTTTAAAGTTTAATCAGTTGCAAGCAGAATTACGTGAGCAAGACAGACTAGGGGTTGAATGGAGTCGCTTGCAGTTAGAACAAAACACCTGGGCATCGAACAATAGAATAGAAAAGTTGGCGCGCACAACGTTAAATTTACGGGCGCCAGTGCCAGAAAAAGTCGTTTACGTAAAAGTTAAATGAACTACAACAACTCACATTCTAGAGATAAAGCGCAAAAAATTATTGTGCCCGAGCTAGCGGGCCGCCGCCGGTTTATCTTGGCGTGTTTCATGTTGGTGATGTGCGCGCTGATATACAGAGCGATTGACTTGCAGGTGCTCAATAATAGTTATCTACAGAAACGTGGTGAGGCGGTTCATTTACGTGATATCAAATTGCCAGCCTACAGAGGAAAGATTCTAGATGCAGATGGTCATGCGCTAGCGATTAGTGCGCCAGTGAGTTCGGTATGGATTAATCCGCAAGAATTAGATTTAACAGGAAAGAAAGGTGAGTTTGCGGCGTTACTTGGTCTTAAAGTGAGCTCGTTAAACAAAAAATTAAAAAAGGTAGCGTCTAGACGGTTTGTTTATTTACGTCGCCATATGGATCCACAAGTGGCCGCAACGATAGATAATTTAAATTTACCGGGCGTGTACCTGCAAAAAGAATACAGACGGTATTACCCAGATGGCGAAGTGGCATCGCACCTTGTTGGTTTTACAAATATCGACGACGAAGGCCAAGAAGGGCTTGAGTTAGCATTAAACGATCAACTGAAAGGTGTTGCAGGGGTTGAGCGTGTATTGCGTGATGGAAAGCGTAGGATGGTGAAGCACGTTGATGATATTCGTGCGCCAATTCCAGGCACTGATATTCATTTGTCGCTGGACAGGCGGTTACAGTATTTGGCGTATCGCGAGCTGAAATCAGCCGTGGCGCAACATAAAGCGAATGCGGGTTCGCTGGTTCTATTGAACCCAAAAACGGGCGAGGTGTTGGCGGTAGCAAATCAGCCAGCATTTAACCCGAATGATCGTTCAAAATTCAAAGCCAGTCATGTTCGTAATCGCGCATTTATTGATGTGTTCGAGCCGGGCTCTACGATGAAGCCTTTTACTGTTGTAGCAAGTATGGAGTCGGGTGTGTTTGACACATCGACTATTATCGATACGAATCCGGGTTACATGAAAGTGGGGCGTAATCAAGTACGTGACCACCGTAATTACGGCGAGATTAATCTGGCAACCCTGTTGCTGAAGTCAAGCAATGTGGCGGCGGCAAAAATCGCATTGGGAATTCCGCCTGAAGGCCTGTGGGGTATGTTGAATAGCTTAGGGTTTGGTCGCTCGGCGCACTTGGGTTTTCCCGGTGAAGCGCGGGGTAGGTTGGTGGGTTATGAGCAATGGCGACCAATTGAAACAGCTACCTTGTCGTTTGGTTATGGTTTGTCTATGTCAGCCCTACAGTTAGCGCATGGCTATGCCGCTATTGCGAATGACGGTTTATTAGAGCCGGTCAGTTTGCTTAGAAACAATCAAGTGGGTGGAGGTGTCCAGGTGATGAGCCCTGTTGTGGCTCAACAAGTCCGCCACATGTTAAAAGGCGTGGTGAGCAAAGCTGGCACAGCTCCAAGAGCGAGAGTGCATGGTTACACCATCGCGGGTAAAACAGGCACAGTTAAAAAAGCCATTGCTGGTGGATATTCAGAAGATAAATACCTGGGTATTTTTGCAGGCATGGCGCCAGCGAATGACCCAAAATTGGTGATGGTTGTTGTGATTGATGAGCCTAAAGCAGGTGATTACTATGGCGGCTTAGTGGCGGCACCGGTATTTTCTAGAGTGATGACGGGCGCATTACGTCTCATGAATATCGCGCCAGACGACCTCAAGCAGTCTGCCGTGTTGGCATCGCTTGAGCGGGGATTGCAATGATGCCTGCGCAACAAAATGCCTCTCTCGTGTCTTTGCAATATTTATTGCAAGGTATGGCGCAACTTGATCGTGATATAGACGTTGCTGAGCCAACGGTTGACGCGAGATGCATTAAAGAAAACGGTTTGTTTTTAGCGGTATCAGGTTCTCAGTCACATGGTTTAGTGTACGCCGAACAAGCCATTAGTGCGGGCGCAGCGGCTATCGTGTATGAGGCTTGCGGCGGCATTGAATTATTGGTGCAAAAAGTCAAAAAACAGCACGATGTATGCTTGGTTGAAATATCAAGCCTTAGCGCTAACGTAAGTGAGATTGCTGCACGTTTTTATCAACGCCCTTCACGTCAAATGCCGGTTATTGGTGTCACTGGAACCAATGGAAAAACGTCAGTCAGTCATTTTATTGCGCAGGCATTGGGCGATGAAAATGCCGTGTGCGGCGTTATTGGAACAGTGGGCTGGGGCAATGTTGCCAATTTAACAGAAGCCATTAATACAACCCCAGACGGTGCTAGCGTGCAACAGCAGTTAGCGCAATTGTTGAGTGAGGGCAGTAGCGCTGTTGCGATGGAAGTATCATCTCATGGGTTGGATCAAGGACGAGTGAATGCGGTTGAATTTCAAGGCGCGGTGTTCACAAACCTAAGCCATGAGCACCTTGATTATCACCAAACAATGGATGCTTACGGTGAAGCGAAGTTAGCCTTATTTAAAACACCATCGCTGACATTTGTTGTGTTGAACCAAGATGACGAATTCAGTCAAAATATATTGCAGGTATTAGCACCAGTTGTACGCGTGTTGACATTTTCGCGTTCTGGACAATGCAGCGAATCGAATTGTTTGTTTATCTCTAATGAAGCCTTAACGGTAAATGGATTGTCATTTAGTGTGCGCTTTAATGGGCATTCTGTGCGCGTTCAATCCAGCTTATTGGGCCGGTTCAATGTCGATAATTTGGTTACGGCTATGGCAACGTTGATTGCGATGGGTAATACGCTTGAAGAAGCGGCGGCTAAGGTCGAAAAAGTTAATAGTGTTGCGGGGCGCATGCAGGTGATTTTTACTGGCAAAGCCAACCCAACGGTAGTGGTTGACTATGCGCATACGCCAGATGCTTTGAGGCTTGCTTTATTAAGCTTACGTGAGCATTGCGTTGGTAGGTTAAAACTGGTGTTTGGTTGCGGTGGCAATCGCGATGAAGCAAAACGTTCGTTAATGGGGTCGGTCGCGGCGGAATTGGCGGATGACATCATTATTACCAATGACAACCCACGTTTTGAATCAGCTGAAAAAATTACTGATCAAATTAAATCTGGCATGTCTGATGAGAGTGCAGTGAGCGTTGTTCTTGATCGCGCGCTGGCTATTCAAACAAGTATTATGCAAGCGGATGCTGGCGATATGATTTTAGTGGCAGGGAAAGGTCACGAAGCGTATCAACAAGTGGCTGATGGAAAAATAGCGTTTAGTGACGTAGCTGAAGTCAAAAAAGCATTGGCTTGTCGAGCAGGAGAGGGCGGATGCGCGTCATGAGTCTTCAGCAATTAGCCGATATTGTACATGGCCACCATATAGGTGCTGACGCATGTTTCGATGCAATAAGCACCGACACGCGTAGTCTGAAAAAAGGCGAGCTTTTTGTCGCCTTGCAGGGCGAGAATTTTGATGCCAACGACTTTGTGGCGCAGGCTAAATCTAAAGGTGCGATAGCGGCGTTAATCAGTAATGATGTTGCGGTTGATATGCCTTACGTAAACGTTAACGATACGTTAAGTGCGCTAACGACATTGGCAAAACAGCAGCGTGAATTGGCAGGCATCCCGTTGGTGGCAATTACCGGCAGTAATGGCAAAACAAGTGTCAAAGAAATGTTGGCGAGTATCTTGAATCGGTCGCATAAAGTGCTAGCGACAGCAGGGAACTTAAATAATCAAATTGGCGTGCCGCTCACCTTATTAAAATTAAATGAACACCACGATATTGCGGTGATTGAAATGGGTGCCAGTCAACAAGGCGATATCGCTGAATTGTGCGAAATAGCTGAGCCTACGGTAGTCATTTTAAATAATGCTGGTGCTGCACATCTAGCAGGATTTGGTGATATTGAGAGTGTTGCGACAGCTAAAGGTGAAATTATTAGCGGTTTAAGTCGTAACGGAACGGCCGTATTAAATAAAGAAGAGCCTTGGTTTGATCAATGGCTTGAGCTTCTAGATGGAAGGGAGTTAATTAGCTTCGGCGCATCTAATCAAGCGGATGTTTGGGCTAATTTAGGCGATGTAACGACGGGTCTTGTTGACGGCCAATTCACGACACGTTTTATACTCCATTACCAACAGCAATGCATTGATATTAATTTGCGATTAATTGGTAAACACAATGTATTAAATGCCTTAGCAGCTGCAGCTGCAGCTATTAGTTTAAACGTATCGATGGATGATATACGCGACGGTTTGGCCGCGCTGAAACCGGTTAACGGTCGTATGCAACCGCTAACAAGTATTGCCGGTGGCATGGTAATTAATGATTGTTATAACGCTAACCCTAAGTCGTTTGACGCGGCTATGTCGTGTTTAGCTGACATAAATCAGCCTGTTTGTTTGGTGTTGGGTGATTTTGCTGAATTAGGCAACGACAGTGAGCAAATTCACCAACAACTGGGGCAAAGCATTTTTAACAGCGACGTGCATCGTTTTTATGCGGTTGGAAGTGAAATGAAATTTGCGGTGAATGAATTTAATCGCTTATCGACTTCAACGCGTACAAAGGCGAGGCATTTCGACAGTAAGCAAGCATTGTCTGATCATTTGCTAGGCGAGTTAACTGCAGACATGGTCGTATTGGTGAAAGGGTCGCGTTCGCAAGGCTTAGAAAGCATCGTCGAGAAAATAACGATAAAGGAGAGTGGCGAATGTTGCTAATTCTTGCTGAATGGTTATCTGAATATCACAGTGTATTTAGGGTGTTTCAGTACCTGACCATGCGTTCAATTTTAGGCGCTTTAACCGCATTATTCATTGCCTTTTTAGTCGGTCCCGCCATGATTCGACGTTTAACGTTCCATAAAATTGGCCAAGCCGTTCGCGATGATGGACCGGAAACACACTTTAAGAAAGCCGGCACGCCAACAATGGGCGGCACATTAATTTTAGTAGCGATTGGAGTAAGCACGTTGTTGTGGGCTGATTTATCCAATAGATACGTGTGGGTCGTATTGCTAGTGACAATGTTAACTGGCGTGATTGGTTTTATTGATGATTATAAGAAAGTGGCCCTGCAAGACCCTAAAGGTTTATCTGCGGGCAAAAAATATTTAGGCCAGTCTGTGATTGCACTGGGTGCAGCGTTTTATTTGTTTTATACCGCTACGTCGCCAGTTGAAACAACCTTGTATGTGCCTTTCTTTAAGGACGTGAGTATACAGCTGGGTTGGATGTTTATACCGCTCACGTACTTTGTGATTGTGGGTGCCAGTAATGCAGTGAATTTAACCGATGGTTTGGATGGCTTGGCCATTATGCCGACGGTATTGGTGGCGGGTGCATTGGGTGTCTTTGCTTACTTATCTGGTAATGTTCAGTTTTCACAATACTTGTCGATACCGAATTTAAGAGGCGCCGGTGAGTTAGTGGTTTTCTGCGGTGCTATTGTCGGCGCAGGCTTGGGGTTTTTATGGTTTAACGCCTATCCAGCAATGGTATTTATGGGCGATGTGGGTGCATTAGCGCTGGGCGCAGCACTGGGTATATTAGCTGTGCTGGTACGCCAAGAATTAGTGTTGATGATTATGGGTGGCGTGTTCGTAATGGAGACCGTGTCGGTCATTATGCAAGTCGCCTCGTTTAAGTTAACCGGTAAGCGTATTTTTAGAATGGCGCCGATTCATCACCATTTCGAATTAAAAGGTTGGCCGGAACCAAGAATTATTGTTCGCTTTTGGATCATCACGTTTATTTTGGTGCTGATCGGACTATCAACCTTAAAACTAAGATGATGGAAGCCTTGATGCCCACTGATAATCACAATAATCGCGATGGTTTAGCCCGCTTGGGTTTGGATCAGCACGGTGCGCGTGTGCTTGTTGTGGGCTTGGGCGTAACGGGTCTTTCTGTGGTTCGATTTCTTCAGCAAAATGATATTGAGGTAGCGGTTGTAGATAGCCGCGACAATCCCCCTAACCTTAAAGAGATTGAAGAGTCATTTAGCGATGTCGCGGTTTTTATTGGTGGCTTTGAGGCGAAGGAATTTGAAGCAGCAACGCATATTATCGTCAGTCCAGGCGTTAGTTTAGACCAAGAAAATATCCAGTTAGCGGCCGAACGAGGTATTCCTGTTTTTGGCGATATAGATATCTTTGCTGTTTGTGTGGATGCACCTATAGCGGCGATTACAGGTTCTAACGGTAAAAGCACAGTGACAACGTTATTAGGTGAGATGGCTAGCAAGGCGGAATGGGATGTGCGTGTTGGCGGAAACTTGGGAACACCCGCGCTGGATCTATTAAGTGATAAACAAGCGGATGTGTACGTGCTGGAGCTATCCAGTTTTCAACTGGAAAGAACGTCTCAACTTAAAGCGGATGTGGTGGCGTTATTGAATATCAGCGATGACCACATGGATCGTTATCAAAGCATGTCTGATTATTGTGCGGCGAAGGAGCGTATTTTTTATGGCGAGGGTCTCGCGGTACTCAATCGTCAGGATGCTGCGGTACAAATGATGGTATTGCCGCCTGAACGTAAAGCCGTTTCCTTTGGTTTAGATGATCCGCAGCTGGGGGACTACGGGGTGAATGGCGGTGCGCTTATTTCTAAAAACGGCGATGTCGTATTGAATGTGTCAGAGTTGAAAATAAAAGGTTCGCACAATATTCAAAATGCATTAACTGCAATGGCAATGGCGGATGCATTAAATATTCCGAAGCAAGCGCAAAAAACTGCTTTAAAGACATTTTCAGGCTTGGCGCACAGAACACAGTGGGTTGCAGATATTGAAGGCGTCACGTGGATAAATGATTCAAAAGCAACGAATCCTGGCGCCTGTCTAGCGGCGTTAGAAGGGTTGGATGCACCTATCGTGTTGATTGCCGGTGGTGATGGTAAGGGCGCCGACTTCAGTGTGTTGGCCAGCACGATTAAAAAAAATGTGTCATTGCTGATTTTAATTGGACGAGACGCAAAAATACTTCAAGCAGCAGCGGAAGCTACACCCTACGAAATGGTGTCGAGTATTGAGGAAGCCGTTAGTTTAGCTGCGAAACGTAGCAATGCTGGCGATACTGTTTTGTTGTCACCAGCGTGTGCCTCGCTTGATCAATTTGCAAATTACCAAGAACGCGGTAATCGATTTATTGCAGCGGTAGAGGCGTTAACGTCATGAGTGCGATGATGTTGAACACGGCTGATTCATCGCTAACGCCAAGACGTGGACGCTATTATCTAGATGGTTGGCTGTTGTTTGCTGCTATTAGTTTGTTGTCTATCGGTTATGTGATGGTGGTGTCTAGCTCGTTACATTTAGGCGAGAGAGTGTTTGATAATATTTGGCATTATCCCGCTCGTCAGGCGGCGCATATCTTGATTGGTATCTTAATGGCCTTGCTGATGGCTAATATCCCATTAAGCTTTTGGGAAAAGCAGGGTCAAAATTTAATTTTGCTGGCTATTGGCTTACTCGTTTTAGTCTTTATTCCGGGTATTGGCGTCAAAGTGAACGGCAGTTATCGTTGGATAAATTTAGGTGTTGCGCGTTTGCAAGTGTCTGAGATTGTTAAGTTTATTTGTATTTTGTATATGGCCGGTTTTTTAACCCGTCATGTTGACGATGTTAGAGCGTCTATTAAGGGTGTTATTCGCCCGCTTTTGCCATTAGGTATTGTCTTCGGATTGTTAATGGCGGAACCAGATTTTGGTGCGACCTTTGTGATCGGCTTTAGCGTGCTGTGCATGATGTTTTTAGGTGGTGCAAGGCTTGTTCAATTTGTGACATTGGTACTCATGCTGGGCGTGTTAGGCGTGTTGGCGATTGTTTCATCCGCATACAGAATGGAACGTGTAACCGCCTTTATGGACCCGTGGGCCGATCATTTAGGCTCTGGTTTTCAATTGGTTCAATCGTTAATTGCAATGGGTCGTGGTGAGTGGTTTGGCGTGGGTCTGGGGAGCAGCATTCAAAAATTGTTTTATTTGCCTGAGGCGCATACGGACTTCATTTTTGCCGTAATGGGTGAAGAACTGGGCTTTGTCGGTTCATGCGTCGTTATTTTATTATTTGGCTTAGTTATTTGGTGTGCTTTTCAAATGGGCAAAGCGGCGGAACGTTTAAACCTTCGGTTCTACTCACTCCTCGCGTACGGCTTAGGTGTTTGGTTTGGCTTACAGTCTTTTGTGAACATTGCCGTGAACATGGGTGCGTTGCCAACTAAAGGTTTAACGTTGCCACTGATGAGTTATGGCGGCAGTAGCATGATTGTTATGTGCATGGTGGTTGGCTTGTTATGCCGTATACATCATGAAACGCAACTCGATTTACAAGACCAACTGAAAGGGAGGTCGCCATGGCAGTGCGCATAATGATTATGGCTGGTGGAACAGGTGGGCACGTATTCCCAGCGTTAGCGGTTGCAGAATATTTGCGGGATGCTGGGCATCAGGTCAGTTGGCTGGGAACCAGAAAAGGTATTGAATCAACCGTTGTGCCGAATGCAGGCTTTGCAATGGATTGGTTATGCGTATCGGGTCTGCGTGGCAAAGGGTTGTTGAGCTTATTGTTAGCACCGTTTATGTTGCTGAAAGCCTGTGCGCAAGCGTCAAAAATAATTCGTCAACGCCAACCCGATGTGGTGTTGGGTTTGGGTGGTTTTGCATCAGGCCCCGGTGGTTTATTGAGTTGGTTGCATAGAAGGCCGCTGGTTATTCATGAGCAAAACAGAGTGCCAGGCACGACAAACCGCTTGTTGAAACGACTAGCGATACGTGTGTTAGAGGCATTTCCTAATAGTTTTGACGAGCAAACGAAAGCTATTTGTACCGGCAACCCTATTCGTAAAGAGCTGCTAGTCGTGACAGAGGCCAAGAGGTCGTCGGGCACCAATGTATTGATTGTTGGTGGAAGTTTAGGGGCATCCATATTAAATGAAGTGGTGCCTGCTGCGTTAAAAGAACTGCAAGATGAATTCAGCATCAACGTCATTCACCAAGCTGGGAAAGCAACCATTGATACAGCAAAATCAGCGTATGAAGAGGCGGCTGTAATAGCCGATGTTCGTGTGTTTATTGATGATATGAAGGCTGTATATCAATGGGCCGATGTGGTGATTTGTAGGGCGGGTGCTATGACAATATCAGAATTAGCGGTGATGAGTTTGCCTTCAATATTAGTGCCGTTGCCGCATGCAATTGACGATCATCAAACAAAAAACGCAGCCTTTCTTTCCGATAAAGGAGCGGCCGTGTTGATGCCTCAGTCAGCGTTATCTGCACAGGCCTTGTCGAATACGTTACGAGAGCTACTGTCAGATTCAGCAAAATTGAAAGATATGGGTGTGAAGGCAAGCGCATTAGCAAAACCGAATGCAGCAGAACACGTTGCAAATATCTGTTTGGAGGTGGCGCTATGATGCCGGATACGCATAAGCATTACTCAGCGCATTTAGGCTTTGGGAAGTTGAAAAAAATTCACTTTATCGGCATTGGTGGAGCAGGTATGAGTGGAATAGCTGAGGTGCTCATTAACTTAGGTTATGACGTATCGGGTTCTGATATTCGCGAAAGCAAAGTAACAAAACGCCTCGTCGATCAAGGCGCTACGGTTTATATCGGCCACGTTGCTGATAATGTAAAAGGCTGTGATGTGGTGGTGACGTCAACGGCGGTGAATAAAGAAAATGTAGAAGTTTCCGCGGCCTTGGAGCAGCGTGTTCCAGTGATACCTCGGGCAGAAATGCTGGCAGAAATCATGCGCTTTAGGTTTGGTATTGCGATTGCTGGTACGCACGGTAAAACAACCACAACCAGTTTACTTGCCGTTTTAATGACAGAGGGAGGGTTAGACCCAACGTTTGTTATTGGTGGGTTGTTAAACAGCGCAGGCACCAATGCAAAATTAGGCGAAAGCCATTACTTGGTGGCTGAAGCCGATGAAAGTGACGCGTCATTTTTACACCTTCAACCGATGATCGCCGTGGTAACGAACATTGATGAAGACCATATGAGTACCTATGGTGGCGATTTTCAGCAAGTGAAAGATGCATTTATGTCATTCCTGCATCAACTGCCTTTTTATGGTCTAGCGGTGATGTGCGTAGATGATGAAAACATACGTGAAGTGTTGTCATCCATCAGCAAGCCCATCCTAAGTTATGGCGTTCAGCAAACAGCAGATTTCCAAGCGTTGGATGTTCAGCAAGAAGGGTTTCATACACACTTTAATTTAAAGCGAATTGGACGAAGCGAGCTGCTACCGCTGACATTAAATATGCCGGGTCAACACAACGTACTGAATGCGTTGGCTGCAATTGCTGTGGCCAGTGAATTGGGTGTTTCAGATGAGGCAATCGCAACGGGGTTAAGTCAGTTTAAAGGTGTCGGGCGACGTTTTCAGGTCAATGGAGAAATAAAGCTCTTAGGCGGCACTGCTTTATTGGTTGACGATTACGGCCATCATCCTCGTGAATTAATGGCAACCATTAACGCGGTTCGTGATGGCTGGCCGGACAAACGCTTGGTGTTGGCGTTTCAACCGCACCGTTATTCAAGAACACATGATTTATTCGAAGATTTTGTTGATGTGCTTAACGAAGTCGACGTGCTGGTGCTGCTCGATGTCTTTGCAGCGGGCGAAAAACCCATTACAGGCTCAGATGGCCCGGCGTTGTGCAACGCGATTCGTCAACGGGGCAAGCTGATTCCGATGTTCGTAAAAGACATTGAGCAATTACCCCATGTGTTAAAAGACGTTTTATTGCCAGGTGACATCGTATTGACATCGGGCGCTGGGGACATCGGCGTGGCATCGGCAAAGCTAGAAGCGCAATTAAATAACATGGTGGACGCGCAATAAGCGTGACGAAAGGAAGTATGCAAACAATGAAACACACTGCAAACCAACTGAGCGGAGAATTGATGGAGAAAGAGCCGTTGGCTCGTTATACATCATGGCGCGTGGGTGGAAGTGCGGATCGTTTGTATAAGCCTAGCGATATTGATGATGTACAGCACTACTTGCAATCATTACCTGTCGATGAGCCTGTGTTATGGCTAGGGTTGGGCAGTAATGTATTGATTCGTGATGGTGGAGTGCGTGGTTCAGTTATTTATACCCGTGGTTGTTTAAAGCAGATGCATGACAGCAGCGATGGATTGATTTATGTGGAAGCCGGTGTGCCTTGTGCGCGGGTAGCAAAATTGGCAGCAGAGAAAGACTTGGCTGGCGCGGAATTTTTAGCAGGAATCCCAGGCACGATGGGTGGTGCACTAGCAATGAATGCCGGCGCATTTGGCGGTGAAACGTGGAACCTTATACGTAAAGTACTGGTGGTTAATCGTCAAGGTGATTTGTTTGAGCGTAAGGCGAGTGAGTATAAGATTGGCTATCGTTCAGTGTCAGTTGCCGATGATGAATGGTTTGTTGCGTGTTACCTAGATATTCCAACAGGCGGTAACCAACAAAGCAGAGAAAAAATTCGCGCGTTGCTGGCAAAGCGTTCTAAAACTCAGCCAACAAATATGCCAAGTGGCGGTTCGGTGTTTAAAAACCCAGAAGGCGATCACGCGGCACGGTTAATTGAAGCAACGGAGCTGAAAGGTAAACATATAGGCGGCGCGCAAGTATCCGAAAAGCATTCGAATTTCATATTAAATACAGGCAATGCCAGTGCAGCTGACATCGAACAGCTCATTCGTTTTGTAAAAAAAGAAGTACTGGAAAAACAAGGTGTTTCATTAGAAACAGAAGTGCGAATTATTGGTGAGGTGTTAGGGCAATGAACCTCGTTAAAACACCGGATGAGTTTGGAAAGGTTGCTGTAGCCATGGGTGGCGATGCGGCAGAGCGCGAGATCTCGTTAATTAGCGGCAAAGCGGTGTTATCTGCATTGCTAGAACAAGGCGTAAACGCCATAGAGTTTGATACAAAAAACAGCAGCATAGAGCAGTTGAAAACGATGGGTGTTGATCGGGTTTTTAATATCGTGCATGGGCGAGGTGGAGAAGATGGTCAACTACAAGGTGCGCTTGAATTAGAGGGAATCCCTTACACCGGTAGCGGAGTTTTAGGCTCGGCCTTGGGTATGGATAAATTAAGAACTAAGTTGTGCTGGTTAGGCGCAGGCATTCCAACGCCGAAGTGGATGCAGCTAACCGTAACGGCAGATATTGACACTTGCGCGCAAACATTGGGTTTTCCTGTGATGGTTAAGCCCGCACTTGAAGGTTCAAGCTTAGGTATGGCGAAGGCCGAAAATATTGAACAGTTACATGAAGCATTTGAAAACGCATCAACATTTGCATGTGATGTTATGGCGGAGCAATGGGTGGAAGGAAGCGAATACACCGTTGCAGTTTTGGCAGGTGAAGCACTGCCGATAATTCGCTTGGAAACGCCGAATGATTTTTACGATTATGAGGCTAAATACCAAACGACTACCACGCAATACCATTGTCCTTGTGGCTTGAGCGAGCAACAAGAAAGTGAACTCCAAGCACTATCTATTAAAGCCTTTAGTGTGTTGGGCGGCAGTGGTTGGGGACGTGTTGATTTAATGTTAGACGAATCGGGTGCGCCGCAATTATTGGAAATAAACACGGTGCCGGGTATGACGGGACACAGTTTAGTGCCAATGTCAGCAAAGCAAGCGGGAGCTGACTTTAATGAACTGGTCTGGCGGATTCTCGAAACAAGTTTAGTGACGACAAAGGGGGCGAAATGAAAGTAGAGCACGCCACGTTGATTGAGCAAATAAAACCCATGTTAAAAATAAGCGCATTGACGTTAATGGTTGCGTTATGTGTGTGGGCGCTGATGGACTGGATGGAGCAACCGGAAACGATGCCCATTAAACAAGTGCGCATTGAAGCGGACTTTAGTCACTTAACGCGCCATGAAATATCTCAAACATTGATGCCATACGTTGAAGCGGGTTATTTCGCTATCGATAGCAACGCTATTGTGCAAGCGGTTATGCAACTGGCGTGGGTAAAACAAACTCAGGTAAGACGAGTATGGCCAGACACAATTGTCGTAACGATTAAGGAACAAACACCTGTAGCGGTATGGAACAAGACATCTTTATTGAATGATAAAGGGGACGTGTTTAGCCCCGTTATTCCTCAATCATTAATGCAACTACCACATTTATCGGGATTGGATAGCAAAAGTAGAGCGGTGTTGGCACAGAGTCAACGAATCGATCAATCAATCGCAACACTGATGTTGTCTGTGCAACAACTGGGTTTGTCAGAACATGGCAGTTGGCAAGTGGTATTGAATAACGGTGTGCGTGTTAAAGCCGGTAATAAAGCACCCGAAAAAGCAATGAGTAAGTCATTGAATACATTGGCGTCAATACAGGGAGGTTTGATGGACCATGTGAACGTTATAGATTTACGTTACCCCAATGGTTTGGCTGTGACATGGAAAAAAGGTTATCAGTTCGGACAATCAAATAAAAAGGGAAAAGCACTTGCGCTTAATAAGAACCAGCCAACAAAAGGCTAAATAACATGAAGAAAAATAATGATAAAAATTTAATCGTTGGCTTAGATATCGGCACATCGAAAGTAGCGGCAATCGTCGGGGAAATTACGCCAGATGGGAGTATTGATGTAATTGGTATTGGCTCAAACCCGTCACGCGGACTAAAAAAAGGTGTTGTGGTGAATCTCGAATCGACGGTACATTCAATTCAACGTGCAATTGAAGAAGCCGAGTTGATGGCGGGTTGCCAAATAAGCTCAGTATTTGTAGGCATTGCCGGTAGTCATATCAGTAGCTTAAATTCAAACGGTGTTGTGGGTATCAAAGAGAATGAAGTGCATACCTCAGACATTGATAGGGTGATTGATGCAGCGCGAGCTGTCGTTATTCCAGCTGATCAAAAGATTCTTCATATCATGCCTCAAGAATTCATCATTGATGGGCAAGAAGGGATTAAAGAGCCCGTAGGGATGGCTGGCATTCGCTTGGAAGCAAAAGTGCATATCGTAACGGGCGCTGTCAGCGCGGCACAAAACATTATCAAATGCGTGCGACGTTGTGGCCTAGAAGTAGACGATATTATTTTGGAACAGTTGGCATCAAGTAGTTCTGTATTAACGGACGATGAAAAAGAACTTGGTGTTTGTTTAGTTGATATTGGTGGCGGCACGACGGATATCGCCGTTTTTTGTGATGGCTTTATTCGCCATACCGCCGTTATTCCAATTGCAGGTAATCAGGTTACAAACGATATAGCAGTGGCTTTAAGAACGCCAACGCAACACGCTGACGATATTAAATTGAAATACGCGTGTGCATTAACACAACTGGTTAGTGAAGATGAAATGATTGATGTGCCGAGTATTGGAGATAGGCCAACCCGCAAAATATCACGTGGAAATTTGGCAGAGATTATAGAGCCTCGTTATGAAGAATTAATGATGCTTGTTCAAGCTGAATTAAGGCGAAGTGGCTTCGAAGATATTGTAGCCGCTGGTGTGGTGTTAACAGGTGGTAGCGCAAAGGTTGAAGGTTTGGTTGAGTTGGCTGAAGAGGTTTTCCATATGCCAGTTCGTTTAGGGTGTCCGCAGTATGTGTCGGGGTTGAGCGAAGTGGTACGTAACCCGATTTATGCAACGGGCGTGGGTTTATTGTTGTTTGGTCAGCAAAACAGTATGGCAAACAGTGGAGAAGTAAACAGTGGATTTGGGGCGATGTGGGCAAAGATGAAGAGTTGGTTTCAGGGTAATTTTTAACAGTAAATGTTTTTAGAATAAATTTTAGATAAACAATTTAAGGGGAATAACATGTTTGAATTAATGGACGCACAAACAGAAAATGCAGTAATTAAAGTAATTGGTGTTGGTGGCGGTGGCGGAAATGCCGTTAATCATATGGTGAGTAGTGCGATCGATGGCGTTGAGTTTATTTGCGCAAACACAGACGCTCAAGCGTTAAAAAATACGCCAGTACGCACAATTTTGCAATTAGGCTCTAACAGCGCAAAAGGTTTAGGTGCAGGCGCTAATCCAGATATTGGCAAGCAAGCAGCCATTGAAGATAGAGAGCGCATTCAAGAAGTTATTCAAGGTGCTGATATGGTCTTTATCACAGCGGGTATGGGTGGCGGAACCGGCACAGGTGCGGCGCCAATCGTGGCCGAAATTGCAAAAGAAATGGGTATTCTAACGGTTGCGGTTGTTACTAAACCTTTCCCGTTTGAAGGCAAAAAAAGAATGCAAGTGGCTGACAAAGGTATCGAAGAACTTAGTCATTATGTAGATTCATTAATCACGATTCCAAATGAAAAATTGTTGCACGTATTAGGCAAAGATATGACCTTGTTAAATGCGTTTAAAGCGGCTAATGATGTGCTATTGGGTGCGGTTCAAGGCATTGCCGAACTGATTACACGTCCGGGCTTAATTAATGTCGATTTCGCGGATGTTAAAACGGTTATGTCCGAGATGGGCGATGCAATGATGGGAACGGGTAGCGCTAGAGGCGAGTCACGTGCCAGAGAAGCAGCAGAAGCTGCAATCCATAGCCCGCTTTTAGAAGATATCAATGTACAAGGCGCACGTGGTATTTTGGTTAATATCACTGCCGGGTTGGATATGTCGATTGGTGAGTTTGAAGAAGTGGGTCAAGCAATAAGAGAGTTCGCTGCAGACGATGCAAATGTTGTAGTCGGCACGGTAATTGATTCTGATTTGGCTGATGAAATGCGGGTAACAGTTGTAGCGACAGGCTTAGGTCAGGCAGTAGCAGCAGTAGAACCAGCACCGATTGTTCAAGTGCAAAGGGAGTCAATTAAAGTCGCAGCTTTAACAGAAGAAGACTTCGATATTCCAACAGTCATGCGTGATAAAGCCGGAGCAGCGTCACAAAAAGTGAGTGGATTGGATAGCACGATGGACCCTGCTTATCTTGATATACCCGCTTTCTTACGGCGCCAAGCGGATTAATAAACCTAGACTACCGCTCTCAGAAAGACAAACATTTGAGAGCGGTAAAAGACTAGTGTTGCCGCTGCGTTTTTTGTTCATATATTAAAGTATGGTAGTATGAACAGATAATAATGATAAAAATGCAACTAAAAAACATCTGCTTGGGGACACTAAATGATTAAACAACGGACGCTGAAAAACGTGATTCGTGCAACTGGTGTGGGTTTGCACAGTGGCGAAAAAGTTTATTTAACATTGCGACCTGCTGGGGTTAATGTTGGAATTGTATTCCGCAGAGTAGATTTTGATGAGCCTGTCATTATTCCAGCTAGAGCTCGAAATGTAGGTGACACCCAGTTATCAACAACATTAATACAAGATGGTGTTCGCGTTTCAACGGTTGAGCATCTGTTGTCTGCCATCGCTGGTTTAGGCATAGACAACCTCTTTATAGATTTAAGCGCAGCCGAAGTGCCGATTATGGATGGCAGCGCGGGTCCGTTTGTTTTTCTACTGCAATCTGCAGGTATAGAAGAGCAAAATGAGCCTAAACGCTATATCCGCATTAAAAAAGAAGTTCGTATCGAAGACGGTGATAAATGGGCGAGCTTTATTCCGTTTGAAGGCTTTAAGGTTGGTTTTAGTATCGAATTTGACCACCCAGTTTTTAAATCGCAGATACAAGAAGCGACAATTGATTTTTCATCTACCTCATTTGTTAAAGAAATCAGCCGTGCACGTACGTTTGGTTTCATGAAAGACATAGAAATGTTACGCAAGCGTAATTTGGCCCTAGGTGGCAGCATGGATAACGCCATTGTTGTCGATGATTTCAGAGTGTTGAATGAAGATGGCCTGCGTTACGAAGACGAGTTTGTAAAACACAAAATTTTAGACGCCATTGGAGACCTATATTTATTAGGTCATAGCCTAATTGGGGAATTCCATGGGCATAAATCGGGTCATGAGCTTAATAATAGACTGCTCAGAGAGTTACTCGTTCAAGAAGACGCGTGGGAAGAAGTGACCTTTGAAGAAGAGGACACATTCCCAATTTCATATATAGAGCCTTTACCCGCGTCAGTTTAGTAAATTATTTTTCTTTAGTGTCTTGATGAGTTTATTCATGGAGATGCTAAGTTTATCTGAAGACTCAACATTATTGGCTTCGGATAGAAAACTGAGCGCTTTGTTCGAAGGTGTTTTAGGTGCTTTTTGATGTCGAGTTACGTGTTTGCTGAGTATATTTACCTTCAAAGCATGAACTCGTTCACCGATGTGTTGTGATAAAGCTTTTAAGATGGCTTGGCGCATATAAAGAAGTTTAGATGCCCAAACAGATGAGTCGGTAAATAGGATAACGTTGTTTTTACTGTAGGTAGTATGTAAACAATGGGCAGCTAAATTATCGGGTAATGCGGACTGAATAACACGAAGCAATTGCTCTTGTTGATTCAGTCGTTTTCGAATTTGCTGTAAACCATTCAAAGGTATTTGGTTATTTTTGAATGGTTGTTTAAACATAAAAGATTAGGCGTAAATAAAGAATATGCAAATTATACTACTAACAAAATATCAAAAGAAAACGTTCAGTTTTTCTAGCGGTCATCAAAAAGCGCTTATGGCAATGATTTGCGGCTTTGTGTTGGTGTTGACTGCATATTTTTATATTGCGTCTGCTTCAGAGTCACAATCCGCCAATCATTCTACCGTCGCTGAGAAAGAACTTTTAGCGCAACGTATAGAGATTGAAAGAATGCGCGAAAAAACACGCAATACGTTAGATAATTTAGCGCTGCGAGTGGGTCAAATGCAAGCGCAATTAACAAGATTAAATGCAGTAGGCGAGCATTTAGCACAAAAAGCGAAGCTATCATCGCCAGAATTTAATTTTGATGAGCAACCAGCGATTGGCGGTACAGATGCTCAAGCGTTGGCGAGTAGTTTTACCCAAGATCAGTTGTTACATGATATTGACGCACTTGATGAGCAACTTAACTTACGTGAAAAACAATTAGAATTACTTGGTGTCTTTTCTGCGAATAAAAAATTATCAAAAGAAGTTAGGCCTGCTGGGTTACCGGTCGAAAAAGGTTGGCTTTCATCATTTTATGGCTACCGCGCTGACCCGTTCACGGGCAAGAAAACCTTCCATCACGGGGTTGATATCGCAGGTAAAAGCGGCACGAAAGTATTGGCTGCCGCCTCCGGCATAGTGACATGGACTGGCAAGAAAAGTGGTTACGGTTACTTGATTGAAATTGACCACGGCTCCGGTTACATAACGCGTTACGGCCATAATAAGGAAATTACCGTTAAAGTAGGTGCGGTCGTTAAGCAAAGTGACGTGATTGCTAAAATGGGCTCAACGGGTCGTTCAACGGGTCCACATGTGCATTTTGAAGTGTTACGCCACGGGAAAAAAGTAAATCCACGTAAATACCTATACAGCGCTCGATAATTCTTAAGATTCGAGCATTTCAACTGCCAGTTGTATCGCGTTTTGCGGTATCATTCGGCCTTTCGTTTTACATAAAAAATCTCCGGTAATGATCGCAAATCTCGTAAAGAAAGTTTTTGGCAGTCGTAATGACAGGTTGGTTAAAGCCAAACAAAAAATCGTTAAATCCATTAATGCGCTTGAAGAGCCGATTAAAGCGTTAGATGACGTGGCGTTAAAAGCTAAAACAGAAGAATTTAGAATAAGGCTGGAACAGGGTGAAACGCTTGATTCTTTGATGCCTGAAGCTTTTGCAGTGGTAAGAGAAGCTGGTATTCGTTCTTTAGGTATGCGCCACTTCGACGTGCAATTAATTGGCGGCATGGTGCTTAATGATGGCCGTATCGCTGAAATGAAAACAGGCGAGGGTAAAACACTGGTAGCGACGCTGTCAGCCTATTTAAACGCCCTTCCAGGTAAAGGCGTTCATATGGTCACGGTGAATGACTATCTGGCTGAACGTGATTCCGAATGGATGGGTAAACTGTTTGAATTTTTAGGTATGACAACGGGCGTTATCGTTAATATCATGAGTCCAGAGCAGCGTCGTGTGGCCTATGCCGCGGATATCACCTACGGCACAAATAATGAATTCGGTTTTGATTATCTTCGAGATAACATGGCTTTTGGTGTTGAAGATAAAGTTCAGCGTGAATTGTATTACGCCATTGTGGATGAAGTTGATTCGATTCTTATTGATGAGGCGAGAACACCGCTGATTATTTCAGGGCCTACTGACGATAAAAGCGAGCTATACCTCAAACTTAATGAACTGATTAAAGACCTTGTTCCAGAATTAGAAGCGCAAGAAGGTGATTACACCGTTGATGAGAAAGCGAAACAGGTTTATTTAACTGAGTTAGGCCATGAGAAAATCGAAGAGTTATTAACCACCAGTGGTTTATTAAACGAAAACGAAAGCTTATACGATGCCAGTAATATTGGTTTGATGCATCACGTGTATGCGGCGTTACGCGCCAACAGCTTGTACCAAAAAGATGTCGACTATATTGTACAAAACGCACAAATAGTCATCGTTGACGAATTCACTGGTCGGTCAATGCCAGGACGCCGTTGGGGAGAGGGCCTGCATCAAGCCATTGAAGCTAAAGAAGGCGCAAAGATACAAAGCGAAAACCAAACAATGGCGTCGATTACATTCCAGAATTACTTCAGGATGTACGACAAGCTGTCGGGCATGACCGGTACGGCGGATACTGAAGCGTTTGAATTCCAGCAAATCTACGGCTTAGAAGTGATAGTGATTCCAACGCATCGCCCGATGACCCGTGATGACGCCGGTGACCTTGTGTATTTAACTGCGAAAGAAAAATACGAAGCCGTTATTGAAGACATTGAAGACTGTTATAAACGAAAACAACCTGTGCTTGTCGGCACAACCTCCATCGAGGTATCAGAGTTTATTGCGGAAAGCTTAGAAAAAAAGAAAGTGCCGCACGAAGTTTTAAACGCCAAACAACACGAAAGAGAAGCGCAAATTATTGCCAATGCAGGTGCTTTGGGTTCGGTCACTATTGCGACAAACATGGCGGGTCGTGGTACGGATATTGTTTTGGGTGGTAAGCCAGAAGATGGCCAAGAAACAGACGAGTGGAAGCAAAAACACCAAGATGTAATAAATGCGGGTGGTTTACGTGTGATTGGAACGGAACGGCACGAATCACGCCGTATTGATAATCAATTACGTGGCCGTTCGGGTCGTCAAGGTGACCCAGGCGCAAGTCGTTTCTATTTGTCGTTAGAAGATAGCCTGATGCGTATTTTCGCATCCGAACGCGTATCCGGTTTAATGCAAAAACTCGGTTTAGAAAAAGGCGAATCAATCGAGCACCCTTGGGTCAGTAAGGCGATTGAAAATGCTCAGCGTAAAGTGGAAGGGCATAACTTCGATATCCGTAAGCAGCTATTGGCTTATGATGATGTCGCCAATGATCAACGCCGGGTTGTTTACGAACAACGTAATGAAATCATGGCATCGGAGAATATCTCTGACACCATCGTATCAATACGTGAAGATGTGGTAAATGATCTTGTCAGCCAATACGTTCCCATGCAATCAATGGAAGAACAGTGGGATTTAGACGGGCTGGAAAAGGCGTTAGATGAAGCATTCCTTTGCAAGTTAGCGGTTAAAACAATACTAGATGAAGATGATAGTTTGCACGAGGAAAACTTGCGTGAACTCATTTTGAAGACGGTGACAGACGAGTACGCAAAAAAAGAAATTTTGGCGGGAGTTGATGTACTTCGGCATTTTGAAAAATCTGTGATGTTGCAGACGCTTGATGCCTTGTGGAGAGAGCACCTTGGCGCGATGGATCACTTAAGGCAAGGTATTCACCTTCGTGGTTACGCACAAAAAGACCCTAAACAAGAATATAAACGTGAAGCGTTTGAATTGTTTACAAGCATGTTAGAGACGTTAAAACGTGAAGTAGTAACGTTGGTGACTAAAGTTCAAGTGCGTGCAGAAGAAGACGTGCGAGCAGTAGATGAGCAGCGTCGTTTGCAACAAAACATGCAGTTCCAACACGCCGATGTCAATGCGCTTGACGATGAGCAACAAGCTCAAAAAACAGATAAAGACCAGCCGTTTAAACGTTCAGATAAAAAAGTTGGCCGTAACGAACCGTGTCCGTGCGGCTCGGGTAAAAAATTCAAACAATGTCACGGCAAACTGTAAGACAACGGTATTTAATACGTTCGCACAACCTTAGGAGTTACGTCAAATGCCAGTCGGTGGTGTAGTTGCTTTAACATTAAAAGCCATATCAGGCATTCGAATTGGCACAGCCTCTGCGGGAATTTCTCAAACAATTCGAGATGACGTGACGGTTTTCGAATTAGCAGCAGACACGCAAGTTGCTGCGGTGTTCACTAAAAATAAATTTTGTGCTGCGCCGGTTACGCTGGCTAAAAAACACCTCAAAGAATCGACCGCTAAATACCTATTAATCAATTCAGGTAATGCAAATGCAGGCTTGGGTGATGTAGGGTTACTGTCGGCGCAGCAGTGTTGCCAAGGTTTGGCTGCCATCGCCAACGTCGAGGCAGCGAATGTATTGCCCTTTTCGACCGGTGTTATTGGTGAGCCATTGCCGGTTGATAAATTAACGGCTGTATTACAGGGTGCCGTTAATAATGTAGCCGAAGATAATTGGCCAAGCGCAGCGAAAGCGATTATGACCACGGATACCTGCGAAAAAGGTTGTAGTCGCACGTTTGAATTGAATGGCACAGAAGCAACGATCACGGGCATTGCAAAAGGCTCGGGCATGATTCACCCGAATATGGCGACCATGTTGTCATACATCGCCACGGATATGCCCATTCAACAAGAATTGCTGCAGAAAATGCTCAACAAAGCCGCCGATGTATCGTTCAACCGTATAACGGTGGATGGTGATACCTCAACCAATGATGCCGTTGTGCTGATGGCAACGTCTAAGGTTGACGTTCCGTTAATTGATTCACAAGATGACCCGCGTTATGGGCTATTTTTGTCAAAACTAAAGGAAGTATGTTGTTACCTAGCCGAAGCCATTGTGCGTGATGGAGAGGGTGCGACCAAACTGATTAATATTCAGGTTGAGCATGCCAGAAGCGAGCAAGATGCAAAAGAAGTCGCCTATACCATTGCGCAGTCACCCTTAGTAAAAACTGCATTTTTTGCCAGTAATCCAAATTGGGGCCGTATTTTAGCCGCTGTTGGCCGCGCGAATATTGCAAACCTCAACGTCGATAAGGTGTCTATTTATCTCAACGATGTTTGCATTGTGGATGCAGGGAAACGAGCAGAGGATTACACCGAAGAACAGGGGCAAGCCGTAATGAACCAGGAAGAAATTACCGTACGTGTTTGTTTGGCGCAAGGTGACAGCAAGTTTTCAGTGCTCACATGTGACCTGTCCTATGACTACGTCAAAATAAACGCCGAATATCGTTCTTAATTGGTTAGAAACAGTCGCTAAATGTTACATGTAGCCGTCGGCGTTATAAAAAATAAACAAGGTGAAGTGTTAATCACTCGTCGAGCTAGTGGCGCTCACCAAGGTGATTTATGGGAATTCCCTGGCGGCAAAGTAGAAGAAGGCGAAACCACCCATCAAGCATTAAAAAGAGAGTTGATTGAAGAGCTTGGCATCACCATTAGTTCGTCTAAGCCGATGCTCGATATTTATCATGACTATGGCGATTTGAAAGTACACCTTGATGTGCATCAGGTTGGTGCGTTCCATGGCCAGCCGCGTGGTTTAGAAAATCAACCACTCAAATGGCTGGCGACAACCGAACTCAAAAAGCATGCCTTTCCTGTGGCTAATAAGAAGATTATAGATAGCTTAAACCTGCCTTGTTATTATCCGATTGTCGATGATTCGTTGGGTAGTGCGCAACAGATGTTGGTGCATTTAAGTGAGTTGCTGGCGCAAGATTATTCAATGATTCAATTGCGAGCTAAGTCAATGGATAAAGTGGGCTTTGCGCAGTTGGCCAAAGCAGCAATGCAGTTATGCGATATAAAACGCGTGGCTCTGTTTTTAAACACGAGTGTCGACACAGCATTGGCACTGAATGCACAAGCAGTACACCTAAGCGCTGACGAGCTGATTTCGGCACACCTACCGCTTCCTAGTGGTCTTACGGTGGCAACCTCGTGCCATTGCGAGCAAGAACTAAGGCAAGCACAAGATGCGGGTGTTTTGTTTGCGGTTCTATCCCCCGTTGCAAGAACGTCATCGCACCCAAAATCGCAGCCGCTAGGTTGGGAGTTGTTTTCTAATACGGCAAAGAAATTCAAACTGCCCATTTTTGCGTTAGGTGGAGTGGGGCCTAAAGATATACAACAGGCAACGTTAATGGGGGCTTATGGTGTATCGGGTATTGGCGCGTTTAAAAAGGAAGCGAATTAACGTATTTCCAAAAAAACTATTCCTCGGAAAATTGTTGTTTGTCCGTCAAGAAAGCTGGCTCACCTGCAATAGCGTGTTTTTCTGAAGCCCAGTCGCCCAAGTCAATCAACTTGCAGCGTTCGCAACAAAAGGGTTTGAAAGGGAATTCTTTTGTCCATAAGAGTTTTTTTGAACATGAAGGGCAAGAGATAGGTGTCGTCATAAGTTTAGAGCTGGCAGATGCTTAAAGTGAAATCAACGTTGTCCTTTGTTTGGCTGGGCCTTTCGGCTTCACTTGGCTGCATAAAACGCACGGTAAAGCGATGTTTTCCGCCGCTTATCTCTGCAAAGTACTCGCTGTTTATTGCCAGCGAAACGCGTAGCAGTTGCACAGGCTGAGCCGATTCAAGATTTTGTTGGTAGAAACCCGACTCAGCCGTTTTTAATGCGGGTGTTGCGCTAAAACGAATAAATTGTAAGAGTAAAGAAATGGCTTTTCTAATGGGGCTTAAATGGCCAGTCCAGGCATGTATTGCTTCTCGACGTTGTGCTAATGGCTTGTTTAACCAAAAGTGATACGCGGGTAGGTCAAAATCGCAAGTGCCGCCAGGTATGCTGTTGCGTTGAGCCAAACACTTCAATAAATCAACTTGCCCTATCACTTGGTCAATTCTGCCGGTGGTAGACATTAACTTAAGTTTTAATTGATTGAGCTGTTCGATGCTCTGCTCAAGCTTGTCGCGATCTACTTTCGGATTTTGGACAAAAACAACCAACGATTTGGTATGACGTTCAATTTCTTTGGTTATTTCATTTCTTAAGTCGGTTCTACCAGAAATGGAAAGAATATCTAATAGACAGCCCAGCTCTGCACGATTTTGCCACTCACCATCGTGTTGTGAGAAGTGATGCATTTGCTCAAATAAATCCTCTAAGCGCAAAAAGGTTCGGATGCGTTCACTTAGTGGTAGTTCGTAAGTTATTCGTTCAGGCACTTGATTGTCGTGAGCTCTTAAAGTGACTATTTTGCAGGATACGTGTGGTTTTTTCCAGTACTCATTTTCAGGTAAAGTGAGTGAAGTTTATCAATGTCACTCTTCAGTTTTTCTAATGTACCGTCATTGTTAAGAATGTCATCTGCATGCGAGAGGCGAAATTCACGCGAGCATTGAGAATCCATAATCGAACCAATCATTGAATCGCTGAGTTGGTCGCGAGCTTTTACTCTTAATTTTTGTGCTTCCTCCGAGCAGTCAATCACCAGCACACGGTCAATGTTTTCTTGGTGTTTGGTTTCAAATAATAGCGGAATACTCAACATACCATATGGCGAATCAAACTCGTTAAGTTGTTGATCCATGGTTCGATAGATAATGGGGTGCAGAATGCTTTCCAGCAATGCTTTTTTGTTAGGCTTAGCAAACACCAGTTCGCGTAAGTATTTCCTGTTAAGCGAGCCGTTAGAAAGCAGTACTTGTTGCCCAAATGCGTTTTCGAGCTCAGTTAAGGCAGGTTGTCCTGTTTGTACAATAGCGTGTGAAATTTCATCAGCATCGACAACGGGTACATTCTTCTCTTTGAATAATTGGCTTACCGTCGTTTTGCCACAGCCAATACCGCCGGTTAAACCAATGGTTAGCATGGGTGATTACAAGCCAACGAATTGTAGATAAGCGTGGTTGATTTGGTTACCCCAGATTAGAGCAATAAACCCAGCAATCGATAAATAGGGCCCAAAGGGAATGGGCACGTTCTTATCGCGACCTTTAATCGCGATAAGTGAAAGGCCAATGATGGCACCAACAAAGGCCGATAGTATAATCACCAGCGGCAACATTTGCCATCCTAGAAAAGCACCTATAGCGGCAAGAAGTTTAAAATCACCGTAGCCCATGCCTTCTTTGCCGGTCGCCAGTTTGAAGAGCCAAAACACAGACCAAAGGGTCAAGTAGCCGGCTAAGGCGCCAATCAGCGCAACTTGCGGGGTGACAAAAACATTAAACAGGCTGATAAATAGCGCAAACCAAAGCAAAGGAAGCGTGATGTTGTCGGGTAATAATTGCGTGTCCAAGTCGATTAAAGTTAAGCAAATTAATACCCATGTGAAAAGTAAGGCTGCGCAAGTTTGTATGCTAACGCCAAATTGCATAGCGATAAGAATAGACAATATAGCGGTAATTAATTCTACAGAGGGGTAGCGTATTGAAATGGATGCTTGGCAATTTTTACAACGCCCTCTTAGGAACAAGTAGCTCAAAACAGGGATGTTCTCAACCGCACTAATTTGCTGGTTGCAAGTAGGACAGTGTGAACGTGGTTGGGATAAATTGAAAACCGCCGGTGAAATGCTGTCAGTTTCTTCTTGTTCTAGAAAGCTCAAACATTCTTGTCGCCAGCTTCGTTGCAGCATAATCGGCAAGCGGTACACAACGACATTGAGAAAACTGCCGACGAGAAGGCCCAGTATGCCAACGGATAAGTATAAAAAAAGAGCGCTTTGTTCAAGCGCTTGAATTATGTTCATGTGTAGAACAACCGTTTCCTTAAAGAACTTTACTTATAGAATCTAAAGAAACTAGCGAAAAAGTTGTTTCAAAACGTCAAAAGACGAGTTGAGGTGAGGTTTTATCATGTTTACGGCCCTATATTTTATTGTTTATTTATTTCGTGTTTCATATATATGATTCAATGCACGATATATAGTTAATAATAGTCTGTTATTAGAGAAAATGAAACGTCATTTAAGTTATCTTCTAACAAGCATAAAATGAAACACATTAGGGTAAAGCGGTTATATTTTTAACTACTTGTACCGTTTTGTTGATAGCAAAAGCCACCATGCTCAAGCGAAAACTAATTCGCGTAAGGTGTGGAGTAGTTCATTGCCGGTCATGTCGCTGAGGTAATAAGCGCTTAAGATGAGGTCTGGCACGCCCATTTTTATATAGTCTAAGGCTTCGCTTGCGGTGGTGACGGAATCAATTTTATCGATGGACAAGCTGTTAAGTTCGCGTTCAATGATGCGCTGTTGGGTTCTCGATGGCTCAACAATAAGCACATTTAAATCGTTTAAGTGTATATCCATAAATCCTCGCAATATTGTTTATTGTTTCAAGTTTAGTAGAAAATTTAAGTTTTACAGGAGAAATAAACGGTGTGTGAGTGATAAAATTTGCAACATAGTGAATGAGAGGGTTACGGAATGAAAAAAGATGATGAATTAGCGCCGTCGTTTTGGCAAATGGTAGGCAGTACGATGTTGTCTTTTTTAGGTGTGTCGAAACAGTCGCGTAGGGAGCGTGATTTTAAATACGGAAACCCAAAGGTATTTATTGTTACCGGTTTTATAATGGCTTTTTTGTTTATTATGATAGTGGTTGGGATTGTGCAGTTGGTGCTGCCTAGTTGATTAAATAATCCCCGCGTCTAGGCTGGCAGCGATGCAGGTGCCTAGCTCTTCACACTGTGCTGTGAATTCTTCTTTAAAATCTCCGCGACATGTTAGAACCTCTTGAACAATCCGCCACTTTAAGCCCGTTAGAATAGTTTCTAAAGCCCGTTTGGTGCCGGTTCCATCGTGCCCTGCGCGAATAATAATGGCGCACGGCAAGCCTTGTTTTTCTTCTAAACAAGGGTAGTAAATGCGGTCAAAGAAGTCCTTCATCGCGCCGCTCATGTAGGCTAAATTTTCCGGGGTTAAAAGAATAATGGCGTCAGCCGTTAAAACATCCTCTGCCGTTGCTTGTAAGGGTGCAATAAGACGGGCTTGAACCGCTTCAATATCTGGATGTTGTGCGCCACGTAACACAGCATCTGCTAAGGCTTTTAAGTTTGGTGAGGGTGTGTGAGCAATGAGCAGTAAGTTTTTCTTTGTGGTCATTGGTTTTAATCAGCGTTATAAGAAAGTATGTCGCCGTAAGAATAGCATTTAGACGTTGATGTTTTTTGATTACAGCAAAGTGAATTTCTTTGTTCGTTTAAATAATTAGATTTTAACCCCCATCCCAGCCTTCCCCCTGTGAGGGGGAAGGGGTGGAGCCTGCCATTACAGTGAGTAGCATAATGCTGAGCTTGTGAAGCTCAACAGAGGCCGTGTAAATGCTGAAGCAGTTCCCAAATTTGCGAAGCTCAGAAAGATATTATAAAGATGCTATTTTTTCTTTTTGCTCGTTCAGGTTATTTAGCTTTGATGAAATGTCTGCTTGCTTTGCTTTTTCTTTTTCCACAACGGCTGCGGGTGCTTTGTCTACAAACGAGGCGTTGGATAATTTGCCGCTAATTCTTGAGTTTTCTTTCTCTAACTTTTCGATCTCTTTGTTAAGGCGCTCCAGCTCGGCATCTTTGTCGATTAATCCTGCCATTGGAATAAGTACTTGCATATCTCCTACTAGCGCTGTTGCAGACTGTGGCGCTTCATCGGTTGCTGATAAGGTAGTAATGGATTCCAAACGTGCTAATTTTTCGAGTAAGTGCTTATTATCATTAAGTCGTTGTTGGTCATCAGTTGAGCTGTTGTTAAGTAAAACAGGCAGTGGCTTGTTGGGTGCGATGTTCATTTCGCCGCGAATTTTACGAATACCCATTACAAAATTCATTACCCAATTCATATCTGTTTCGGCTTTGGCTGATATTTTGTTATCGTCGGGTTTGGGATAGGCTTGCAACATGATGGTATCGCCTGACTTGCCGGCCATTGGGGCGATTTGTTGCCAAATTTCTTCAGTAATAAACGGCATAATGGGGTGTAATAAACGAAGCACGGCTTCGAGTACGCGGACTAAAGTTTGGCGCGTGCCTCTTTTTTGTTCGCCGCTGCTGTTTTCGTCCATTAATATGGGTTTTGACAGTTCTAAATACCAGTCACAATATTCGTTCCATAGAAATTCGTACAGTGAGTGAGCGGCTAAATCGAAACGGTATTTTTCGATAGAGGCGATAACACTGGCTTCGGTTTTCTGTAGGCGCGAAACAATCCATTGATCCGGCAGGCTGTATTCGCAAACTTCATTACCAAGGCCGGTATCTTCGCCTTCGGTGTTCATCAACACGTAACGCGTGGCGTTCCATAGTTTATTGCAGAAGTTTCTATTGCCTTCGATACGATTTAGGTCAAAACGGATGTCGCGTCCGGTTGAAGCCAGTGACGCGAAAGTGAAGCGTAATGCATCGGTGCCAAAAGCGGGGATGCCGTCGGGAAAGTGTTTACGCGTATCCTTATCGATCTTTTTCGCCATTTTAGGTTGCATTAAACCTTTGGTGCGCTTTTCCAATAGTGCCTCTAAGGTAATGCCGTCTATGAGATCAATCGGATCAAGCACATTGCCTTTGGATTTGGACATTTTTTGCCCTTCGGCGTCACGCACAAGGCCGTGAATGTAAATTTCTTTGAACGGCACATTGTCCATAAACTTAAGTCCCATCATGATCATTCTGGCAACCCAGAAGAAGATGATGTCGAAACCAGTAACCAACACGCTGGTTGGATAGAAGGTATCAAGCTCTGGTGTTTTATCGGGCCAACCTAAGGTTGAAAATGGCCACAAGGCGGATGAAAACCAAGTATCAAGAACGTCTTCATCTTGCGTCAGTACGAGGTCGTCGGCCAGTTGGTTTTTCTGGCGCACTTCGGTTTCGTTTCTGCCTACGTAAATGTTGCCATCAACGTCGTACCAGGCGGGGATGCGGTGTCCCCACCAAATTTGCCGGGAGATACACCAGTCCTGAATATCGTTCATCCAGTTGTAGTAGGTTTTGTCCCAATTTTCAGGCACAAATTTAATTTTGCCGCTTTTAACCGCTTCAATGGCTGGTTCGGCTAATGGCTTGGCTTTTACAAACCATTGGTCGGTGAGCAAAGGTTCAATAATAACGCCGGAGCGGTCGCCGCGTGGAATCATGAGCTTGTGATCTTCGACCTTGACCAGCAAGCCTAAGGCGTCTAAATCGCTAACAATTTGTTTGCGGGCCTCAACACGGTCTAAACCTCGGTAAGCTTTAGGCATTTCGTCATTAATGCTTGCGTCAACAGTGAAAATGTTAATAAGTGGCATATCGTGACGTTGGCCGACTTCGTAATCGTTAAAGTCATGCGCAGGAGTTATTTTTACGCAACCCGTGCCAAACTCTGGGTCTACGTAATCATTGGCAATAATCGGAATTTCTCGGTTGCATAAAGGTAAGGCAACGGTCTTTCCAATTAAGTGCTGATAACGTTCGTCATTTGGGTGAACAGCTACGCAGGCATCACCCAGCATGGTTTCTGGACGCGTGGTAGCAACCACAAGTTCGCCGCTGCCATCGGTTAGTGGGTAGCGCATATGCCACATATGGCCTTGTTCTTCTTGCGATATTACTTCAAGGTCTGATACGGCGGTGTGTAGTTTAGGGTCCCAATTTACGAGACGTTTACCACGGTAAATTAGGCCTTCTTCATGCAATTTAACAAAGACTTCATTGACCGCTTTGGATAAACCTTCATCCATTGTAAAACGTTCGCGTGACCAATCTAGCGAGGTGCCCATACGGCGTAGTTGTTGAGTAATGGTGTTGCCAGATTCTTCTTTCCAATCCCAAATGCGCTCGACGAATTTCTCGCGGCCTAGATCGTGGCGTGTTTTACCTTCAGCATTAAGCTGGCGTTCTACCACCATTTGAGTGGCGATGCCTGCATGGTCACTGCCTGCTTGCCATAACGTGTTGTTGCCTTGCATACGGTGGTAACGGGTGAGCGAATCCATGATGGTGTCTTGAAAGGCGTGCCCCATGTGTAAACTACCGGTGACATTTGGCGGTGGAATCATGATGCAGTAAGCATTGTCTCCGCCCTGAGGTTCAAAGTAACCTTGTTGCTCCCATTGATCGTACCAGCGGGATTCTATGTTGTGTGGGGCGTATGTTTTTTCCATCTTGAAAGCTTAATCGTTGATTTTAAAGGCGGTATTATAGCTTTGTTGATGGGGTTGAGGGTATTGGTGAGCAAGTTTTCTTGCTTGAAAATGGTTCAAAAGACAGATGGTCGTCCATTGTGATTTAATTGGCTGTGTATATAAATGTAGTTTTCGCTGCCGCTAGGGCGTTACTTTCTTTTTACGACAAAAAGAAAGTAACCAAAGAAAAGGTCGCCTAAATCGCAGGAATTAATTTTTTTTCGGGTTCGCGCTAAACTCGCTATGCTCAAACAAAGCGCTCTCTTATCCGAAAAACAATTAATTTCTAACGCGATAAAAGGGGAAGGTAAGTCAAAATTTCTTGCTACAAGGGTTTTGATTTTAATCCCCCTCTTAATCTCACTGAAAATAAGCAATTAAAATAGGGCTTTCTGCTGTGGTTGTGTGAGCATGCTGTTTGCGAGTTCCATAGCAGCTATTTTCATTGTTTATTTGAAGGAACCCTTTAGGGTGAGAGTAAATGGGTGGCATTTTTCTGGTTACTCTTTTGTTGCTACTGACAAAAGAGTCACTCGACCTTTAGGGCGAAACCCTAGCTATCAAATTACGTTTCTTTTAAAACTTGTGAATGTCTCGATAAAAACTGTAGTGGTCTAATGATTTTGGACACCAACCTAGGTGGTAAAATCCACCTAACAGAGGTGTTTAATGACAACAAAACGAAGAACGTTCAGCCCTGAATTCAAACGAGAAGCTGTCGAATTAGTACTGGATCAATCATACAGCCATCTCCAAGCCTGTGAAGCGTTAGGTGTTGGTGAAACAGCATTAAGGCGCTGGGTTATTCAGCTCGCATCTGAGCGCAGTGGAATTACGCCTAAAACGAAGGCTCTAACGCCAGATCAACAGCGAATACAAATGCTTGAGAAACGTGTTAAAAGGTTGGAGTTAGAAAAGAAAATATTAAAAAAGGCTACTGTAGATTTAACTTGTCAATGCAACACTCTTTTCAATTACCTGTTTCGGTGTTTTAAATTTAAGCGTTTTCCTCGGACGGTTATTTAATTGATCCGCGACTGTATTGAGCGTTTTCTGTGAATGCACAGACAAGCATGTCTTTTTAGGAAAGTATTGTCGAATAAGGGAATTAGTATTTTCATTAGTACCTCGCTGCCAAGGGCTCTGAGGGTCACAAAAATACACGGGCATATCAGTATGGGCTGTAAACTCAGAGTGCTTAGCCAGCTCCATGCCACGATCCCAAGTCAATGTTCGTCTTAATTGAGCTGGTAATTCTTTAAACCTCTCTGTTAACGCATGATTTACTGATGCAGAATCCTTCCCTTTAAGTTTCAAGATGATGGTGTAGCGTGATTTCCTATCTACAAGGGTCGCTATATGAGAGTTTTGGGAGCCTGATACCAAATCACCTTCCCAATGACCTATAGATCGACGGCTATCTATGTGTTTGGCTCGTTCATGAATAGAAACGCCATTGACGATATTTATAGTTCCCCGCTCACCCTTGCGAGAATGTTTTTTTGATTGGCGAAGGCTATGGCTTCGTCGTAGATGTTTTGCTAACAGGTGGTTCAAAGCAGCTCTGTTACGAAAATAAATGGTTTTGTATATTGTTTCTGCTGATATTTGCATCGACTTTCGTCGGGGCATTGTTTTTCCCAGCCATCCTGAGATTTGCTCTGGTGACCACTTCAACTCAAGCTTTTCTAAAACAATACCCCTTAATTCAAGATTATATTCAAGTAAACATGGTTTGGGTCTTTTGGCCATTCGACTGGCACGGTTATTAGCATCAACAGCTTTATAGTAGCGCCTGCCGCGATTACGTTGAACTTCTCTTGAAATAGTGGATGGTGATCGCCCTAAGAAAGCAGCAATCGCACGAATACTCTTCTTTGCCGATAAGCCTACTCTTATCTCTTCTCGCTCAGCCATTGTTAGGTGTAGCGGTGCTCTTTTACGGTTTGGTGGCTTTATGCCCCCGGTGTCTCTTAATATAGTGAAAATGGTTCCAGGCTCCGAGTCTAAGATCGATGCTATTTTGCTAAACCCTACTCCCTTTTTCCATAAATCAAAAACAAACTCTTTTTCCTGCGTTGTAAACATACGTTTCATCCAAAAGATCTCCAATAACCAATGTTTTATCATGGTTGTTGCGTTGATCAGTTGAATCTACAACCGCTCTCTTAATGTCGGACGAGATGCTACGATGACAATCGTATCCAATTTAAGAGAGCTGGCACCACTTATTTAGTGTGCGAACTGTTTTGATACAAAACGCTCAAGTTACTACGCTCGGCGCCAAAGCGCCCGAGCTATTGATGTGGATCGCCTATTATTACGCGCCGCTGTAAAAGAAAAGCACAGGATCAGTAGGGGCTCCGCAGGCAATCGTTCTATTGTTTCTATGCTGGCTACGGATGGTATTCAAATCGGGCGATTTAAGGTTCGCCGCTTGATGAAAGAAGCGAAGATAGTAAGCAAACAGCCTGGTACTCATAAATACAAAACTGCATTAGACGAACGGCTCGAAATCCCCAACACGCTTGACCGAGAGTTTAGCGTTATACGTCCTAACACCGTCTGGTGCGGAGACATCACTTACATCTGGGCTGGTGGTCGCTGGGTCTACTTGGCCGTGATCCTTGGCCTATATCGACGACGCATTGTGGGTTGGTCGATATCAAATAATCCAGATGCAACGCTTGTCATTAATGCGCTTGAACATGCTTACCAGCAACGAGGAAAACCGGCGGGTTTGTTGTTTCATTCTGACCAAGGCAGCCAATATACTAGCTTACGGTTTAGGCAGCGCCTGTGGCGCTACCGTATCAAACAAAGCATGAGTCGACGTGGCAACTGTTGGGATAATGCGCCAATGGAGCGAGTATTTAGAAGCTTGAAAACTGAATGGGTTCCGGTAACAGGTTATGCCAGTTTAAAACAAGCAAGATTAGATATTAGCAGCTACTTAATGGGGTATTATAATTATCAAAGGCCACATTCATTTAATCAAGGTTTAGCTCCAGCTATCGCTGAGGAAAAACCTTATCTATTGTCCAAGATTACTTGACCACTACAAACAAATGAATGCCCTCGCGGCAGAAAAGACGTTAGATGATAAAAAAGAGCGGGATAAACGTTAGAAACTAAATCTTGTGAGTCTGCAACGGATACCCACGATTTTTATAAAACTTAAACCGTTCTCGGCCAGCTTTTTTAATAGCTTCATTTTGATTAACAAGCTCTGCGAATCGTTCAAATCGTCCGAAGCAATCGGGTGTTTGTTGGGTGAGGTTAATCAATACATCATGAATATCTATAGGGTCGCCACTGTGGCTGATATAGACAGGGTTATTTTCGCAGTCATTGGCATCAATGGTATGCGGTACAAAACTGGTGGGCGAGAATGACCACAGCAAATCATCCAGCTTTTTAGACTGTTGTTCAGATTCGGTATGAATATAAACACGGTGCCCTTGTTTGCTGGCTTTTTGCGCTAAACGACAAGCAAAGATGTGCTGTTTGTCAATGTTGTCATCAGGTAAAACGTAAAAGTCTATTCGTGTCATTGGTTTGTCTTAAAAGATTAACAACGATCTAAAATGAATTGGCTGAGCATATGAACTGGGCGACCTGTTGCACCTTTATCAGCACCAGACTTCCATGCAGTGCCTGCGATGTCTAAATGCGCCCATTTGTAATCTTCGGTAAAGCGCGATAAGAAACATGCTGCGGTTATTGTGCCGCCAGTTGGCCCACCAATATTCGCGAGGTCTGCAAAGTTACTTTTTAATTGGGGGCGATACTCGTCCCATAGCGGCAATTGCCAAGCCTTGTCGCCTACTTTTATGCCAGCGCCCAACAGTTCGTTGGCCAGTTCGTCGTTATTACCCAATAAGCCAGTTGCGTGCTTGCCTAATGCGACAACGCAAGCGCCGGTTAATGTAGCGATATCAATCACTACGTCGGGCTTAAATTTAGCTGAATAGGTCAGTGCATCGCATAAAATAAGTCGGCCTTCGGCGTCGGTATTAAGGATCTCAATGGTGAGGCCTTTCATGCTGGTCACGATGTCGCCCGGCTTGTTGGCATCGCCATCGGGTAAATTTTCTGAAGACGGAACAACGCCCACCACGTTAATAGGTAAGTTTAATTCGGCGCACATTTGCATCACGCCAAATACGCTGGCGCCGCCGCACATGTCGTATTTCATTTCATCCATGCCGGATGAGGGCTTGATGGAAATGCCGCCCGCATCAAAAGTGAGCCCTTTGCCAACAATGACGATGGGTTTTTGAGATGCTGGGCCGCCTTTATGTTCCATAGTAATCAGCTTTGCAGGTTCGCGAGAGCCACGTGACACAGACAGTAGAGAGCCCATGCCCAGCTTTTCCATTTTTGCTTCATCAAGTACGGTGACTTTAAGTGATTTGTGTTCTTTGCCTAATGCTTTTGCGGTGTTAGCTAAGTACGTTGGTGTGCAGATGTTGCCGGGTAAATCAGCTAATTTTTTTGCGCTATCAACGCCGTTAGCAATACTGGTGGCAACGGTGGCTGCTTTGTCTATTGCTGCGGCAGAACTATCGCCGGTTACTAACAGTTGGCATTTTTCTAAAGCATGTGCATCGGGTGCGGATGTGGTTAATGTCTCTGTATATTGATACAGCGCTTCGCGAGATTTAAGGACCAATTGGCGCACTTTCCAATCATCATTTTTATTAATCACGTCAACGGTAAGTAGAGCGGAACAAATGGATTTAATGGGCAAGCGTTTAAGTGCGTTGATGGATGCGCTTGAGGCTTTATTAAAGTCCACATCGGTTGTTTTTCCTTGCTCGCCAACACCAACAAGAAGAATGCGTTTCGTTTTGCTGCCTACCGGCATTTGTAATAACAAGGTGTTACCGGCCTTGCCTGTTGCGTCGCCTTGTTTTAAAATAGCAGCAATTTGTTTATTGTGGGCGTTGTCGAATGCGTTAGTTACATCGGACTGCTTGCCTTTGCTGAAAACCGGCAAGATTAAACACGGTGTTGAAAGTTTATCTATTTGACCCTTTTTTGAAACAAATTGCATGGTGCGACCCTTGTGATTAGTAATGTTTTTATGCGGCTTTTCCGTTAGGATACGGGAACATATTCCGCGTAGATTTAAGTGTCTAACTATAAGCCAAATACACCATTGATGTCTGTGTTTAAATTAAAAATTATTGATCGTTTATTCGTCGTTCAACTGAGCAAAATGATGCTGGGTGTGATGATGGTGCTGTCGGTGATTTTATTGAGCCAGCGTTTGGTGCGGCTGCTTTCAAAAGTAACGGCGGGTGAGTTGTCGATGGATGCGGTGTTGTCCTTAATCAGTTTTAACATGATGTTACTGATTATTAAGATTATTCCCGTCGCGTTATTGTTGTCGGTTCTTATGGTGTTGGGGCGCATGTACCGTGACCATGAAATGACGGCGTTGTTTTCAGCCGGTGTTGGACTTAAACAAATTTATCGTTCAATCTTTATCTTTGTTGTGCCACTGTTCGCGTTGACGCTGTATTTATCATTGGTGACTGCGCCGTCCTTAATGCAAGCTGCTGAACGGGTGAAAACAGAAGATCAGGCGAATTTAGATATTCGTGGTATCACCGACGGGCGTTTTAATGAGTACAGCCGCGGTGATTTGGTTTTTTATGTTGAAGAAATAACCGATGACGACAAAATGTTGAACGTGTTTATTCAAAACCGTCAGCACGGCAAATTGGGCATCACCTCGTCAAAAAGTGGTGAAATTAAAGTAGACCCTGCAACCGGTGATCGCTTTATTATCCTAAAAGATGGCAGCCGTTATGAAGGGGTGCCGGGTCAGGCGGATTACAAGGTCATCAAGTTTAAAGAGTACGGCGTGGTGGTGGCTCAGGCGAATGATAAAGCGGTGACCTTCAGGACGAAAGAAAAATCGACCCGTGTGTTGATGGACATGAATTCACCGCGGGCTACCAGTGAACTGCAACGTCGATGGTCTATCCCTCTGGCAATACTCACCTTTGCCTTGTTAGCGGTCCCCATCAGCCGTGTATCTCCACGTGCGGGTATGTACGGTAATTTATTAACCGCGTTGTTAATTTATATTATTTTCGAAAATTTCATGAGTTTATCTCACTCATGGATAGTGAAAGGGACTATCCCCGCTTGGGTTGGCATCTGGTGGGTGCATCTGTTGATGGTGGGTTTGGCCGGCTTTATGATGATTAAAATGCTGGGTTTTAGGTACTTTAAAAACACAATGTTGTCGAAGAAATGAAAGTAATTAATAGATACATTGCGGTCGAAATATTAAAAAGCACAGCCGTTGCCGTGGCATTTTTATTGTCGCTAGTCTTAGTCATAACGTTTGCTGATGAAATTGAAGACATGGGTACGGGCCAGTACGGTTTTGTCGAGATTCTTAAATATTTGGCGTTAATTGCGCCGCGTAACTTTTATGAATTATTGCCATCGGCGGCTTTATTGGGCGCTTTAATAACGCTGGGTAGCATGGCCAATAACTATGAATTAACTGCAATGCGCGCTGCAGGTATCAGCCGTTGGCAAATTATTTTTGCCGCCCTTCGGGTAGGTGTGGTGTTAATGTTTGTGTCGCTATTCGTTAGTGAAGTGATTGCGCCGACAACAGAACAGGCAGCACAAATGCTAAAGTTTACCTCGAAGAATGAACAAGTTGCGTTGACAACAAAATACGGCTTTTGGACGCGTGATGGCAATACCTATCTAAATATCCGTGAGATTTTAAATTCATCTGAGCTTAAGGACGTGAACATATATGAGATGACGGATAACAACGAATTGAAATATGCAACACACGCCGCGACCGCCAGTTTTGTTGAGGATAAATGGCAACTTAAAGGTATACAGAAAACCACTATTACGGATGAAGGTGTGGATGTTTCTAATTCGGATACCGCCTTATTAGATTCGCTACTTGATCCGGGTCTGCTCGATGTGATTATTGTAAAGCCAGAAAGGTTATCAATTATTGGTTTGGCGAGTTATATTCAGTTTCTTGAAAACAATGGACAGGACGCCTCGCGCTTCCTAGTGGCCATTACCAGTAAATTAGTGCGTCCGTTTGTGATTTTAGTGATGTTGCTAATTGCCATACCGATGGTGCTAGGTGTAAAGCGCGCCGGCAGTACGGGGACGCGCATTTTAATTGGTGCTTTGATTGGTATTGGTTTTAGCTTGTTGGATCGGTTATTTGGAAATGTAGGTGTGGCGTATGGATTTAACCCCATTATTGCCGCCTCATTACCTTTCTTGTTGGCCCTAACGGCATCGATTTTCACGATTCGCCGAATGGATTAATTAGGCTGACTTTTTCCAGTCTAAGCGACTTTTTGAGGCAATGTCGTGCCACATCAAACGGTCTTTATTAAATAACATCCAGATGATACCTGCGCCGCATAGCCCCCAAGAAAAGATAGCCGTGGTAAAGCGTATAAGCGCTTGTTTCCAAGAAATAGTAGAACCATTATCGTTAACGACTTGCAGTTTCCAAGCCATAAGGCCTAGCGTTTGCCCGCTTCTAGTCCAAAACCAGCCGTAGAATGCAAAGCTAACGAGCAGCAAGTAAACGGAAAACATCCAAGAGTTTGGTTCAAATAAATTGTCTTTTTGGAACGGTAATACGGCCAGTGTGGCGGCAAAGAAAACAGCGATAAGTAATAAGAGGTCGTAAACGATAACGGTCAGTCGCTTAAAAATACCGGGCGGTTTTATAGAATCAGTCATGGTGTGTTGTAACGGTTAAAGTAAACGGGGTGCGTTGAGCTCAGCTTGAAGTTGGTTGATGCGGTTTTCAATTTGGCTGCTTAAATAAAAGTTATTATCGGCGGCGCGTAAGGCTTGTTCAAGTTGAATAATGGCGTCTTTAGTGAACCCTAAGGAGTAAAAGTATTCGGCTCTGTATTGAAACCCGCGAACCGGGTTTTTAGCTTGCCCGTAAGCGATGGATAATAAATCAAAGACATTAGGTGTCGGGTTAAACTGTTGTAAATCATGGTTTAAATAAGTGAGTGCTTGTTGTGGTTTGCCATTGTGTAACAACACTTGGGCATACAGCAGATTAACCGCTCGGCTTTTTGGGAAGAGTTGAATGGCTTTTTTAAATAGGGCTAATGAAACTTGAGGTTTTTCGTCACGGTATTCATTGAGTGCGAAGGCGGTTAAGTAATGTGGTTGTTTTGGGTTTCGCTTAGTCAGCGCCCGTAAAATGCTTCGTGCTTTTGTAAACTGTCGGTCTTTCATTAAGGCAAGGGCTAAGCCGTAGCTTGCGGCATCTTTAACGTCTTGCGTGCCTTGTTTTGATTCGTTCTCGAGAGACTTTATAAGTTCTATAACAGATGTTTGGCGTAATTTAGCGATACGAATTTTCATTCTAATCAAACGGAAATCTTGTGAGTCCGCAACTTGCTTGTATGGGTATTGTTCAGCTCTGGCTGATGTGTCTGCGATTCGAGAAGTGGGCGCAGGATGAGTCCTTAAAATTTCAGGAATCTTTTGGCCGTAATTACGTGATGCGGCTTGTAGGCGGCCGAAAAAGATAGGCATGCTTCGTGGATCAAATCCTGCGTCAGCTAGGTTTTGCACGCCGACTCGGTCAGCTTCGGCTTCATGGCTACGTGTAAAGTTGATTTGTTTTTGTACTTGCCCAGCTTGTACGGCAAGAATGGCGGCTGGACCTATGCCTGGTACAGCAACACCTAAAATAACAGCGGCCAATGTAGCGGCAGCGCTAGGCAAAGACATTTGGCTCGCAGTTTCAATCGCGCGTTGTAAATGCTGCTGGGTTACGTGGCCAATTTCATGTGCAAAGACGGATGCCAATTCACTTTCAGATTCGGTGGCCAGTATGAGCCCTGAGTTAATGCCGATATTGGCATTAGGGCCGGCAAAGGCGTTGATGCGATTATCATGGACGACAAAAAAATTAAAACGCCGGTCAGGTTGCTCGCTAAATTTAGCAACTTTATCACCCAGCTGTTGAACGTAGTCATTAATTTCTTGGTCGTTGCTGAGAGGGATGCTGCGGCGAATGTTTCGAAGAAATGCTTTGCCTAGTTTTTTTTCCAACTCGCCGGAAATGATGATGTTAGAGGTGTTGCCAATGTCAGGCAGTTTGATGCGGTTGTTGGCGCGGCTGTCGTGCGACCATAGCAGTGAGCTACCCATAAACAGGATAGTGAAAACTGACGAGAGAATAACGGTAAAAAAACAACGCATGGTATTATGCTGATTAATCCATTTTAGGTGTCGCTCCAGTTTAGTTGAGTTTAAAAGTAAGTTAAATGAAAATCTCAGTTCAAATAAATGCCAGTCCGTATCAGCACCAAGCTGCGGATACGGCGTGGCATTTTATTCAAGCTGCGCTAGCCGGTGGGCACGAAATTTACCGCGTGTTTTTTTATCATGACGGAATCTATAACGCGCTTCGTGATTCTCGCCCGCCGGGAGATGAACGAGATATTGTAAAGAGGTGGTCTGAGCTACATGTGGACAACAATATTGACTTGGTGGTGTGCATTTCTTCGGCGCAACGAAGAGGTTTGTTGGAACAATCGGTGGCTAAGAAAGTGGCTGGATACGAAAAAGCATTAGCGGATGGTTTTCGCATAGCGGGGCTAGGCTTGCTGATGGAAGCGGTGATTGATTCAGAGCGCCATGTGATCTTTGGTGAGTAAATGAAAACATTGATGTTTATTATTGATAAGCCGCTTCATGGTAATGTCCGTGCGCAGGAATTTTTGGATATGGCGATGATGGCGGCAGCGTTTGATCAGCGCGTATTAATGGTGTTTGAAGGAGATGGTGCGTACGCGCTATTGCAACATCAGCAAGTTGAATCTGCTGGGCTAAAGAACATGACGCCTGTGTTAAGTGCATTAGCTATTTACGATATTAATGATGTGTTGATTGAACGAGAATCGATGAGTTCAAGGGCTATAAATGAAGATCAGCTACTTATGCCAGCGGATGTTCTGCCCCGTTGCGAGATTAAAAACAAAATGAACGCGGCAGATCACGTGTTTAGTTTCTAATGTTATTTATTATTAATAAAAACAGTGCCGAGATTGCAAGTTGCATTGCTAAAGCATCAACTGATGATGTTGTTTTATTGATAGAAGACGCGGTATTTGCAGTTGTTGAGTGTGATGCATCACCTATTGTGCAGATATCGGGTAGCGCCTCAGCCATTTACGCCTTGTCTGCCGATTTGCAGGCAAGAGGGATTGGGGAAGATGCTTGTTATAAACACATTAAATTCGTTGATTACCTAGGTTTTGTCGAATTAGTTGTTAATAACAACCCAATAAGGTCAGTTTTTTGATGTTAGGGGAACTCGATCGTGACGAATATGGGTTTTTGAAACACCGCTCGCAATGGAGTGAACAGGTAGCGGAAGCTTTAGCGCTGGAGGATGGTTTGGCGTTATCCACGGCGCACTGGGAAATCATCCGTTTTATGCAAGGGTATTACGATGAATATAACCATCAACCCAATGCACGGTTATTTGGGCAAGCCATAAAAAAATCTTTGGGCGCGGACAAAGGCTCGTCCATTTGCCTATATAAACTGTTTCCAGAAGGGCCTTTAAAGTACGCGAATAAATACGCGGGGTTGCCTATTCCGCCATCCTGCATATAACAGCTAGTCGGCTTGTTTAAAACGGTGAATCTGTCGCCGCTGTTTTTTGTTGGGGCGCTCAGATTGTGGGGCTGATGCGTACATGTCTTTATTTAATGCAATCAGCTCCTGCCTGCGCTTAAGGCTTTTTTCATCTTCATCGTAAAGTTTAGTGGCCTCGTTAGCGGGGCGGCGTTGTGCATTTAAACCTAAAATAGTTATTTCCCAGCTTAAACCTACCTTATTGATTTGCAACGTATCATTTATATGCACTTCTTTGCTGGGTTTGACTCGTTGGCCGTTTACATGGACTTTGCCGCCAGAGATGGCGTCAGAAGCAATGCGTCGAGTTTTGAAAAAGCGGGCAGCCCATAGCCACTTATCTATGCGCAGTTTTGTCAGGGCTTGTTTTTCTTTGGCCACAGTTATTATGCGAGCAAAGTGTCTAATTTGCCTTCACTTTCAAAGTCGTACAATTGCATGCAATCACCAATGTGTTTATCACCATTAAAGATTTGAGGAACGGTTCTCTGCTGGCTTTTTTGCAGCATTTCTGAACGCTTTTCAGGCTCTTTGCCAACATCTATCTCGGTAAATTCAATGTTTTTATGCGTCAACAAGCGTTTTGCGTGAACGCAGTAAGGGCAAAATGCGGTGGTGTAAATAATGATATTGGGCATCTAAAGATAGAAGGTCATCAAAAAATTAAATGTTAACAGGTTTATGCAAAAATTAAGGTGGATTATTGGGTTTGTGCTGGTGCAACGTTGCTGTTTTAAGTAGAATCACACAAATCCAATATTATTTTAGTGAAAACCAAGAGAGATTGAAGCGATGAAGCGATTATTAGCAGTTTTATTAGTAGTAGGAATGGCGTTTTCTGTCACGGCTAATGCAGAGGGCGATGCTGCTGCAGGTCTGATAAAAGGCCAAACATGTTTGGGCTGTCATGGCGTACTTAATTATCACAACGTGTATCCAACGTATCATGTGCCAAAATTAGGTGGTCAACACGCAGGCTATTTAGTTGCCGCAATGAAAGCCTATAAATCGGGTGCAAGAAGTCATGCAACGATGTTTGCAAATGTAGCGGACTTATCTGAACAAGATATGCAAGATATAGCGGCATATTTTGAAAAAGACGGCAAATAAAAGCCATTAAACAGATCAATTGAGGAACAAAATGAAACAATTAATTAAAATGATTTTTGCAGTAAGTATTGCTGCTGCTTCATCAAGCGTGATGGCTGGTGCTGATATTAAAGCAGGTGAAGAAAAAGCGACGGCATGTGCAGCATGTCATGGAGCGGTTGGCGTTAGTGCGAGCCCAATGTTTCCTACTCTTGCGGGTCAACATGCGGATTACATGGTGCAAACGTTAAAAGCGTATAAGTCAGGCAAACGTAAAAACCCAATTATGCAGGGAACAGCTGCAGCATTGAGTGATGAAGATATTTTGAACTTAGCGGCGTACTTTGCAAGTCAAACAGGTTTGAAAACATTGAAGAGATAAAAACATCAGCTAGACTAAGCTGGGTTGGTAAAAAACGCGCACATTCTGCGCGTTTTTTTATACCTAAATAATGATCAGTGGAGGAAATGAAATGGGCGCAGAAATAACGATTAAGGTTAAGCATAACGATGACGGCGCATTAGTGGAAGAGTGTGAGTATTTGGGCGATAAGATGCATGGTAAACGAACAATATGGCATCCGTCGGGTAAAAAAATATCGGAAACAAATTTTGCTGATGGCGTGATGCAAGGTCAACATACTTCGTGGTATTTGTCGGGCAATCTTGCATTAACAGCGTCAGTTGTTGACGGTAATTACCATGGTTTGTTTACAGCGTATTGGCCAAATGGTCAAAAAAGAGAAGAAGGCACATTGGTGCAGGGTGAACGGGTGGGTATTTTTAAGTCTTGGTCTGACAATGGCAATTTATTAGCTGAGAAAAACCACGATGATTAACTGCTTATCTAGCTTAATTATTATAAAAAGCCTATAATGCGGCGTTGCAATAAAAATCACAGTTAGAGGCTGAAAAATGAACGAAAAAACTCCACAAGAATTGTTTGAAAAAATGGCAAGTAAAGGCCAAGGCATGTTTAAAGACTTCTCAAAAAATGAATCACACGAAATGATGTCTCAACTAGGTAACTCATGGAACACTATTATGTCTCGTGCGATGGAAAGCCCTGAAGAGTGGGTTAAAACCATGTCAGGTTTTTACCAAGACCAGTTTAACCTTTGGGTTAATATGTTTAACCCTGCCAGCGAATCAGCAGTAAAACCTGCTCGCGGCGACCGTCGCTTTTCTGGCGACGAGTGGGAAGAAAGCCCCGTTCATAATTACTTAAAACAATCTTACTTATTATCTAGCCGTTGGATGACGGGAATGATCAGTGACTCAACACTGGATGATGCTAGCAAAGCCAAGTGTGATTTTTACACGCGCCAGTTTATCGATGCGATGTCACCGTCTAACTTTGCGCTAACGAATCCTGAAGTGCTTAAAGAAACAGTGGAGACTAAGGGCCAAAACTTAATGGCTGGTCTTGAAAATCTGATGAAAGACATGGAAAAAGGCAGTATCACCATGACGGATGAATCTGCGTTTACATTGGGCGAAAACATTGCCACAACACCGGGTTCTGTTGTTTTTGAAAATAAATTAATTCAATTGGTTCATTTCAAACCAATGACTAAAAAGGTTAATGAGCGTCCGGTTCTTATTATTCCTCCTTGCATCAATAAATATTACATTCTTGATTTATCAAAGCACAATTCATACGTTCGTTATTGTTTAGAGCAGGGCAATGACGTGTACATCGTTTCTTGGAGAAACCCAGATGAGACACTGGGTGATGTGACGTGGGATGAGTATATTTCTGAAGGCACAATACCTGCGATTGATGCTGTAAAAGATATTTCAGGTGCGAAGAAAATTAATGCAGTTGCTTGGTGTATTGGTGGAACAATGTTGGCGACAACCTTGGCTGTATTGGCGGCAAAACGTAAAAAACCAGTTGCTTGTGCAACGTTCTTTACAACGCTATTAGATTTCTCTGACCCAGGTGAGTTGGGTGTGTTTATTGATGAGTCTCAAGTTAAACAACATGAGCATAAATTAAAAGAAGGCGGCGTAATGCCGGGCAAACAGTTAGCTTCAACATTTGCAATGCTTCGCGCGAATGATTTGATTTGGAGTTATGTGGTTAACAACTACCTTAAAGGTAAAACACCACCTCCGTTTGATATTCTTTACTGGAATGGTGATTCTACAAACATGACAGCCGCTATGTACACATGGTACTTACGTAATTTTTACTTAGAAAATAACTTGGTAAAACCAGGTGGTGTCGAGTTATGTGGTGTAAAAATTGACTTAGGTACAATCGATATTCCTGTGTATTTCTTATCAGCAATTGAGGATCATATCGCACCGTGGAAAACGACATTCACTGGCACGGAGCTTGTTAAAGGCCCTGTTGAATTCGTATTAGCCGCGAGTGGCCATGTTGCAGGCGTTATTAACCCTGCGAATAAAAACAAACGCCACTTCTGGATTGAAGGCGACTTGGGTAAAGGCAGTGAGGAATGGTTAGAATCAGCGACTGAAGTACCCGGTAGCTGGTGGCCACACTGGGATAAATGGTTGAAAGCGCAAGGCGGCAAAATGATTGATGCGCCTAAAGAGCTAGGTAATAAAAAATATGCCGAACTTGAACCCGCACCAGGTTCATTTGTATTAGCAAAAGCATCGTAAGCGATAGCTGATTCAAAAAAGGCCTGCATTGCAGGCCTTTTTTTTGCGTAATATTTGAAGATGCAGGTTAGAAAAGTATCTAGCGCACAATTAACGGATATAAATACTAGAATATAGTCATGGAATCACCCTGCATCAGGATGTGTACTCTTAATGAACAAGACATCTGTCTTGGTTGTGGGCGTCGCTTGGTCGAAATAACGTCATGGACGTCTTATACAGAGGAAGAGCGTGTTGAGATTATTAAAAATTGTGTTGAACGTGTCGCTATTCTCGACAGCAAGTCGGCTCTTTTAGCGCAAACAAGGAAACGCTATATTGAAAGCACGTGAATAAATCGCTAGTTGGCTCTTGATTACGTCTCCCTTAGGGGTACACTAAATACCAATAATAAAAGGTGTGGGGAGTTAGCATGAATGCCGAAAAAGTAGTTTTCAGTTTCTTTATTGTTTTAGCGCTGACGTTGAATTTTGGTTTTTTTATGGGGGAAATGGACGATTTTTCTCATCATAATATTTATGAGCTGTTCGCCACAGTTTTTGTCAACTTAGTTGCGATGGGGCTTAAATTGGGTGACCGAACTCAAGTTGGGGCGGTTTTGTTGTCCACCAGTTTGGTCGCTAATTTGCAGCTAATCGCAGCAGCAATGGTTTGGGGCTACGTCACTCAAATCTCAGGGACGGGTTTAACAGCGGATACAACGTCTATTATTGTCTCTTTGTCAGGTGGAGCATTAATTGCTAATGTTATTTCAGTTGTGATGCTGGTGTCTGAAACATTGATGTCGCGTCGTTAGTTTTTAGTTATGTCCGACTCATCACTGGGCCGAGTATCGTTTATTGTTTTGCGCCATATGCGCACGCCTATTATTGTGCTGATTTGTGTGTACGCAATATCAATGCTTGGAATGGTGCTAGTACCTGGGTTGCCCGATGCAAATGGACAGCCGACTTACATGTCGTTTTTTCATGCGTATTATTTTTTAGCTTATACCGCAACAACAACAGGGTTTGGCGAACTGCCGGTAGAATTCAGTAATGCCCAGCGGATGTGGGCAGTTGTATGCTTATATATCAGTGTTGTTACTTGGTTGTATGCGGTCGGTAAAATAATTTCACTGCTTAAAAACCCACATTTGCAATCCGCTTTTGCAGAAGAAAGTTTTATTCGGGCGGTTGGTAACAAATCAAACGATTATTATTTAGTGTGTGGATTTGGTGATACCGGTAGTCTGTTATTAAGAGGGCTGACGGATGCGGGGCTATCCGCCGTGGTTATTGATTCAGACAATGAACGGATTAAAGCGCTTGATTTGCGCGACTACCCTACAAAAGTATTGGGCTTGTGTGCAGATGCAACGGTACCGCGGTTTTTATTGGATGCGGGCATTGAAAGAGCGCGTTGTGTTGGTATTTTGATTTTATCAAGCAGCGAAGAGGTGAATTTAAAAGTAGCGGTATCGGCTCGCTTATTGCGCCCAGATATAAAAATTATATGTCGCTCAACATCGTCAGACAATGAAAGTGAGATTCTAGCTATTGGTGGTGATATTCATGTAGTTGATCCGTTCCGGGTTTTTGCTAGCTATTTAAGTATGATGATTTATAACCCAACCATTCAAACGCTTAACGAATGGTTGTCAGGTGCGCTAGACTCCACATTAGATAGGAATATTTGTCCATTAAGAGCGGGTAAGTGGATTTTATGTGGGTATGGAAAAATGGGCAGCATTGTTTATCAAAAGCTGACCGAAAAAGGTGTTGATGTAACGGTTGTCGAAGAGTTGGTTGAGAAGATTGCAGGTATAACGGATCACGCGATACTTGGGCGGGCGAATTTAGAAAATTTAAAAGAGGCCGGCGTTGAAGATTGTGTTGGCTTTATTGCAGGCACCAATAACGATACATTTAATTTAAATATGCTGCATCAAGCAAACAGGTTGAACCCATCTGTTTTTTCAATTGTGCGACAGAATCAGCATGCGAACGAGATTCTATTTAAAAAGGCTGATGTTGATTTTATTTTACAACCCAGCTTGGTTATTGCAAGAATGGTTCTGTTTATGATAACGGCGCCTTTATTAAGGCTGTTTTTCAAATACTTGCGTTTGGTTTATGACAATGACCCAGCGAAACTAGCCGATGTAACGAATCGGTTATCATCGAATGTTGGAGGCGGCCAACCTACTATCAAAACGTATGTCATTAATTCTAAAACAATGCCAGCTGTATTACAGTCGTTGGCGGAAAAAGTCGAAGTTGGTTTAGGTGATATATATAAAGACCCATCTAACCGGGGTGATTTCTTGAAAATGGTGCCTTTAGTTCATAAACGTGACGATGAGATTAAAGTCATGCCATCTAATGAACTTTCGTTAAATGAAGGCGATGAAATTCTGTTTTGTATTCGGCCAGACCAAAAAATTCTATTTGATGCAAATATAAATAACGCACATACACTGCGGTATTTATTAACGGGGATAGAGCCGGCAAGAAGCAGCTTTTTTAGGTGGATTGAACGCGATAAGTTGGAAAATTTAAGTCGTTAAACTTAAGTATTATTTAACCAACTTTCAACCATATGGATGTCTTTACTGTTCATTAAAGCAGGTGCGTGGGCAGTGTTGGGAATGATAGCTAATGTCGCTTTAGGCCCAGTTGTTGTCATTTTCAGCGCGGTTTCATCAAGCAATAAATCAGATGCTTCACCTTTAATAACAAGAGTCGGTTGTTGAATTGCCCCCCATACAGGCCAAAGGTCAACGTCTTCTAATGGTTTATCCATAAAGGCTTTGGAAATATCTGGGTCATAGTTTAATGTGAATTGGCCGTTGCTGAGCGTGCGTTGCCCATATATGGCCATGTTTTCCCATTGCTGCTCGGTTAAGTCGCCAAAGCCTGCGTAAACGGTACGGATGTATTGCCCTAACGCTTCTTCAGTATCAAACGCAGGTTGTTGCCCTACGTATTCAGCAATACGTTGTAAAGCCACTTTTGGCACGAAAGGACCAACGTCATTGATAATGAGCTTCTTAATAGGGGAGCCTGGTTGAGCAGCTAATGCCATGCCTAACAAACCGCCCATGGATGTCCCAAGCCAATCAACTTTCTCTACCTTTGTGGTTGCAATAATCATCAGCGCGTCGACCATGTATTGAGTGTAATCGTAAGCCATTTTATTGTTTAGCCAGCCGCTTTCGCCGCGACCAGGTAGGTCAAAACAAATAACGCGTCGCTTGGCAGCAAGTGTTGAGGCCAACTCGTCAAAGTCATGCTTATTACGTGTTAGGCCGTGGGAACAAATCAGAACGTCAGGGTTATCGTTATCGCCCCATTGTGTATAGGCTAGTTTATGCAATCCACCAATGGAACAAGAGGTAATGTATTGTGTTTCCATAATGTTTCCAGTGACTTTTTGTTGCGTCGCAACTATAATAATCCGGTTGTACTTAAGCATAACCTAAATTTACGGAGAGAAACATGAGTGAAGTAAGAGAAGTTGTTGCACTAAGCGCTGTTAGAACTGCGATTGGTGATTTTGGTGGAAGTTTGAAATCAGTTGCACCGAGCGCATTGGCTGCTATCACATTAAAAGAAGCAGTGGCAAGAGCCGGTGTTGAACCTGCAGAAGTAGGCATGGTTGTGATGGGTAATGTTATCCCAGCTGAAGAGCGTTATGCATACACAGCACGTGTTGCACAAATTGAAGCAGGTATTCCATGCGAAACATCTTGTATTGCTGTTAACCGTTTATGCGGCAGTGGTATGCAAGCGATTGTTAATGCTGCGCAAGGCATTATGGTTGGCGATCATGACGTTGCTATTGCTGGTGGTGTTGAGTCTATGAGTAACTCTGCTTACGCATCATTTGGTATGCGTTTCGGCCAAAAAATGGGCGACGGCAAAATGATGGACACAATGGTGTCTGCACTAACTGACCCGTTCGGCACAGGCCATATGGGCATGACGGCTGAAAACCTTGCTGACAAATACAATGTTTCTCGTGAAGACCAAGATGCGTTTGCTGTTGAAAGCCACAAACGTGCTGCGAATGCACAAGCAGAAGGCCGTTTTGATTCACAAATCGTTCCTGTTGAAATGAAAACACGTAAAGGCGTCACAGTTTTTGATAAAGACGAGCACGTTCGTCCTGACATCTCCGTTGAAAAATTAGCCGGTATGCGTCCAGCGTTCAAAAAAGACGGCACAGTCACTGCGGGTAACGCATCAGGTATTAACGATGCATCATCTGCAATGGTATTAATGGAAAAAGGCGCTGCTGAAGCTCGTGGCTTGAAGCCAATGGCTCGTTTAGTTGCTTACACACACGCGGGTGTTGAGCCTGAAATTATGGGTATTGGCCCTGTTCCTGCTGTTAACCAAATTTTGGCTGACACAGGTTTAACCGTTGCTGATATTGATGTTTGGGAAGTAAACGAAGCGTTTGCTGCACAAGCAATTAGCGTATGTCGCGAATTGAAACTTCCAATGGATAAAGTGAATGTTAATGGTAGTGCGATTTCTTTAGGTCACCCTATTGGCGCTTCTGCAAACATCATCGTTGTTAAAGCATTACACGAGTTAGAACGTGTACAAGGTAAATATGCTTTAGCTACTTTATGTATTGGTGGTGGACAAGGTATTGCTACTTTATGGGAACGTATGTAATTTAAGGTTTCCTAGAGCAATAAAGAAGCCGGCTTTAAGCCGGCTTCTTTATTACCTTGAATAAATTTATTTTTTCAATGCTTTAGGTAAAGAGAAGGTTACTTTCTCTTGAATGCCGTCATTTTCGGTCACCGTTTCACCGCCCCATTCTTTTAATTGATTGATAACATTTTGTACCAATTCTTCAGGGGCTGATGCGCCGGCCGTCACACCGATGTTATTGATGCCTTCTAGCCAAGCCTTATCAATGTCTTCTGGGCCATTAATAAGATAAGACGCTTTGCCCATTTTGTCAGCAATTTCACTGAGTCTATTTGAGTTTGAGCTATTAGGTGAGCCCACAACCAAAACAAGGTCAGATTTATTGGTTAGGTCTTTAACAGCATCTTGCCTATTTTGTGTGGCGTAACAAATGTCACTTTTTTTAGGCCCAGCAATATGTGGGAACTTTTTACGCAGAGTATCAATGATAGATCCAGTGTCATCCATTGATAGGGTGGTTTGCGTGACATAAGAGAGCCCAAGCTCACTTGAAATTTGTAATGCGGAAACATCTTCGGGAGACTCTACTAGCTTAATACTGACGTCAGGGTTTTGTTGTTCGTATCGCCCCATCGTGCCTTCAACTTCCGGGTGGCCTTTATGGCCAATGAGAACGACACAGCGCCCTTTTTTTGCGTTGCTGATGACTTCCATATGCACTTTGGTTACCAAAGGGCAGGTAGCGTCAAATACGTTGAGTTGGCGTCGTTTTGCTTCATCTTCAACGGCTTTGGAAACGCCGTGGGCACTAAAGATGACGGTAGCACCATCGGGCACTTCATCCAGTTCTTCAACAAACACGGCGCCATTTTTTTTAAGGTTTTCTACCACAAAACGGTTATGCACCACCTCGTGCCGAACATAAATAGGTGCGCCAAGTAATTCGAGCGCGCGCTCAACAATTTCAATAGCGCGGTCAACGCCGGCACAAAAACCACGTGGATTGGCTAGTAGAATTTGCATTTATTCGTTGGTACCTTGTGGTTGACGACGGTTCTTATCCCAAAGAACTTCATTTTGCCCATCTTGACGTGCGAGCACTCGGCAAAGTACAAACAGTAAGTCAGACAGGCGGTTGAGGTACTTAACTACCGGCGGATTGATATTCTCTTCGCGCGCTAAGCTTACCGCAATGCGCTCAGCGCGACGGCACACCGTGCGCGCTACGTGGCAGGTTGCTGCAGCTAAGTTACCACCGGGTAAAATAAATTCTTTTAAGGCGGGTAAGTCGGCGTTGTGGTCGTCTAGTATTTTTTCAAGAGTGTCTATGTTTGTATCGTTGATGGCGCTATAGCCAGGCACGCAAAGCTCGCTGCCTAAATCAAATAAGTCGTGCTGAATATCAAGCAATTGATGAGCAATAGCGTCATCAATACCGAAGGCAATCACTAGGCCAATTTGACTATTAAGTTCGTCAATCGTGCCATAGGCTTCAACGCGTAAAGAATCCTTTTCTATACGACTACCATCACCTAAGCCGGTTGTTCCGGAATCGCCAGTGCGGGTATAAATTTTTGAAAGTCGGTGACCCATATTTTTACACGATGGCCGTTTTAGATAAGATAATGCCATCTTCATCAGCATATAAATAGTCGCCAGGATTAAAGGTAACACCAGCAAAGGTAACCGGAATATTTTTATCGCCCCAGCCTTTCTTAATGCTTTTTAGTGGGTTGGTTTGTATCGCACGTACACCAATTGGCATTTGATTGATATCAAACGAATCCCTTATGCATCCGTATACAACAACACCAGCCCAGCCGTTTTTATAACCCATTTCTGCTAGCATATCACCGAGTAAGGCACAACGTAAGGAACCGCCGCCGTCGATGACCAGTACATCGCCGTTAACGTTGTCAGATAACATGTCGCGAACCAATACATTGTCTTCAAATATTTTAACGGTCTGTATCGTTCCGCTAAAACGGGCGTTACCGCCGAATGATTGAAACATTGGGCTGACGATTTGTAAGGTATCTGAAAATTCGTCGCACAGGTCTGCGGTCTTAAACGTCATGGTATGCCATTACTGTTGATGTAAATAAGCATTATAAACCAGTTTTTTAGCACGAAGAGACACTTTGCCTTGCTTGGCGCGCTGGCTAACTGTATCTTTGGTGGGTAAATTTAAAGGGAGTACGGTTTAATGCTATATCGATTAATCAGTCTTATGTTATTGGTGTTTTTATCCGGTTGTGTTTTAACTGAAAACACACGCAGCGCAGCCTTCAATCTACCGACTTTAGAATTAAAAGGCGGTAGCTCTAATGCTATTGTTGTTGGTGTGTTAGACGCAAGAGCTTATGTTGTTTCTGGTGAAAAGCCTGCAAAATATATTGGTGAATTTGAGTTGTCTATGGGCGGTCCTTACGATGCGTTCACCGATTCTAAGCAACCAATGGCGGATGACTTTGCAAACAAATTGCCTGGTTTGTTGAAACGACAGTTTCCACAAATTAAAACGGTGATGTTGAATGTAGGCCTAACAAAACAAAAAGCGGTTGAAAAACTCCTATCTGTAGGGACTACTAAGGTTGTTTTAATTACGTTGAAAGAATGGAAAAGCCATACGGCGATAGATACGTCTCTGTGGTTTGATGCGCAACTAGAAATGTTTAATGATCAGAAGCAACTATTGTCATATAAGCGCATACAGGGGCACGATACGTTTGGCGGTGCTGTAATAGCTGGTCCGATTACCAATGCAAAAAGAACCTTGCCTCATGCATTCAGACAAAAAATGCAGGCGTTGTTTAGTGACCCCATGGTGATGGCTTCATTGACATCAGAACAAGCTGTACCGATTGCCAAAAGAGCAATTGACGATACGACGACAATGCCTGAAAGTGAGGTTGTTGAGCCGCAAGCGTGTACAGTTGAATTGATTTTATATTGGAAAAATGCAGGCATGCCTGACCAAGAAATCTTAACGAGATGTAATGCTGTGAAGCAGCCTTAAATACGTGGTTAGTGATTAACGTAATTATCTGATCGTCGGTCCATGTGTGCTCGACGATCAGACACATCTTCAAATCGAATCGTGTCACGTCTATCGTTCGTCTTGTTTCGGCGGTTGTTTTTTTGTGTTCTTTTTTCAATCAACCCTGCATGGGTACAATGACAAGCGCGTTGCGTGCAATCATCCAAGGGAAGAGCAGGGATACTATTGATTGGAAAGTGTTTTTTATTAAGGCTTAAAACGGCGTCGCAATATTGAGTTTCATTTTTATAGTCAATGTATAACCCCCAGTACTTTCCAGAGCCAACCAGGGATTGAAGGCGCTCCTGTTGCCTAGTTAATGAAGAAGCTGTCGATTTGTTTGTGACCGGCTTATCTTTAAAATAAAAATATAATGCGATAGCGAGTGTAAGTACAATCAGTATGAAAACCATTATTACGTCCCCTTGTAGGTTTGATTAATGATATGTTTTTTTATGTACTACGCAATAAGCTACATTATGACTCGCTAGTCTAAATAAATGATGAAAGCACTGAGGATTACGATTTTACTGTGCATATTAGTCGCTGTGGCTTTTTGTACTAAGTTACAGCGACTTGAGAGCATGGCTTGGGTCGATACACTATCCGTTTCAATTTACCCCCATTAATGGAGATGCTGATTCGCGCACAGACGCTTACATTAATGCGTTATCTACGAGTGATTTTCACGCCGTTGATACGTTTTTTAAAAAACAATGGGGACGTTATCGTGAATATGACTTTGACCCCGTGAAGTTGCAGCTTCAAGAGCCTGTTTTATCTCAGCCACCAATGCCACCCAACAGTACCAATGTGTTGAGTATTATGTTGTGGAGTTTACGGTTACGCATTTGGGCCTACCAGCACTCGATTGATGGAGATAAAAATGTCATTAATATTTTTGTACGTTACCACCAAGTGGATTAAAACAATCGATTGGCACATTCGCTAGGACTACAAAAAGGCTTGATTGGTGTGGTGAATGCATATGCAGCTGAAGGTTATCGGGCGACCAATAATATTGTTATAGCGCATGAGTTAATGCATACGGTTGGTGCGTCAGATAAGTATGATTTATCAACAGGCCAACCAATTTATCCCTATGGCTTTGCAAAGCCGGATAATCATTATGAACAGACGAAAGCTGAAATTATGGCAGGACGAGTCCCTTTGAATGAACGCGAATCCGTTATGCCAAAATCGTTAAGATATAGTATTATTGGTAATAAGACGGCTCGAGAAATAGCGTGGGTAGCTAACCACGACTAAATTTATTTATCGTTGTCGCTAAGGCTGCGTTAGAATGAGTCTAAAGTAATAAAAGAGTTTCATACGGAGATACAAAAGATGTTTTTTACAGAATTAAACAACCTTCAATGCAAAAGCTATTTAATTGCAGACCTTGATGCAGGTAAAGCTGCAATTATTGATCCGATTTATACTAATATCGACCGTTATCTCGGCATGCTGGCGTATCACAAATTAACGTTGGACTTTGTTGCTGACACACACACACATGCAGATCATCGGTCAGCTTGTACGGCGATTAAACGCTTAACGGGTTGTAATGTATTGATGCATAAATTATCTCCTCAACCTAATGTGGATGATCACTATACCGATGGAGATATGCTTAGTGTTGGCGCTATTAAAATTAAGGTTCTTCATACGCCGGGCCATACGCCAGACAGTGTTAGCTTTTATGTCAATGAAGACCGTGTTTTAACCGGTGATGTTATTTTGATTCAAGGGACAGGCCGTGCGGATTTTGCAGGTGGTGATGCCGGTGATCAGTATGATGCCATTACAAGCAAGTTATTCACATTGCCTGAAGAAACACTCGTGTTTCCAGCGCATGATTACCGTGGCAATACTCAATCAACCATTGGTGCAGAAAAAGAAACTAACCCGCGTATTGCTGGTAAAACGCGAGATGAATACATTGAGATAATGGATAACTTGAATTTGCCGTTACCGGAACGTATTCAAGAAGTATTACAGATTAATCAAAGTGAAATTGATGATGATCGCATTAAATTCCCACTTCTCGCAGAGTTAAATAAAGTACTGCAAATGGAACCCGAGTTAGTTAAGAGTAGAATTGATCAGGCTGGTGCTGATACCGTGATGTTTGATGTGCGAGAGTTACATGAATTTAATGGTGAATTAGGTCATATTAAAAACAGTCGTTTAATCCCAGTGGCGGATATTCCAAACCAATTAGAGAGTTTGGAGGTATTTAAAGATAAAGAGATCATTTTGATTTGTCGCTCTGGCGTGAGGAGTACAACTGCGGCAGCTATCCTAAAAGGATTGGGTTTTTCTAATGTTAACAACATGAAAGACGGGATGTTAAAGTGGAATGAGTTGGGTTATCCAGTTGAACGTAGTTAGTGTGAAGTAGAACAATAAGGAAGGTGCTTAAGGCCCCTTTTTTATTGCCTGTTATTTGCCAGCTTCTCTAATTGAAGCACGCTGTATTCAGCTTCGTTCTTAAGTTTGTATTGTATTAATAATGTGCCAATAAAAGGCGGTATCCAAAAGTTAGGTGTTATTTCACTGTCGAAGTTAATCAGGGTCGCATTGTTGTGATTTGTTAGTGTCCACTTGAGCCAGCCATAGGTAAAGTCACTGTATTCAGGAATAATTTCTCCAGTAATGCTTCTTTTGGAGATGGTCAGTTTTAATGTTTGTTGTTTATCAAAACAAATAAAAATAAAACAAACCTTAAGGTGGAGCTGCAAGTGCCCATTGGGTAATAATTTGCTTTTCTGTATTAATCGGCTGAATAAATTTAGTTCGTCGTAAGAGGTTAACAGTCGATAAATTGCGTCTGGTTTGGCATTTAGAGTGGTTGATAATTTGGTGCTATAAATTTCGTTTGCATAGCTTACGTCAACGGATACGTTGTCGCCTGCAATAGACGATGTGGCTACAAAGGCTAACAAACTAAAGGCGAAGCAGGCAAGTAGGCGAAACATAACGGATATTAAAATATTAGAGATGATGAGTTGTTTTAGCACAAAAAAAAGCCCGATGAGATTTCATCGGGCTACTTCGGATGTTTAGGTTGTTTTTACGCAGCTTGTACGGGGATAGCATTTTTCGTTTCTTTAACGCCATTATTGTCGTCGAGGTAGACTAAGCGCGGCTTAAACGTCGCTAATTCAGCTTCGCTGTATTCAGAGTAAGCACAAATAATTAAGATGTCGCCTTCTGCGGCAAGGCGTGCGGCTGCTCCGTTTACTGAAATAACGCCGCTGTTGTCTTCAGCGCGAATAGCATACGTTGTGAAACGCTCGCCATTGTTTACATTATAAATTTCAATTTGTTGGTATTCGCGGATGCCTGAAAGGTCAAGCAAGCTGCCATCAATAGCGCAGGAGCCTTCGTAATGGAGTTCACTGTGAGTAACGGTAGCTCGGTGTAACTTTGTTTGTAACATTGTTGAACGCATATATTGAAACTAGTTTATATAAAACGGATGGGAATTATGCCTGAAATGTTGTTTTTCATCAACATTAATGTGCAATTGCAATATTAAATTATGGCTGTATAAGCACGCAATAATCAAAATGACACGGGTGGTGGTTTTTTATCGACACCGGTGGACTGCATAACAATATCTTTGGCGCTGTCTTTAAACTGTTTTGATAGTGCTTCTACCGATGAGTTTTCACCTGTGCTAGAGGCGTCATGCATAGCTGGATCATTCTCAGTGGTTAATAAATGTAGGGTTTGAGTTGGGAAGGCCATATCTATTTGTTGTGCTTTGGCTAAGCGTAAGATATCCAATAAGAAGCGTTGGCGCTCGCGTAACTCGGTGCTCCAGTCGGGTGTTTCCCAAAAAACGTATACCAATACATCAAGCGAAGAAGCGCCTAGAGAATTCAGGTAGACGTGAAAATAATCTTTTCTCATGTAAGGGTGTAAGCGAATAAGTTCTCGCACGCCTTCACAAAACGCTTCAATTTTATCTGGAGGAGTGTCGTAAGTAAGCGAGACATTGCACTTAAGTCTGCGGTAACGTCGCTGCCCCATATTGTCCACTTTTGCGGTTATGAAAATAGCATTGGGAAGGGTGATCAGTGAGTCATAAAAAGTTCGAATTTTTGTGCTTCTTAAACCGATTTCCTCAACGCTGCCTTCGATATCATCAACAACTATCCAGTCACCAGCATGGAAGGTTTGATCCATAATCACGGTAATAGAACCGAATAGGTTTTGCACTACATCTTTGGCTGCTAAGGCAAACGCTAAGCCACCTAAGCCAAGGCTGGCAAGAAGGCTTGAGACATTCAGGTTAAGGTTTGAGGCAACAAACGTAATGCCGATGACAGTGACAAATACTTTCAGTGTTTTGCGAATTAATGGCACTAAAACATCGTCGACTTTGTTGTCCGTTAGGTCTGCTTGGTGACGTAAGTACAAGGTGATTAGGTCAACTAGTCGGTAAGCTCCCCACACGCCCGCAATACCCGCTAGTACTTTGACCGCAACCAACAGAATAATCATCGCTTGGTCTGGCAATGCGAGCAGGTTGAGCCCAGTCCACCAAATAGCAGCCATAATCAGCATGGCGAGTGGTCGTAACATATCCGTGGGCGTGTCTTTAAAGGCAGGTGTTTTAGTCGTTTGACGGAATCGTTTTACGACGAATTGTAATAGGAAGGAGGTCAGTTTGTCCGCAACAATACCAAGGGCAATAATGAGTAAAATACCCAACCATTTCCAATTTTCGAGCAAAAATGAACGGGTGCGAAGCGGCTCAGGTAACTGCTGACGTAGTTGAATATGCCAAGGTATGAACTGAGCACCTTTATCATCTGTTTTCAGGCTTTTTTTAGAGGCAAGCTCTTCGATTATGTTGGGTAATGAGGACAGCGTGTTCTGTGTAAATAACCAGCGTCCATCATCAAATTGGTTGATGCTGATGGCGCCACTGTCATAACGTGAAAAAACGTAGCGTTTGCCCGTTTTGTAACCTGGAATACGTTTGAGGTTAACGATTTTTGTTTTATCAATCGCTTCAAGTAACATCCACGCAAGGTCTCGTCCCTTTTCTTCGCGAATAAGCGGGTTAATAGCGGACAAATCTAAGGCTCTGGTGGCATCGTTAATGCGTTCAGCTTGGCCCCGCTTAATATCATTCATGCTGCGCAGGAATGTCGTAAAGGTTTCTCGAGGAGAACCTAGCCCTAATTCCTCTGCAGATTCGATGAGAGCGACTGGTGGCGGCTCGGTTGGTGTTTCTTCTGCAAATGAGAGGCCGTAGTTAAAAAACAATAAAAAGGATAATAGAATTTGTTTCATATCAATAGTTTAATTTATGTGCAATGGACGTGGAGGTTGTCGATGAGCCGTGTTGAACCAAGATATGCAGCGGCGACGATGACGAGCTCTTTATCACCCTTTTTTGCAGGTCTTAGGTTATCACGATGATAAATATGCAGGTAATCGGGTTTGAAGCCCAGTTTACTAAGTTCTGTTGTGGCGGTATTTTGCAGAGTTTTAAAGTCATCATCACCTTTGCTAATCGATTGATGAATGTCGCGCAATACTTCATGCAACTGAGGCGCAAGCACGCGTTGCTCTTTTGACAGATAGCCATTCCTTGAGCTCATTGCTAAACCGTCAGCTTCTCTAACGATAGGCTCACCGATAATGCTAATGGGAATATTCAAATCTTCCACCATACGGCGGATAACAGCCAACTGCTGATAGTCTTTTTCACCAAAAACAGCGACGTCGGCACGGGTTATATTAAACAGTTTGGAGACGATGGTTGTTACGCCATCAAAATGTCCAGGTCGTGAAGCGCCGCAAAGCACATTAGTAATATTGGGTACGTGCACGTGACTGGTGTTATCACCACCGCGTGGGTACATTTCGTCAGTGGTTGGGGCAAATAGAATATCAGTGCTTAGCGCTTCCAATTTGTCGCAATCAACTTGAAACGTGCGCGGGTAGCTGTCTAAATCTTCATTAGCGCCAAATTGAGTTGGATTAACAAACAATGTAACGACGATAACATCGGCGTGTTGTTTAGCCGTTTTTACCAGCTGTAAATGCCCTTGATGTAAATTTCCCATGGTTGGTACTAGGCCAATTTTTTTGTTGGCTGAGCGATATGGTTGTAAGGCTTCTTGTAGCGCCTTAACGGTGTTAACAATTAACATGCTTAAAAGGAATGCTCCTGGGATGGGAACGTTTTGTTTTTAACGGCACTGACGTAGGCACCAACCGCATCGGCGACATTGCCTGCTTCAAGCATAAAGTTTTTGCTAAATTTAGGCCGTTTACCAACCGTGATATCCAACATGTCGTAACTGACTAACACTTGGCCGTCACAATTAACGCCGGCTCCAATGCCGATGATGGGAATGTCGACAGCTTGCGTAATTTTTTCAGCTAAGCTCGCAGGAATACACTCCACTACGATGGCACTGGCTCCCGCTTGCTGTAGGCACTTAGCGTCATGGATAATGATATTGGCTTCAGCGTCTTCTTTGCCTTGTACTTTATAGCCGCCTAACTGATTAACGGATTGGGGTAATAAGCCTAGATGGCCGCACACGGGGATCCCTTGGTTAACGAGGTGTTCAACGCTGTCTAATATTTTTTGTCCGCCCTCAAGTTTCACCATATGTGCGTGGCCTTGCTGCATCAAAACAGCTGCATTTTCGACGGCACTGTGTGGGTCTGGGTAACTCATAAATGGCATGTCGGTAACGAGCAGTGCGCGTTCAATACCGCGCGATACCAGTTTGGAATGGTAGGCCATTTCTTCGATTGTCACGGGCACAGTAGTGCTTTGACCTTGCACGACCATGCCTAATGAATCGCCCACCAAAATCATTTCGACACCGGCTTTGTCTAGAATATGCGCAAAACTTGCATCGTACGCGGTTAGGCTAACAATTTTTTCGCCACGGACTTTCATCGCGAGTAGTTCGGTATTAGTGATGTGTTTACGTGCTGATGGTTGGCTCATATCGATCTCAAAATGGGTTATAAAATAGGTAAGGGGTTGATGAAGTGTCGTCCAGAACGGGTGGTACAGATGTGTTGAAGCAGTTGCTCATAATCTGCATCATTATCAACCGGATTAATGTCACTTGCATTAACAATTAATAAGGGGCCGCAGTCGTAATGGTGAAAAAACTCAGTGTACGCGTCAGATAGCTTTTGCAAGTACTCGCTGCTAATTTTCTTTTCGTGTGCAATGCCGCGCTTTCTAATGCGAGCTTGCAAGACCTCTACGGGTGCTTGTAAGTAAACAATTAAATCGGCTCTGGTAGCCTGCACCGACAACGATTGATACATTTGGTCGTAGAGTTTATATTCTTCATTCGTTAACGTTAATTTAGCGAAAAGTGGGTCTTTTTCGAGCATGAAGTCAGAGATGACACCGCTTGAGAAAATATCGTTCTGACTGAGTTCATTCCATTGTTTAACGCGCTCCGTCAAAAAGTGTAGTTGTACTGGCAGTGCTGACTGATTCGTGTGGGTGTAAAAATGTTCGAGAAATGGGTTTTCGTCAGCCTTTTCTTTGACAACATCGCAGCCAAAACTTTTTGCAAGCCGTTTGGCTAAACTGCTTTTCCCCACGCCAATAGGCCCTTCAACAACAATGAATTTAGGGGGTTGAGCTATTTCTAAGGCAAGATTTTCCAAGGTGTTTAGTTTTTATGGGCGTTAATTAAAATGAGTTGAAATACTTTAGCAAACAGACGGGGGTTTTTCGAGGTTTTTACCCGAAATGATTGTAGGTTTGGGTTCATTAAGTTGAACAATCAGCTGTTCGATTGAACCTAAGTTTGGAATGTCCAAATGAGGAGAAATTTCATGCAAAGGATATAGCACAAAGCTTCTACAATGTAGCCCAGGGTGGGGGAGTGTTAGCTCAGTTGTATTAGAAGAGCACCCTTCAACATGAAGTATATCGAGATCAAGTGTGCGAGCGCCCCAGTGGTCTGTATTGCGAGTTCTGCTGTGCAGTTGCTCTATTTTTTGTAATGATTTCAAGAGCGCAAGTGGTTGTTGTGAGGTATGAATATGCACGACTGCATTGATATAGTTGGGTTGGTCTTGCGGTCCCATGGGCGCAGTTTCATACAGGCTAGAGCTTGCGTTAAGCTTTGTGTTGGCTAAACCAGCTATTTCATTTATTGCCTGAAGCACTTGTTGAATAGGGCTAGATAAGTTGCTACCAAGGCCAATAAAAACAGATGCAGGCATACTATTCTGCTGGCGGTATGTTCGTAGTGGTTTTTTTGCGAGCTTTTCTTTTATGTTTAAACTGGTTTGGGCGGGTCATCAGTTTTTGTTCTGCAGGGTCCAGCGTTTGAATGTGTGTCCACCAGTCGGCAATTTTTGGGTCAACTTCGCCATATTGTGCACGTAATAGCATAAAGTCATACGCAGCACGAAAACGCGGGTGTTCTAAAAATCGTAAGCAACGGACACCAATTTGTTTGTGAAAACGGGGCTGTAGCGACCAAACTTCACGCATGGGTGTAGTAATGCGACGAGGAATGGCAATTTGATTGACTTGGTGAGCAATGATTTCACCAGCTGATGCGTTTATCGCTTGTACGTCACTATTAAACGTGGCTCTGTTTTGTTCAGTTAAACGCCTGACCGGCTCCCATAAAATGGCGGCTAATAAGAAATAGGGCGTTACGTGCTGATTGTTTTTTAGGCGTTTTTCGGTGTTCTCCATGGCCTGCTTAATCAACAATAAAGGTTGGTCGGAATCCGCTTTTTTAATACATAATTCTGTTTGTGGGAACAAAGCCGAAAATAAATTATATTGACGAAGACCATCAAATACGTCGCTTGCTTTGGTGTTTAATAAGAGCTTTAAGATTTCATCATAAAGTCGCGCACTAGGAATATCTTTTAATAAAGGCGCCATTGCTTTCATGGGTGCTTCTGTTTCAGGCGAGTAGTTAAAGCCTAATTTGGCCTTAAATCGCACGGCTCGTAACAAACGAACGGGGTCTTCTTTGTACCGTTGTTCGGGGTCGCCCATTAGGCGTAGCAACCTATTTTGGTGGTCTTCAATACCACCAACGTAATCAATAACCGTTAGTTTTTGCGCGTCTAAGTACAGCGCGTTAACGGTAAAGTCTCGGCGCCATGCGTCTTCTTCCAAGGTGCCGTATACGTTGTCGCGTAATAAGCGGCCATCTTTATGCGCATGGCTGGTGTTTTTATCGTGCTTGACGTGTGGTCCGCGAAACGTAGCGACTTCAATCACATGGCGGCCAAAGTGTATGTGCGCGAGGCGAAATCTGCGCCCAATTAAACGACAGTTTCTGAATAGCGCTTCAATTTGCTCAGGCTCAGCATTGGTAGAGACATCGAAATCTTTCGGTCTCATGCCCAGCAATAAATCGCGGACACAACCACCCACTAAATAGGCTTGAAAGCCGGCTTCAGTAAGGCGCTCGGTAATTGAGACAGCGTGCTTGTCTAAGTTCTTAGGTGAAAGCCCTAGTTCTTTTAAGGTATAACTTTTTGGTTGGTCTTGCAAAATGAAGAGAATTTAAAAATGAAGTAGCGCGTATTGTAACGCATTATCGTAAAAGGCCATCGTTTTGGTTGTGGCTATGTAATGACCTAATTATTGAAGAAGCGAGTCAGGTTATCAAGTGTCTCGTCGGGCGACTCTTCCGCTAAGAAATGTCCGCAGTTTAATGCTTGCCCTGTTACATTCGTGGCGCATTGGTTCCATATTTCTAGTAAGTCAAAATGTCGACCGATAATGCCATGTTCTCCCCATAGCACAAGCAACGGGCAGTTTATTTTTTTATCCAAGTCGGCCTTGTCGTGTTCAAGATCAATACTCGCTGCTGCGCGGTAGTCTTCACATGTTGCGTGAATGGTTGAGGGCTCGCGGAAACAACGCAAGTATTCATCAATGGCATGTTGCTCAAAGCAGTTTGGCGTAGTACTCCAGCGGTTCAACTTATCGTTTAGGTAATAGTCGGGGTCTTGGCCAATCATCTTTTCCGGCAGACCATTACTTTGGATAAGAAAGAACCAGTGGTAATAACCGGTGGCGCTTATCTGGTCGATGCTGTTGAACATCTCGATAGTCGGCACGATGTCTAAAACAGCAGCTTTTAGAATGGTTGTTGGGTAATCTAATATCATGCGATGCGCCACACGAGCGCCACGGTCATGTCCAGCAACATAGAAGGTGTTATGTCCTAGCTGCTGCATTATCTCAACCATATCTTTCGCCATTTCACGTTTGCTGTATGGCGTGTGTTGCGCATTACTTTCAGGTTTTGAGCTGTCGCCGTAGCCACGTAAATCAGGGCAAATAACGTGAAAATGTTGACTCAACGCGGGTGCGGTTTTATGCCACATGTAATGGGTTTGTGGGTAGCCGTGCAGTAGTAATAAGGGTGGGCCGCTTCCGGCACTGGCAACGTTTATGTCTGCACCTTGTGTTGTTAGGCGAGAATAGCTGAAACCTTCGAGTTGTGTGGTGGTTATCATTTTTCTAAAAGCTGTTTAAATTCGCTCGGAATTGATGAAACTTTTTTTGTTGTTGTAATCAAAAAATACTAAGCCAGTTTTGGCAGTGGCGACAAGTGTGTTATCAGCATCTTTGCTAATGCGATAAACCATGTCGCAACCACAGCGGCTGGCATCGTCTAACGCCATTTCAATATTAAGCGTATCAGGGTGAAAAGATTCGGCTTGGTAACAAATAGCTAAATCGGACAAGATAATACCTAAGCCACCAACGTTGGATTCCTCCATATTGAAATGTAGAAAAAATTGCGCGCGCGCTTCGTGCAGCATGGATATTAATTTATCGTGCGCTAGATGCTGTCCATAATTGATATCAGTATGCGCACAGGCAGCGAGCAAGTAAACAATGTTTTTTCGGGGTATGTAATGGTAATTCTGGCCATGTTTTGAATTATTCAATGAGACAAAATAATTATAGCCGTGTTATTGAACTGTTATATTGAATTTTTATTTCAAATGAGTTGTTTGTGAAAAAGCTATTTTCATCCGCATGGGTGTTGTTGATATTGGTGGTTCTGATCTGGGGGACTAACTGGCCCATTATGAAAATTGGCCTACGCTCAATTGACCCACTGTGGTTTACAGTCGCTAGGTTGTTTATCGCTTTAATTGCCATATCAATACTGCTGCTATTTTTAGGCAGATTAAAACTACCGCATAAACAAGATATACCGATTGTGCTAGGTGTGGGTTTGATGCAATTTGCAGGATTTTTAACCCTAATCAATCTTGGATTGATGGAGGTGAATGCTGGTCGTGCTGCATTACTCGCCTATACCACGCCTTTGTGGGTTACACCGGGTGCGTATTTTATTTTAAAAGAGCCATTGTCGCGCATAAAGTTGCTAGGTGTGGGTGTAGGACTGTGTGGTCTATTAACACTATTTAATCCGCTTGGGTTTGATTGGAGTAATGATTCGGTGGTGAAGGGCAATGCGATATTACTATTGGCCGCGTTTATTTGGGCCTTATCTATACTCCATGTCAGGCATCATCAGTGGAAAGCGAGTGTATTGGAGTTAGCGCCTTGGCAAATTTTGGTGGGTTTGTTGATCGTTGTCCCTTTTGCTTGGTTTGCCGAAACGCGACCTACTATTTGGAGTACTGAGCTGGCGATAATCTTGCTATACAACGGTGTAATGAGTACAGCATTAGCGCAATGGGCCTCTCTGCGAGTAACGCAAATGTTGCCGGCTACTACCGTATCATTAGGCTTTTTGATGGTGCCTTTAATAGGGGTGTTATCGGCAACTATTTGGCTAAACGAACCACTTACCGTCACGCTTTCTATAGGGGCGGCATTAATTGTGGGCGGGTTGTTATTGCAATCTAACTTAAAAAAGTAAGGCCTTTGCACTGTTTTGTACAAAGGCCTTATATTGATTAAGCTACGTCTTCGAAAGCAGAACTAGCTTAGCTAAACGCAGGTATAAGGTTAACTGATTATTACTTTTGTGAGTTGTTTAGGCCGTGCTCTTTAACGTATGCTTGAGTTACTTCATAACCTTGTTTGAGAATTTCTTCCGCAGCTGTGGCATTAATGCAATTAGGTGTTTCTTTTAGTTGAGGCCTGTGGGCGCAAATATCTAATTGAATAGATTGTTCTTAAGAGTGTGAAATGTACCAATCTTTACTCCTGACTTCTTCTTCGCCTGAGCATGCAGATAGTAAGAATGTTGCTAATAAAGCGAGTATTAATTTGTGTGTGTTTTTCATCATATTTCCTTTGAGTCATGTTTTTAGTGGTTAGCGGGGTATTTTTTATTCCTTCCGTACCTTGCTGAATAATAAGCGTTAAATAAAAAAGCCAATGAGGTCAGGCATCATTGGCTTTTTTTGTAAATGATTCGACTAACGAACCATAAATATAACGGCGGTTATTTTCCTTTCAAGTACATTTTTATTGCATCTGTGCCTTTTGAAATAACAAGTTCGGCTTCAGCGGCGGCTACGCAATTAGGCGTTTTGAGAGTTTCAGGCCTTTGTTGGCATTCTGTTAATTTGATTGCTTGCTCAGCGGTGTTTTGAATGTACCAGTCCGCAGTTTTAGCTGTTTCTGCGCACGCGGCTAGTAATAATGTTGCTGTTGCTGCTAATGCTAACTTCTTTATATTCTTAATCATGCTCTTAGGTTCCTTTTTTTGAATATTTCAAGGTTGAGATAGTACGCCATTTCACACAGAATAGATACAAGACGTTTATCTGAATGTACTTCAATTTCGATACTAACTATTGTTGATGCTTTGCCGTTAGAGCACTCCAAGCTTCCGCTTCTATGAAAACGCGCTTAACCCTTGGGCAAGCTTGTTTTATCTTTAGATCAATGTCGGCAATGGTTTGTTCTAATTCGCCTGTATTCAGGTCATCTTTAAAGTCGACATTTAAGGTCGCTAACACAAAGTCTGGACCCATGTGCATGGTGAGCAGTTCGTTTATAGATTCAACCGCATTGTACGCAGTAACAATTTGACGAATTTCTTCAACCAATTCGGGGTTTGCGCTTTCGCCAATCAGTAAACTTTTCGTTTCGTAGGCAAGCCAAATGGCGGTGCCACCCAAGATTAAACCGATGATGACAGAAGCTGCGCCATCGTAAACGGGGTTGCCTGTGGCATGTGCTATCCATATGCCAATAAAGGCGACGAGCAAACCCAGCATGGCAGCAGAATCTTCAAATAACACCACAAACATAGAGGGGTCTTTTCCACGTTTAACCGCTTCAACGTAGCCCCACTTGCCTTTGCTACGGGTGAATTCTCGTAATGCAAAATACCAAGCGGCACCTTCAAATAATAATGCTAATCCTAAAACATAAAAGCTGAGTGTTGGGTCGCCCATGGGCGTGGGGGAAATAATATGGTGTATCCCTTCGTAAATAGACACACCTGCGCCAACGGCGAAAATCAAAATAGCGACGATAAAGCTCCAAAAATATATTTCTTTGCCGTGTCCAAAGGGAAATTGTTCATCGGCGGGTTGTTGGGCTTTTTTTAATCCATACAATAATAGAACTTGGTTGCCCGTATCCACTAAAGAGTGAATGCCTTCAGATAACATCGCAGAGCTGCCAGAATAAAAGGCGGCAAAAAATTTAGTGATGGAGATAAGCGCGTTGCCAGCTAGTGCAGCATAGATGACTTTTTTAGAAGCTGAGGTCGACATATTGGTGTGTTGTTAGATTAAAGGGGGAGTGTGAGGAAGTTTTCTAAGGCTGTAAAGCCTAACTGGTTGAAACTATGACAATAAAGCGTAATATTTACACATAAAATAATAATAATGGAAAAAACTAGCATGGTTGGTTTAAATTCGATTCGATATCAAGCGGGAATACTCACCGTTATAGTGGCGTTAATATTGATTACCCCGCTATGTGGGTTTTTGTTTGATTGTGGTTGCACTTGGCCGTGGGCAGGGCTGGAGAGCCATTGTAATATCCATAACCCAAACGCAGTTCATCAGTGTCCTTGGTGCGTCTCAACTATCGCTGGAACAGGGTCAGTCGGTTTGGCTGTGTTGATTGGGTTTTTATTATCGGTTAAGCCGTCAGGCTCGGGTTATGATGTGCGAGATTCAGCTTTGGCGGGTATTCAACAAAAAGCGTCGGCATCAGACTTTATTCAACGCGCTGTTATTGGATTGCTTGGGTTCACGATTGCAGCCGTTATAACAGCTTGGCTATCAGGCTATGTGTTGGAATACCCTTACTTTGTATTTATCAGCGGCTGGCCGCTTTAATTGACTACGTTACAAACGACATGGAACAAATAAAACAGTGGTTTAACCGAATATTAGCAAACCCTGAGACCTTAGCGTTGGCGGGCACGTTGTTGTTTGGTTTTTTGGTTATTTTATGGGTGGGTGATGTGTTATCGCCGGTATTGGCAAGCATTGTTATCGCGTATCTATTAGAAGGCATGGTGGTTAAGTTTGAATCCATTGGCCTAGCGCGAAAGCTGGCGGTTATCTGTTCATTCAGCCTGTTCATGGCGTTATTGTCGTACATGGTCTTTGGCTTAATCCCCTTATTGTCGATTCAGGCAGTGGAATTAGCTCAGCAATTGCCCAGCATGCTCAATCAAGGCGTCGACCTATTTATGGCCCTGCCTGAAAAGCACCCAAACTTTATTACCAAAGAGCAGGTCACGTTAATTTTTGGTCAAGTGAGCTCAGAGGCGATTAAATACGGCCAAGGCTTGCTGTCTTTCTCTGCCGCATCGGTGTTGAATATTGTGGCGTTGATTATTTATTTATTGCTGGTGCCCATGATGGTGTTCTTCTTTCTAATGGATAAAACAGACATTGTTAACTGGTTTGCCAAATTTCTACCCAGCAACAGCCGTTTAACCACAGAAGTATGGGTGAACGTGAATCAACAGATAGCGAATTATGTTAGAGGTAAAATCTGGGAAATTTTGATTGTTTGGTCGGCCTGTTTCATTGCCTTCAGCTTGCTGGATTTACATTACGCCATGTTGCTTAGCTTCTTGGTTGGGCTGTCTGTGTTAGTGCCGTATGTAGGTGCAACGGTGGTAACCATTCCCGTGTTGCTGGTGGCCTATGTGCAGTGGAAATGGAGTAACGCATTCGTGTATTTAATGACGGTATTCCTTATTATTCAAGCACTGGATGGCTATGTGTTGGTACCACTATTGTTTTCTGAGGTGGTTAATTTGCATCCCGTTGCTATTATCGTTGCTATTTTATTTTTCGGCGGCGTTTGGGGTTTTTGGGGTGTGTTCTTTGCTATTCCGTTGGCAACACTGGTACAAGCGGTTCTTGTCGCTTGGCCTAGCCGACATGATGTGGCAGAAAGCTGATTTAAGTTTTATTTAAAAGGTTATTATGAAGTTGTTCCAATATGTTTTATGCGCGTTGATTTTTGTTGCAACGGCCACGCCTGCATTTGAGTTGTCAGATATCACGGATCGATTATTTGAAGACAATGCCAGCGGCATCGAAGGTCAGTTAAAAGACACTGCATTTGAATTTAAGGTCAACGCGGCTTTATTACGCAATGATGTCTTGCGAAATAACACACATATCGCTGTTGCTCGTAATAGGGGTTCGGTACTGATTGCTGGGCAAGCGGCCACTCAAGCGTTAAAAGATAAGGTGTTAAGTTTAGTGTTATCCGAGGCGCATTTACAGTGGACGCAAGGTGATGTGAATCATGTAGAGCCGTCTAATGCGCAGGTATGTGGAAAAAAAGCGTCTAAAATGGCCGCCAATGATCGTCGTCGCTTTAACCTTAAAACAGCTGAGGAATGCAGTACTGTTAACCGTTTTTATAACGAGGTACGCGTATCAACCCCTGTTGGTGAGATTGAGCGCAGCGATGATGACTTACTACGAGCAATGATAGTAAACCAATTGTTGCGTGCGGATATTACTCAAAAAGCAGGCACGATTAAAATAGTAGTTGCTGATCAATACGTGTATTTACTGGGCGACCAATTAGACCAGCCCACGGCTCAACGTGCAGCTGACTTTGTTGCAGGCATAACGGGTGTGACAAAGGTCGTACCGCTTTTTAGGTTTTAATCTTCCTTATAGCGCAACGACGGTTGCCAATACCTCGCTGACGTGTTCTTTGACTTTAACCTTGCGCCATTCTTGTACAAGAACGCCGTCGGCATTGATTAAAAAGGTGCTGCGTTCAATGCCCATATATTCTTTGCCGTAGAGCTTTTTAAGTTTAATGACATCAAACAATTTACACAATGACTCGTCAGGGTCACTGATTAGATCGAACGGAAAACTGTATTTTTCTTTAAAGCCATTATGTACGCGAATTGAGTCGCGGGAAACGCCAAAAATGTCAGTATTAGCTGCTTGAAACTCGCTGTAAAGGTCACGAAAATCTTGCCCTTCTTGCGTGCAGCCTGGTGTGTTGTCTTTCGGATAAAAATAGATAACGACATTTTTTCCTTTTAAGCTACTTAGCGTGAGTGCATCTTCTGCTGTTGTGGCGCAGGTAAATTCGGCAACGACTTGGTTTAATTGAACAGTGCTCATGGTATGACCCTATTAAATTGAATTATTTTAACGCTATTTTAGCAGACTGGTTTTTAGTTGTAGTGCTGATGTATGTATAATAATCGGCTTATTTGCTTATTTGAAGAAGGCCTTTGAATAAGTTGTTAACTTTTTCGATTACATTTGGATTCAACTATGTTTCAAGGCAGTATTGTTGCACTCGTAACGCCCATGCATGAAGACGGCTCGTTAGATGAAGCAAGTCTGCGAAAGCTGATTGAATTTCATATTGAACAAGGCACTGATGCGATTGTAGCGATGGGCACAACGGGTGAGTCTGCAACGCTGAATGAAAAAGAACACTGTCATGTGATTCGTCAAGTCGTTGAGATGGTTGCGGGACGTATTCCAGTCATTGCTGGAACAGGCGCTAATTCAACAACGGAAGCGATTGATTTAACGCGTTGCGCCGCAGAAGCTGGAGCAGACGCGTGCTTGCTAGTAACGCCGTACTACAATAAACCGACACAAGAAGGTTTGGTGTTGCATTACAAGGCGATTGCGGCAGCGGTAGATATTCCACAAATTTTATATAACGTACCGGGTAGAACGGCGTGCGATATGTTGCCGGAAACGGTGGCAAAGCTTAAAGACGTGCCGAATATTGTGGGTGTTAAAGACGCGACGGGCGATATGGACGTGGGTAAAGCGTTGTTAGCGTTAAGCGATGATAATTTTGCTGTGTATTCAGGCGATGACGCGACATCATGTGAGTTGATTTTAATGGGCGCGAAAGGTTCCATTACGGTTACCGGTAATGTTGCACCAGCAAAGAACCATCAGATGTGTGCAAAAGCCTTGGCGGGTGATGCAGAAGGCGCTAAAGCAATAGATGCAACACTTCAACCGCTACACAATGATTTGTTCGTGCAAGCGAGCCCCATTCCTGTGAAGTGGGCGGTGTGTGAATTGGGGTTAATTGAAAAAGGTATTCGTTTGCCAATGACGTGGCTAACAAGTGATTGCGAAGCGGTTGTCAAACAGGCGATGAGCGCAGCTAAGTAAAGAGGATTAAAAGGTAAAAATAATGAGTATTCAAACGATTTTATTGAAATTAAGTTGTGTCGCTGTCGTGTCACTTAGTCTTGCTGCGTGTGGCAGTATGCCGTCAATGGACGGTGTGTTTGTGGACCAAAAAGAGTCCTATAAACGAGCGCATGAATTGCCATCTTTGGAAATGCCTCCAGAATTGTCAAGCGGAGCAATAAAAGATGAATACGATGGTGCAGTTCGAACAGAGTCATTTGTTACGAAAAAAAGCGTTGTCAAAACAACACCGTTAAATGAGCCGACGCTAGCCCCCGCTGAAATATTTACATTGGGTGATGTTTCTTATTTATTACTGCACGATAACTTTAGAACGTCATGGCGTAAAACCATCAGCGCACTTGAAGAGCTTAATTACGATATTGAAGATAAAAACCGTGAAAAAAATATTGTTTATTTAAATATATCCGATGAAGTAAATGACCCTGGTATATTGTCATCGTTGACGTTCTGGAAGAAAAGTGCTACTAGCGTTTATAAGCTTATTTTTGTTGAATACTCAGATAGCATTGCTGTGAAAGTGCAAAATGACGAAGGTGTGTTTATTAATAATGACGTGTCTAAACAAATTTATAACGACTTGCTAAGCAAACTGGCACAGTGAGGTTTGCCTCCCTAGGCAGCGGTAGCCGAGGGAATTCAACGCTTGTTCAACACGGTAATACCTTGTTGATGATTGATAATGGTTTTTCGACCAAAGAAGCTGATAAGCGAATGGCTAAATTAGGTGTGTCGGGCGAAGACATTAGCGCGATTCTTGTTACCCATGAACACGCTGACCATCTAGGTGGCGTTGCACGCTATGCACGACGTTACGGTATGCCTGTTTGGGCAAGTCACGGTACAGCTAGCATGATAAAAGATCTTGACGGTGTGGAGTGCTTTAATAGCCATCAATCATTTGAGTTAGGTGAGTTTTCGATAGAGCCCATTCTAGTGCCGCACGATGCGCGCGAACCTACACAATTTATCTTTAAATCAAACGAGCTAAAGCTGGGCGTGATGACCGATACAGGTTCGATTACCCAACACATGGTTGAGGCGTTGACCGGCTGCGATGCACTATTGCTAGAGTGTAATTATGACCGCGAGATGCTGTTAAACGGCGCGTATCCAGAGTCTTTAAAGCGGCGTGTGGTAGGCGATTGGGGGCATTTAGATAATCTGCAATCCGTTGATTTATTGAAACAGCTTGAAACAAAAAAATTACAGCACCTAGTGCTGGCTCACGTTAGCGAAAAAAATAACAGTCATGAGCTGGTATTAGACTGTGTCAGCGCGGCGATACAGTGTGACCGAGCTCGATTAAAAGTCATCGATCAAGACGATGGCTTGGACTGGTGCACACTAACAACAGATAACAACCGTAAAGAGACTCTACATGCTTGAACTCACTGGAAGCACAGCGCTATCGGACTTTCGTCAACAACGCCTATTAAAAAAGCTTGTCGCAGCAGTTCCAAACGTGGCCGGTATTAGTGCTGAATATATTCATTTTGTTGATGTATCAGAAACCCTTTCTGAAGACGATTTAAGTAAGCTCAATAGCGTATTAACGTACGGGCCAAAGAGTGATGCGATTGCGCACACGGGCAAAAGGTTATTGGTTGTACCTCGTGCGAGTACGCTGTCTCCTTGGTCGAGTAAAGCTACGGACATTGCGCAGCATTGTGGTTTGCCGCAAGTTAATCGGCTTGAGCGCGGCGTTGCCTATTATGTCACCGGCGAGCTTACTGACGAGCAACTAAGCCATGTTGCCGACTTGCTTCACGATCGTATGACCGAACGCGTATTGCGTGACGGTAAGCAACCAGACGATATGTTTGTACAGGCAGAACCTGGCTTGTTGGCATCGGTGGATGTATTGGGCGGTGGCAAGCAAGCCTTGGTTGAAGCGAATCAAACGATGGGCTTGGCTTTATCCAGCGATGAAATTGATTATTTGGTAGACAGTTTTCAAGCATTAGGTCGTAATCCGAATGACATCGAGTTGATGATGTTTGCTCAAGCGAACTCAGAACATTGTCGGCATAAAATCTTTAATGCCGATTGGTCTGTCGATGGCGAGGCGCAAAGCGAAACGCTGTTCTGCATGATAAAGAACACGGCCAAGCAAAGCCCTAAAGGCATTATCTCTAAGTACAGTGATAATTCAGCCGTAGCCGAAGGCAGTGATGCTGACGTGTTGATTCGTGATCCGCAAAGTCGTTCATACCATTTTGTGGAAGAACACGTACCGTATTTGATGAAAGTTGAAACGCATAACCACCCGACGGCTATTTCGCCATACCCCGGCGCAGCAACAGGCTCGGGTGGCGAAATACGTGATGAAGGCGCCACAGGGAAAGGTTCGCGTACCAAAGCGGGGTTGACTGGCTTTACTGTCTCGCATTTGAATATTCCTGGCTTTCAACAACCTTGGGAGCAGAGTATTGGCAAGCCAGATCGTATCGCATCAGCATTAGATATTATGTTGGAAGGCCCATTGGGCGGTGCGGCGTTTAACAACGAGTTTGGGCGCCCCAATTTAACCGGCTATTTCCGTACGTTTGAACAAAACGTACCCAACAGCAACGGTACCAAAGCGCGTGGTTACCATAAGCCGATTATGTTGGCCGGTGGCGTAGGCTCAGTTCGGCCAATGCACGCGTTGAAACAAAAAATTGAACCCGGTTCACCCATTATTGTACTAGGTGGCCCTGCGATGTTGATTGGGTTGGGCGGCGGCGCTGCATCGTCACAAACATCCAGCGAAGGCTCAGAAGATTTAGATTTTGCCTCTGTACAACGTGAAAATCCAGAAATGCAACGCCGTTGCCAAGAGGTGATTGAAGCCTGTAACGCGATGGGCGATAACACACCTGTTATTTCTATTCATGATGTAGGAGCAGGCGGTTTGTCGAATGCCGTGCCAGAAATTATTCATGATTGGGACTTGGGCGGACGTTTTGAATTACGCGATATTTTATGTGTAGACAGCAGCTTATCACCGATGCAAATTTGGTGTAACGAGTCACAAGAACGTTATGTTATTGCGCTAAAAGCAGACCGTCTAGATGATTTCAAAGCCATGTGCGAGCGCGAACGTTGTTTGTTTGCACACATTGGCGAGGCGACAAAAGACGAACAGCTGATTTTGAATGACAGTTTGTTTGATAATCAGCCGATTGATTTACCGATGTCGTTATTGTTTGGCAAGCCGCCAAAAATGGAACGCAATGTGACACGTGTTACGAGCAATGTTCCTGCGTACAGCGCAGACGGTATTGATTTAAAAGACGCCGCGTATCAAGTGCTTCGTTTCCCAGCGGTGGGTGATAAATCGTTCTTAATTCATATTGGTGACCGTTCAGTCACCGGTTTAGTGGCTCGTGATCAAATGGTCGGTCCGTGGCAAATACCCGTGGCGGATGTAGCGGTCACCAGCAGTGGTTTTAATCACTACACAGGCGAAGCCATGTCATTGGGCGAACGTACGCCATTGGCATTGATTGATGGCCCTGCGTCTGGCCGTATGGCGATAGGTGAGGCATTAACCAACCTCGCAGCGTCAAATATTAAAGGTTTAGATGAAGTGTGTTTATCCGCAAATTGGATGGCCGCATGCGGCGAAGCCGGTGAAGATGCCAGCTTGTTCGATACCGTAGAAACAGTTGGCATGGATTTATGTCCAGCCTTGGGTCTAGCGGTTCCTGTTGGCAAAGACTCCATGTCGATGAAAATGGCGTGGAAAGACGATGCCATTGAAAAATCAGTGAGCTCGCCTTTATCGTTAATTATTACCGCGTTTTCACCGGTAAAAGACGTGCGTAAAACGCTAACGCCGCAGTTAAGTGCGGATGTTGATAACAGCTTAATTTTGATTGATTTAGGTGCAGGTAAAAACCGCATGGGCGGTTCGGTACTGGCCCAAACGCAGCAAATGATGGGCGAGCAAGCGCCCGATTTAGATGATGCTGCGTTATTTAAAGCATTTTTCAACACCCTTCAGACGTTAAACGAAGACGGTAAGTTAATGGCTTACCATGATCGTTCAGATGGCGGCCTGTGGGCAACGCTGTGCGAAATGACGTTTGCCGGTCGTTGCGGCGCGATGATTGATATAGAAGGCGATGTATTAAGCAGCCTGTTTAATGAGGAATTAGGCGCGGTTATTCAGGTGGATAAAGGTGATGAAGCGGCGGTTCTTGAAGCGTTTAAGTCTCAAGGCTTGGCGCACTGTGTGTCGGTGATTGGTACGGCCTACACATTCCAGCGAATCATCGTGACAAAATCTGGCGAAACGATATTAGAAGAGTCGCGTGCGGACTTGCAACAAGCGTGGTCAGAAACCAGCTATAGGTTGCAGTCATTAAGAGATAACCCAAACTGCGCACAGCAAGAATTTGATCGTATTCGGAATAATGACGATGCCGGCTTATTTGCTGAGCTAACGTTTGATGCGAATGAGAATATCGTTCAGGCGCTAAATGATTCAAATACACGTCCAAAAGTCGCTATCTTGCGCGAACAAGGCGTAAATGGCCACGTTGAAATGGCGGCAGCGTTTGATAAAGCTGGTTTTGAATCGGTTGATGTGCACATGAGTGAGCTTATTTCAGGTAAAAAAGATCTGTCTGAGTTTGTTGGTTTAGCAGCCTGTGGCGGCTTCTCGTACGGTGATGTATTGGGCGCGGGTGAAGGTTGGGCAAAATCCATCTTGTTTAACGAACGAGCGCGCACCACCTTCAGTGATTTCTTCAACCGTGCAGACACCTTTGGTTTAGGTGTGTGTAACGGCTGCCAAATGTTATCTAATTTGCGTGAGCTTATTCCCGGTGCGCAAGCGTGGCCACACTTTGTTAAAAACGAGTCTGAGCAGTTTGAAGCGCGTGTTGCGATGGTAGAAATTCAAACCTCGCCGTCAATATTGTTAACAGGTATGGAAGGTTCACAAATACCGGTTGCTGTTGCTCACGGTGAAGGCCAAACAGAATTCAAAAATGATGAAATCAGCGGTCACATTGCCCTGCGGTATATTGGCCACGATGGCGAAGTAACCGAACAATTTCCGTTTAATCCAAATGGTTCGGCACAAGGCGTGACGGGTTTAACCACTGATGATGGACGTTTTACCATTATGATGCCACACCCCGAGCGTTGCTTTAAAACGGTACAAAATAGCTGGTCACCGGGATATTGGGGTGAAGATGGCGCCTGGTTAAGAATGTTTAGAAATGCACGGAAGTGGGTGGGGTAATTCGTAACGAAAAGACTTAAAGGTCTTTTAAACGGCGTTGATATTCTTCTTCAGATATTTCACCGTTGTCTAAGCGCTGCTGTAAAGATTTGAGAATGACGTCTTTAGGCGCGGGGCTTTTTTTACTTTTTCTATTCGCCCACTGAATCGCAAGAAATATACCGCCGATGGCGCTACCCCAAAAAGCGAACATAGCCCACAACCCAAAACTATCAGAATCGAACATAATTAGATTGAATGCTCACAAATACGATGGGTTCTAAATGCTAGGTAGTTTTTATTCGGCAATGGTAATTTTATTTTTACCGTTCTGTTTGGATAGGTACATTGCATCATCGGCGCGTTTTACGAAGCTATTTTTTTCTTCTTTAGCTAAATAAGTGGCAATACCTGCGCTGGCCGTCACGTTGACGACATCGCCATTTTCGGTTGTAAATGTTGTTTTTTCTAGTTGAGCGCGAATTTTTTCAACTGCGTTTAGTGCATGTTGAGCAATCACGAAGGGGAACAGCACAACAAATTCTTCGCCGCCATAGCGAAAGGCCATGTCAACGTGTCGAATATTAGACTGTATTATTTTGGCAAAGCTTTCTAATACGGTATTGCCGAATTGATGGCCGTACGTGTCGTTTAGAGATTTGAAATTATCCAAGTCGAACATGCAAATGGATAACGACTGCTTGTATCTATTACAACGGTCTATTTCGGCATCCACTTGGGAAAAAAAATGTCGCGCGTTATATAGCTTAGTGAGGTCATCAATGGTGCTGAGTTCGCGATATTTCTGTTGGCTATCAATAAGCTTTTGCTCTGCGTACTTGCGATCACTGATAATAATAAGTGTTTCTACCGCGCCAACCATGTTGTTGTCGGCATCGAATATTGGTGCTGCGGTAAACGAGAGCCATTCGCCACTGCCCATGGCGGGGAAAAATCCTCAGCCTCATAGGTATTGTCTAAAATATTAGATTTATTGTATTTGCTGGTATAAAAACGCTCAACCGATTCATCTTGACCGCCTTCAACGATCAAGTCAGACATGGTAGGGCGAGCATTTGGATAAAACGGCTTCCACTGGTTTTTGGTGCCAATCATGTCAACCGCAAGGTAACCGGAGGCTTTTTCAATGGCCTGATTCCAATGCGTTATCTCGTGTTGGACGTTAATCGCAAACGTTGGTATTGCAATACTGTCCAGCACACTGGATGCCTTTAGGCTATCAGATGATGATGCGTTTTTATGTCTGCTCATTTTTTATTATTTAACCAAGCTTTGTACTGATTATGCGCCTATGAATACTGGAATCAAGCATGAAAGGGTATTTTCTTATAGCAAGGCGTGGCAGTGTTTGTATTTTTTATTGCTAAGGCACCAGCAAGGCGCGTTTCTTTTTATTTTATAGTGGATAGATTGAACGGTTGGTATGCCCTCAATATAAAACCATTGTTGATTTTCTTTAATGAAAGACGAGTTTTCTACCAACTCAAAAAACTGTTGGTTGGCATAAAACACAGCAGTAAACTCCACAGTACCGATACTGTCAGAAGGGAGACCATGCTGGGTGTCTAAAATGGTTAATTCAACCCACGATGTGTGTAGGCTATTCTGTTGCAGTTCATGCAACTCGTTAGCGCTGCGTTTGCTTGGGTAATGGGTGTCGGATAGGTATTGAATATTGTCTAATGCAAAAGCGGTAAAGCGTGAACGCATAAGCTGTTCAGCCGTACTGGGTAGTGATGAACGGTGAATAAAAGGGTGACAGCATTGAGTGAATAACTTGTTTGATCCGCATCGGCATAAGGTGTTACTCATAATCAATGCCGGTAATAAAATAGGTGATGCGACCAGCGGGTGTCGTTACCGTTACTTCATCATCAAGGCGTTTTTTAAACAACGCTTTTGCAACGGGGGAATCCATGCTGATGTAGTGAGGTTGGTGGTCTATTTCATCGGGGCCAACGATGCGATAGGTTACTTCGTCGCCTGAATCATCTTCTAATGTAATGATTGCAGAGAAAAAAACCTGAGTGGGTGTGCTGGGTTTTTCGGATATGACTTGAAGATTTGGCAGGCGTTGTTGAAGATAGTGAATACGCCAATCAAGGCCACGTAATTCTTTTTTTCGGTAGATGTATTCAGCGTTTTCAGAGCGGTCGCCTTCAGCCGCGGCCGCAGATAAGGCGGATACCACTACGCGACGTTTTACCCATAGCGATTCTTCCTCTTGTTGGAGGGAATCAAAACCTTGCCGAGTAATATACGGCGATTTTGGCGGAGCAGGTGGGCGGTAACGACTCATATGGCAATGTGTGTTAAATTTAGTTGTTCCTAATTATAAGACACACACATGTTAAAGATACCCCGCAGGGAGGGCGAACGCCCCGAAACAACGAATACAAACCCACACGAACAATTAACCCAAAACCCGAATGCTGAATGGCATGAGAGATTTAAAGCGAAGCTGTTCAATTTTGATGAAGCGAGTCGCCGCCCCAGTATTATTTCTGTTCCCGGCGCTGAGGCGCTTTGGTTGAATGAAAATCAAGCGTGCAACTGCACCGATGGTTTTATGATTGGCCGTGAATTCGCGCACGTTCACCCCGTGTACGATGGCAGTTTGCATATGGCCTTGTCATCAACAGACTTTCAGCACGTCATCGATCAACAATGGGGCGAGAAACACCCATTGGCGGGCATGGGGCCCATTCCAGATACTATCGCCTTGGTGTATGCGCCACGTGATGATGAAGAAATAGACACGGTATTGAGTATCGTTCAGGCATCGTTAGGCAATGCATTAAAAACTACTGAGAGTTTGTGATGACAAGTAACACGGTAGACATGGGCGACATTATTGAGAAAAATCCCTTAGGCTCGTTCCAAAAATTGGTGATGTTCTTTTGCGCTTTAGTGATTGTGTTTGATGGTTTTGATGTTTTAGCGATTGCCTTCGCTGCGCCTGCGTTAAGTGCAGCGCTGGAGATTCCTAAAAGTGAGTTGGGCTATATCTTCTCAGCCGGTTTAGTCGGCATGATGATAGGCGCACTGGTGCTTGGCCCAGTGGGTGATAAATACGGCCGTCGTTATGCAGTGATTGGTAGCGTGTTTGTATTTGGCTTATGTACCTTATTAACCGGGTTTATTGAAACGTACGATGAATTGCTCATCTTGCGATTTGTAACAGGGCTTGGTTTAGGTGGCGCAATGCCAAATGCGACAGCGTTGATGACAGAATATGTATCAAATCGCCATCGCAATGTCGCTATTGCTATTATCTTTTTAGGTATGCCAATCGGCGGCATTACCGGCGGCTTATTAGCGGGGCAAATCATCCCAGCGTTCGGCTGGTCGTCGTTGTTTTATGTGGGCGGTTTAATGCCTTTATTATTAGTGCCTGTGCTGTTGTTTTGGTTGCCTGAGTCGCCGCGATTTTTAGTCGAAAACGATAATGATAACGATGCCGAATTGCGGACAATTGCTAAAAAAATAGACCAGAAAAAAACGATTACTGATGAAACAGTATTCGCGCATCACATTGATGAAGCAAAGCATTTTCCGATTAAAGCGCTATTTTTAGAGGGCAGGGCAAAAGACACCTTGTTACTTTGGACAGTGTTCTTTTTTAATTTGATGGTGATTTACTTTTTGTATAGCTGGATACCTACGCTCTTAGTACAGGCAGGTTATGAGCTAAGCGAAGCGACAAAAACCGTGGTGGTGCTTAATATTGGCGGCGCGATTGCTCCCTTTATATTTTCTAAATTGATTAAATCGATGGGGTCGAAAGTAGTGTTAACCGCGTGCTTCTTTTTCGGCGCATTAAGCATGATAGCCGTTGGGCAATTAGGCTCGTCGTTAAATTTGGTGATGATACTGGCCTTTTTCGCAGGCTTCTTTATCGTTGGTGGTCAAGTCAGCCTAAATGCTTTATCTAGCTACATGTACCCCACACATATCCGTTCTACTGGTGTGGGTTGGGCGCTTGGTATTGGCCGTTCAGGCTCGATTATTGGACCACTGTTGGCGGGTGCATTAGTAACAGCTGCCTATGGTTTGAACGTTAACTTTATCGTCTTTGGTGGCTTGTGTTTTATAACGGCCACGGCGTCATTTTTTATTAGCAATCATGAGAAAAAGTCTGAAAGTATTTGAGTTCTAATGCGGTCAACTGCATTAGATAATTAACAAAGGAATGAACATGCGTAATAAACAACCTAGCCTGCTGACTTATAACGATGTGACGCCAAAAGAAGATTTTGACAACAGCCGAGCGCTTATTTCAGCATCACGCCGCCAGTTTATGCTGCAAAGCTCGACCGTTATGTTGGCCAGTGGGCTTGCGCCTAGTACGCTATGGGCAGGGAATAAGATAGAAAATATTAAGAAAAGTATGTATTCAACAAAAGAAAAACCAACGCCGTATGAATACGTAACGACATACAATAATTTTTACGAATTTGGCACCGGTAAGGGCGATCCGGTTGTGAATGCGCATCGACTAAAAACCAAGCCGTGGAGTGTTACGGTTGAGGGTGAAGTGGGTAAACCCGGTGTATATGACCTTGAAGATATCCTCAAACGCCAGCAGTTAGAAGAACGCATTTACCGACTACGCTGCGTGGAGGCCTGGTCGATGGTGGTGCCGTGGATTGGTTTTTCATTAGCCGAACTGATCAAGCAAATGGAACCGACATCCAAAGCTAAATACGTGGAATTCACCACTTTATATGACCCTGAACAAATGCCGGGTCAAAACCGCCGTACATTAAAGTGGCCCTACACTGAGGGGTTAAGAATGGACGAGGCAATGAACCCATTAACCCTCATGGCAACGGGGTTATACGGTGAAGAAATGCCGAATCAAAATGGCGCACCGCTGCGTTTAATAGTACCGTGGAAATACGGCTTCAAAAGCATTAAATCCATCGTAAAAATAAGACTGACAGAGCATATGCCTAAAACATCATGGAATGAAGTGGCAAGTCGCGAGTACGGCTTTTATGCCAATGTAAATCCGCAAGTACCTCACCCAAGATGGAGTCAAAGCCGCGAACGTATTATTGGCGCGTCCTTGTTCACGCCAAAACGCGATACAGAAATGTTTAATGGCTACGGTGAGCAAGTAGCGAGTTTATACAAAGGCATGAGTCTCAGACGATTCTTTTGATTCGTAGGTCGTTTAAGTGGTGAGAAAAAGGCTATCTAAGTTTCAGCTAGGGATATTAAAAACCGCTGTTTTTAGTGTGTGTTTGATACCTTTTGGTTTCATAACATGGGATTCAGTTAATAACTTGCTGGGCGCAGACCCCATTCAAACATTGCATTTTAGAACCGGCGATTGGACGCTACGCTTTCTTTTAATCACCTTATCAATGTCCCCCTTGCAACGTTTATTAAAATCCCCCTTACCGATAAGATTCCGTCGTATGTTGGGATTGTTTACGTTCTTTTATGCCAGCATGCACCTATTAGTTTGGCTGGTGCTGGATCAATCTCTCAGCATAGATAATATGTTGGAAGATGTGCCAGAGAGCCCGTATATTATTTTAGGGCTGCTCGCGTACAGCATGTTGATATCTTTAGCGGCAACCTCAACCGCGAGTATGATGCGGCGCTTGGGGGGTACATGGTTCACCCTGCATAAATTGATATATGTGATTGCGATAATGGGTGTGGTTCATTTCTTCTGGTTAACCAAACTCGATTATATTGAACCGATACTTTATGCCGTGGTATTAGCTTGTTTATTGGCGTTTAGGTGGCCTATGATTAAAAGCATGTTGAAACCTAAAACGAATAACGTTTAGTCATGCCTGATACATTTATCCCTGCGAAATGGATGTCCAATCCGCATATTCAAACGCTGTGGCCGTTTATTTTTAGAAGACCCCCTGATTTAGTACGTCGTCGGGAGCGTTTTAACACACCCGATAACGACTTTTTTGATGTCGATTGGTATGGCAATGGGCAAAAAGGCATCGTTATTTTAATTCACGGTTTAACGGGTAGCTCTAACTCCCATTATATTCTTGGATTGCAGCAGGCATTAGAGCGGGAAGGCTACACAGCAGCGGCTTTAAATTTTCGTGCGTGCAGCGGCGAGCCAAATTTAAAAGCAGGGAGTTATCACGCAGGGTTTACAAATGACATCGACCAGCTGTACCAAACCATTCGTATTAAACATCCCGATAGCCCAATTTTTACAGTAGGTTTTTCGTTGGGCGGAAACATCATGCTCAAATGGCTGAGTGAACAAGCCGATGAATTGGAATTGAGTGGCTCAGTGGCAGTCTCCATTCCGTTTAAGTTAGCTAACTGTGCAGATAGAGTCGATAAAGGCATGTCCAGAATGTATCGCTATCACCTCATCAACGAAATGAAAAAGAAACTAGCCGGCAAAATAACCTTCTTTGACGGCAATAATTTGCCAGATGAGGCGGCAAAGTTGCGTGCCTTGGGCGATATCAGCCACATTAAATCGTTTTGGGAGTTTGATAATGATGTTGTAGCGCGCTTGCATGGGTTTGACGATGTGCATGACTACTATAAAAAGAACAGCTCAATAGGGTTTCTAAAAAACATTCAAACCAATACGTTATTGATTCAGGCTATAGATGACCCATTTCTAACGCCTTCAGTGCTGCCAAGCGAATCAGAGTTGTCAGAAAGTACACAGCTATTAGCAACAAAACACGGCGGTCATGTGGGATTTTTGAATAAAACCAGTACGAATGGCGTGGGCTATTGGCTGGAAGAAAAGATAATAAACTTTATGAAATAAAAAAGCCCTCAGTTGAAAACAGAGGGCTTTTTATAATGAGTTAAATGTTATTTGTGAGCAATAGGGTACTCTAGGCCATCAGTGTCATCTTTTACTGTTCCATCCGAGCCAATTCCTTTCCCAACAAGTAACAACAATCCAGCAACGTGCGGTGCCGCCATTGATGTGCCACTTATCGTTTTGTAACCACCGCCTTTCCATGTTGATTTAATATCTACGCCAAGAGCGGCATAGTCAATAGGGTTGCCGTAGTTAGAAAAATAGGCAAATTCATCATTACTATCGATTGCTGAAACGGTATATATATTAGTGTGATTTACACGAGCAGGAGAATAGTTGCTAGCATCGGCAGATGAGTTACCAGCAGCTAAAGCAAAAAGGACAGGGTTGTTTCCTTTTACACCTGTTGCAGCGGCAAGTACAGCATCATCCAATGAAGGTGAAATGCCGCCACTAAGGCTCATATTTGCAACATCACCCAGCAGAGCCTCACCAGCAACGTAGTCAACACCCGCTATCACGCCTGATGTTGTGCCTGAACCACGGTTATCTAAAACACGAACAGCTACAACTTCTGCGCCAGGTGCTACACCAACAACACCCTCGGTATTGGCTATAGCTGCAATGGTCCCAGCTACGTGGTTACCATGGCCGCTACCATCTTTCCATGGGTAAGTTGCATCCAATTTACCCTTTGTTATAAAGTTCTTGCCTAGACTTAAATTAACCTTTAAATCAGGGTGAGTGGGGTCTATGCCGGTATCAATAACCCAAGCTCTCAGGTTGGGATAGTTTATTTGTCCACCGCCATTTACACGCTCAATCCCCGGAGGTGTTTCTTGGGCGGGTGTTGAATCACCACCGCTATCTCCACCGCCGCCACCAGGTTTTCCTCCAGGTTTTTTTATTGCGTAAAAGACTTGGTTTTGTTCTGCGTAAGCAATATGAGGATTATTGCGAACGATACGCTCTGCGGCAGTTCGAGACATACTTGCTGAAAAACCTTTTATTGTATTTCGGTAAACATAGGGACTTTTTATTCTTAGTGCCTAAGGTGCGCCCACCTGTTTTTTTACGTCCTTGACTAAACATAGTGCAAAAGTAGTTTAGAAAAGTAGGGATTCCTACTCATTATTTTCTTTGGCAACAAAGAACAAGATTGCACCAATGATTAATACTCCAACCATTTCAGCAAATAGCGTAGAAACATTTACAGTTGCTCTGGATGGGAGGGCAAATATAAAGTCATATCCGCTCTCGTCAATGGAGTTGACGTGGATTCCTCTAGTCACAACATAAGGTGGGAAGGCTACAATTAGCCCAATAATAACGGATATTACTCTAGATAATCTTTTTTGCTCTTGGTTCATTAACATACATTTACTTCCTGTTTTTTTACATCCTTTGACTAAACATAGTGCCAAAGTAGCATGGAAATAGAGCCCCGCCACAAGAATCTACTCGAATACTTAGGCGTTATAAGTGAGTAAATGACTGAATTCACTCTAACCATTTGATTGTATTGGATTATCTTTATCAGGTTGGTTTGTATTGTAATCCCCAAGCAGTAATAAAGTGTTACCCCTACGTTACCCCTAATATTTATTGCTAACGTAGGTTACTTATAAGCTATTGATTTAATTGGAGCCAATGGGCGGATTCGAACCGCCGACCTACTCATTACGAATGAGCCGCTCTACCACCTGAGCTACATCGGCATGGGGGTATGTTATTTATTGCTAACTTTAATGATGACATCGACGCTTTCAATGTCGGTACCTTCGGGAAGGTTCGGCAATTTATCGATGCTAATATCAGACTGTGAAATATCGGTGAGCGCACTGGTGCTGGTGTTATAAAAGTGATGATGGTGCTCGACATTTGTATCGTAGAAAACTTTGTTTGGGTCAATAATGACTTCTCGAAGCAGGTCTTTGTTGGCGAATAAACCAAGCGTGTTATACACCGTTGCCTTAGATACTTGAATTGCACTATCGGCAAGGCTAGAAATTATTTGGTCGGCACTAACATGCTGCTGTTTTTTGAATAAAAACTGGGTAATCTCAATCCGCTGTTGAGTGGGTGTTATGCCGTTTTCTTGAAGAAAATGGCTAACTGATTGTGAGTTTGAAATATCCATTGCCGTTGCTATTTTTATGCTGATGTGAGTATATCACAAGGTGAAAATGGGCATGGTTTAACGCGTAAGTTGGTAGGGCGTAGGGTCTATGCGCGTTGGGTTGGCTAATACAATATCGGCCATTAATTGTGCGCTAGCCGGGGCAGTAACGATGCCATTTCTATAGTGTCCGGCGTTTAAGCTTAAGTTGTTGTAGCCATCAACTCGGCAAATATAGGGGATGCTGTCTGGCGATGACGGCCTTAACCCAGCCCAGTGGGCATCCGGTTCAATGTTGGAAAGTGCAGGGTACAGTTGCTGCGAAAAATCGCGTAATTCATTGAAAGCTTGTTGAGTGGTGCTCGCATCGAACCCTGTGTGTTCGCGTGTGCTGCCAACAACAATCCGGCCATCCTTTCTGGGAATAATGTAGCGATTGCCATCCATCACCATACAATGGTTTGGAATGTCGATGGGTGGGAAGCAAATCATTTGCCCTTTTACTGGTGTTATATCGGGTTTTTGGCTGTCCTTGGGGATGAGTTTACTGCTCCAAGCGCCTGCGCAAACAATGTATTCTTTAGCTTTAATAGTGCGCCCATCCAGATCAACGCCGGTTATCTGGTTTGGTTGAGTGTGTAATGTTTTTGCACCTTGCCCATTGAAAAAACTAACGCCGTTATCTTCTAGATAGAGTGACAGTGCAGCCAATAGTTTATGCGGGCGAATTGTTGCGACATCGTCGCGGAGTAAAGCGGGTTCGTCGAATGATTTTAAATGAGCGAATTGTTTGTTCAATTGTTCTGACGATAACAATTTATTCGGTGCCTTATGTTGTTGGCACCAATCAATGGCTCGGGTCATATCGTCATCATTAAGCACTAACATACCGGATGGCAGCCATTCAGGGTCTATGCCTGTTTGGGTGTGTAACTCTTCGGATAACTGTTGGTAAATAGGTTGGCTAATCGAGCTGATGGCATTAACTGCTTCGGAATAATGCCAAGGGCGCATCGGCGATAAAATACCACCAGCCGCCCAAGTGGCTTGCTGACCGGGGCTGCTCTTTTCGATAACGGCAATATATGCGCCGGTTTTTTGCAGTTCTTTAGCGGTTAATAAACCGATAATGCCGCCGCCAATAATGACAAAATCGAACATGGTTGGAAGAGTTTAAAAAAGCCTTAGTATAGCGTAATCTATAGGACTCATTACTTACCCATAGTAGACAATTGTATGCATAAAACCTTATACCCAAGTATTCAGCCCTTTGCCTCGCAGTGGTTGGAAACAGGCGATGGGCACGAGGTGTACGTTGAGCAAGTGGGTAACCCAAACGGTACACCGGTTATTTTTTTACACGGCGGCCCAGGCTCAAGCTGTAAAGACCATCATCGCTGTTTTTTTAACCCTGAAAAATTTCATATTATTTTGATGGATCAGCGCGGTGCTGGGCGCTCACGCCCATCGGGTCGTTTAAAGCACAACACAACGAAACATTTGATTTTGGACATGGAAATGGTTCGTGAGACGTTGAATATCGAAAAATGGTTACTGTTTGGAGGTTCATGGGGTGCGACGTTGGCGTTGCTGTACGCGCAGCAATACAAGCAAAAGGTATTAGGATTGATTCTTCGCGGTACATTCTTAGCACGTGGAATAGATGCTGATTGGTTCTTTAAAGACGGAGCGAATCGTTTGTTCCCTGAAGCTTGGTTGCGATTTACGCAACATATCTCAACCAATGAACGTAAAGATGTATTGAAGGCTTACTACCATCGTCTAGGTATTGATGATGCAGAGATACAGCAAGAAACAACGCGCGAATGGGACGCGTGGGGCGGTGCAGTTGTACTAGGTGATGATTTTAATGCCGATGAGTTAGGCGGTGAGGTCCCTGAAACGGCGATTGCGCAAGCACGTATAGAAACGCATTATGCGATGAACCGTTACTTTATTGAAGAAAATCAAATTTTGGACAATGCTATTCGCTTGCGTGATCTGCCGTGTACGATTATTCACGGTAAAAAAGACTTTATGTGCCCAATCGAATCTTCTTTTTCTTTGGCCCAGGCGTTACCTAATGCGCGCTTTATCACGCTACCAAATTCAACGCATTTGGCGCATGGCGAGGAAATGATTGATGCATTGGTGAACGCGATCGACACGTTGATTTAACGATGAATAAAAAAGTTGATGCGGCTCTTCGTCGTTTAAATGAAATCCTGCCTCTAAAGGAGCGCCAGAATAGTTGCACTCCTGATATGAAAAGCCTACATCAACAAATACTTCAATCTTTAGTGAGCAAAGGACGGGCGCCTTCTCGCCAAGAAATGGCTCTGCATCTACATGATATTGCTAGCGCTATAGAACTGCTTGGTAATAACGACATGATAACGGTCAGTACAAGCGGCGAACTGACGGGCGCGTATCCTTTTAGTGTGGAAGAGCGTGAGCATGTCGTTCGGGTTAATGGCCATGTGCTGTATGCCATGTGTGCGTTAGATGCTTTAGCGGTTGCGCCTATGTTTCAAACTGAAGTGGAGGTTATCTCCACGTGTGCATTAACCGATGTGCCAGTGATAATTAAAATGCAGGGCGATAAAGTATTGAACCCTGGTGAAGTGAGTGATGTTCGTTTCGGGATCACATGGAGCGCAACAGATGTTAGTTCTAGTTGTGCAGACAGCTTGTGTCGGGAGATGGTGTTTCTACAAGATGACGCAATGGCACAACAATGGCTTGAAGAAAGCGGACATGACAGAGATATATTTAGTTTGCCTGATGCTGTTGAATTTGCAGGCAGATTTTTTAGCCCACTGCTAACTTGAGGTGCGGGGTTAAAATGTTTTCGAATTTTTACTGTTTCTGAACACCAGTGGTTTTTCTGAAGAGGTAGCCGCTGCTTGGTCAATCGCATCGGTCACTAAGTGGTGCTGGGGTGATAGGTTGCAGACTGGGTCGGCATTAGCTGCATCACCGGTGAGCAAGAATGCCTGACAATGGCAGCCGCCAAAATCTTTATCTTTGTCGGGGCAGCTTCTGCAAGGCTCTTTCATCCAGTCATCACCACGGAAATAGTTAAATGCTTTTGATTCATTCCAAATTTCACTAATAGAGTGATCACGCACGCTGGGGCAGTCAAAATTAGGTAACTGGCGGGCAGAGTGGCACGGCAACGCTAAGCCATCGGGTGCAATTGTTAAGAAGGTAGTTCCCCAGCCGTTCATGCAGGCTTTTGGTCTACCTTCAAAGAAGTCAGGTACCACGTAGTAAATTTTCATTTTACCTTTTTGCGATTCTTGGTACTCGTTGGCAATGGCTTCAGCGGTATTGAGCTGTTCCTGTGTTGGCATCAATTGATCGCGGTTATGGTGCGCCCAGCCGTAATATTGGGTGTTAGCTAGCTCTACAAAGTCAGCGCCTAATTCAATCGCCATTTCAAGAATATCTTTCATTTGATGAATGTTCTGGCGGTGTAATACCACACAAAGCACCATCGGATAGCCGTGTTTTTTAATCAGTTTAGCGACGACTTTCTTGTGTTCAAAACTTTCTGCACCAGCAATAAAATCGTTTAGCTCTTGGGAACTAGCTTGCAGGCTTATTTGAATATGGTCTAAACCGGCTTCTTTCAGTTCGATGATTTTTGCCTCATCCATGTTGTAACCGGAGGTAATGAGGTTGGTGTAGTAACCCAGTTCATGCGAGTAATCGACGAGTTCTACAAGGTCTTTTCTAACGAGTGGCTCGCCACCTGAAAAGCCGAGTTGAACCGCGCCCATATCACGTGATTGTTTAAGTACGCGTTTCCATTCTTCTGTGTTGAGTTCGTCAGAAAAATTAGCGTAATCGAGCGGGTTAGAGCAATACGGGCATTGTAGTGGGCAAGCGTACGTTAGCTCTGCTAAAAGCCAGCGTGGTGGGCTAGGCGCTTTGAGTGATCCAGCCATTTTCCAACGCAATGTTTAAGAAGTTAATGATGTCGTTTTCCAGTCCAGTTGTTTCAAATTTTGTTTCTAAGGTTTGAACAATGTCGGCCAATTTATTTGCGCCATCACACACTTGTAATATTTCTGCGGAGCTTTGGTTTAGCTCAATTAAGCCTTCGGGATAAAGCAGCACAAACATGTCTTGCGCTTTTTCCCATTGCAAGCGGTAGCCGGGGACGAGGTGTAATGCTTGGTCGGTTACTAAACTCATTATTGCACTGTGTGATAAGGAGGCATTTTGTGCACGTAGGCCATGTGCATGGCGTCGGCCATTGTCCAAAGTATATCCAGTTTAAACTTCAAAATACCCAGCATTCTTTCTTGTTCTGCGCGGGTTTTGTAATACTCAAGCGTAATGCGTAAGCCGTGTTCTACATCGCGTCTCGCTTCGCTGAGGCGTTTTTGGAAATACGTTAATCCTTGTAAATCAATCCACGGATAGTGTTCAGGCCAATTATCTAAACGCTGTTGGTGGATTTTAGGCGCAAATAACTCGGTTAACGACGAACTTGCCGCTTCGTGCCAATCGGCTCGACGTGCAAAATTAACATACGCATCCACAGCAAAGCGAACGCCGGGTAATACATGTTCTTCAGATAGTACTTCTTCGCGGGTTAAACCGACTGCTTCGCCCAATTGCAGCCATGCTTCAATGCCGCCAATTTCACCCGGTGCGCCGTCGTGGTCAAT
>DUCS01000028.1 GCA_012959695.1 Cycloclasticus sp.
ATAATGTCGGCCAATTTATTTACGCCATCACACACTTGTAATATTTCTGCGGAGCTTTGGTTTAGCTCAATTAAGCCTTCGGGATACAACAGCACAAACATGTTTTGTGCTTCTTCCCATTGCAAGCGGTAGCCGGATGCCAGATGTAATGTTTGGTCGGTTACTAAACTCATTATTGCACCGTGTGATAAGGAGGCATTTTGTGCACGTAGGCCATGTGCATTGCATCGGCCATTGTCCAAAGAATATCGAGTTTGAATTTTAAAATACCCAGCATTTTTTCTTGCTGCTCTCGTGTTTTGTACCAATCGAGCGTAATCCGCAGACCGTGTTCAACGTCGCGCCTTGCTTCGCTGAGTCTTTTTTGAAAATACGTGAGTCCGGTTAGGTCAATCCACGGATAGTGTTCAGGCCAATTGTCCAAGCGTTGTTGGTGAATCTTTGGTGCAAATAATTCGGTGAGTGATGAGCTGGCTGCTTCGTGCCAATCGGCGCGTCGGGCAAAATTCACATAAGCATCCACCGCAAAGCGAACACCGGGTAATACATGTTCTTCAGATAATACTTCTTCGCGCGTTAAACCGACTGCTTCGCCCAATTGCAGCCATGCTTCAATGCCGCCAATTTCACCCGGTGCGCCGTCGTGGTCAATAATGCGTTGAACCCATTGTGCGCGTGTGTCGCGGTCGGGGCAATTTGCCATAATAGCCGCGTCTTTTAATGGGATGTTTACTTGATAATAAAAGCGGTTAGCCACCCAGCCGCGAATTTGCTCTTTGGTTAACGTGCCTTCGTGCATCATCACGTGATACGGGTGATTGATGTGGTAAAAACGCTCCATATCACGGATACGCTTTTCAAATTCTTGCAGTGACCAAGGGGCTTGTTCTGTCATGTTTATAATTCGATATTCATGTTGTCGTACGACACTTCAATGCCGTGTTGCGTCAGTATATCGCGTTCCTCAGACTCTTCGTTCAGAATTGGGTTGGTGTTATTGATATGAATCAAAATTTTGCGCGGTTTATCCAGTGTATCTAAAAATTCAATCATGCCGCCTTCGCCCGACTGCGGTAAATGACCAATTTTACGTGCGAGTAATGGCCTGCCGACTGAGGCCAATTCATCGTCTGTCCAAAACGTTCCGTCTACTAGTACACAGTCTGCATCAGTCATCGCTTTTTCAACATGCGGTTCAATGACGCCTAAACCAGGTGCATAGAAGGTTGTTTTACCTGTCGACACTTGGCGAATAATCATGCCTATATTGTCGCCTTCGTGAGGATCATTACGGTGTGGAGAGTACGGCGGCGCTTTGCTTTTTAGTGGCAAGGCGGTGAACTCAAGGTCATCAATATTGGGAATGCTAAATGAGTCACCATTCAGAGGGATAGGGTGGTCTTCTACGCCGCAAAAATGTTCCAAAATATTAAAGATGGGGAAGCCGCTGGTAAGGTCTTGTTTCACCATGTCAGTGCAATAAATGGTTAGCGGGTCACCTTCACGAAGAATTAACAAGCCGGTGGCGTGGTCAATTTGCGAATCAAACATCACAATCGCTTCAATCCCTGTACCGCGCACTTTGTTCTTCGGGTGAATTTCCGGGAAGCCTTCTAATTGCGCCCGAACATCAGGAGAAGCATTAAACAATGCCCAATGTTCACCATCGGATGAAACAGCAATGGATGATTGGTTGCGTGTAGACGCTTTGATAGTGCCAGCGCGTACCGCTTTACAGTTAGGGCAGCTACAGTTCCACTGCGGGAAACCGCCGCCAGCGCCAGAACCTAGAACTCGAATTTGCATAGTGTTTACTTTTTGCTTGGTATAAAAAAAGGGCTCCTAACGGAACCCTTTTTTATGAAAATCTTTTTACTATCGGTTGTAGATGTACATTGTTACTTCAAAACCGAAACGTAAATCTTTGTAAGTTGGTGTTTCCCATTTCATGCTGTTTCTCCTGTAAGTCTTAATAATTATCTCAACAACCAATAGTTGTATGGAATTAGTATATGTTTTTTGATGCTGATTGCAAGTACTTATACCGCTCCCAACGTTAAGTTTTACTTTGTGCTGACGACATATTCTAAAATTCCAACCACCTGCTCAGGCGTTGTAGCCCATGCGAGTGCGGCGGCATCTACTTCTTTAAGCGGGTGGATGATGTCTTCAGCATGCAATGTGATGTACGGCGTGTCTAATGCAGCACAATAACCGGCATCAAATGCGGCATTCCACTGTTTGTATTTGTCACCAAAGCGAATAATAGCGACATCGCAGCTTTCTATTAATGTTTTAGTTCGTATGGCGTTAACCTTAGCCGATTTATGATCGCGCCAAAAACCACTGTCTTCAGCGCCTAATACATCACCGGCAGCATCACTAGCATCATGATTTGTGACTGCGGACGAAAAGGAAATTGGAAGGCCGTTTTCTTTACAGCCAGCAATTATTTTTTCTCTCCAATCGGTATGTATTTCGCCAGAAAGGTATACGTTTAATTCCATTTTTTAATGCCCTTAATTAATTTGGTGTTATTGATTTAAAGACTAAAGAAGTGGTGATTTACTCTTTAGCGGTTGAACAAGTTGGGCACTTGGGGTTGCGCGGCAATTGCATACTTTGCCATTCCATTGATAAGCCATCGAGCAATAAAACACGGCCTTGCAGTGATTCACCAGCACCGGTGAGTACTTTTATCGTTTCAAGTGCTTGCATGCTGCCGATAATGCCTGTGATAGGCGCAATTACGCCATTCTCTGAACAGGATTGAGCAACTGCGCCATCACGTGGGTATAGGCAGTTGTAGCATGGGCATTTGTCGTCACGTGAATCGAAGACTGAAATTTGGCCTTCAAAACGAATGGCTGCGCCAGAGACCAACGGTGTTTTTGCTTCTACGCAGGCATCGTTAATGGCAAAGCGCGTTTCGAAGTTGTCGCAACAATCAACGACGATGTCGGCTTGTTTAACTTGTTCCAATAATTCATCGCCTTCTAACTTTTCGTTGATGGCGGTTATATTAATAAGTGGGTTAATGCCTTGAAAGGTTTGCTTTGCAGATTCAACTTTGGACATGCCGATGCTGTTGGTGGTGTGAGCAATTTGGCGTTGTAAGTTTGAAAGGTCGACTTCGTCAAAATCACTAATGACCATGTGCCCAATGCCAGCCGCTGCAAGGTAAAGCCCAACGGGGCTGCCTAGGCCGCCCATACCAATTATAAGTACGCGTGAGTTGAGTAATGCTTCTTGCCCTTCAAATTCAATGGAAGGCAGCATGATTTGGCGGCTGTATCTTAGGAGTTGTTCATCATTCATGGCGCGAGTTTAGGCTTTTTATGGTGTTGATTATGTTAACTGAGTTTTCTATCGATTGCTTGACAGTGACGCATCTATGGCTATGATTAGCGCTCTTCTTAATAGAGTGCTAATTTATTTAGGAAACGAAGCAAACTATTTGAGGTGCAGGGGTTGATTTAAATAGTCGCTGCCCCATATCTGAAAAGCAATTTAATTAAACTGTAATAAACAATAGGAGATTTATACATGAATTTACGTCCATTAAATGACCGCGTTATTATCAAGCGCGTTGAAGAAGAAGCTGTGAGTGCAGGCGGTATTGTGCTTCCAGATTCTGCAAAAGAAAAACCAAGCCGTGGCGAAGTTCTTGCTGTAGGCAATGGCGCAACAAACAGCAAAGGCGACCTTCAGCCAATGTCTGTGAAAGTGGGCGATAACGTATTTTTTGGTAAATACTCCGGTACTGAAGTAGAAGTAGACGGCGACGAATTATTGGTGATGCGTGAAGACGACATCATTGCAATTGTTGAATAACTAAGCATTTAAACAAGGAATATAAACATGGCAAAGCAAGTTAAATTTGGAGATGACGCACGCAGCTTAATGGTTGAAGGCGTTAACATTCTAGCAAAAGCAGTTAAAGTAACCTTAGGGCCTAAAGGCCGTAACGTTGTTTTAGATAAAGGTTTCGGCGGCCCAACCATCACAAAAGATGGTGTGTCTGTTGCGAAAGAAATTGATCTAAAAGACAAGTTTCAAAACATGGGCGCGCAAATGGTTAAAGACGTTGCGGCTAAAACATCAGATGTTGCTGGTGACGGAACAACAACAGCGACTGTATTGGCTCAAGCTATTTTAGTAGAAGGCATGAAATCAGTTGCAGCGGGCATGAACCCAATGGATCTTAAGCGTGGCATTGATAAAGCAGTTATTGCAGCGGTTGCTGGTCTTGAAGCGCTAGCAGTACCTTGTACAGACACTAAAGCAATTGCTCAAGTGGGTACTATTTCAGCTAACTCTGACGAGTCTATTGGCGAAATCATCGCAGAAGCAATGGATAAAGTTGGTAAAGAAGGCGTTATTACGGTTGAAGAAGGTTCCGGTTTAGACAACGAATTAGACGTTGTAGAAGGCATGGAATTTGATCGTGGTTATTTGTCTCCTTACTTCATCAACAACCAAGAAAACATGGGTGTTGATATGGATGAGCCGGTTATTTTGTTACACGACAAAAAAATCTCAAACATTCGCGATTTATTACCAATCCTAGAAGGCGTTGCAAAAGCAGGCCGTCCTTTATTGATTATTGCTGAAGACATTGAAGGCGAAGCATTAGCAACCTTGGTTGTTAATAACATGCGCGGTATTGTTAAAGTTGCAGCAGTTAAAGCACCTGGTTTTGGTGATCGCCGTAAAGCGATGTTAGAAGATATCGCTATTCTTACAGGCGGTACTGTTATTGCTGAAGAAGTTGGTTTAACACTTGAAAAAGCAACGTTAGAAGACTTAGGTTCTGCTAAACGTGTTCACATCACTAAAGACAGCACAGTGGTTGTTGATGGTGCAGGCCAAGCGGCTGATATTGAAGGCCGTGTTGTTCAAATTCGCACACAAGCTGAAGATGCAACATCAGACTACGATAAAGAAAAACTTCAAGAGCGTATGGCTAAACTAGCTGGCGGTGTTGCGGTTATTAAAGTAGGCGCAACCACTGAAGTTGAAATGAAAGAGAAAAAAGCACGCGTAGAAGATGCGTTGCATTCAACTCGCGCTGCAGTTGAAGAAGGCGTGGTACCTGGTGGCGGCACAGCGCTTATTCGCGTATTAGAAGCGGCAAGCAAAGCGGAAGCTGCAAACCATGACCAAGAAATCGGCATTAAAATTGCGCTACGTGCGATGGAAGAGCCTTTACGCCAAATTGTTGCCAATGCAGGTGACGAAGCATCAGTGGTGCTTCAAGCCGTTAAACAATCAAGCGGAAATGAAGGTTACAACGCTGCAACTGGCGAGTACGGCGACATGATTGCTATGGGTATTCTTGACCCAGCTAAAGTAACAAGAACAGCGCTGCAAAACGCTGCGTCTATTGCTGGCTTAATGATTACTACCGAAGCGATGATTACCGATGAACCTGAAGAAGCTGGTGCTGGTGGTGGTATGCCAGACATGGGCGGTATGGGCGGTATGGGCGGCATGGGTGGCATGGGTGGCATGATGTAACTAGCTTTACCCTTAGCTAAATTGAAAGCCCCGCTTATGCGGGGCTTTTTTATGTTTTAACGGGTGTCAGTTTAATGTCTAATTCTATGCCTAATGAATATTTGTTATTTTTAACGCCGAATTTTTAACTAAAAGGCAGGTTCCCCTGTATGAAGCGGTTGAAAAATAAACGTAACTTAATATGAGGGTCTCTTATTCAAGGTATAATTTCGAGGTCATAATGTTTTGTTGTGATGTCTTAAATCAATAAGGTAAAACGATTGAATTATGTTTGATATTGGCTTTCTAGAGTTGTGTTTAATAGGCGTGATAGCTCTACTGGTAATTGGACCGGAGAAGCTTCCTCGCGTAGCTCGCACGGTCGGGTTATGGATAGGGAAAGCGCGTGGCGCAATTAAAACGGTTAAATATGATATAGACGAGCAACTGCGTTTGGAAGAACTACGGGCGTCTTTGGACAAACAGGCAAGTATTGTGGAAAGCGAGCTATTGAAATCGGCAGATAAAGTTGAAAGCTCTCTTCAGGATGTTAAAAAAGATATCAGCGATTCAACCGAACCTGTGGAAGGGAAGTAGGGGTATTGAGTCAATACAATATTCTAATGCGTGTCGGTTTTGTTTGTTTTTTACACATTTAATTCACATAAATAGACGCGTCCTTTTTGTTTAATGACGACTCTCAACGTGTAGTTTAAGTCATTTCTGATAGCGTTACCTAGATCAGTTTCTCTTTCCCAATATTGAAAACTCCCTGCTTTGTTTAAACTATAAATCGTTTCATTGCCGTCAACGTGAAGATGTGAAATCAGCACGCTATCGACAGGAAAGCTGGTATTTGCTTTAGTGATGCCTTTGTTATGGGTGATGTTGATTTGCATATTGCCGGACTCTAGAATACAGCCACGTTTAAAAATATCGCATTCACTAGAGACTAATAGGGTAAATATTCTCGTTTTGTTATCGTTGTATGCAATATATTGGTCGGAAGCAATGTAGCCACCGATAATAAGAAAGGGAGCAAGGAGTAAAGCTAATTTAGAGTGTTTGTTCATTTGCAATAATGGGTAGTGTTTTAACGTATCGTAACTAAATAAAAAGGCTCCTTTAAATTAGGAGCCTTTTTTATAGTCTAACTATCGTGTGGCTTGACCTAGTTAGTGGTGGTGCGCAGCCCCAGCACCGGATGGGATACGGAAGTTTTCAACTAACTGCTGAATTTCTTTGGGAGCGGGTCCAGTGATTTTGCTAACGATGAATGCCACTGTAAAGTTAACGATAGCCCCCACCACGCCAAATGCATTAGGTGATATACCGAAGAACCAATTGGCTTCCATATCACCCAAGAAAGCGGTGCCCGGAATAAACATAATGCCTTTATGTTGGAATACATACAGCATGGTGACGCCAATACCTGAACACATGCCTGCAACAGCTGCGTGACCGCTAATCTTTTTGGAGAAAATGCCCATCATAAGCGCAGGAAAGATTGATGAGGCGGCTAAACCAAAGGCGAGCGCAACTGTGCCTGCGGCAAAGCCGGGCGGATTAAGGCCTAGATACCCAGAAACTAAAATGGCGAGCGTCATAACGATGCGACTAGAGAGTAATTCGTTTTTCTCCGATATATTAGGCGTCAAGATGCCCTTCATTAAATCATGCGAGATAGATGATGAAATTGCCAGCAATAACCCAGCAGCCGTTGATAAGGCTGCGGCTAAACCACCCGCAGCAACTAAGGCAATCACCCAGTTGGGTAAGTTGGCAATAGCTGGATTAGCAAGCACCATGATGTCGCGATCAACTTTTATCATTTCATTGGTTTCTGCATCGGCGGTATATTGAATTTTACCGTCGCCATTTTTATCTTCAAATTCCAATAAGCCGGTTTTTTCCCAGTCTTTAAACCATTGTGGGCGTTCGTCGTAAACCAAATTTTGACCGGGCGAAGGTTCAATGGTGTTCATTAAATTCATGCGTGCCATTGCGCCAACAGCAGGTGCAACGGTGTAAAGTAAGGCGATAAAAACAAGCGCGTAACCAGCGGAAGCGCGAGCGGCTTTTACTGAAGGAACAGTGAAGAATCGCATAATTACGTGTGGTAAACCGGCAGTGCCAATCATCAGTGATAAGGTATAAGCAAACATGTTAATACCATTGCCCAGTTTAGCTGTGGTGTATTCCTTAAAGCCTAAGTCGGTCACCACTAGGTCGAGTTTATCAAGCAGGTATACGCCGCTGCCATCAGCCATTGTGCTGCCTAAGCCTAATTGAGGGATAGGGTTGCCAGTTAGGTGTAAAGAAATAAATACTGCTGGAACGGTGTAAGCAAAAATTAACACGCAGTACTGCGCAATTTGCGTATAGGTAATGCCTTTCATTCCGCCCATTACTGCGTATACCCATACCACGCCCATACCAATGCCGAGGCCGAGGCCGTAATCAACTTCAAGAAAACGCGAGAAGGCAACGCCAACGCCTTTCATTTGCCCGATAATATATGTCAGGGAGGCGATGATTAAGCAGGCCACAGCGACAATACGAGCGGCTTTGGAATAATAACGATCGCCAATAAATTCTGGAACCGTGAATTTACCGTGCTTACGTAAATACGGTGCAAGTAGCATGGCGAGTAAAACGTAACCGCCGGTCCAGCCCATTAAGAAAACTGAGCCGCCATACCCTAAGAAAGAGATTAAGCCTGCCATTGAAATAAAGGATGCAGCGCTCATCCAATCAGCGCCAATTGCCATGCCGTTAGCAACGGGGCCAACGTGGCCGCCAGCAGCGTAAAATTCGCTAGTAGAGCTGGCTCGCGCCCACCATGCAATAGCAAAATACAGCCCGAAAGAACTAAATACAGCAATATAAGTTAGTGTTTTTAAATCCATCTGTATTGCCTCTTATTCTTCGCTTTCTTCAACGCCATATTTGGCATCTAGTTTGTTCATTGCATGTGAGTAGTAAAACACCAACGCTACAAATACATAAATGGATCCTTGTTGGGCAAACCAGAAGCCGAGCTTATAACCTCCCAGGCGGATGGTGTTAAGTTCTTCGACAAACAAAAGGCCGCAACCAAATGAAACAACAAACCAAACGATTAAACATTTAAAAATTAGACGTAAGTTTTCACGCCAATATGACGAATTATTAGTGGACATGTGTTCTCCCTAGGTACAGATGATGAATACTGTGTTTATTATTATGAGTAGGTTTAATTGACTATATTTATAGTATATCTAATCAATGCAAGCAAGCTGCTTATGCTTCTACGGGTTTTATAACGGCTTTAGATACATATAAGCCGACTTCAAATAATAGCCACATTGGAATGGCCAATAATGTTTGAGAAATAATGTCGGGTGGTGTCAGTAGCATGCCGATGACAAAGGCACCAACCACAACATAAGGTCTCTTTTCTGCTAATTTTTCAGGTGTGGTGACGCGTGCCTTTACCATTAGGAACGTTGCGATGGGGATTTGGAAGGCTAGCCCAAATGCAAAAAACAACGTTAAAACGAAATCTAAATATTTGCTGATGTCCGTCATAACCGCTACGCCATCTGGTGCTGTCGCTGTTATGAATTGGAAAATGATAGGTAAAACGATGTAATACGCAAAAACAATACCTAAGTAAAAAAGTCCGGTGCCGCTGCTAATCAAAGGTAAAGCGATTTTTTGTTCTCGTTCATATAATCCCGGCGCGACAAATAACCAGACTTGGTAAAAAATCCACGGTATTGAAACGAATAACGATAGCGTTAAAGTTAGCTTGAAGGGTGTTAAAAAAGGCGAGATGACTTCAATGGCCACCATGCTTGTGCCCTCGGGCATATGCGCTAATAGTGGTTGTGCTAAATAGGCGTAGATATCATTAGAAAAAGGCAATAATGGTAGGAGCACAACGACGATGCCGAGTAATGAGTGAATTAAGCGAGTACGTAATTCAATTAGATGTGAAACGAAGGTTGCGCCTTCTTCCGTTTGCTCACCTTGGTTGGTGTCTGAGTTAGTGGGTTCAGCAGGCATAGTATTAAAGTAGGGTAGAAGCGGAACGAAAGTTTAAAGCTAGTCTTTTTCACCGCTACTTTTAGTATCGTCTTGTACAGATTTTTGATCGTCAGATTCTTTTTTTGTTTCATCTTCACCGTCTTTCATTGCGCCTTTGAAGCCCTTAATTGCGCTGCCAAGGTCGCCGCCTAAGTTCTTTAGTCGTTTAGTACCAAATAATAATAAAACGATAACTAAAATAATGATGAGTTGCCAAATACCGATGCCAGCCATATACGTGCCTTTTAAGGTGTGAAATTTTATTTGGTTATATTCTATATTTAAACCCCGTTAACTTATAGGTGCATTTACTAATTTATGTGTGTGGAGTGATAGGCGATGTATATCTTCTTTTAAAAATAAACATCTCGGGTTTAAGAAATATCAACTACACTTCGAATAGCGTAAATAAAAAATGGTTAAAACAGCATGCTAGAAAATAAACAAAATGAGATGTATGATTATTTACAGGACGACAATGTTGACGCCTTCAACAAAGGTTTGGACGAAGGGAAACCGGTTGATCTGACGAATGTAAAGTTTCGTGCGTTTGATTTACGCGGAGCAAAGTTGAGTGGACTGGACTTGTCGGGTGCGTATTTCAAAAATGCAGATTTAAGAGGCGCAGATTTAAGTAACAGCAAGTTAGATGGCTGTAGTTTTTTTAACGCTAAAATAAGCGGCGTACTTTTTCCTGATAATGTAACACCAGAGGAAATAACACTTTCTCTTATTCACGGCACTCGGGTACGCGTTAGGCGCTAATTCATCACGGGTTTTGCTTAATAAAACTCGCGGTAGTGATACACTCTTCACTTTAAGAATGCAACGTGTAGAGGTTGTTTCATGGCGGGTCATAGTAAGTGGGCGAATATTCGTTTCCGCAAAGGTGCGCAAGATGCTAAACGTGGCAAACTATTCACTAAATTAATACGCGAAATTACGGTTGCCACCAAATCCGCTGGCCCAGATCCGGACAATAATCCCCGTTTAAGATCAGCCATTGATAAAGGCTTGTCTAATAATATGAAGCGAGACACCATTGAAACTGCCATTAAAAAAGGCAGTGGTGCAAGCGATTCAGAACACTTCGATGAAATTCGTTATGAAGGCTATGGTCCTGCCGGCACGGCAGTTATTGTCGATTGTTTAACCGATAATAAAAACCGAACGGTTGCTGAAGTGCGTCATGCCTTTAATAAAGCGGGTGGAAACTTAGGTACCAGTGGCTCGGTTGATTATATGTTTCAAAAACTCGGTGTAATCAATCTTTCAAATGCGTTGGATGAAGACAGCTTGATGGAAGCGGCTTTAGACGCGGGTGCCGACGACGTAATTACGCATGACGATGGTTCGTTTGAAGTGTTGACCCAAGCAGATGATTTTATGCTGGTGCGTGATAGTTTAGTCGAAGCAGGTTTTTCTCATGAGCACGCAGAAGTGACGCTTCGCGCAGATAATCTATCGCCAGTTGATGTAAAGGATGCAGAAAAGATTTTGCGTTTATTGGATGTGTTGGAAGATTTGGATGATGTGCAAAACGTGTATTCAAATGCAGACTTCCCTCACGAAGCGATGTTAGAGGCAGAGTAGGCTTACTGTATGCGCATATTAGGCATAGACCCGGGTTCAAGAGTGACTGGTTACGGTGTTATCGAGATCAGCGGTCGAGCCGTTAAGTATGTTGATAGTGGGTGTATTCGAACGGGCGGTGGCCCACTGCCAGATAGGTTGAAGAAAATATATCACGGTGTGCGTGAAATTAGTCAGCACTATAAGCCGCAAGAAATGGCGATTGAACAAGTCTTTATGGGGAAAAATGCTGATTCAGCATTGAAACTTGGGCAAGCTAGGGCATCGGCTATTTGTGCCGTGTTTGACGACGAAATGACAGTATTTGAATACGCAGCGCGACAGATAAAGCAAGCATTGGTGGGTAAAGGCAGTGCGGATAAAACACAGGTTCAACACATGGTTAAAATTTTGCTAAAACTCCAAGGGAATCCGCAAATGGATGCCAGTGATGCCTTAGCCGTTGCGCTATGTCATTTCCATACGGATCAAACAAAACAAGCAACAACACGTGCATTAGCATGATAGGTTTTCTTCGCGGTACGGTTCATGAAAAACAAGCGCCGCTGTTGGTGATAGACGTGAACGGAGTGGGGTACGACGTTGAAACGCCCATGTCCAGTTTTTTCAACCTGCCAGCCGTTGGTGAACAGGTTATGATTCGAACGCACTTGGTTGTGCGCGAAGATGCACATATTTTGTATGGGTTCTTAACCGAAGACGAACGCGCGATGTTCAGAAGCTTAATTAAAGTGAATGGCGTTGGGCCAAAAGTTGCGCTAGGCATCTTGTCGGGCGTAAATGTGGACGATTTTTGTTTGTGGATCAGTGACAGTAATGTTGCGGCGTTGGTGAAGTTGCCAGGCATAGGCAAGAAAACGGCCGAGCGGTTGATCATTGATATGCGTGACCGCTTGCCAGAGCAAACAGGCAGTTCTTCTCGTGTGGCTGCTGGGTTAACTGCCCCGCAAACATCACCAATGGAAGAAGCCATTAGCGCGTTGATTGCCTTGGGTTACAAACCACAAGACGCTGAAAAACGAGTGCGCGCGGTGGGGCATGACGACGCTAACAGTGAACAAATTATCCGTTCTGCTTTACAATCAGCAGTTAAGAAATAATTAGCCAATAAGATGATAGAAAGCGACCGACTTATTACTGCCGATAACGTGATGGATGACGAGGCGATTGATCGTGCTATCCGACCGAAAACATTGGCGGACTATATTGGCCAACCGGCGATTTGTGAGCAGATGGACATCTTTATGTCGGCTGCAAAAGCACGTTCAGAAGCGCTCGACCACGTGTTGATTTTTGGCCCACCGGGGTTAGGTAAAACGACGTTATCTCACATCATCGCGCATGAAATGGGGGTTAATTTACGTCAAACATCTGGCCCTGTGCTGGAAAAAGCGGGTGACTTAGCTGCCTTACTGACGAACTTAGAAGAAGGCGATGTGTTGTTCATTGATGAAATTCATCGCCTAAGCCCCGTTGTGGAAGAAATTCTCTACCCGGCAATGGAAGATTACCAATTAGACATCATGATTGGTGAAGGCCCTGCCGCGCGGTCAATTAAACTGGATTTACCGCAATTCACCTTGGTGGGTGCGACCACACGTGCGGGGCTGTTAACGTCTCCATTACGTGACCGCTTCGGCATTACACAACGCTTAGAGTTTTATACTGACGAAGATTTAGCAAAAATTGTAAAGCGCTCAATGGATATATTGGCATTGAAAGCGGACGAAGCCGGTGCACAAGAAATTGCGGTACGTTCACGCGGTACGCCGCGTATTGCTAACCGTTTGCTTAGACGAGTTCGAGATTTTGCGGATGTGAAAGGCGATGGTTTTATTACGGCTGATATTGCTAATAAGGCGTTGTTGATGCTTGAGGTAGATAAACGGGGCTTTGATAAACTCGATCGCCGGCTGTTAAGTACGTTAATAGAAATATTTGATGGCGGCCCTGTGGGTGTAGATAGTTTAGCCGCGGCGTTGAGCGAAGAACGTGGCACAGTTGAAGACGTGCTTGAGCCTTACCTGATGCAAAAAGGCTATATTATGCGAACACCTCGCGGCAGAATGGCAACGCGTCATGCGTATCAACATTTAGGTTTAAAAATGCCAGCGTCGCATCAGTTAGCGCCCCGTTCTGATGACGATTAATCTTGAAAGACAATAGCGACGTTAAGGGTCTGTTAAGCGAGACTGTGCATCAATGGCCTATTCGCATTTATTACGAAGATACCGACATGCAAGGTATTGTGTATTATGCCAATTACCTAAAATATTTGGAAAGAGCGCGTACTGAGTATTTTCGTTTCGCCGGATTTGAGCAGGGAGAGTTGATTGAAAAGCAGGGTATTGCGTTTGCTGTTCGCGCAATTAAAGTAGACTATTTGAAACCGGCGAAATTTAATGATGAACTATTAGTAATAACCAAGGTGGCAGAAGTGAAAGGCGCGTCGTTAATTTTTCATCAAACGATTGTACGGGCACATTCGAAGCATGAAATAATAAACAAAGCAGTAATAAAAGTCGCTTGCCTTGATGCGCAGAGCATGAAGGTTAAAGCCATTCCAACCCTGATGATTGAGCAACTAACATGACTACAGATTTATCCATCGTTCACTTAATAATGCAAGCGGGCCCCATCGTAAAGTTCGTGATGTTAATACTGGTAATAGCGTCCTTTGTCTCTTGGACGTATATCTTTGCCAAGCAAAAAGAATTCAGATTAGCCATTAAAGTCACCAACACCTTCGAGAAACGCTTCTGGTCAGGTATAGATCTCAATGAGTTATCACGTCAAGTAGGCTCGGATCATTACGATAGAAGTGGTATGGAGAGTATTTTCCATATGGGGTTTCAAGAATATAATCGTTTGAACGGCCAAAAAGGTATGGAGCCGATGCACGTGGTCGAAGGGGCAAGGCGCGCAATGCAAGCACAGTACAATCGCGAAATGGACGGCCTAGATAACCATTTGCCCTTTCTAGCAACGGTAGGTTCAACTAGCCCTTATGTCGGCTTGTTTGGCACGGTGTGGGGCATCATGAGCTCATTCCAAGCGCTGGGTAATATGAAGCAAGCAACGTTGGCTTTGGTAGCGCCAGGTATTTCAGAAGCCTTGGTGGCCACGGCGATGGGACTGTTTGCTGCTATCCCTGCGGTTGTTGCGTACAACCGGTTTTCTACCAATGCCGACCGTTTAGCGACCCGTTACGAAACCTTTATGGACGACTTCACCACTGTGTTGCAGCGCCAGGCACACATCAGTATGCACGAGAAAAACGATGGCACGGAGTAATAAACGCCGCCCTATGGGTGAAATCAATGTGGTGCCATACATCGACGTGATGCTGGTGTTGTTGATTATTTTTATGATTACCGCTCCGTTAATTCAGCAAGGCGTGGAAATCGATTTACCACAAGCCGCGGCAGAGCCAATGGACGACAATAACATTCAGCCGCTGGTGGTTACTGTGGATGAGAAAGGGCAGTACTTTCTCGATGTAGGGGAGAATACAAATAAGCCCATTTCGAGTGAGACACTACAAATAAAAGTGGCGGCGGTATTACGTAATAAACCTAAAACACCGGTGATGATCCGTGGCGATAAAGGTGTTGCTTATGGTGAAGTTGTGCGTGCAATGACAACGTTACAAGCGGCTGGGGTTCCTAGTGTGGGTTTGTTAACAGACCCGAATAACTAGATAACACAACGATGAGAGAGATTTTTAAAAAACACCCGTTCGCCGTTATTTTATCGGTTATGTTTCACCTACTGTTAATTGGATTTTTTGTGTTTGGCGCGGATTTTGGCGATGAAAAAATTCACACAAAACCGCCGGTTAATATTGTTAAAGCGACGGTCATTGATGAGTCTAAAATAAAAGCTGAAGCGAATAGGCTTAAAAAACTGGCGCATCAAAAAGCGTCTAGAGAAAAGAAACGGTTGGCAGATATTAAGAAGAAGCGCCTTGCTGAAGAAAAGAAAACGGCGGATTTAAAAAAGCAAAAAGCACTTAATAAGAAGAAATTGGTAAAACAAAGAGCAGACGAAGCGGCTAAACAGGCAAGGCTTAAAAAGCAGCAAGCAATAGCAAAAAAGAAAAAAACAGACGCGAAAAAGAAAAAAGCGGATGCGTTAAAGAAAAAGAAATTAGCCGCCGCTAAAAAAGAAAAAAATCGAAAAGCGATAGAAAAGAAGCGTCTGGCAGATGAGACGTTGCGTCTAGCCAAAGAACAGATGGATAGAGAGCAAGCATTACGCGAGCTGGCGGCGGAAGAGGAGATGCAAATGCGAGCACAAGCTGCGGTTGCTAGTTTTACCGACTTAATTCGTCAGAAAGTAGAACGTAATTGGATACAGCCGCCAGGTGATATCTCAGGCTTGAACTGTATCGTACGCGTACGCTTGATCCCTGGGGGTGATGTGGTTGATGCACAGGTGATAAAACCCAGTGGCAATGCGTTTTTTGACCGTTCTGTGGAGTTGGCGACAAGAAAAGCGGCTCCTTTGCCTTTGCCAAGCGATCCGACTATGTTTAATTACTTTAGAACACTAGAATTTTACTTTAGGCCAGGAGGCTAACGAAGGATGAAACGAATAGTTAAAATTGCTTTGCTTTTGAGCATCATGTCGAGTTTTTCTGCTATCGGTGCGGCGCTAAAGATTGAAATAACTCAAGGTATTTCATCAGCGCAACCGATTGCCGTCGTGCCTTTTTCGAGTACGCAAATTGTTGGTGGTTTGCCGGTTGATATCGCTCAAATAGTCAGTGATGATTTGGCACGTAGTGGAAGGTTTAAGCCTTTGTCACGTTTTGATATGTTGAATAAGCCGTCCACCGCAGAGCAAGTAAATTTTCGTAATTGGCAGTCTTTGGGGCAAGATAATTTAGTTATTGGTAAAGTGACGCCGGGTATCAACGGACTGTTGAATGTTCAATTCCAACTGTTTGATGTGTATAAAGGTGAGCAATTAACAGGGTTTAGTATTCCTGCTAGCCGTTCTAGTTTAAGGGGAGTTGCTCATCGAATTAGCGATTTAATTTATGAAAAACTAACCGGTCAAAAGGGTGCGTTTAGTACACGCATGGCATATGTCACGTCTACACGCGGTGCTAGCGGTAAAACAGAATATAAAATTCAAGTAGCTGATGCAGATGGCTATGACACCAAAACCATCGTCACCTCTTCAGAACCGCTGATGTCACCCTCATGGTCACCACGCGGCGATAAAATATCGTACGTGTCGTATGAAGGGCAGCGTTCTTCTATTTATACGCAAACGCTTAAAACGGGCCAACGAGAAAAACTGCGTTCATTCAAAGGAATCAACGGTGCACCGTCGTGGTCACCCGACGGCAGCCAGCTCGCGTTAACGTTATCTAAAGACGGCAGCGCTGATATTTATATTTATAATGTGATTGCGCGCTCATTTCGCCGTTTAACAAGAAGTTATGCTATTGATACTGAGCCGGATTGGTCGCCAGATGGTCGCCAAATAATTTTTACCTCAGACCGAGGCGGGAAACCGCAAATATATAAAATGTCTGTTAATGGTGGCAAGGCAGGGCGCGTGACCTTTGAAGGCTCTTATAATGCTAGAGCGAGTTTTTCACCAGATGGAAAAAACATCGTGATGGTACATAGAGTAAATGGCCAGTATCGTATTGCTACCTTAGATTTGAAGACGGGCTTTACCAATATTTTAACCAATGGGCAGCTCGATGAGTCACCCAGTTATGCCCCGAATGGTAGTATGATTTTATATTCTACCAATGATGGCTTGAAATCCATACTGGCTGCGGTATCATCAGATGGTAAAGTTCGACAAAAGCTTCGACTACAAGGCGGAGAAGTTAGAGAGCCAGCTTGGTCACCGTTTAAATAATAATAGAGGAAACAAAAAATGAAGACGTATCAAAAATTAATAATTAGCCTATTTTTATCATCTACGCTAGCAGGCTGTAGTATGTTTGGTGGCGATGAAAGCTCTGCTGACGGGATGAGTGGTGGCGCGAGTACAAGTGGTATGGGTGATGGCAGCAACTATTCTGGTCACCCCCTAGATAATCCTTCAAGCCCATTATCAACCAAAGTCATTTATTTTGCGCTTGATAGCAGTGCAGTTGAACCACAATATGAAGCTGTTCTAGCTGCACACGGCGCGTATTTAGCTGCTAATGCAGGCGTATCAGTGATTGTTGAAGGGCATGCGGATGAACGTGGCACACGCGAATATAACGTTGCACTCAGTGAAAATCGTGCAAAAACTGTTCAAAACCTATTAAGCCTTCAAGGCGCTATGGGCAATCAAACTGAAGCCGTTGCACTAGGTGAAGAGAAGCCAGTTGCAATGGGTCACGATGAATCTTCTTGGCATTTAAACCGCCGTGTTGAGCTTATTTATCCAGCGCATTGATCAGTAAAAAAACGATAGGGCAACTCGTTGCCCTAATGCTAATGAGTGGGGCTGCTTCGGCAGCCCTACCGCCAGTTGTCAACGGCAATGCCCAAGCGGCAGCTGCTACGCAATCTTCAGCATCAAGTATGTTGGGGATGTATAACCGCCTTGAACAATTACAGCGTGAAGTGCAACAAATGCGCGGCCAGCTTGAAGAACAAACGTATTTGATTGGAACACTCAAAAAACGTCAACGTGATTTATACCTTGATACGGACAGAAGAATCGTTCAGTTAGAAACCGGTAACAAACCGATGCCAATTTCTACAGGTGTTAGGACTAACTTGTCACCTAACGAAACGCTACAGTCGTCACAAACCATAACGGCTCAAACAGCACCGACGTCAGGCGCACAAGATAAATTAGCGTACGACCAAGCGTTTTCCGGTTTAAAATCGGGTCGTTATCAGCAATCTATTAAGGATTTCACAGGTTTCGTTACAAGCTTCCCCAACAGTGTTTATTTGCCTAATGCCTATTATTGGCTGGGTGAAGCGAGTTACGTGAGTCGTGATTTTAAGCGCGCCTCAGAAGAATTTAATAAAGTGGTGTCTCAATACCCCGCGCATTCGAAGGCGAAAGATGCGTTATTAAAAATTGGTTTTATTCAATATGAAAATAAGCAGTGGCAACAAGCTCGCGAAACACTGACTAAGGTGTCAAACTCATACCCCGGAACAACCGTAGCAAGTCTTGCGCAAAAAAGGCTTGATCGCTTGCGCCAAGAAAAGCATTAAGTCCTTTTTAAACCTCTCGTTTTATTGTCATGTCTAAAGATAGCCTGCGGATTACCGAAATTTTTTATTCGCTGCAAGGTGAAGGAAAAACCGTCGGTTTACCAACTACCTTTATTCGCCTAACAGGCTGTCCATTACGCTGTGGTTATTGCGATACCGAATATGCTTTTCATGGTGGAGAAACGCGTTCAATTGATGACATTCTTCAGCAAGTAGATAAGCTGGGCGCGCAATACATTAATGTCACCGGTGGTGAACCGTTAGCCCAAAAAAGTGTACATGGCCTAATGCAAAAGCTTTGTGATGCGGGTTATTACGTGTCATTGGAAACCAGCGGTGCCTTAGATGTCTCCGAAGTTGATTCACGCGTTGTTAAAGTGATAGACGTTAAAACACCGGGTTCAGGTGAAGTCGATAAAAATAGACATTCAAACTATGCGCACTTAACTCAATATGACCAAGTTAAATACGTGATGTGCGACGAGGCAGATTTTCACTGGTCTAAAGATCATATGCGAGAGCATTCACTAAATGAAAAATGCGAAGTGTTATTCTCACCGGTTCAAGGGCAGTTGAAAGCCACAGACCTAGCAAACTGGGTGTTAGAAGAAAAGCTACCGGTTAGGTTTCAAATCCAACTTCATAAATATTTATGGGGCGATGTGCCCGGTAAATAAACCAGTAATAGATTAAGAGCATGACGAGTAAAAAAGCAGTTGTATTACTATCCGGCGGTTTGGATTCAGCTACCGTATTAGCCATAGCCCAGAGTCAAGGCTACGAGTGCTATGCGCTGAGTTTTGATTACGGACAACGGCATAGTTCTGAGCTTGAAGCCGCCAGTCAACTATCAAAAACATTCAAGGTCAGTGAACATAAAACCATCCAATTAGGTATGGGTGAATTTGGGGGGTCAGCACTCACAGATGACAGTATCGATGTGCCTACGGAAAAGGCCGCTGGCATTCCTGTCACCTATGTTCCTGCTCGAAATACCGTGTTCTTATCCATAGCCCTTGGTTGGGCAGAAGCGCTGAATGCGTGGGATATCTTTATCGGCGTTAACGCGGTGGACTACTCCGGATATCCCGATTGCCGCCCCGAATTTATCAAAGCGTTTGAAAACTTAGCAAACTTAGCAACTAAAGCGGGTGTGGAAGAAGGCGGCTTCAAAATTCATACGCCGCTGATTAATCTCAGCAAAGCACAAATCATAAAAAAAGGCGCAGAGCTGAATGTTGATTACAGTACAACTGTTTCCTGTTATCAAGCCAATGCAAAAGGCGAAGCGTGTGGTGTTTGTGAGTCATGTCGATTGCGACAACAAGGGTTTGAAAAAGCAAAGATAGACGACCCCACGCTATACGAAAGTTAAATAAACCAACTTTGTGTCTAATCGCTATTTTAATAATATATTCGACTTGCCTTTTCGCGCCAGTCCGGTATCATTCTCGCCTCTTGGAGGGTCGTTAGCTCAGCCGGTAGAGCACCGCACTTTTAATGCGATGGTCGCGCGTTCGAATCGCGCACGACCCACCATCTTTTCTCTTAGGAA
>DUCS01000029.1:0-46684 GCA_012959695.1 Cycloclasticus sp.
TTCATCAGCTCTAATTGCTTATTTCTACTTAATTTACAATGCTTTACGTACATCTGACAACCCTAACATTTGGTATGTTAGGTGTCAGCCCCTTGATTTAATACGGTAATCAGTCTGAAGAAGGTCTCCACCGTTTTTAATTTGGTTGCTAATGGTTACAGATGCACGTTGTTTATCTTCAGGGTGGAACAATTCAGACCAAAAGCTGATATGTGGTTGCCATTTTGATGCGTCGTTAAGTAACCCCGATACAATATTATCGGGGACATAAAAATAACCGGTTTTAATGTTCCATTCCCAGACGCCATGGAAAGTATCTGCAAGCGCCTGTGAATCTCTTTCTTGAGCCTGATTTGCGTGTAATTCAATCATATGTTCATTGTGAACATCTTGTCGAATACCCACGGCTCGTAAGGGCTTGCCGTTATCGTCAAAACTTACCACGCGGCCCTGAGCTTTTTGCCAGCGGTATTCATCGTTACGGTAATTAGAGCGCCACATGGCTTCTTTTAATTCGCCAGTGCCATCAGAAAAGCTATTAAAGAAATCCAAGTTTGCTTGGTTTTCATTGGGGTGAACAGTGGGTAAGCCCTCTGCTAAGGCTATTTCACGTATGACGGTAGATATTCCTTGAGCCGTTTGCTCAAACGTTAATTGTTTGATGGTTTGCTTGGTAATGTCAAAATCAAATAAGCTGCTTTTTGTGCTGAGCATAGCAAATGACAATTGTGAAATATGTTCATTTGCTTCATCTTCCAAGTGATTTTTGCGATGGATGATGCTGTTGTAGCCAACCAGTGTTTTAACTTTTCCACCTGGGTGACGTTCGTATACCCCCGCGCTTGTGTTAAACCAAATCCAGGTGCCGTCCTTGTGTTTAAGTCTATATGAATGGTTGTAGTGTGAAATTTCTCCCTTAATCAGCTGCCGGTATTTGTCGTTTGTTTCGGCTCTGTCATCTTCGTGTATGTTGGCAACCCAATGGTCCAAAGAAACTTGGTTGTTTGTAATGATGTCATTAAAAAACCGTTCAGTGTCACCGAAGGTGTTTATGGCGCCTGATGCTAAGTCGCAAACCCAAATGAAATTCCCCGAACACTTTAAAGCAAAGCGTTGAAGATCTAGTTCAGACTGTAAATCGCTGAAGGGTTGAGTTTTGGTTGATATGTCCATTAGTAATGAAGTATAGACGCGATTTAAAAAATAAAAGCTGGAACGCTAAAATAATCCGCTGAATGTTTGTACCGAAACCCATTCGCCTTTTTTGACGCTTGCACGTTCGTGTTCAAGGATAATAAAGGCGTTTGCATTGCTCATGGAACGCAAGATGCCCGAGCCTTGTTTGCCCGTGGTGCTTACTTGCCATTTGCCGCTGTCTGATTGCGACAAAATGCCACGTTGAAATTCTGTACGCCCCGGAATTTTGCGGATAGGGGTGGTGCATTGTGCTTTGATGATAGGGTTAATTAACGGTTGGTTAAGCCCCATCATTTTTTGTAAGCAAGGCAGTGCAAACTGGTAAAACGTTACCATTACGGCAACGGGGTTGCCCGGCAAGCCAAAAAAGGTGGTGTTATTTATCTTGCCAAAAGCAACAGGTCGGCCAGGTTTCATGGCAACTTTCCAGAAGTTAATGGCGCCGGCTTGGGATAAAACTTGTTTGGTGTAGTCAGCCTCCCCAACGGATACGCCGCCAGAGGTGAAAATAACATCGGCATTGCTAGCAGCTAATTTAAATGCCTGCCGTAGTTTGTCGGGGTCATCAGCGATGATGCCCATATCCAATACCTTGCAGCCGAGCTTTTTTAGAGCAGATATCATACTGTAGCGGTTGCTGTCGTAAATGCAGCCTTCTCGGGGTGCATCACCAATACTAAGCACTTCATCACCGGTAGAAAAAACAGCGGCAGTGAGCGGCGTTTTGACGCTGATTTCTGAAATGCCCAGTGAGGCGCACAGGCCGATTTGAGGTGGCGTTAACTTAATGCCCGGTTGTAAAACAGTTTGACCCATTTGAATGTCTTCACCGGCTTGGCGAACATTTTGCCCCGCACTATGGCGAGCATCGATACGAATGCTGTCAGCATCCACTTCAACGTGTTCTTGCATAATAACGGTGTCAGCTAATTCGGGCATTTGTGCGCCGGTCATTATTTGAATGCACTCGCCTTGTTTTAATTCGCCTTTATAGGGGTGGCCTGCTACTACACGCCCTGCAATTTTAAATGTTCTTATGTCGTCATTTGTCGGTAAATCAGCCTGCATAACGGCATAACCATCAACGGCAGAATTTCTGTGTGACGGCACATTAACAGGGGAGGTAATAGCTTGAGCCAATATTCTATCAACCGCATCGGTCAGGTGAACTTGCTCGACGCCGCTTTTTTCTTGTACGGCATTAAGCATGTTGTTCAAAGCCTGAGTAACGCTTAATGTGCCTTGTTCATTTTCATCGCCACAACTGCTTTGTACGTTTAATGTGCTCATGTTAGGCGTTAAATTTAGGGGTATTTAAAACGGTCACTTTGTTTGAGTGAACAGCGCGTTCAAGTGTGTTTATTTGTCCGTTTTCAATGTGTAAGTGACGATCAGCGATATGATCGATGGTATGTGTTTCATGGCTGCTGATCATGATGCTGACGCCTTCAGATTTTAGCCGTTGTAACAGTAAACTGGTTTGCTGTTTGGCATCAGTGTCCATGCTGGCGGTGGGCTCGTCGAGTAACAATAAGCGTGGCGATAAAATCCTAGCGCGGGTGAGGGCAACGCGTTGTTTTTCTCCGCCGGATAACTGTTTTGCCGAGCGATGGGCAAGGTGAGATAAATTAGCCCAATCTAAGGCCTGCATTACTTTTTTATGTGCAGCGGCTTTGTTTTCGCCTAAACGATGTAAGCCGTAGGCAATGTTGTCAGCCACGCTGGCGTCAAATAAATAAGGTTGTTGGTGTAGGTAAATAATGTCTTTTTGAATGTAGGGTTTGGCTTGTTTCCACGTCATTTCTAGCCCTTGGTAATGAACCTCAGCCGAGTTCGGTTTCAATAAGCCGGCCATAATTTTAAACAAGGTAGTTTTACCGGAGCCATTGCGACCGGTTAATAGTGTGCATTGATGCGCAGGTACGTCGAGCTGGTCGATATTCAGAATCGATTTTCCGGATAAGGAAATCGTTATGTTGCTGAAGTTGATTAAGCTGCTCATGCTTGTAATTCACCTTTGCCTTGGAAGATGGAGACACCTGCGTTCAGGCTTAAGGATAGCACGAGTAATACCATGCCTAGCGCAATGCCTTGGGCGAATTCACCTTTGCTGGTTTCTAGTGCAATGGCGGTGGGGATATTGCGCGTTGCGTGCAGAATATTGCCACCGACCATCATCGAGCAACCAATTTCGGCCACCACGCGACCAAAGCCAGCGACGATGGCTGCAATCAGCCCAAAACGAACTTCATACATCAGTGTAAAAAATGCCCGAGCGGGTGAAGCGCCCAGTGTGATGGCTGTTTCCCATGCGCGTCGGTCAGCGGCTTGAAACGATGCGTGAGCCATGGCGACCAGTAATGGAAAACTCAACATGATTTGCCCAATCACCATCGCTTTATCGGTAAACAGTAATCTCAAGTCGCCCAATGGGCCACTACGTGATAGTAATAGGTACAAAGTCAAACCGATGATAACGGCGGGTACTGACATAAAGGTGTTGAAAAGTGAAATAAGCGCGCGGCGCATTGGAAATTGGAAAAACGCGAGAAAAAAGGCAATCACTAGCGCGGGCGGTGTGGCGATTAAAATAGCCGAAAAGGACACGCCAAACGACAACGAAATGATTTCCCAAATCTCACTATTGCCGCTGAGCAATAATTGAAACGCATGGGCGCTGGCTTGGCTTAGGTCATTCACTGGTTAAGGACATCTTTGATGGCGGTTGGATAAAATAAACGTTGGCCATTTTTTTGGAATGAATCGATTAAACGTTGGCCAACCGGCGAGGTTATCCAGGCGATCAGCGACATGGCTTTTAAATATTGAATATCGCTGTGCAACGCAGGATTAACCGCAATAATGCCGTAGGGGTTTTTTAATAACACGCCGCCGTCATTCAAAACACTTAAAGACAGTTTGTCTTGATACGCCAGCCAAGTGCCGCGATCGGTGAGGGTGTACGCCTCTAGCTCGCTAGCCATTAACAGTACTTTACCCATGCCTTGCCCCGCCTCTTTGTGCCATGCTTTGTCGGGCTCAATGCTGGCATGTTTCCAAATCGACAGTTCTTTTTTATGCGTGCCTGAATTGTCTCCGCGAGAGATGAAGCTGGAGTGTTTTGTGGCGATGTTCTGTAAGGCGCCCAAGGTATTGTTTATACCTTTGATGCCAGCGGGGTCAGTCGCTGGGCCAACGATGACAAAATCATTTTCCATCACGTCGCGCCGATTAACGCCGAAGCCTTCGGCGATAAACACGTTTTCGGCTTGTCGTGCGTGCACCATGACTACGTCAGCATCGCCGTTACGCGCAATTTGTAATGCTTTGCCTGTGCCTACAGCAATCACGTTCACGTTAATGCCCGTTGCTTTTGTAAAGGCGGGTAATAGCTCAGCCAATAAGCCTGAATTTTCCGTGCTGGTGGTGGTTGCTAATCGCAGGGGCTCATTTGCTTGTACGCCAACGCTAAAAAGAAGGCCAATGATTGCTGCAACGTAGGGTGTTGGTTTCAATGGTGTCGCCGTTTGGATTGAAAAATTCATGGTAACGTTGGCAGGCGTTGTGGGCAAGTTAAATGCGTTGGTTTTGGTAGACTAAACTGATACTCTTTGGAATGATAAATATTTAATAGGAGAAAGCGCGGTGTCTGATACGTTTAATGCAATAGTAGCGACAGAAGTAGACGGTAAAACCAAGGGTCAATTACAACAATTAAGCTTGGCGGATTTGCCAGATGAAGATGTGTTAATTGATGTGTCGTATTCGTCTCTAAATTTCAAAGACGGTTTGGCGGTGTCTGGCAAAGGTAAAATTTGTAAGCGCTTGCCGATGGTGTGCGGCATTGATTTGGCAGGCACGGTGGTTGAATCATCGTCAGATAAATTTAAAGCCGGCGACGCGGTATTGGTTAACGGCTATGCGTTGGGTGAAAAACACTGGGGCGGCTACAGTCAAAAGCAACGCGTAAATTCTAATTTTTTGGTTAAGGTGCCCGATGCCTTCACGTTGCAAGATACGATGGCGATTGGCACAGCGGGTTATACCGCGATGTTATCGGTGTTGATGCTAGAAAGACAAGGTGTGAAACCGAGTGATGGTGAGGTGCTGGTGACCGGCGCTGCCGGCGGAGTGGGGTCCGTGGCCATCAGTTTATTATCAAAACTTGGCTATACCGTGGTGGCATCAACAGGCCGGCCAGAAACACATGACTACCTAACGGCGTTAGGCGCCAGCAGCTTTATAGACCGCGCTGAGTTGTCAGGAAAAGGCGCGCCGTTAGCGGCAGAACGCTGGGCGGGCGTTGTTGATACCGTCGGTTCGTACACGTTGGCCAATGCCATTGCGCAAACAAAACGTGACGGTTGCGTAGCCGCTTGTGGTTTGGCTGGCGGCATCGATTTGCCTTCCAGCGTTTTCCCGTTTATTTTGCGTGGTGTTGTGTTGGCGGGGATTGACTCAGTGATGGCGCCCATGGAGCTTCGGCTTAAAGCTTGGAGCAGATTGGCAAGCGATTTACCGAAAGAGAAAATAAACGCCATTAGCCGAGTAGAGCCGATGTCAAATCTACCGGAGCTGGCGGAACAAATTGTTGGTGGTAAGGTTCGTGGTCGCGTGATTATTGACGTTAATGCGTGAACCACGTAACAACTAATTGTTTGTGGTTGCCTAAAATACAGCGATGCAAACGAATAAACGACGATGTGAACGGATTCAGTATCAACAGGACGTCTGGTTAAAAACAGCTGCTGGTTTAGCATTATTGGCAAAAAGTAATAATTTATCGGCTGGTGGTATGGAAATACTGTGCGATCAAATTACAGCAATGTCGATTAAACCATTGGGCTATCAATTAGAGCCAGATAAACCCTTATTGTTGTCGATTAGTTTTTGTTTGGATAAGGGTGACGAGTCTTTTCATGCAAGCTGTTGCGTGCAAAATATGCACCGTCTTGCACAGGATTTATTCAGCTTCAATTTATCGTTTTTAGACTGTCAACATCACGACAGGGCTAGGTTGGCACGTTTTATCAATGAATAAACAATCCATGCATGAGTATTAACCCTCGATATAAAAAAATTTGGGCTGTTGTCAAAAGTATCCCTAAAGGGTCTGTATCGACATATGGGGATGTCGCTCGATTTTCTGGCTACCCAGGTTGTGCTCGGATGGTTGGAACGGCATTACGCGCCGCGCCAGATGAATTGAATGTGCCTTGGCACCGAGTTATTAATTCGCAGGGTAAAGTTTCGTTCCCGTCCGGCGGCGAAAAAGCGACGAGTCAACAAGACATCTTGGAACATGAGGGCGTTGTTTTTTTGTCAGGCGTTGTTAATTTAAATGCCTATGCATGGCAAGGCAATTTGGATAGCGAGTTGTGGCGAATGTAACGTTAATAAACCGCGGTTTAAAGAGGGTGCCTTGGGCGTTAACAGCTCAATTTTTTGTCATAAAAGTTTTTTTATAAAAAAAAGTAAAATCTAAAATATCTCCTATACTTTCTTTGCAAGCGCAAATATGGAGATTAAAAAAATGGTTGTTGTACAGGAAGAAAAAAAGAAAATTTTCACGCAACTTAAGAAAATTATTGATGCCCGCTTTGATGAAAAAGAGGCACCTGTTATCAATGGTTTTATCCAAAAATATTATAGGGATATTGCCTTAGAGGATTTAGTTGAAAGAGAACTAGAAGATTTATACGGCGCTGCCATTGCGCACTGGAATTTGGCGCAGTCTCGGCCTGATAACTTGCCAGAGATTAACGTTTATAACCCTGACTTTGAAACGCATGGCTGGCAGTCACCGTATAGCGTAATAGAAATTGTCACGGAAGATAGACCGTTTTTACTTAACTCCCTCACCATGAATTTAAACCAAAGTGGCTTAACGTGCCACTTAGTTGTTCACCCTGTTTTAGAAATTTCCCGTGATAAAGCCGGTGTTTTAACAACCTTAAAAGAAAAAAAAGGATTGATTTTAGAATCGATGATCCGTCTTGAGATAGATCGCCAACCATCAGATGGAAATACGCTTGAGTTATTAAACGACCAAGTATCAAAAATTATTACCTATAACAACGCAGTGACGGAAGATTGGGAGCCTTGCATTACCAAATTACATCAGTCTGTTGCGGCATTAAAAGCTAACCCACCGAAAGATAAGAGCCAAGACCTTGCAGAGGCTATGGCGTTTCTTAGTTGGGCGGCTGACGATAACTTTTTGTTTCTTGGTTGTAGAGAATACGAATTTGTTAAAGGAAAAAAATCGGACGGTTTTAAAATTGTTAAAGGCTCAGGCTACGGTATTTTAAGAGATGAATTGGCGAGCATTCCAGACATAGATGTGATGCCAATAACCGATAAGGCGTGTGACTTTATGAGTGAGTCCTCTCCACTTGTTGTCACTAAGGCGACAACAAAATCAATTATTCATCGTCCTGCATACATGGATTACATTGGCGTTAAGAAATTTAATGCGAAAGGTGATGTGATCGGGGAGTTCCGTTTCTTAGGCTTGTATGCATCGTCTGCGTACCATACGCGTGTTGAAGATGTGCCGTTGATCCGCAAGAAAGTACAAACGGTTTTTGAAGGTTCGCAATTCAAAGAAAACAGCCACAGTGGTAAGTCTCTGATGAATGTATTAGAGGGCTTGCCACGTGATGAGTTGTTTCATTCGAGTGATGCCGAGCTGTTAAATTTGGCCTTAGGTATTTTGCAACTAAGGGTCCGTCAACGGGTTCGCTTGTTTGCGAGAAGTGATGCGCACGGCCAGTTCGTGTCGATATTGGTGTATGTGCCCAGAGATCGCTATAACACGAATGTTAGAAAGAAAATGGAAGGTGTTATTCGGGCTAAATTAGACACCAATAACATTGATTTTAGTGTTGAATTTTGCGAGTCTATTTTTGCGCGGATTCACTTTATGGCGCATACACCGCTTGGTTGGGTTGGCGAGTTCAATGCGGACGAAGTTGAAAATGACATCATAGAGATTTTACGTAACTGGAAAGATGACTTGTTGTCTGCGCTTGTGCACCAGCACGGTGAAGCGATTGGGATTGATTTATATAATAAATACAGCGATGGGTTTACGCCAGCGTATACAGATAATTACCCTGCGAGATTTGCGGTTCCAGACATAGAAAAGGCGGAAATTTTAAATAACAGTTCGGATCAACAAATTCAAATGTCTTTGTATCAACCGTTAGAGTCTCACGGCAAGGGCTTGCAGTTTAAGTTGATAAATAAAGGTGCGCCAGCGCCTCTTTCGCAAACGTTACCGGTGCTTGAAAACATGGGTGTTACGGTGTTTGATGAGCACCCTTTCGAAGTGACCGACACGTCTTCTGGCAGTTGTTACTGGGTTCATGATTTTGGTTTAGTTTATAACGAAGAACTGCCTGACGTTGAGCAAATTAAAGAAAAATTCCAAACTGTTTTTGAAAAAGTATGGATAGGTCACGTTGAGAATGATGGTTTTAACCGGCTGGTGATAAAGGCCGGTCTTGATTGGAAAAAAATCATGTTACTTCGTGCTTACTACTTGTATTTGCGCCAAGCGGGCGCGGCCTTTAGTCAAGCCTATGTGGAAAGCACCTTAGAAAATAACCCCATTATTGCGGGCCATTTGGTGCGTTTGTTTGAGTTAAAGTTTGACCCGAGCGTTAAAGATAAAGCTAAAAAAATCGCTGAACAAGAAGCGGTGGTTATTGCTGAAATTGAAAAAGTGGTGTCCTTGGATGAAGATAGGATTTTACGTCGATATTTAAACTTAATTCAGGCGACTAATCGCACGAGCTACTATCAAACCAGTGTGGACTCAACGGGTGTGCCGTATGTCACGTTTAAATTAAACCCTGAAATTATTACTGACCTACCTTCGCCGCGACCAAAATTCGAAATATTTGTTTATTCTCCTCGTGTTGAGGGCGTACATTTAAGGGGCGGCTCGGTTGCCCGTGGTGGTTTGCGTTGGTCCGATCGAAAAGAAGATTTTAGGACGGAAATTTTGGGTTTAATGAAAGCTCAAATGTCTAAAAATGCTGTGATTGTTCCTATCGGCGCTAAAGGTGGTTTTATTGTAAAGCGTTCATTAGACGGGCTGTCTCGAGACGCAATGATGGAAGAAGTCATTGAATGTTATAGTATTTATATCGGTGCGTTACTCGATATAACCGATAATTTAAAGGACGAGAAAGTGGTGCCGCCAAAAAATGTTGTGCGATACGATGATGATGACCCGTATTTGGTTGTGGCGGCTGATAAGGGCACAGCCACATTCTCCGATATTGCTAATGGCATCGCCATTAAACACGGCTTTTGGTTAGGTGATGCGTTTGCGTCTGGTGGTTCAGTGGGTTATGACCATAAGAAAATGGGCATTACTGCAAAAGGTGCTTGGGAGTCCGTTAAACGACACTTTAGAGAACTGGGTGTTGATACGCAAACCACGCCGTTTGATGTGATTGGAATAGGTGACATGGGTGGCGATGTGTTCGGCAACGGTATGTTGTTGTCCGAGAAAATCCGCTTAGTGGGTGCGTTTAATCATATGCACATCTTCCTTGATCCTACCCCCGATACAGCAAAAAGTTTTAAAGAGCGCCAACGCTTATTTGATATGCCACGTTCTACTTGGGACGATTATGAGAAGACGTTGATTTCGAAAGGCGGCGGTATTTTTTCAAGAGCGGATAAATCCATCACCCTAACACCACAGGTGCAAAAGGTGTTGGATGTTGCGGATAAGACGTTAACGCCTAATGAATTGATTCAGGCAATGCTGAAGGCGCCGGTTGATTTATTGTGGAATGGCGGCATTGGAACGTATGTTAAAGCCAGCAGCGAGAGTGATGCGGAAGTGGGTGATCGCGCCAATGATTCGTTGAGAATTAATGGTTCTGAGTTGCGTTGTAAAGTGATGGGCGAAGGTGGCAACCTTGGTTTTACTCAGTTAGGCCGTATCGAGTATGCCGCGACAGGTCGAATTAACACGGACGCTATTGATAATGCGGCGGGTGTTGATTGTTCAGATCACGAAGTGAACATTAAGATATTGTTGAATAAAGCGGTTGAGCAAGGTGATATGACGGGTAAACAGCGTGATATTCTGCTCGCGACAATGACGGACGAAGTGGGTGAGTTAGTCCTTCGAAATAATTATTTGCAGACCCAAGCCATCAGCATGGTTGAAAGCCAAGCGCCTGCCATGCTTGAGGTTCATGCAAGGTTGATTGATCAGTTATGTAATGAAGGCCGGTTGGATAGAGAGGTTGAATACCTTCCTAATTATGAAGAGATTGAAGAACGCAAAGTGCGCGGCGAAGGGTTGTTCCGTCCGGAACTGGCTGTTGTATTTGCCTACAGTAAATTGGTATTGAAGGACCTGATGAGTAGTTCCTCCATTATGAAAGACAGCGGGTTTAAGAAAGATTTACTGGATTACTTTCCGTCAAATTTGAGCAGTGACTTTGCTCAGCCGATTGATGATCACCGACTTCGAGATGAAATTATTGTTAACCAGTTGGTTAACAGTATGGTGAATCGTTTGGGCCCATCGTTTGCTTTTAGAATGAAAGATGAAGCGGGTGCAAGCATTGGCCAAGTTGTTAAAAATTATAAGATTGCTTGTGAAATTTTTAATGTTGAACTGGTGTGGGCCGATATTGAGGCGCTAGATAATAAGGTGCCGCCAGCTATTCAAATAGACATGTTGATGGAAGTGCGAAAACTCATTGAACGCACAATGTATTGGTTGCAGAGTAATAGGGCGCATATAGATTCAATTGAAACAATCGTCAGTGAGTTTGCAGACAGTGTGTCGGTTATTAGCGCAGATATCGTTAATTATGTGTCACAGGCGGATAAGGATCATGCGGCGCAACGAAGCGCTGTGCTTAAAGAGGCTGGCGTTAGCAGTTTGTTAGCGCAGAAAGTAGCGTGCTTGGAGTTAGAATTTATTGCTCTCGATATTATTGCCGTTCTTACAGCGGTTGAGCAAGGTAAGGACGATGTTTTACCGGTATATTCTGCTGTGAGTGACGAGCTGAAATTAAGTTGGTTACACGGCTGTATAAATAGTTTGCCGCGCAAAAACTACTGGCAGTCCTTAGCTAGGTCAGCGTTGCGGGATGATTTGCACGCAGAGAATCGAGCGTTGTTGATAACAATATTCCAGCATTCGAGTAAAAATTCCTCAGCGGACAAACGTGTCAGTACTTGGTGTGCAAACAACAGGGCTGAAATTGATCGTTACTTGCATTTGGTGTCGGTTATTCAAGCAGAAGGTGAGATTGAAATTGAACAACTATCGGTGATTTTAAAAGAGTTACATGCCATTGTTGAGAAAAGTAAGTTGAAATAGTGATGAAAAATTAGAAGGCAATAAAAGGCTGATTGATTCAGCCTTTTTATTGTCTCGCATAGAATTCAGTTCAGTGTTATAGCGACTTTTTTTCTAACCAGGTGTTAATAGCATCAGCACTTTCTTGCCAGTGCGAGTCTAGCATCATGGCATGGCTGGTGTTTTTCATATTGATATAGTCGGCGTTATATGCTTCAGCCGTTTTCCTAATTTGTGCGGGTCTAAAAAAAGTATCTTCGTCAGCACCTAGCGACAGCATGGGTATTTTGAAAGGGTTCTTTTTAGTGGGTAGGCCGAGCCACAGTGTATCCATCAATGCTTTAGGGGAGCTGGGTTGCATTTCTGTGCAATAGCGGATGACCACATCGTCTTCAACATCGCCCGAAAAGATAGATTTACGCGTTACGTCAACAGGTGAAAACAGGGTGCCAAACAGTTGGCTTAGGTTGTTTTGCATGAAGAAGTTTGGGTTTAAGAATAAATCCATAATGGAAGGTACAAGCCCATCAGAAGGCACTGAAGCCAGCAATATGCAGGCTGGTACAGTATTGAACTCAATGTATTTTTGTACGATTAAGCCGCCGAGCGAATGACCGATAAGAATCGGTGGTTCACCAATCTCAGCGATAACGCGTTCAATATCATTGACGTAATCAGCAATACTGTTGGATGACAGTTGTTCCTGTCCGCTACTTTTGCCGTGTCCGCGTAAGTCCACTGCATACGTAGGGTGGCCAAGCTCGGAGAAGTAGGGCATAAATTTTTCGTTCCAACACCATGCTGCCATGTTGGCGCCGTGGATGAATAGGATGGGTGTTTTAGAGGCTTTTTTTGGGTGGCTCTCTACAATATATAAGCTGGGGTGTTCCGCGATTTTTTTAATTTCCATAGGGATTTTTTAAAAATAAGTTTTTTGTAAGGTGTTGTTTTTAAGTGTATTTGCAAGAGTTATTCATCATATAATAAAATAAGCATTGACGAATGTTTCATGGTAATATATAACCTTTATTACATTGTTACAGTAGCTTTGCTAAGCAACCCTACTGGTTCTAATAATGTTCCCCTTCTCTTGGCGACTCTTTATGGGTCGCCTTTTTTTGCTTGCTAGTTTTAACACAAGTGTTGGGTGTGCGGGTGATTATATACTGCTCCTAAAAATCAATTTGGCTACTGATATTCAGCAGGTGTGTGATTATTAGTCAGTTTGTTCATCATGTATTAACGCTTATAAGGTATTATTTGGCGCATGATTAAAAGACTAAGAAAACATGTGCTTGTGTCCCTGCTTGTCAGCTTCTCGGTAATGGCTCAAGCTGGGAACGTTAATATTAAACTGGCTTTTTTAACCGAAAAATTAGCAACGCCGCCGGCGCTTTCTAACCTTGACCCTGTGTTAACGGATGAAGGCATTCAAGGGGTTGTATTGGGCATTAAAGACAACAACACAACAGGCAAATTTACCGGCCATACATTTCACTTGAAGCATATGGACGTGCCTGTGGGTGGTAACGTGCTCCAATCATTCCAAAAGTTAGTGGCTGATGGTTACGAATACATCATCACAGATGTCCAATCTGCCACATTAAAGACGCTTTCAACCTCACCTAGCGCGAAGGCAGCCTTGTTATTTAATGTGTCTGCAAGCCATAACGTTTTAAGAAATAAAAACTGCAGTGCTAATACATTTCACCTGATTCCCAGTGATGCAATGAAGGCCGATGCCTTGGCCCAGTTTATGTTAAAAAAACGTTGGAATAAGTGGTTTCTCGTTAAAGGTACCGATGTTGATGACATGCGCTTTGCTAAAGCCCTAAAGCGTTCAGCTAAGCGTTTTGGCGTTAAAATTGTGGAAGAAAAAGAATGGAAGTTTGACCACGATGCGCGCAGAACGGCGCAGGCAGATATTCCGGTGTTTACTCAAGGGTCCGATTACGATGTGTTAGTGGTGGCGGATGTTAAAGGCTTGTTTGGTGAATATTTAGCCATGAACACGTGGTTACCTCGCCCCATTATCGGCACGCAAGGCCTTGTTCCAAGGGCGTGGCATAGAACGCATGAACGTTGGGGTGCGGTGCAAATGCAAAACCGTTTTTATGAACAGGCGGGGCGTTGGATGAACGATGTGGATTATGCCTCGTGGTTAGCTGTTCGTGCGGTGGGTGAAGCAGTAACGCGCGCAAACAGCGTGGAGGTGGCCGACATTAAAAGCTTTATGCTCAGTGATGAGTTTAGCCTCGCGGGTTTTAAAGGCGTTAAGTTGACATTTAGGCATTGGAATCAACAATTAAGGCAACCCGTTTTGCTGGCAACGGCGCGTTCAATCGTCTCGGTTATGCCGCATAAAGAATTCTTACATCCGCGCACTTACCTCGATACGCTGGGGTATGATAGCCCGGAATCTACTTGCGAATTTTAAGTTATGAATAAATTATATTTAACCCTGTTTTTGTTTGTTTGCTCACCGTTTGTTGTGGCTGACACCTTGTACATTACTTTGGAAAAAGACAATGCCTTGGCTGTTGTGGATGGTGAAACCGGTAAGTTATTGAAAACAGTACCGTTGGGTCAGCGTCCCCGTGGCGTTGCTTTAAGTAAAGATCAAACGTTGTTGTATGTTGCTGCGAGTGATGACGACACGATACAAATTTTAGATATTAAGACGCTGAAGGTCATCGGGGAATTACCGTCTGGTGAGGATCCGGAGTTATTCAAAATTCACCCGAATGGTCGCTTGCTGTACGTGTCGAATGAAGATGACAATATTGTGACGGTGATTGATTTACAGAAAAAAACCGCGTTAGCAGAAATAGCAGTAGGCGTTGAACCGGAAGGTATTGCCATCAGTCGTGATGGAAAGTGGGTGGTGAATACCTCAGAAACGACCAATATGGTGCATTGGATAGACCCAATGGATCAACAAATTAAAGAAAACACCTTAGTTGATCCACGCCCAAGAGCGGCTGAATTTTCGGTCAATAACGAATGGCTGTTTGTAACGTCGGAAATCGCCGGTTCTTTGTCACGCCTCGATGTGGCAACTAAGAAAATCACGGGTAAGTTGCACTTTAAAATCCCCGGTGTGGATAAAGAGCTAATCCAGCCTGTTGGCGTATTAGCGCACCCGAATAATACACTGTTGTTTGTGGCGTTGGGCCCAGCGAACAGAGTTGCCGTGGTGGATATACAATCCATGGAAGTAACAAAATATTTATTGGTTGGCCAGCGCGTTTGGAACTTGGCTTTTTCACCCGATTTAAAGCGCCTTTACACCACCAATGGAGTGAGTAACGACATTTCAATAATTGATGTGGATGATTTAAAAGTCACCAAATCGATTCGGGTGGGCCATTATCCTTGGGGTATTGCGGTTAAATAATGAGTGATTCTTCAAGCGGCTCACTGGTAGTCAAAACGCTCAGTTATGCCTATGGTAATAAGGCGGCGTTACAACATATTGATTTTTTCATTGCGCCGGGTGAATGCACTATTTTACTGGGGCCAAATGGCGCGGGTAAATCAACGCTGTTTTCATTGATTACCAATTTATATAACAGCCGGGATGGGCAGATTCTCATTAATGGCTTGGACATTAAAAAAAAATCCTGTGCGGCGTTGGCGCATTTAGGCGTGGTGTTTCAGCAAACAACCTTAGACATGGATTTAAGTGTATTGCAAAATTTGCATTATCACGCCGCCTTACACGGTATGACACGCAAACAAGCAACGCTTCGCATTGATGAAGAATTAGAACGTCAAGGTATGCGCGAGCGCCAGCAAGAGAAGGTTCGTCAGCTAAATGGTGGGCATCGCCGCCGTGTGGAAATTGCGCGTGCGTTATTGCATAAACCGTCTTTATTGCTGCTAGATGAGCCAACGGTTGGCTTAGATGTTCCAAGCCGTAAAGGTATTGTCGAACACGTTCATGCCTTATGTGAAAACGATAACTTGTCGGTTTTATGGGCAACGCATTTGATTGATGAAATTTACCCGTCCGATAAGCTAATTGTGTTGCACCAAGGTGAAATTAAAGCGCAAGGTGCAGTGAATGATGTGTGTAATGGGCAATCAGCAGATGATATTTCACAAGCGTTTCAGCAGTTAACGCAGGCTAAAGCATCATGAGATTAGGTCATGCGGTTATTGCTTTAAAAGGCATCATTAAACGCGAGCTATGGCGTTTCTTGCGTCAGCGTGAACGCTTTGTTGCAGCACTGGTTCGCCCGCTGGTTTGGTTGTTTGTATTTGCGGCGGGGTTCCGTTCCACCTTGGGCATTGCGATTATTCCACCGTATGAAACGTATATTTTGTATGAAGTGTACATTGCAGCGGGCCTTATCGGCATGATTCAACTCTTTAATGGCATGCAAAGTTCTTTGTCGATGGTGTATGACCGTGAAATGGGCAGCATGAAAACCTTATTGGTGAGTCCTTTGCCACGTTGGTTTTTGTTGACCGGTAAGCTGTTGGCGGGAACTTCGGTGTCTATTCTTCAAGCTTACGTGTTTCTTTTAATTGCTTGGTTTTACGATATTCAAGCGCCGTTGCTAGGTTACGTCACCTTATTTCCTGCGCTGGTACTTGCGGGGTTGATGTTGGGTGCGCTGGGTATGTTGTTGTCATCCTTTATTAAACAGTTAGAAAACTTTGCGGGGGTGATGAATTTTGTTATTTTCCCGATGTTTTTTATGTCTACTGCGTTATACCCGCTGTGGAAAATTAAAGAGTCCAGTGAATTGCTACACACTTTGGCCAGCTATAACCCTTTTTCTCAAGCCGTTGAGCTGATTCGTTTTGCTTTGTATGGGCAATTTAATTTGTATGCGTTTGCCTATACGTTAGCGGCCTTTGTTGTTTTTATGGCAGTGGCTGTTTGGGGCTATAACCCATCAAAAGGCATGATGGTTAAAAAAGGCGGCGGCCCTAGGTGAAACGTGTGCTTGTGGTAAAATTCACCTCAATATGAAGAAAAAACTATTTATACGGACCCACGGCTGTCAGATGAATGAATATGATTCTGAAAAAATGGTTGCTGTGCTTGAAGAATCGCACAACGTGGTGCTCACCGAAAACGAAAAAGAAGCGGATATTTTGCTGCTGAATACTTGCTCGATTCGTGAAAAAGCACAAGAAAGAGTGTTTCATCAATTAGGCCGTTGGCGCCCACTAAAAGAAAAGAACCCGGACTTGTTGATTGGCGTAGGCGGCTGCGTTGCCAGCCAAGAAGGCAAAGTGATACGACGTAGAGCGCCGTATGTTGACGTGGTGTTTGGCCCGCAAACATTACACCGTCTGCCGGCGATGTTAAAACAAGCGCAAACGAAAAAGAAATTGGTCATGGATATCTCATTCCCCGAAATTGAGAAATTTGATAACTTACCCGAACCACGCGCCGAAGGTCCAAAGGCGTTTGTATCGGTGATGGAAGGTTGCAGTAAATATTGCACCTTCTGTGTCGTGCCTTATACGCGTGGTGAAGAAGTGAGTCGCCCATTGAATGATGTCATTACCGAAATTTCCAGCTTAGCATCGCAAGGTGTACGAGAAGTTAACCTGCTGGGGCAAAATGTAAATGCTTATCGCGGTGAAATGGCAGATGGAGATATCGCTGATTTTGCCTTATTGCTGCATTATGTAGCGGCGGTTGATGGTATAGACCGTATTCGTTATACCACTTCACACCCAAAAGAATTTACCGACAGCTTAATTCAAGCATACGAAGAAATCCCTGAATTGGTTAGTCATCTTCATTTGCCGGTACAAAGCGGTAGTAATACGGTGCTGGCGAGAATGAAGCGTGGGCATGAAATTGAAACGTATATTGAGAAGCTCGCGCGATTGAAGGAGATTCGCCCAAACATCAGCTTTTCATCGGATTTCATTGTTGGTTTTCCGCAAGAAACAGATGAGGAATTTGAAGATACAATTAAACTGATTGAGCAGATTGGTTTTGATTTTTCATTTAGCTTTATTTTCAGTGCGCGTCCCGGTACACCAGCGGCGGACATGCCTGACGATATTGATATGAACATTAAAAAGCAGCGACTAGAAAGGCTGCAACAGATTAATAAAGAAAGAACGGCGCAGATATCAAAGGATATGATAGGTACGACACAGTCAATTTTGGTCGAAGGTGAATCAAAGAAAAATTCGTTGCAAATGTCAGGGCGTACAGAAAATAATCGCGTTGTTAATTTTGCAGGTCATCGGCGTTTGGCAGGCCAATTTGTGGATGTTTATATCACAGAAGCATTGCCATATTCATTAAGAGGGCGCTTGGTTAAGGCGAGCTCACAGCCAATGGCTGAAATAGATGAGAGGCAGTCGGTTTTTTAATTGAGTATCCCAATAACAAATAAAGACGTTAGCATAGAGCCTGTTGACAATAAGCGCTTGGCGAACTTATGTGGCCAATTTAATGAGCACTTAAAGCAGTTAGAAAAGCGCTTGAATGTCGACATTAAAAATCGCGGCAATCATTTTAATATTAGTGGTTCTGGTGCCGATGTTTCAGCCGCAATTAAAGCGATAGAAGATATGTATGCAAGTACAGAAATTGATCAATTAACACCTGAAAAGGTGCATTTACTGATGCAGGAAAATCAAATGGATGTAACTCAACCTGCGGATATCGATGACTCGGTTGTTATTCGCACGCGTAAAAAAGTGATTAAGCCTCGCGGTGGAAATCAGCTAGCCTATGTTAAAAGCATTCCTAAAAATGACATTGTTTTTGGTATTGGCCCAGCGGGAACAGGTAAAACCTATCTTGCTGTTGCTTGTGCGGTAGAGGCGTTAGAATCGGAAAAAGTAGCCCGTATTATTTTAACAAGACCGGCGGTTGAAGCCGGTGAACGATTGGGTTTTTTACCGGGTGATTTGAGTGAAAAGATTAATCCTTATTTGCGGCCTTTGTATGACGCCTTATATGAAATGTTGGGCGTTGAGCGTGTAGAAAAACTGATTGAAAAAAAGATCATTGAAATAGCGCCATTAGCCTTTATGCGGGGCAGAACACTAAGTGACGCGTTTATTATTTTGGATGAGGCGCAAAACACGACACCTGAACAAATCAAAATGTTTTTAACGCGAATTGGTTATGGTTCAACGGTCGTTGTAACAGGGGATATTACTCAGATTGATCTACCTGGGCATACAGAGTCTGGTTTGAAGCAAGTGATGAAAATACTAACAAACATCCCCAGCATTAGTTTTACTCAATTTAAAGCATCAGATGTCGTTCGCCACCCAATAGTGCAAAAAATTGTTTCTGCCTATGAGACGTATAGCGAAAAATGACGGTAAATATTCAAATAGTAAGTGAATGTTTAAACTTACCAAACGAAGAAGCGTTAACGCAGTGGGTTCAGTTAGCAATAAAGCAAAGACACAAAGCCGAAGTTGTTGTTCGAATTGTTGATGATGCAGAGTCTGCTGAATTAAATGAAACTTATCGCCAAAAGAAAGGCCCAACCAATGTGTTAAGTTTTCCTTTTGAAGCGCCTGAGGGCTTGCCTATGGAGGCTTTAACGGAAGATGTTCTAGGTGACCTTGTGATATGCGCCCCTGTTGTTTTAAGAGAAGCAAGCGAACAGAGGAAGCCTGTGTTGTCACATTGGGCGCACATGGTGGTGCATGGTTGTTTGCATCTACAAGGCTATGATCATATTAATGCTAAAGACGCTGATGTGATGGAAAGCTTAGAGATAGAACTGTTAAATAATATAGGTATTAAAAACCCGTATGAGGGTTAAGTAAAATGAATCAAACTCAAAACGATAAAGAAGAAAGCCGCTCATTGATTGAAAGGATTGGGCAAGCTTTGATGGGCGAACCCAAAGATCGTGAAGATTTAGTGCAATTGATGCGTGATGCAGAAAAAAGAGGCTTGCTAGGGCAAGACGCATTGGCAATGATAGAAGGCGTGTTGCAGGTGTCAGAATTGCAAGTGCGTGACATTATGATTCCCCGTTCAAATATTGTCTTCATCCCAAGGGAAGCTGGTATCGATGATATTTACCCTTTAGTGATTGATTCTGCGCATTCACGTTTCCCTGTTCAAGATGAAGAAACATCGCAAGTGGCAGGTATTTTATTAGCGAAGGATTTGTTGAGTTATGCGGCATCAAGCAAAGCGCAAAAATTTGATGTTAGGGATGTCATGCGCCACGCCATTTTTGTGCCTGAGAGTAAACGCTTGAATGTCATGCTGCATGAGTTTAGAGCGAATCGAAATCATATGGCGATTGTGATCGATGAATACGGCTCAGTGGCAGGGTTAGTCACTATTGAAGACGTGTTGGAACAAATAGTTGGTGAGATTGAAGACGAACACGATTTTGAAGAAGAAGCGTTTATTCTCCAACGCAATGAAACTGAATTTAACATCAAAGCATTAACCGAAATTGACGACTTTAATGACCGTTTCGACACGAATTATTCAGACGATGAAGTTCATACAGTTGGTGGCATGGTGGTAAGAAGTTTTGGGCACGTACCCGAACACGGAGAAACAACTCAAATTGATGGTTTTCTATTTGAAGTACTAAGAGCTGATAAACGGCGTGTGCACTTGCTTCGCATGACGATGACTGATGCTTCTACTGAAGCTTAATTAGCCGAAGCTTGACGGGTACATTGGTGGAGCGATTTAAGCAGGCAAACCCTACCCTAATAGCGTTGTTATCTGGCGCACTGCTTCCTCTGGCCTTTGCGCCCTACGATTTTCCTGTGATGGCCATTGTGTCATTGCTGTGTTTTTTATTCGTGCTCAAGTCATTAATCCCCTTGCAAGCTGCAAAAGCGGGCTACGCATTTGGTTGGGGTTATTTTGGCCACGGTGTGTACTGGGTTTATTTTAGTATTCATCACTTTGGCCATGCGCCGTTATGGTTGGCGGTGATTATTATGCTGGGCATGGTGGCGATTTTAGCGCTGTACATGTCGTTGTTTGCTTTCTTACTTAATCGTTATTTTCAAGAGCGCACAATGGTTCGCTATCTTGTGGCATTGCCGACGTTATGGCTGGCGTTAGAAGCACTACGTGGCGTTTTGTTCACGGGGTTTCCTTGGCTGTCTCTTGGCTTTAGTCAAATGGATACCGGGTTATCTGGTTGGGCTCCTGTGTTGGGTGTTTTGGGCGTGTCGTGGTTTGTGGTGCTGACCGTTGGCGGGGTGATGTGCTTGCTGTTATGTACGGAGATGAAAAATAAAGTATTGGCCAGCGTGTTGGTACTCGCATCATGGGTTGTGGGGTTGGGGCTTCAAGACGTGACATGGGTTGAACCTGCAGGTGAGCCTATTGAGGTAGCATTATTGCAAGGAAATATTCCGCAAGAAATTAAGTGGTTACGCGCTTTTCGGCAAATAAATATTGATATATACATGCACATGACGCGGCAACAACGCGACGTGGATTTAATTGTTTGGCCAGAAACAGCCATTCCCGCTTTTTATCATGTCGTGCAAAACAGTTTAATGCCGACATTAAAACGAGAGGCGGAGGCCTTCCAGTCGGATATTGTGCTTGGTTTACCCGTGATGCCGGAAGGTACGGGTGATTACTACAACGGTTTGTACAGCGTGCGTCAATCAAACGATTTTTACCTTAAACGCCATTTGGTACCGTTGGGTGAGTATTTGCCGCTAAAGCCATTGTCGACAATTATCTTAGATTTTATGCAGATTCCAATGTCTGATTTTACCGCAGGTAATGATAATCAACGGTTGTTACAGGGCGCAGGTTATCTCTTTGCATCCTCTATTTGTTACGAGGATGTGTTTCAGCAAACTTCGATTTATGGTTTGCCAGAAGCCGCATACTTGATTAATGTGAGTAATGACACCTGGTTTGGTGACACCATTGCGCCGTATCAACATTTGCAAATGGCAAGGATGCGAGCACTAGAAAGTGGCCGGTTTTTACTACGTTCCACCAACACAGGGCTGACAGCGATTGTTGACCAACAGGGAAAAATTGTTAAGCAAGCCCCCATGTTTAAGCGTTTTGCATTAACAGGGGAGATAACGCCGCTTCAAGGTTCGACACCCTTTGTTCGAGGGGGTTGGTGGCTGATATTTGTTTTAATTACCGGTATGCTAGTGGTGAGTTTGTTAAAACGAGACAGAAGGGTTGAACGATGAAAAAGGTGGTAGGGGTATTAGCGGCGCTACTCAGTTGTGCTTTTCAGGTCAGCGCAGAAACGAACACGGCAATTGATAATTGGACAACGTTTGCGCAACAAACGGGTAAGCCCGAACATCAAAAGTGGTTAGAGGCTATCTCCGACCCTAGAGCGATAACGCTAGCAAAACGTTGGAAAGAATTGCGAGGGTTTGACGCATATGATGCCTTGGCTAAGTACCAAATCCCAACGGAGTTAAAGCCGGGTTTGGTGATTAATAAAAGCAATATAGGACAGTATCCTTGGTTAAAAGACTATTTGCCTCGCGATTATATGAAGAGCTTAAATAGCGATACGGGCTTTGTACGAGAAATTAGCATTGTGCCGACCAATACGTACTACATGAACGCAGGTGTATTGAAGGCAACCTTGGCAATACAAGGCAAAAATTTAACACCAACAACGGATGAATATAGCACCTTGGTAAATCCTGATGGTTCGGCGACTTTGTTGAACGATGAAACAGCCAGTGCGATCCCGTATTTAAACCCTAAAGATGGTTTGGAGTTGAACTGGTCGTTTATAGCGCATGGCGTGGGAACAGAAACATTAATTTTTGACCCGATGATTTCAAATTCTTGTGACGATAAAGGTAGTTTAGATGTCCAGTACACAGGCCTAATTTGGTGGCAAAAATTTCATGGCCGCCAAACAATTGAGCCGTTGGGAAGCATAGATGATAAAGACGACTTGATAGAAGGCGGGTCTTTATACGTGGTTTCACCGAATGATGTGAGCGGTATTGCGGCTGTCCGGCAGCGAGCTGCGCTAGGGGATAAAACAGATGACTTTAGAATATTCATCCCCAGCATGCGTAGAACACGAATTTTATCGGGCAACGATGCCCAAGATCCCATGTATTACGGTTTAGAAGTAACGTGGGATGATTGGCGTGCTTACTGGGCTAAAACGGATTTAAACACGTTCGAGTATAAGATGCTGGGTGAACGGCTAATATTGTCATCACCCGAAACGGGCTATATTTACCGTTCAGCAGACATGAATGAAAGCCAGTGTGCCTGGAATAATATGGAAATGGAACTGCGTCCAGTGTGGGTGTTAGAGGTGACCGATAAAATTGGCAAATACCAGTATAAGACGCGGACTATTTATATTGACCAAGAAACGTATTATGCCCAATTCCAAGAAATGTCAGATAAGCGTGGTGAGCCATATAGAACATGGGACGATAGTCGTTCTTGGCGTCCTTTTGATGGTGATGCACAATGGGATCGCATCACTATTCATAATGAATTTAATAACCGTTTAAATATTATTACGGTAACGCCGGATTGGGATGATCGTGGCGAAAAAGTAACTGAAGAGTATTTTGACGTTGATCAGCTTAGAGACATGTAGCCCTAGCTTTTTAATTAGAGCTTTCTAACTGTCTAGAGTCCAAAAACTTATCGTAATGAATGTGGTCTAGGCTGATGTTTGCTTCTTCCAGTTTTACTAGAGTAGCATCAATCATTCCCGGTGGGCCGCATAAATAGGCATGGCTATCAGACACAGCAAAGCCTGTTGTCTCATCGTTGATAAAATCGGTTACTAAGCCGCGCTTACCAGTCCAGTCAGAATCTTCTGGTTCATCTGACAAGATTGGGACGAATTTAAAGGTATTCGGCCATTGTTCAGTTAGGCTTTTCATTTCCTCTAGGCAGTACAAATCGCGTTGCGCTCTAGCACCAAATAAATAGGTGACAGGGCGATCGATTTTATTAGCGAGGGCCTCGTCTAAAATGGCTTTTAATGGCGCCATGCCACTGCCGCCAGCAACACCAAGAATCGGTTCTTCTGAAGTACGTAGCCAAAATGCGCCACTGGGACCGTGCAGTTCAAATGCTTCTCCCACGCGGTCTTTTTCAAACAACCATTCAGTGTAGCTGCCACCCGGTACGTTTCGAACATGGAACGTGAGTGATGTTTGCCCACCTTGTACAGGCGCTGAGGCAAATGAGTAGCTACGATGGCGATCAAAGCCTTCAATGCCAATATCAGCGAATTGGCCGGCAGTGAAGGAGATGGCCCGATCAAGCTCGACGCTGACTTCTGCTATGTCGTGTGTCAACATATTAGTGGCAGTGATTTTACCTTTGTATGTTTCAAGAGGATGATTTGGGGTATGTGCATCAGCTTCTAATTCAATGGTGATATCAGATTTTAATAAGGCCTGGCAGGCCAAAATATAACCCTCATCAATTTCGGCTTCAGATAAAGTATACGAGAAATCCATAATGGCTTTAACATCACCTTCAATCAGTTTGCATCGACAGTTGCCACAGGTGCCAACCGTACAGTGGTAAGGAAAGTTAACACCCTCGCTTAACGCAGTTTGTAATAGCGTATTGTTTTTAGGCACTTCAAACGTTTCGCCGGTTGGTTGAATAGTGGCGGATAAAGGCCCCTTTTTAGAACCGCCAAATAGGCTGCCGAATAGTTTTTTCATAAGTAGGTAAGGTGTGGTTAGGCTTTAGATTCAGATTCGCTAAGCCAGTCTGGCCAGCCAGCTTTTTTATTGGCTTCACGCGCCAGCTCTTTTTCTTCAGCGGTTGCGTGGTTAAAGTCCCAGTTTTTTAAACGGGGCTTGGCGATGTATTTAAACCAAAGGGGAGGGATTAACCCCGTGGCGAAACACAAGAATAGGCTCGGCATTTGTGGGCCGTCAGCTTTGGGTTTTAGTTTGTAATAGGGTGCGTAAGAATCCATATGGTGATCATTATGGTTGGTGATCTCAAATGATATGGTTCGACTGATAGGTTTTAGGTGATTCCAGATATGTTGAGAATCATATTTTTTCCCTTCAACACGTACCAAGCCATAATGCTGATAATAGTTGAAGGCTTCAACCAACATGCGGCCGATTAGCATGCCTGCTAGGGCAATAAGCATGGCAGTTAAGCCGGCAAACCAAAAAATAACGCCTACTAAAACAACAATTTGCATAATCGCATTCATAATGCGGCCAGTAGGTGCGAGCAATGAACGTTTTGTTTTTTTGCAGCGCATGGCTTCCATTTCAAAAAAATCTTTTAGACTGCCATAGATAGCGACGGGAATAAACTTGTAAACCGAATAACCACGTGGGCAAGTGTCTGAATCCTTAGCCGTGCCTAAGTGAATATGGTGTGTGTGAACGTGAGCCACATCGCGCGTTGGGTCGAAATAGAAGGTGCCTAAAAGCGTCGCAAATAATCGGCCCATTGGGTTTCTGCGGTGCATTAGTTCGTGGTTAACGGGCAACGTAGGCACAGCGCTAAGCCAACCGAGCGAGAAGGCTGCGCCAAGTAATAATATTGCTGGAGTTGCTTGGCCAGATTGCTGTTCTAGCATCATCCAATAGGTGAATGTTCCATACAGCGCAATCATCAAGAACAAGTGGAGATACAAAGGCAGTTCTGCAAGCCATTCGATAGAGGCATCATGCTGTTTGTAATCAGTAGGAACGATGATATCAATAAGCAATAAAGGCACGAAGGTCAGCAAGCCTAACCAAACATAAGCGCCGCCTAGTATAAAGCCTACAATGCCAGTAATAACGATGACGGCGCCTAGGTAATATCTCAAATAATTCATATGTTGTTTCGTAAGGTTTTGGGTTTAGTTAAGGATATCATGCTTCTTTAATAGGAAGGTGCCCCATGAGACATGTCATTTTTTCTTTAGCTCGGCATATAAGCTTTTAAATTCTTCGGTCACTTTGTGGGTGGGTGCGTATTGAATCATTGGCTGACAGGCGCTGTGTGATTCTCTTATTTTTACCGACGGGGATATTTTCGTTTTAAATAGTTTTAATTTGTCTGCGATAAGTTCATTAACCAGTTGCGCTGGTAGATTTGCTCTTCGCTGAAATTGGTTAACCACAATGCCTTCAATTACTAAGTCTGGGTTGTGGTCTGCTTTAACTTCATCAACAGTATCAAGTAAAGAGTAGAGTGCTTGTTTTGAAAAAACATCGCAATCAAACGGTATAATGCAGTTATTTACTGCGATTAGCGCCGATCTTGTATAAAAGTTTAAAGCGGGCGGTGTGTCGATAAAAATATTATCGAACTCATCCATTGCTTCAAGCGCCTCTTTTAATTTGTAAATTTTGTAACGCGATTCCAGTTTTGCGTGAAGATTGTCCATGTCTGGGTGAGATGGCATCACGTACAAATTTGGCATGTCAGTTTCGTAAATGAATTCACTAAAATCTTTGGGGAATAGGCTGACGCTCAGCGTTGACGCATAAAAATCGGCCAGTGTAGATTCTAGTTCTTCTGTTCTATAACCAAGCAAATAATGTGTTGAATTGCCTTGCGTGTCTAAATCAATAACCAGTGTTTTCTTTCCTTTAGATGCACTAATGGCGGCTAAATTACAGGTGATGGTAGATTTACCAACGCCGCCTTTTTTATTAAAAATAACTCGATTCATGTGTTGCTTGCCTTTTTACTCTGACGTTTAAATTCTGTTTTATGACATTTAGGACACGGTGGTATATGCCCTGTTTTTTTGAAGTTTAGCGTTTGTTCGCAGGAGATACACTGCAAGGTGCCTGGGCCTGTTACTTCTCCAGAGTGATACAGCGTGCTCTTGATGGCATCTAAACTTAGTTTATCCCATTCTAGTTTGGTTTTATCGGCGACTGATTCAATCCAGTCACCAATCTTACCTTCAACCAAGGCGGATTCAAATGATAACCACTGTGAAAACTCTTCTTTAGTTTCTTGCAAATACACAGAAACATCGTCTAGATCTCTTTTTAAATAGTCAGCGACTTTATTCGCCTCTTCTTTTGTGAGTTCACCTAGCTCAACGGCTTTTTCTTTAGCGTGCTCAAGGTTTTCATCAATGGTTGGAATGGCTAGTTTTTCAGCTTTTTCGACCGCATCATGAAGTCGTTTAACCATGGTGTCGTAGGCGTCAATCAATTTGTCTTGTATCGGATTGTTCATAAAGCCTCCTAGCGTAATATCGCTTTAGATTTAGGGGTAGCTAAGGTATTCTACCCACCTTATTAATAGTGTGTCCGATGGTAGAAAAATGCAAGAAGAATATCAACCTTCTCTTATCGAAAAGAGTGTTCAAGAAAAATGGCAAACAACGGGTGCTTTTGAAGTAACTGAAGATTCTGAGAAGGAAAAATATTATTGTCTATCGATGTTCCCGTACCCCAGTGGACGTTTGCATATGGGGCACGTGCGAAATTACACGATTGGCGACGTGATTAGCCGTTATCAACGGATGAAGGGTAAAAACGTGATGCAGCCGATGGGCTGGGATGCGTTTGGTTTGCCAGCTGAAAATGCGGCGATGAAACATGGTGTTCACCCCGGTGGTTGGACAGCGGATAATATTGACTACATGCGCGACCAGCTTAAGCAACTGGGTTTTGGTTATGACTGGAAGCGTGAGCTAGCAACCTGTAACGACGATTATTACCGTTGGGAGCAATGGTTCTTTACTCGCCTGCTTGAAAAAGACTTGGTGTACAAAAAAACGGCGCCGTTAAATTGGTGCCCAGATTGCAATACCGTGTTGGCGAATGAACAGGTGATTGATGGCTGTTGCTGGCGTTGTGATAACGAAGTTGAAAAGCGTGAGATTTCACAATGGTTTATGCGCATTACAAATTACGCGGATGAATTACTTACTTCACTAAAAGAGCTTGAAGGCTGGCCAGAGCAAGTGCGTACCATGCAGCAAAACTGGATAGGGCGTTCTGAAGGTGTGGAACTGTCATTTGATATTACTGGCGGTGAGCCAGTGTCGGTCTATACGACACGACCAGATACGCTGATGGGTGTAACCTATGTAGCCGTTGCCGCAGAGCATCCGTTAGCACTAAAGGCCGCGAAAGATAACGAGAGCATCAAAGCCTTTTTGGATGAATGTAAAACCATGGAAACATCGGAAGCAGCGATGGAAACCATGGAGAAAAAAGGTGTTGATTCAGGCATTAAAGCTATACACCCAATAACGGGCGAAGAAGTTCCCGTTTGGATCGCCAATTTCGTATTGATGCATTACGGCACGGGCGCGGTGATGTCGGTGCCAGCACATGATCAACGTGATTATGAATTCGCCACGAAATACGGTTTGGATATTAAACAAGTCATTACCTCGGCTAACGATGAGATCAATATCGCTGAGCGAGCCTATACAGGCAAAGGTACGCTGATTAATTCAGCTGAATTTGATGGGCTTGATTTTCAACAAGCATTCAACGCAATTGCTGATGCGTTAAACGCAAAAAATAAAGGCGAGAAAAAAGTAAATTACCGCCTACGTGATTGGGGTATTTCACGCCAACGCTATTGGGGAACGCCTGTTCCTGTTGTGTATTGCGATAGCTGTGGAACAGTACCTGTGCCGGATGAACAGTTGCCGGTTATTTTGCCTAAAGATGTGTCGTTAGAAGGTGTAGGTTCACCGCTAGCTCGACACGAAGAGTTCGTTAATACGAACTGCCCTAAATGTGGTGGTGACGCTAAAAGAGAAACCGATACCTTTGATACCTTTATGGAATCATCGTGGTATTTCGCGCGCTATTGTTGCGCTGATAATGATCAGGCGATGTTGGATGAACGGGCCAATTATTGGTTGCCAGTTGATCAGTATGTGGGTGGTATTGAGCACGCTATTTTGCATTTACTGTATTCGCGTTTTTATACCAAGTTATTGCGTGATATGGGTCTGTTAAATTGCGACGAGCCGTTTAAGAATTTGCTAACCCAAGGCATGGTGCTAAAAGATGGCACGAAGATGTCTAAATCAAAAGGCAATACGGTTGATCCACAAGGCTTGATTGCAAAATATGGTGCGGATACTGTTCGTTTGTTCACCATGTTTGCGGCACCTCCAGAGCAATCATTGGAATGGTTCGATAGTTCGGTAGAAGGTTCATTTAGGTTTTTACGCAGAGTATGGCGACAAGTTAAAGAACATGTGGATGGTGGTTTAGTTGCGAGCTATTCAGTCGATGATTTGTCGAATGACGAGAAGGTGTTACGTAGACAAATTCATGAAACCTTGAGTAAAGTGAGCGATGATTACGGTCGCCGTTTAACGTTTAACACGGCTATTGCCGCAAATATGGAACTGCTTAATGCGGTGTCTAAATTTAAGGCTGAAACAGAGGCGGCTAAAGGTCTACGTCAAGAGTGTCTAGAGAGCATTGTGTTGATGCTGTCGCCAATAACACCGCATATTTGTGATGAATTATGGAAAGCATTAGGGCACGATGACGAATTGGTTCAAGTCGCTTGGCCCATGTTTGATGCGTCAGCGTTGGTGTTAGATGAAGTGCAAATGGTGGTGCAGGTTAATGGTAAGTTACGAGGTAAAATCACCGTTGCTGCAGATGCCGATAAAGAAAGCATAGAAAAATTAGCGCTATCGGAGGAGAATGTCGTTAAATATATTGACGGCAAGCCGGTTAAAAAGGTTATTGTTGTTCCTAAAAAGTTGGTTAGCATTGTTATTTAACGGATATCACCTATGAAAACTCAATCGAAATCTTTTGTTGTGCTGCGTGCAGTAATACTTCTTTGTTTATTAACGGCCGTGCTAACAGCTTGTGGCTTTAAATTACGCGGCTCATTCCAATTACCTGAGGCGTTACAAAAGATTTATGTAGTGGGCTCTCAAGGTGATTTAGTCAATGATTTGAACGACATGTTGGCCTTTTCTGCGGAAGTGGTGAGTAATCGAACAGATGCAGATGCGATTTTAACCATCAATAAAGAAGAGTCGGAGAACAGAACATTGAGCGTGGATTCGCGAGGTAAAGTGCGTGAGTCTGAGATGAGTTGCTCAGTGCTCTACAGCTTAGCCTTGGCTAATGGTGATGTGTTGCTGGATAAAGAAGCATTGTTATTAGTACGTGATTTCATCAATGATGAAAATGACATCATTGGACGAACCAATGAGTCGGCTGTTATCGCTCGGGATTTAAAACGCGATGCGGCACAACAAATTCTAAGACGGATTCAAGCCTTAAACGTCGACAATTAATATCACGCTTAAACGTTATATCGGTTTCTTAAGCAGACTGACATGCAGCTAGACGTTAATAAATTGTCTTTTTCAGTGGATAAAGGCTTGGCTGCCGTCTATTTGATTACGGGTGATGAGCCGCTTCAACAAGGTGAAGCCGTTGATTTAATTCGCAAAAAAGCCCGTTTAGACGGCTTTCTTAACCGTGAAGTGCTGCATGTGGACGGCCGCTTTGATTGGAATCAATTATTGGGTGTGTGCTTAACGCAGTCGTTATTTGCAGAAAAAAATCTGATTGAATTAAATTTGCCTACCGGAAAACCAGGCCGAGATGGGTCGCAAGCGATAGAAAAGGTTATTAGCGATTTATCAGCAGATAATGTTTTGATTATCATTGCGGGTAAATTGGACAAGGCATCCAAAAACACCAAGTGGTTCAAATCTGTCGATAAACACGGTGTTGTTGTTCAAGTGTGGCCGTTGTTTGAAAATCAATTATACGGCTGGTTGAAGCTGCGCCTAAATCGTAAAGGCATGACAACTGATCAGCAAAGCATAAAGTTGTTGGCGGACAGTGTTGAAGGTAATTTGTTGGCGGCGGTTCAAGAAATTGAAAAGCTGCATGCCATTCATGGCGCAGCGCAGTTGTCTGCCAGTGATATTGTTAACGCTGTAGCAGACAATGCGCGTTACGACGTGTTTAAGCTGACCGACAGTTTGTTAGCCGGAAATTCAGTAAGAACGGTTCAAGTGTTAAAAGGCCTGCTGGGTGAAAAGTTAGCAGCGCCAGTGATTTTATGGGCGCTAATGCGTGAACTACGGATAATGGCTGGGCTAAGCTTTGAAAAGGCCAGCACGGGGCGAACAGCCGGAACGTTTAAAAAGCACCGCGTGTGGGATTCGAAACAAAGCCAGTACATGCGGGCGCTTTCACGCGGGAGTGTGCGCCAGTGGCAAGGTTTAATCCAGGCATGCGCAAAGGCGGAGCGAATGACAAAAGGTGTGGACCAAGGGAATGAGTGGTTGCTCATTGAACAAATTTGCTTAGCATTTTGTGAACCGAAACGGCTCAAGCAGTACGGTATAATCGAATAAACATTAAGACAGTAATTAGGTAATAAAATGAGTGAATTAATTGAATACATGCAGACATTGGGCAAGCGCGCAAAAGCGGCTGCTCGTGTGATTGCAAATGCGGATACAGGCGTAAAAAACAACGCATTAACGGCCATTGCTAACGAAATTGAAGCGCAACAAATAGCTATATTGGACGCTAACGCCTTGGATATGGCAGCAGGGGCTAAAAACGGGCTTGATGATGCATTACTCGATCGTTTAGAGTTGAATGCTGAGCGTGTTGCTGGCATGGCGGAAGGCTTGCGACAAATTGTTGCGTTACCAGATCCTGCGGGCGAAATTAGCCAGATAAACTCACGTCCATCGGGTATTAAAGTGGGTCAAATGCGAGTGCCTTTGGGCGTGATTGGTATTATTTACGAGTCTCGGCCGAACGTTACCGCAGATGCTGCGGCGCTCTGTCTAAAATCCGGCAATGCCAGCATTTTACGTGGTGGATCAGAAGCCAAACATTCAAATTTAGCGATTGCCGCGTGTATCAGTAAAGGTTTGCAAGAGGCCGGTTTGCCATCGGATGTTGTACAAGTAATCGAGACAACGGACCGCAATGCGGTGGGTGAGTTAATCCGTATGGAGGGCACGGTTGACGTAATTATTCCACGTGGTGGCAAAGGGCTTATTGAACGGATTACCAAAGAAGCTCGTGTCCCAGTGATTAAGCATTTACATGGCGTATGTCACGTTTATTTGGATGATAAAGCCGATAAAGAGATGGCTATATCTATTGCCCTTAATGCCAAAACGCAGCGTTATGGTACCTGTAACACCATGGAAACTTTATTGGTTTCGGAAGGTGTCGCGGCTGAGTTTCTACCTGAATTAGAGGCGTTATACCAAGCAGAAAATGTTGAATTACGTGGCTGTGTAAAAACTTGCGAGATCTTACCGTCTTGCGTTAAAGCCGTTGATGCAGATTGGGACGAAGAATACCTAGCGCCGATTTTGTCCATTCGAGTGGTGGCAGATATGGACGCAGCAATGGACCATATTCACCGGCATAGCTCTGGGCATACAGAAGCTATCGTGACGGATGATTATTCAAAAGCTATGCGCTTCTTACGTGAGGTGGATTCAAGCTCGGTGATGGTGAATGCGTCGACACGATTTGCCGACGGTTTTGAATATGGACTAGGCGGTGAAATTGGTATCAGTACTAATAAATTGCATGCGCGTGGGCCGGTTGGTTTGGTGGGTTTAACAACGCAAAAGTACATCGTGCTGGGTGAAGGACATATTCGCCAATAATTGTCATTGCTCACGGTCATGAGTGCTGAATCTATTGGTTTGTATGGCGGCACATTTGACCCCGTGCATTTAGGTCACCTGACAGCGGCCAGTGATGTACAGCAAACATTAAGTTTAGACTATGTTCAGATGGTGTTGTCGGCTAATCCGCCGCATAAAAAACCACCTGTTTTAAATGCGGATGAACGGTTTTCTTTATTGTCTGCCTCGGTAAAAGCATTCCCGCACTTACAGGCAGATGACTGTGAAATAAAGCGTGATGGCCCAAGCTATATGGTTGATACGTTACGTTACTATCGGAAAATAAAGCCAGAAGCCTCATTGTTGCTTATCTTGGGTATGGAAGCGTTTAATGGCTTGATGTCTTGGCATCAGTGGCAACATATTATCGGCTTAGCGCATATTGTGGTGACGGACCGTGCAGGGTTCAATAACGAGTTGGTGCCTGAAATTGAAGCGTATGCGGCAACGTATATAACAAAAGATAAGTCAACGCTAAAACACTTAACACATGGTAAAATATATCATCAGCCTGTGTCTGCTCTGGATGTTTCTGCAACACAACTTAGGCAACGAATAATGGATAAAAAGTCGGTAGAGCAATGGCTTGTTGGGGATTGTTGGACAATGATTCAGCAACACGATTATTACACAGCGTTACATAGATAAAAATAAGGTATGAAAGAATGAGTGAGCAGTTGTTAGCAAAAGTAACTGAGGTCCTTGATGAGAGAAAAGGTCAGCAGATAGAAGTGATTGATGTGAGGGGTAAATGCTCCTTTACCGATCATATAGTGATTGTGACGGGTACATCAAGCCGACATGTTAAATCACTGGGCAATGAAGTGGCAATGGAGGCTAAGAGAAATGGCTTAATACCGCTGGGTGTTGAAGGGATGAGTGCCGGCGAGTGGGTATTGGTCGATTTAGGTGATACGGTTGTACATGTTATGCAGCCGAAAATTAGAGAGTTCTATCAATTGGAAAAATTGTGGATGGTTGAGGCTGAAGCTTAGTGTTTGAACCAGTTCATTGTTTGTTCATTTAAGTGGTTTAAGATATAAAACTACTAGGTGCGGTAGAACGTTCGCGTAACTAAAATTTCTAAGTAAACACAGGGAGAATGAAATGAATAGAAAAAGTTTAGCAACAGGTATAGCAGCAGGGCTTATTTTTACCTTAGCAGGCTGTACAACCATTAATCCATACACTGAAGAACAACAAACCAGTAATGCAGCGAAAGGTGCAGGTGCGGGTGCCATTGCGGGTGCCATTATTGGTGCTATGAGAGGCGATAGAAAAACAGCTTTAAAAGGCGCTTTGATAGGTGCCGCGGCTGGTGGCGGCGTTGGTTATTACATGGATGTTCAAGAGTCGAAATTGCGTCAACGATTAAGAGGAACTGGTGTTAGTGTCAGCCGTGTTGGTAATAACTTGGTGCTTAATATGCCAGGTAATGTAACGTTTAGAACAGACAGTACGAGTATCAATGCTGGTTTTTATCAAGTATTAGATTCTGTTGCCATTATATTGAAAGAGTACACCGATACAACAGTAACAGTTGTTGGCCATACGGACAGTGTTGGGAGTGAGTCGTACAACCAGCTATTATCTCAGCAGCGCGCACAAAGCGTGGCAAGTTACCTCGGTTCACAAGGCGTTCAAGGGCAACGCTTTAATGTTATTGGGCGGGGCGAACAAAGTCCGGTTGCTGGCAACTCAACAAGAGAAGGGCGTGCGCAAAATAGGCGCGTAGAAATCACATTGACACCGCTTAATGTTCGGTAGCAGTGCTATCAATTGATGCATTCAAAAACGGCTCATTTGAGCCGTTTTTTTATTATGTTGAATCAGATTATTTAACGACAAGCATTAATACTATTAATCACTATGAAACTTAAAATTTTAGCCGTCGGTCAAAAAATGCCTGCATGGGTAACAGCGGGTTACCAAGAATATGCCAAGCGTATGCCTCGTGAGTGTTCATTAGACGTGGTGGAAATTGCACCGGCTAAAAGAACCAAGCAAAGTAACATGGCTAGAATTGTTGACAACGAGGGCGATCGAATCCTAGCGGCAATCAAGGACACGGATTACGTGGTGGCACTGGAGGTTAAAGGCAAGCAATGGTCAACCGAAGGGCTGGCGAATAAGCTTTCTGCGTGGCAAAGCATTCATACGCATATTATATTTGTCATTGGCGGGCCAGATGGGCTGTCGGGCAAGTGTTTGAAGCGCGCTAACGAACAATGGTGTTTATCGCCGTTAACGTTTCCGCACCCGTTGGTAAGGGTGATTCTAGCTGAGCAACTATACCGAGGCTGGAGTTTAATGAACAACCACCCTTACCACAGAGAATAAATATGAAAATAATTTTAGCATCGGCATCACCCCGGCGTGCTCAGTTGCTTAAGCAAATAGGCGTTGCGTTTGATGTTAAAGCCGTAGACATTGATGAAACACCTCTTAATGATGAATCAGCTGAAGATTATGTGCTACGGCTTGCAATTGAAAAAGCTCAAGCAGCGAAATTTTTTTTTGCTAACAGTGATGTGCTGATTATTGGCTCAGATACTTCCGTCGTAGTGGATGGTGAGATTCTAGGAAAGCCAGCGGATAAGCAACATGCGTTCGCTATGTTGCAAAAATTATCGGGGCGAACACATAAGGTGCTGACGTCAGTGGCAATGTTAGGGCAGACTACATCGAACTTTGTTAGTACTAATCAGGTGACGTTTGAAGCTTTAAGTAGCGACGATTTGGAGTGGTATTGGGCGACGGGCGAGCCAAAAGGTAAGGCAGGTTCTTATGCTATACAGGGTAAGGCGGCGATGTTTATATCGCACCTTGAAGGGAGCTTTTCTGGTGTCATGGGGCTGCCTTTGTACGAAACAACCCAGCTGTTAAAACAGCATGGGCTAAAATTGAAATAAAGCTTATTTTTTTATCGCTAAATTATTGGCTTTATTTTTAATGGCTAAGTCTTTGCCAATGGGTGTGAAGCTTTGTGTGATGCCGTCTTGACATTCAACAGCGGTGCTAACACCAGCGTAGATAGTAATGGATTTTACGCCGTTATTATTTTTGCATTTTTCATTGGCTAATTTAATATCGACATCGTCAACAGATTGGTAAAAGCAGCCTTGTAATAAGAGTAAAATCGCAGCAGTAAAAAGTGTTTTCATAGTAAGGTAGTGGACGTATTTAATAAGCGTTTATAGCCAAAGGGCATAAGTTTCATGGCGCTGAGAAAAACACTCAGCGTAATTCAGCTTTATCATAACGAAATAACAGGAAATTTGGAAATAGAATGAGCGATGAAATTCTACTCAATATAACGCCACCTGAAACACGCGTCGCGGTTCTTGAAAACGGGGTGCTACAAGAATTGATCGTGGAGCGACAACGTAAGCGCGATATTGTCGGGAATTTATACCGGGGTGAAGTTTCCCGTGTGATGCCGGGAATTCAAGCCGCCTTTATTGATATTGGGCTAGGCCGGGCTGGTTTTTTACATGCATCTGATGTGCTGATTGATGGCGAAACACCGTGTGATGAAAAAGGCATTGAACGGTTCTTACACCAAGGCCAAAAAATTGTTGTGCAAATTCTCAAAGCCCCTATTGGTACTAAAGGGCCGCGCTTGACGATGAGTTTATCTATTCCGTCACGTTACCAAGTTTTTTTGCCGTATTCTGAAAAACTAGCGCTGTCTCAACAGCTAGAAAATGAAGACGAACGTGAGCGTCTGATTGCTTGTATGGAGGTGTTTAAGGAGCAAGGCTACTCAGGTGGCTATATAGCGAGAACAGCAGCAGAAGGTGTCGATGATGACAATATTCGTGCTGACATGCTGTTTCTTAATAAACTTTGGGATGTTATTGAACGGCAAATCAAAGACGTTGAGTTAGGGTTGATATATGAAGATTTGCCACTAGCACTGCGTATTCTTCGTGACTGGTATCAGTCGTCGGTAACGAAAATAGTGATTGATTCTAAAAGTAACTTTGACCGAATGGCGGAATTTGCGGTTACATTTATGCCTGAAGTTGAATCAATACTAGAGCTGTATAAAGGTGAACGTCCGTTATTTGATATTTACAATATTGAAAATGAAATTAAGGCCGCTTTAGAAAGGCAGGTGGCATTAAAGTCGGGTGGACATTTGGTGTTTGATCAAACGGAAGCGATGACAACCGTGGATGTGAATACGGGCAGTTACCTTGGACGAAGTAATCAAGAGCAAACTATTTTTAAAACGAACATGGAAGCTGCTCAAGCAACGGCACGTCAATTACGTCTGCGAAATTTGGGCGGTATTATCATCGTTGATTTTATTGACATGCACAATGAAGCGCATAAAGCAGCGGTGTTGAATGCGCTTGAAAAAGCGATGAATAAGGACCATGCGAAGTACACCATCAGCAATGTATCTGAGCTGGGCTTAGTTGAAATGACGCGTAAACGCACGCGTGAAAGTTTAGAGCGGGTGATGTGTGAGCCGTGCGGAGCTTGCCAAGGTTCGGGCACAGTACGAACGCCTGAAACCACCTGTTATGAAATTTTCCGCGAAATCATGCGCGATGCGAGGCAATATGAAGCCAAAGAGTTATTGGTTTTAGCATCCAATGAAGTCGTCGAGATGTTGCTGGATGAAGAGTCTACGACGTTGGCAGATTTAGAGGCATTTGTGGGTGCGCACATTAAATTTAGGGCCGAAAACGAGTATAGCCAGGAACAGTATGATGTTATTTTGGTGTAGGTCTCAAGGGCATTAATGATGAGTAAGGTACGACTATTTGGGCATTCTGTGCTGTGGATTTTCACCGTTAGCATGGTGGTGCTTGCTTTAGTACTGATGGCAGCAAGGTTGGTTGCCATGCAAGTGCCTAGTTACAAACATGATTTAGAAGTTTTTTTAAGTGAGGAAACTGGTACCGATATCAGCGTAGATGGTTTGTCTGCGTCAATGAATGGCTTTCAGCCACAAATTAGCCTATTAGGGGTAACACTTGGGGAACGAAGCAACCCCGCGCAAGCTTTACAGGTGGGTGAAATACGATTGTCCTTCAATCCCCTAAGTTTTATTAAGGGGCGTATAAACCCGAACAAAATAACCATCCTAAAGACGGATATATCAATCAAGCGATTTGCAGATGGGCACCTGTCTATTTTAGGCTTATCGAATAATAAGTCGGCGGAAAACTCCACCAGTGATTTCTCTTGGCTGTTAGAGGACGGCTACTTTGAGGTATTGGATAGTCAGATAACTTGGCAGGATGGTATGCGTGACGTGCCAGATGTCACGTTAAAAGACGCACGCATTGTTTTTAAAAACAATGACCAGAAACACGTGTTTTCCCTTCGGGCAAAGTTGCCAGAGGGTGATGGTGAGAGCATTGCTTTTTCCGTTGATATAGATGGAGACCCTTTATCTGATAATGATTGGAACGCAAAGGGCTATTTAAAAGCCGAGAAACTTCACATTGATAAATATTTGTCGAGGCTAAAGGTCGACGAGCTGTCTATCAACCACGGTGTGGGCGATCTAGAACTATGGAGCAGGTGGGATTCAGCGCAATTGACTCAGGTAAAAGGCTATGTTGTTGTGGAGGCCGCGAGCTTATTGCGAAATAAAAAAACACTGGCTATTTCCCAATTCAATAGTCAGTTCGATTGGCTTAAAACTGCCAATGGTTGGAGCTTGACGGCCAAAGATTTTTCGTTTGAAGCCGCTGGTTCACAACAAGAAAAAAGCCAATTTAGTGTTAAATTTCAGTCAATTAATGAAGGGCAGCTGCAAATAAACATTGAATTAACGGGGTTAAATTTAGCCGCAATTAGCAGCCTAGCTCAACACAGCGATTTATTGGATCAAAAAACAGCCAACCTGCTACAAGCCGTTAACCCGTCGGGCAGGTTAAATAATGTAACGGTGTCTTTGCTAACAGAAGGTGAACAACAAGCTTGGGCATTTTGTGGTCAGCTAAAAGATTTTTCCAGTCATGCCTACGAGCAGTCGCCGGGGGTTAAAAATGTGACTCTCAGCGCGTGCGCGACAACAGAGAAGGGATGGATAGAGGCTGATACTGCAGATGCTGCGGTGTACTTTAAAGGTTTGTTTAGGGACCCGATTGAGCTGGATGAGTTGACTGGGCAGTTGACGTGGTTTCGTGATGCTAATGGTTGGGCTGTTAGCAGTAACCGGCTGGTAGCAAACACACCTCATTTTGAGACAGCAACACGGTTTAAGCTTCAACTTCCTACCGATGGCAGCGATGCCGTGATTGATTTACAAGCAGGCTTTGGTCATGCCGACGGACGGTTTACGTCGTTATATTTACCGGTTGGGATCATGGGGGAAGGCGTTGTCAATTGGTTAGATAGCGCTTTTACCGAAGGCCAGGTAACCGGTGGTGGCGTGTTGCTGAAGGGTGCTTTGCCGGATTTTCCCTATCGAGATAAGCAAGGCATCTTTCAGGTGTTGTTTGATACCGAGTCAGTGTTGTTACATTATGCTGACGATTGGCCTGATGTTGTCGATGCGTCCGCGCAGGTGGAGTTTAAAAACGAAGGTATGCGCATTGTGGGGTCAAAGGGACGGATATCTGGCAATAATATTGCCAACGTTCTGGTTGATGTTGCTGACCTTAAAAATGACCATTATCTGAATGTATCAGGCAAGGTTAATGATGATATTGGCGGCTTGTTTACTTTCTTTGAACAGTCACCGATAAAGCAAACAGTGGGTGCTTTATTACAGCAAAGCCGAGCGTCTGGGGAAGCGATGGTAGATTTAAACATTGCAATCCCTCTACGGGCTAAATTAAAAACACGTGTGAAAGCACAAGCGACGTTAAGCAATAATACGTTAATGTTTCCAAAGATAGACGTGGCGCTTGAAAACATACAAGGCGTGATTAAATACTCGGAGCAAGGACTCAGTGGTGCCGCTTTACGTGGACGTTTTTTGGGTCAGCCATTAACGGTTGATATTTATTCGCAAGAAAATCGTACGCTTATTAAAGCAAACGGTCCGTTAAACACAGCTGTGTTGGCTAAAAAGTATCCGTCTAAAGCATGGCAGTACGTAAACGGCGACAGTGCAGCTGAATTACTCGTGACACTTCCGCATGCAGGCCTGTCGGGCGGTGGTTCATCGAGTATTTCACTTAGCTCTGATTTGGTGGGTATAGCTGTAGACTTACCTGCACCTGTTGGCAAAGTGTCGGCCGACGCCAAACGGTTTAATGTCGAGCTTAACTTAGGCCAAACTGGCTTGCCGATGGCGGCCAGTTACGGTGATAAGTTAAAAGGATATTTCCATTTTATTGAAGACGAAGGTGACGTGCTTTCGTTGTCCAAAGGCAGCTTACATTTTGGTGGGGGAGAAACTGAATTACCAGCTGAGAAAGGATTCAAATTGTCCGGTTTTGTTAAGGCGTTGGATGTAAAACAGTGGCGAGAGGCACTCCATATCGGTGGCGCAAAATCGGATGCAACGCTAAGTGTCAATCAACTAGATATTACATTAGGTGAGCTAAACTGGTTGGATCGAACATTCAGTGATGTTCAGATAAAGGGTGTACATACGGTATCGCATTGGGCTGGAGACATTGTCAGTCCGTCTGTGTCGGGTCAATATGTACTGCCAGATAGTTTCGGTAATAATGAAATTATTCAATTGGACTTAATGACGTTAAAATTGCCTCCGTTAAACCCCGAAGGATTGCGCGAAACAAAGTCCCCCCTGAATCCAGATGAAATACCGAATATCAACTTGAAGAGTAAGGCCTTGTTTCTCGGGGATGCAGCATTGGGTGCGATGGAACTTAGGCTGCGACGAAAACACAACGGGATGATTATTGAAAAATTATCTCTGGAATCTAAACGCGATCAACTTCAGGCATATGGGGCATGGGAGTTGGAAGGGGGCGTTAGCCGTACGGGATTGAAAGGCCAGTTAACGAGTAAATCACTGGGGAGCTTGTTAAATGACACAGGTGTTTTTGATGATTTAGAAGGCGCGCCGGCAGACGTGGTTTTTGACGTATATTGGCCAGGCGAGCCGCAAGAGTTCTCAAAGAACCATTTAAATGGGTATGGCCAAATCAAAACCAGTAAAGGTAAATTGCTAGACGTAGAACCAGGGATAGGCCGTATTTTCGGTTTATTGAGTTTATATACCTTGAAAAGGCGCCTGCAGTTGGACTTTAGTGATTTGATTGAAAAAGGTCTAAGTTTTGACAAGATAAAAGGCCGGTTTACGATTAATGACGGCGACGCTATAACCAAACGTTTTTATTTAGAAAGCCCGTCTGCACGTATCGACTTTGACGGCCGCGTCGGGCTTGGGAAAGAAGATTTTGATCAATTGATTACGGTGACGCCCAATAGCACAGAAAGCTTACCAATAGCGGGTGCACTTGCTGGTGGCCCACTGGTTGGGGCAGCTGTATTTATTGTGCAAAAAATAGCCGGCAAAACGCTGAATAAGTTTGTAGGCTATCAATACCGTGTCACCGGGCCGTGGAGTGACCCTAAGATTAAACAGATCAGTAAACCGGGCGGTAAAATATTTGGTATGGTGGATAATGCGTTAACACCGGTATTTGATGCGTCGATAGGCCAGTTACCGTTCAAAAAATTGGTGTCTACATCACCAACGGTTGAATGAAGCGAATAAATCAGATGTCGGTTGCCGCCATTCAGATGGTGTCATCAGATCAGCTGGCTGAGAACCTGGCTGTAGTTGAAAAACGGGTAGTAGATGCTGTAACACGAGGCGCCAAATTACTTGTATTACCAGAGAACTTCGCATTGATGGCATCAAAATACAAGCAACTGTTATCGATTGCTGAGCCATTGGGTGTGGGTCCTATTCAAGATTTCTTGAGCAAGTTATCAAGGCGTCATGCGTGTTGGATAGTGGCGGGTTCAATGCCTATTCGTACAGCCGATAAAAATAAAGTGTATGCCAGTTGCTTGGTGTATAACGAGTATGGAGAGCAAGTTGCGCATTACCATAAAGTCCATTTATTCGACGCGGATATAGCTGACGAGAAAGGTAGCTATCGTGAATCAGACAGGTTTTTAGCCGGTGATAAAACAGTTGTGGTGGAAACGCCCTTCGGTGTATTAGGCTTGTCTATTTGTTACGACCTGCGTTTTCCAGAACTGTACCGTGAGTTGTTAGATAAGGGCGCTGAGGTGGTTGTTGCCCCGTCTGCGTTTACGGCGCTAACCGGACGAGCGCATTGGTCGCTGTTATGCCGAGCTAGGGCGGTCGAAAACGCGTGTTATTTGATTGCGGCTAACCAAGGTGGTGTGCATGCAAATGGCCGCTCAACCTATGGACATAGTATGATTGTCGACCCTTGGGGCAATGTACTGTCAGAACTTGAATTGGGTGAAGGTATTTGTACGGCTACGCTTAATCAATCTGAACTGAAAAAAGTACGAACAAGCCTGCCGGCTATTCAGCATCGGCAGCTTTAAAAATGAGAGATAAATGAACGATTTAATTCAACAAGCAGAAAGCGTTATTCTTAAACCTGTCGGTCTATCAATTAACGATATAGACCGGGTCATGGGGGGCTTAATGTCGAGCTCTATTGACCAGGCGGATATTTATTTTCAATCGTCACGCAGTGAATCGTGGGTGCTTGAAGACGGCATTGTTAAAGACGGTAATTACAATATTGAACAAGGTGTTGGTATACGAGCGGTGAGTGGTGAAAAAACAGGCTTTGCGTACAGCGAAGAACTGGCGTTACCTAACTTATTAGACGCAGCTAGGAACGTTAAGGCGATTGCTCGCAGTGGACAGGCTGGAATCATTAAGCCAACATCTCGTCGCAGCGTTCCTGCATTATACGCTGCTATTGACCCGTTAGATTCAATGTCACGCGAAGACAAAGTTGCGTTGTTAAAGCGAATTGACCAGCAGACGCGCTTAATAGATTCGCGTATTGAGCAGGTCATCGTTAGCTTAATCGGTGTGCATGACGTTATTTTGGTTGCGGCAGAAAACGGTTCGTTGAACAGTGATATTCGTCCATTGGTGCGCATGAATGTGTCCGTTATTGTTGAAGATAATGGGCGGCGTGAACAGGGCGGGTCTGGCGGCGGTGCACGGCAAGGTTACGACTATTTCCTAGAAGATGATCGGGCCATGTCATACGCACGTGAAGCAGTGCGTTTAGCCCTGGTGAACCTAGAAGCGGTGGATGCTCCGGCTGGCAATATGACGGTGGTTTTAGGCCCTGGCTGGCCAGGTATATTATTGCATGAGGCGATAGGACATGGGTTGGAAGGTGATTTTAATCGCAAAGGCAGTTCGGCTTTTAGCGGGCGTATAGGCGAAAAAGTGGCGTCACCGCTGTGTACGGTCGTGGATGATGGCACGCTTCAAAATAGACGAGGTTCCTTGTCTATAGATGATGAGGGGGCGCAAAGCCAATGCACAACACTGATAGAAAAAGGTGTGCTGAAAGGTTATATGCAAGACAAGATGAATGCGCGTTTAATGGGGCAGGCGCAGACGGGTAATGGTCGGCGAGAGTCGTATGCGCATTTACCGATGCCGAGAATGACAAATACCTATATGTTGGCTGGCAAAAGTGATCCGGGCGAAATTTTAGCGTCGGTTGAAAATGGCTTGTACGCGGTGAACTTTGCGGGCGGTCAGGTTGATATCACCTCGGGGAAGTTTGTTTTCTCCGCCAGTGAAGCGTATTTGATTAAGAACGGCAAAATTACAACACCCGTTAAAGGCGCCACATTGATTGGCAATGGCCCCGATGTGTTGACGAAAGTAAGCATGGTGGGTAATGACCTTGAGTTTGATAGCGGGGTTGGTACTTGCGGTAAAGAAGGACAAAGTGTCCCCGTTGGCGTTGGTCAACCAACACTAAAAATTGATGGTTTAACGGTAGGTGGTACACATGCCTAATTCAGTTACCAATACGCCAATTGGCGAGCAAGATATAGCGCGCTTAAAGAACATCGCGGAAGACATTTTATCCGAAGCAAAAAAGCAAGGCGCAGGCCAAGTTGAAGCAGCCATCAGTATTGGCCAGGGTTTGTCCGTAAATGCTCGATTAGGTGAGGTCGAAACCATCGAACACCACCGTGATCAAGGCGTGGGTGTTACGGTGTATAACGGTAAGAAAAAAGGTTCTGCCAGTTCAACTAAGTTGGATTTATCATCCATTAAAGAGATGGTGACAGCAGCGTGTGCAATTGCCCACTATGCAGAAGACGACCCGTATTCAGGCTTGCCCGAACAGGCTCTATTAGCAACCGACTTTCCCGATTTATCTTTGCACCATCCATGGGCGTTAAGCGCGGAAGCCGCCATAGAGATGGCGGTTACCTGTGAAGATGCTGCGCGTGGCTACGATGAAAAAATCACTAATTCAGAAGGCGCTAGCGTTCAAACGTTTGAAGGCACACGTGTTTTGGCAAATAGCCTTGGCTTTAATCATGGCTACCTTGCCAGCAGGCACAGCATGAGCTGTTCTGTGATTGGTGAAATAGACGGCAATATGCAACGGGATTATTGGTATACCGTGGCGCGTAAAGCGCAAGGTATGGACAGCGCTGTGAGTGTTGGAGAAAAAGCAGCTGAAAGAACGGTTAAGCGATTAGGTGCGCGTTCATTAAGCACGCGAAAGTGTCCAGTGATGTTTGCGGCGGATGTCAGTGGTGGTTTAATTGGTCACTTTATTTCAGCCATACGCGGCGGAAATTTATACCGTAAGTCGACTTTTTTGTTGGACAGCATAGGCCGTCAAGTTTTCCCTGATTTCATCGACATTTATGAGCAGCCGTTGTTATCGCAGGCGATGGGCAGTTCATCGTATGATGCTGAAGGCGTAGCCACTTCTGAACGACATATTGTTGAAGCAGGTGTTGTGAAAGGCTATGTATTGGGCAGTTATTCAGCGCGTAAATTGGGCATGACAACAACAGCCAATGCCGGCGGAGTACATAATTTAACGGTTAAACCGGGTGACTTGGATTTCGTTCAAATGCTGAAAGAAATGAACACCGGTTTGTTGGTGACGGAATTGATTGGGCAGGGCGTTAATACGTTAACCGGAGATTACTCTCGCGGTGCGGCAGGTTTCTGGGTTGAAAATGGCATCATACAATTCGCGGTAGAAGAAGTGACTATTGCGGGTAATTTGAAAGATATTTTTCAAGCGGTAGTCGCTGTTGGTAACGATGTGGATTTACGGGGTAATACGCGGACCGGTTCAATTCTTATAAGTGAAATGACGTTGGCAGGTTCTTAGAGGGCGCATCGGTTTTAGCTAGTCGCCCTGAAGAACGCTTAACTCATTAATAGCAAAGGAAAAAATGGACTGTAAGTTGTTGATATATAAAGCTACAACAAAGCCTCTCTCTCCGCCATATTCTTTTTAAAATCAACAGGTTGTAAAAAGATATTGAGTCGAACGCTTTTATACCCAATGCGCTAAATTTAAAAAATATAGAGCTTCGTTGTACTGCTGTTATGTGTTCAGTGTTTTTTTAGTTTCTAAAAGCGCTTCGAATTCGTCAATTGATAACGGTTTTGCATATAAAAAGCCTTGATAATTGAAACAGCCGAATTTGATGAGCATCTGCTGCTGTTTTTTCTTTTCTACGCCTTTCGCAATGACATCAATTTTTAATTCTTTAGTCATAATGGTGATAGCCCGTACAAGCCTACTGTTTAGTGGGTCATCTTCGAGGGTAGATATAATGGACTGGTCGATTTTAAGTTCATTTAAGGGCAGTTTGCTGAGGTGATGCATGGATGAATGGCTTTTACCAAACCCATCCAATGAAAATTGGACGCCAAGGTTACTTAATGGAATAATTTTTTCGATAATCTCGTCAGATATATCCGTCAACATTGATTCAGTCAACTCTATTTTTAATCGTTCGTGTTTAATGTTATTCAGTTTTATGGTGTTTTGAATATGCTCAATAAAATTCTCTTCCAAAAACTCCACTGGGCTCACATTGATTGTTAGGGTTAGTTTGGATGTCGCTGGGGATTCTTGCCAGCGTTTTAGTTGCCGGCAAGCTGTTTCTAGCACCCATCTGCCAATAGGCGCTATCATGCCTGATTCTTCCGCGATAGGCAGGTATTCGTTGGGTGGTATATAGCCTTGTGTTGAATGCTTTAACCGCAGTAGTGCTTCTGCCCCTAATGGTTGCCCTTTCGCGTCAACTTGCAATTGGTAATGCAGTTCAAAAGCAGTCTCAACTAAAGCCTCTTGTAGATATGTAATAATCTCGGATCTACCATCAATGGTTTTTTGAATGGCTGTGTCGAAGAACCTAACGCCATTTTGTTGTTTGTTGCGGGCTCGATGCATAGCCGTGTCAGATTGTTGAAACAGTTGTGCGGGCCGAGAGTCATGCGAAAACATGGCGATACCGATACTGGCGGAAATTGACAGTGGCTTCTCGTTTAGTTGGTATGGTTTCTCTAAATCTATCAGAATTTTACGACTGGCTGCTTCAACTTGTTGAGCCGCTTTGAATTCATCTGGGTTTAAATCCTCAAACATGATGACAAATTTATCTCCTCCAAAGCGAGAGACGGTGTCCCCTTTTCTAACACTGGTTTGTAATCGATTAGCGATGGTAATGAGGAGTTTATCTCCCGTTTTGTAGCCGTATCGGTTATTGATGGAATTGAAATTTTGTACGTCTAGAAACAGTAATGCGCCTCTATAATGGGTACGGTTATAGACGGCTAAAACATGTTGTAAACGTTGAGTTAGCGCAAGTCTATTAGGAAGTTGAGTTAATTCATCTTCATAAATGTGCTTTGCAATTTTTGCTTCAATGGCCTTTCGTTCGGTCATATCCCGGAAGGACAATTGAGTAATCTGGGTTTTGCCCAGTGTTAGCAATGTTTGAGTGACTTCAAGGAAAAATGTTTGGCCTGTATCAAGCCGCTTAGACAACCAATCAAAACAACAAGAACCGTTCTCTAATGTCATCTTGTTATGTCTTTCAATTTCTTGTTTAGAGCGTTGCCCATTAAATTGTTTGTTTGGAGATAAATCTAAAAAACTCAATGATATGAGGGATGTTATATCTGCACAGCCGAAAAGCTCAAGCGCACCTTGGTTGCAGTCATCGATTAAATTGTCACTAATTAGCACCCATGCATCTTCGTTAGTTTGTATTAAAGAGCGTGTGTTGGTTTCAGAGGACTGCAGTAAAATTTTTCTGCTTGAATTCGTGCGCTTATATCAACGAATGTCTCGACGGCACCAATGGTTCGTCCTCTTCTGTTTTTAATCGGTGTAACTGCAAACTGTAACCATTGACCACTTCCCATGTCCGAGAAAAAATCTTCTGCTTGAATTGATAAACCGTTGGCTAGTAACAACTTGTTATTGGGCGGGTATAACTTTTCGATTTCCTCCAAGCTTGCGCCATCAACAACTAGATCAGCTAGGCAGGGCCTTGATGTTGCGTAAAAAGGCTTCCACTGATCTCGCGTACCTATCATTGCCTTACTGGCCAAACCAGACGCATCAACAAGGGCTTTGTTCCAATG